>DATJOF010000027.1:0-233844 GCA_035507415.1 Solirubrobacteraceae bacterium
GGCGGCGGCGGCTGAGGACCATGAACGGCAGCAGCACCGCAACGGTCGCCTTGACGAGCGCGCCCGCGATCACAAGCGCGCCCGCGGCGGCTTCGCGACGCGCGCCGGCGACTCCGTCTTGCGTCCTCCCACCCCCCACACTGTCGTCTCCGGACCGTACGTCTCGCGCCCTCACGCCGGCGGCCACCGTGTCTGCCCTGGGCACAGCCACCGTCAGCGCGACGGCGCCCATCATCAGCGCGAGCATGATCAGGTCGTTGTGGGCGCCTCCGAGGCCGTAGATCACGTACAGCGGGTTGGCGCCGACCGCGAGCAGCGCGAACACGGGGTCGAAGCCGCGGCGGGCGGCGACGCGCCAGGTGAGCGTCAGCGTGGCGAGGCTGGCGAGCTGCGCATAGACCTTCATGCCCCACAGTGCGCCGACCAGGCCGAGCGGGGCGAGCGGGTAGCTGATCAGCGTGTAGAGCGGGCCGTAGGCGGTGGCGACGTCGAGCCAGTCGTGCCCGACGTAGTAGAAGACCGGGTCCTGCGCGATCGCCGCCGGGCCGTGCAGGTAGGGGTTGACGCCGTGCACGACGCCCATGCGCGCGTAGGCGATGTAGCTGAAGACGTCGGTCGAGATCAGGATCGGCCCGGCGAACACGATCAGGCTCAGCAGCGCGACCAGCGCGATCGCCCAGCGGCCCTGCGTGCGCTCCCGCGCCGCACGCGGGCGCGTGCGCGTCCGTGCGAGCCCGATCAGCACGACGTAGGCGACCGTCGAGGAGAGCAGCGCGATCAAGAAGACGCGGTAGCCGAGGCGCTCGCCGCCGAGCGAGCGCAGCCACGCGGCGATGTGCGGCGATTTCGGGATCAGCGGCGAGTGCCCGATCGCGCCGTCGAGCACGATCTCGGCGGTCGCGGCGACGAGCACGAGGCCGCATAGGACAGCCAGCGGCGCATGCCAGCGCGCGGTCGTGGAGCCCCGTTGCCGCGGCACGTCGACCGCCGGGCGCGCGGGGTCGGCGGCAACAGCGCCCTCTGCGCCCACGATGCCCGCTGCACCGGCGCGCATGGTGCCCTCAGCCGATCGGGCATCCCCGGCGCGGGGTCCTACAGCGCCATCCACACCGTCTTGCTCTCCAGGTAGGCCTCGAGTCCGTCGCGGCCGTGCTCGCGGCCGACGCCCGAGGCCTTGAAGCCGCCGAACGGGGCGGCGGGATCGGCGGCGCCCCAGGTGTTGACGTAGACCATGCCGACGTGCAGCAGCGCGGCCATGCGGTGAGCCTGCGAGACGTCCCTCGTCCACACACCCGCCGCCAGGCCGTACTCGCCGGCGTTGGCGCGGGCGGCGACCTCCTCGAGC
Source organism: Solirubrobacteraceae bacterium (assembly GCA_035507415.1). Taxonomy (GTDB): domain Bacteria; phylum Actinomycetota; class Thermoleophilia; order Solirubrobacterales; family Solirubrobacteraceae; genus Palsa-744. The sequence goes on from DATJOF010000027.1 coordinate 1,346, forward strand.
GAGTCGTACGGTGAGGCGACGAGGACGGGCCCGAAGATCTCCTCGCGCGCGATCGGAAGATCGTCGGAGGTGGCGCTGAAGAGCGTCGGCGCCACGTAGTAGCCGCCGCTGTCGGCGAGCGCGGATTCGCCGCCGCACAAGAGCTCGGCGCCATCGCCCAGACCGGATTCGATGTAGGAGAGCACGCGCGCCTGCTGCTCGGCGGAGATCAACGGCCCGAGCTGGGTCTGCGGCTCGAGGCCCGGGCCCAGCGTCGTGGCCGCGGCGCGCTGCGCGAGGGCGCTGACGATCTCGTCGAACTGCGCGGCCGGGGCGAACAGTCGCGAGCCGGCGTTGCAGGCCTGGCCGGAGTTGAAGTAGATCGCCTGATAGGCGCCCGCGACCGCGGCCTCGATGTCGGCGTCGGGCAGGATGATGTTGGGCGACTTGCCGCCGAGCTCGAGCGTGACGCGCTTGAGCGCGCGGCCGGCCTTGGCGCCGATCTCGCGCCCGACGGCGGTGGAGCCGGTGAAGGCGACCTTGTCGACGTCGGGGTGCTCGACGAGCGCCGCGCCGGTGGCGCCGTCGCCGGTGAGGACGTTGATGACGCCCGGCGGGAAGCCGGCCTCGAGCGCGAGCTCGCCGAGACGGAGCGCGCTGAGCGGGGTCTGCTCCGCGGGCTTGAGCACGACGGTGCAGCCGGCGGCGAGCGCGGGGGCCAGCTTCCAGGAGGCCATCAGCAGTGGGAAGTTCCAGGGGATGATCTGGGCGCAGACCCCGACCGGTTCGCGGCGGGTGTAGCACTGCATGCCGGGGCCGGCCGCGACCGGCAGCACCGCGCCCTCGATCTTGGTGGGCCAGCCGGCGAAGTAGCGCAGGTGCGAGACGGTGCCGCGGACGTCGACGAGCTGCGCGAGCTTGACCGGCTTGCCGTTGTCGAGCGACTCGATCTGCGCCAGTTCCTTGGCGTGCGAGTCGACCGCCTGGGCGAGCGCGAACAGCAGCCGCTCGCGCTCGGACGCGGGCGCGGCCGACCAGCCCTCGAAGGCGGCGCGGGCACGGGCGACGGCGGCGTCGACGTCGGCGCTGCCCGCATGCGCGACCTGTGCGATCTCGCGTCCGCTCGAGGGGTCGAGCGTCGCGAACGTGCGCCCGTCGGCCGCCTGCGGCCGCTGATCGCCGATCAGCAGCGCGTGGGGCCCCGAGACGAACTGGCGGGCCGCGTCGCCGAGCGTATCCGGGAGGGAGATCGATGCTGTGCTCATGGCTGCAGTGCTGTGGTCATGGCTGCAGGGTATCCGCCGTCAGGGCGCCAGGACGATCTTCAGCGCCTCGCGCCGGTCGTACAGCGCATACGCCTCGGGGGCGTCCTCGAGCGTCATCCGGTGGGTGACGAGCGGCGCTGGGTCGAGCAGGCCGGCGGAGATCATCCCGAGCACCCGGTCGACATGGGCGATCACGTTGGCGAGGCCGGTCTTCAGCGTGAGCCCCTTCAACCAGGCGAGACCGAGCGGCACCTCGCCCTTGCCGGCGTAGGCGCCGATGCCGGAGACCGTGCCGGCGTCGCGCGCGAGGCTGATCGCGAGCGCCAGCGGAGCCGGGTCGCCGACGGCGTCGACGACCACGTCGACGCCGGCCCCGTCGGTGCTGGCGCGCACCGTCCGCTTGGGGTCCTGCTCGGTCAGGTGCACGGGCGTGGCGCCGAAGCGCCGGGCCATGTCCAGGCGCGCCGGGACGGTGTCGATCGCGAACACCTGGGTGGCGCCGGCGGCGCGGGCGGCCTGGATGGCGCACAGGCCGACCGGCCCGAGACCGACGACGGCGGCGGTGTCGCCGGCGCGCAGCCCGGCGTGCGAGACGGCGTGGTAGCCGGTGCCGAGCACGTCGCCGGCGAACAGGGCGACCTCGTCGCTGATCTGCTCGGGCACGCGGCGCAGGACCAGGTTGGCGCGCGGGACGAGCACGCGCTCGGCCTGCGCGCCCTGCAGGTCCCCGAGTTTCGAGCCGTGACCGAAGGTGCGGCCGTAACGGCAGCGGTGGTAGTCGCCGCGGATGCACGCGGCACAGGTTCCGCAGGCGGTGTGAAAGCAGCCGAGCACGCGATCGCCGACGGCGGCCCGCTCGACCTCGGGGCCCGCGGCGAGCACCCGGCCGACGAACTCGTGTCCGATCGTGAAGCCCTGCTCGACGGGGACGCGGCCGTGGAAGATATGCAGGTCCGAGCCGCAGATGCCGCTGGCCTCGATGCGCACGATCGCATCGTCGGGGCGCTCGAGCTCGGGCTCCGGGACGTCGTCGACCCGAACCTCGCCGGGGGCCTGGAAGGTGACGGCGCGCATCGTTGCCAGCACCCTACCGGGACGCGGCGCGCGGTCCCCCGCGGGCGACGCTGTCGGCATCCAACGCGGCGCGCGATCCCGCACGGGCGCACGTCGGCGAGAAGTCGGGCGTATGCTGAGAGTGCGCATGTCCGAGGTCTCCAAGGCGGTGCTGATCACCGGCTGCTCGTCGGGGATCGGACACGCCACGGCGCTGCGCCTGCTCGAGCGGGGATGGCCGGTGTACGCGAGCGCGCGTCGGCCGGAGTCGATCGCGGACCTGGCCGGCGCGGGCGCGAGGACGCTGCAGCTGGACGTCACGAACGAGGGATCGATGGCAGCGGCAGTGGCGACGGTCGAGCGCGAGCATGGCGCGGTCGGGGTGCTGATCAACAACGCCGGGTACAGCCAGAGCGGCCCGATCGAGCAGGTGGCGCTCGAGGCGGTCAGGCGCCAGTTCGAGACGAACGTGCTCGGGCCGGTCGCGCTGATCAAGCTGGTGCTCGGCGGGATGCGGGCGCAGGGCTGGGGCAAGATCGTGAACGTGAGCTCGATGGGAGGCCGCCTGACGTTTCCCGGGGGCGGCTACTACCACGCGAGCAAGTACGCGCTCGAGGCGATCAGCGACGCGCTGCGCTTCGAGGTGCGCGGGTTCGGCGTGGACGTGATCGTGGTGGAGCCGGGCCTGATCGTGACCGAGTTCGGCCGCGCGGCGGTCGCGAGCATGGACGGGGCAGGCGAGGGCGGTCCGTACGACGAGTTCAATGCCAAGCTGGCCGAGCTGACGGTGGGCACTTACGAGGGCCCGATGCGCCACCTCGGAGCCGGTCCCGATGCCGTCGCCAAGGCGATCGAGCGGGCGATTTCACGGCGACGGCCGCCGGCGCGCGTGCGCGTGACGCCGTCGGCGCGCCTGGCGATCCTCACGCGCCGATTGACGCCGGATCGCGTGTGGGACGCATCTATGCGCGCGCAGTTCCCACAGCCGCGCTGAGCATGGCCGGCGGGAGCTCGGGCGCTCGCGCGAGCTCGGGCGGGCGGGCGGTCTCGTAGCGCAAGAGCGCAGCCGCGGGCATGGGCCGCCCGAAGGCGAACCCTTGCGCTTGGTCGATGCCGAAGCGGCAGAGCAGCGCGGCGGTGGGCTCGTCGCGAACGTACTCGGCGACCGTGCGCTTGCCCATCGCGGCCGCCAGTCCGGCGAGGACGCGTACGACGAGCTGGTCCTTGGGCGAGCAGGGCAGCGAGCGCACGAAGCTGCCGTCGATCTTCAAGTAGTCGAATGGGAGCGCCTTGAGGTACTGGAAGGTGCCGAAGCCGGCGCCGAAATCGTCGAGCGCGATTTCGCAGCCGAGGGCGCGCACCCCGGCGCAGAAGGCGCGAGCGCGGTCCATGTCGCAGATCGCATCGGTCTCGGTGACCTCGAAGACCAGGCGGTCCGGTTCGACGCCGTTGCGTGCGAGCGCGCGTTCGACGTGACGGAGCATGCCGGGATCGGTGACGGAGCGGGCCGAGAGGTTGACGGCCAGGCGCAGACCTGGGTGCGGCGCGCTGGCGAGCAGCGCGAGCACCTGCTCGAGCACGAGCCGGTCGATCTGGCAGATCAGGCCGGAGCGCTCGGCGACCGGCAGGAACTGTCCCGGCGACACGAGCTCGCCGCTGGGCTCGTCGGCAAGGCGCACGAGGGCCTCGTAGTGCGCGACCTCGCGATCGCGGAGCGAGACGATCGGCTGATAGTGAACGGCGAACAGCTCGCGCTCGAGGGCGCGGCGCAGGCGCGCTGTCCAGGAGCGCTGGTGCAGGCCGGCCTGCGAGGAGAAGGCGCCGAGCCGGCGGGCATCATAGCGCCGTTCGGTCGCGGGCGGATGGGGTCGCGCGCTCGACGCGCGCACGTGCACGCGTGGGACGCCGCGGCTGGTTGTCGAAGATCGCACGGTCGGGCAGATGTTTTCGACGAAACCGGGCGCGGCCCCTGCGCGTGCCATCGAAATGGCGGTTTCGTCTCGAAAAGCGCAACAAACCTGCGCAAGGCCGCTTGCAGTCAGACCCGCGAGTAGGGCCGGCGGGCGCGATCGGAGATCACGAGCAGCAGTGCGAGCAGCACGAAGTTCATCACGACCGACGAGCCGCCGTAGGCGACGAACGGGAGCGTGACGCCGGTGAGCGGGATCACGCGCGTGACGCCGCCGACGATCACGAAGACCTGCATGGCGATGATGAACGAGAGGCCGGTGGCGAGCAGCTTCGAGAACGAGTCCTTGGCGAGCATCGCGGTCTTCAGGCCGCGCGCCACGAGCAGCAGGTAGACGAGCAGCAGGCCGGCCGCGCCGGCGAGCCCGAGCTCGTCGGTGATGACGGCGTAGATCATGTCGCTTTCGGGAACCGGCAGGATCGAGGTGCGGACGACCGTGTGGTTGGCGAGTTCGACGGGGTAGCGCAGCAGCGACTGGTCGAAGCCGGTGCCGAGCAGGCCGCCGTCGGCCTGCGCGAAGAGGGCCTGCCCGAGCTGGTAGCTGGTGCCGTTTTCGAACAGGCGCGGGTCGAGCGGGTGTTCCCAGGCCAGGACGCGGGCGTGCACGTGCGAGACGTGGCCGACCACGAACCAGGCGCCGAGCGCGAACAGGACGAGCCCGATCAGCGGGAAGGACAGGCGTCCGGTGGCGACGTAGAGGAGCGCGAGGAACGCCCCGTAGAACATCAGCGAGGTGCCGAGCTCGCCCGTGAGGAGCAGCGTTCCCATCGCGGCGCCCCAGATGATGAGCATCGGGCCGAACTGCTTCATCGGCGGGATCGTGAGCCCGAGGACGCGCCGCCCGGCGGTGACGAGCGCCTGGCGGTTGTCGTGCAGGTAGCTGGCAAGGAAGATCACGATCGCGACCTTGCCGAGCTCTGCGGGCTGGAAGGAGACGCCGCCGACGTGGATGTCCAGGTAGGCGCCGTTGATCTGCTCGCCGATCACGGGCACGCGCGGCAGAACGGTCATCACGATCCCGAAGGCCGCGATCGTGTAGCGGTAGCGCTCGAGCACGCCCACGCCGCGCCGGCGCAGCAATAGGATCGTGGCCGCGAACAGCACGAGGCCGAGCACCATCCACTGGGCCTGCTGGCGCGCGAGGCGCGGTTCGATGCGATAGACCATCACGATCCCGACGCTGGCCAGCACGGCGCCGAGCGGGAACAGGTAGGGGTCGGCGTCGGGCAGCGCGAAGCGGATCACGAGGTGGCCGGCGACGCAGAGCGCCAGGAACAGGGCGCCGTAGGTGAGCGACGCGCTGGAGGCATGGTTGAGCGTGACGTTGGTGGCGGCGCCGCGCGTGGTCTGCTCGGTCTGGATGAAGATCGCGGTGAACCCGGCCGTGACCAGCAGCGCGGCCGGAATCAGGCCCAGGAGCTCGCGGTTTCTGGGGCTCAGCATCGGACCGAGGGTAGCCACCGGCGCGGCGCCGGACGCCGTTTGGGCGGCGGCACCCGGGCGAGCTCAGCCGGCGAGATCGGGGGCGGCGCGATCCAGGGCGGCGCGATCCAGGGCGGCGTTGACGAGCGCGTCGGCGCGGGCGTTCTGCGCGCGCGGGACCGAGCGCACGGTCCAGCGCGCGAAGCCGCGCAGGGCGGCGAGTGCCTGCAGGTAGAGCGGCCGCATGGCCTCGTGCTTGACCTTGTAATGGCCGTTGATCTGCTTGGCGATCAGCTCCGAGTCGTTGACGATTTCGACCTCGCTCACGCCCAGCTGCTTGGCCCGCTCGAGTCCGAGCAGCAGGGCGCGGTACTCGGCGACGTTGTTGGTGGCGCGACCGAGCAGCTGGGCGTGCTCGGCCACGACCTCGCCGTCAGGCGTTGAGATCACGCAGGCGGCGGCAGCAGGACCGGGATTGCCGCGGGCGCCACCGTCCACGTGGACGATCGCCTTGGTCATCGAGGCGATTATGCAGTGGCGAGCGGCAGCAGATCGCCCGCGACGCGCGCGCGCCGGCGATCGCGGATGACGCGGCGCTGCACGACCTCGGCGGAGGCACGGCCGCCGCGAGCGCGGCGATCGGCCGTGCGGCGGTCGACGATCACGGTGACGTTGGGATCGTCGCGGTAGTGCTCGGAGAGCTTCGCGTAGAGCTCGTGCTCGAGCGGCTTTGGAACGACGCAGTAGATCATCGCGGCACAGATCGTACCAGCGAGATGAGCGTATGGCGAGAGCGTGCTGTCAAAGTTCGGCTGCCGCACGGCGACGGTCCGGCGTGCCCCCCAACGAGGCCCCTGAGGGCTCGGCTCGGGCGGACCGGCAGGAACGGCGGGCTATCGCGAGCGCAGGCGCTCGAACAGGCGGGGGCGCCTCTGGCGGGGCACCGGAACGCTGTCCCCATGGCTTTCGCTCTCGCGCAGCCAGCCGCCGTCGGCGGCGCGCGGGGCACACAGATCGCAGACGTCGTGGCGCTGGTCGCCGTCGAGGAACACGTCGGAATGCTCGCCGCGGAGCAGCCGGCGCCCGCAGACGCCGCACTCGACGTCGGGCTGGGAGGTGACGATCGAACGTGTTGCCATCGACCTGAGAGTACCTCGGCGAGTGGGAGCGCGCAAATTGGCGGCGCGGATGATGCAGAGCGCATGGCGGGTGTTGCGGCGTGTTTACGCACGCGATCCCCGCCAGCCGTCATGCCCGAGTACCGAGCCCACGCGCGCGCGGGCGTCCGCGCGCGTGCGCAGCGCTTGTCGTAAGGCCCAAGATCGAACCCACACGCACGCGAGCGGGCGCGCGCGGGCGCAGCGCCAGCCGTAAGGCCCAAGATCGAGCCCACACGCGCGCACGCGAGCGCGCGTGGGCCACCGCCCGGACCCCCAAACCCCGGCCACCGCCGAGGCGCGCGCGCGCGCAGCGCCAGCCCTAATGCCCAAGATCGAACCCACGCGCGCGCGCGCGTGCGCCGCCGCCCGGATGCCCAGACCCCGGCCACCGCCCGGATCCCCACCCTGGCGACCGCCCGGATGCCCAGACCCCGGCCACGGCCGGGTCAGGCCACCAAGCCCGCATCCGGGCCAACGACCGCGGTCAGGCGCCGGCAGCGGCGTGCTCGCGTGCGGAGCCGTCGACGACCTGCTGGGCGAGGTGGGCGGGAACCTCCTCGTAGCGCAGGAACTCGAGCGTGTAGTCGCCCTGGCCTCCGGTGATGGAGCGCAGGTCGGGAGCGTAGGCGAGCATTTCGGCCATCGGGACCTCGGCCTTGATCTCGGTCATGCCAGCGACGGGCTCCATGCCCTGGGGGCGGCCGCGACGGCTGTTGAGATCGCCGATGACGTCGCCGACGTAGTCCTCGGGGACGGAGAGGGTGACGAGCATGATCGGCTCGAGCAGCACGGGGCTGGCCTGCGCGAGCGCCTCTTTCATCGCCTGGGCGCCGGCGAGCTTGAAGGCGATCTCGGAGGAGTCGACGGTGTGGTAGGCGCCGTCGAAGAGATGGACGCGGACGCCCTTGACGGGGTATCCGGCGAGGACGCCTGAGCTCATCGCCTCGCGGACGCCCTTTTCGACCGCGGGGATGAATGAGCTCGGTATGACGCCGCCCTTGATTTTGTCGACGAACTCGAAGCCGGAGGAGTCGTCGGTATCGCTGAGAGGTTCGATCTCGATGTGGCAGTCGCCGAACTGGCCGCGGCCTCCGGATTGCTTCTTGTGGCGGCCGTGGGCCTTGGCGGTGCCTCTGATGGTCTCCTGGTAGGGGACGCGGGGGGGCTTGAGCGTGACCTCGACGCCGAAGCGTTCGCGGAGGCGGTCGACGATGACTTCGACGTGGACCTGCGAGAGGCCGGCGACGATCTGCTCGCCGGTCTGCTGGTCGCGATGCAGATCGATCGTCGGGTCTTCCTCCTGGAGCCGGCGCAGCGAGGCGAAGACCTTCTCCTCGTCGCCCCTGGTCTTGGACTCGATCGCGAAGGCCATGACCGGCGCGGGGAGCTTCATTGCGGGCATCTCGAGCGGTGTCGGCAACGAGGTTTCGGCGCGGGCGGTGAGCCAGTCGCCGGCGCGGGTCTCCTTGAGCTTGGCGACGGCGCCGATGTCGCCGGGGCCGAGATCCTGCAGATGTCCGGCCTCGCGACCGGCGAAGACGATCAGTTGGCCGATGCGCTCCTTGACTTTGGCGCGGGTGTTGAGGGCGTGGCTGTCGGAGCGGAGCGTGCCCTGGTAGACGCGGAGCAGGTTGACGCGGCCGGCGAAGGGGTCGGCGCGGGTCTTGAAGACGTAGGCGAAGAGCTCGGCGTCGGGGTCGGGCGCGAGCTCGAGCTCGCCGATCTGCAGCGAGCCGTGCTTGACGGGCGAGGGCAGGTCCTCGACGATCGCGTCGAGCAGGCGGGTGGTGCCGAGGTTCGAGGTCGCGACGCCGCAGACGACCGGGAAGATCTTGCCGTGGTTGGTGCCCTCCTTGAGCGCGCCGACGATCTCCTCGTGGGAGATCTCGTCTCCCTCCAGATAGCGCTCCATCAGGGCGTCGGAGACCTCGCTGACCTCGTCCATCAGCTTCTCGCGGTATTCCTGGGCGAGGCCGAGCTGGGCGTCGGGTATCGGGATCTCGGTCCAGCCGGCGCGGTCGGGCGAGTCTTGCCTGTAGGCCTTCATGTCGACGAGGTCGATGACGCCCTCGAGCTCGTGCTCCGAGCCGATCGGGATCTCGCTGGCGACGACGTGCTGGCCGAAGGCCTTCTTGAGCTGGTCGAGCGTTCTGAAGAAGTCGGCGCGCTCGCGGTCGAGCATGTTCACGAACAGCATGCGCGCGAGGTCGAGCTCGGCGGCGCGCTGCCAGAGGCGCGCGGTCGAGACCTCGACGCCCATGACCGCGTTGATGACGAAGATCGCGGACTCGCAGACGCGCAGCGCGCCGAGGGCGTCGGCGACGAAGCTGGGCTCGCCGGGGGTGTCGATCAGGTTGACCTTGCGGCCGTCCCATTGCAGCGAGCTGAGCGTGGCGGCGATCGACATCTGCCGCGCCTGCTCGTCGGTTCCGGAGTCCGACACGGTGGTTCCGTCCTGCACCGATCCGAGCCGGGTGGTGACGCCCGCCTCGAACAGCAGGGCCTCGTGCAGAGATGTCTTGCCCGCACCACGATGACCGACGAGAGCGACGTTGCGAATTCGGTCCGCTGCCTGGGCCATGACGGGATCTCCTTTTGTTTGCCGGATCCGATAGCCGGGTGCCGGGACCATACCGCCGTCCAGGCCCTGGCGCCAGCTTAGTGCGCGACGCTACGACCCGGTGCTTCGCCCGCGGTGTTACGCGCGGCACACGCGCGCCGGCCGCCCAGGCGTCGACCCTTTTTTCGCGCGCACATGGCAAGCGAAACTCCCACGGAGCACACGCGGGAGAGGCCTACCCCACCTGAAACGACACCCGACGACCCACACCCCGAGAAGGCCCGCCCCACCTCAAAGGACACCCCACGACCCACGCCCGGGAGAGGGCCACCCCACCTCGAAGGACACCCCACGACCCACGCCTGGGAAAGGCCCACCCCACCTCAAAGAACACCCCACGACCCACACCTAACGAACGCAGGCCACGCCCGCAACAAGCCGACGGGCCACCCCTGGGAGTGCCGGTTACACGAAACGAAACGCGACGGCCCGCGTGTGGGAAGCGCGCTGCAGCTAGGCCTCGAAGGCCTCCTCCTGCATGCGCGAGCGCAAGCGCAGGACGGCCTTGGTGTGAAGTTGCGAGACGCGTGACTCGGTTACGCCGAGCACCTCGCCGATCTCTCGCAGGGTCAGGTTCTCGTAGTAGTAGAGGGCGATGACGAGCTTCTCGCGCTCGGGCAGGGTCGCGATCGAGTCGGCGATGCGGTCCTTCAGGTCGCCGACGTCGAGCGCCTTGGCGGGGTCGGGCGCGGTGGTGTCCTCGAGGGTGTCCATCAGCGAGACCTGGTCGCCGCTGGAGTCCGAGGTGCTCCACAGCTCATCGAGCGCGACCATCGAGGAGTGCGAGATGGCGAGCAGGGAGTCGTTGAGTTCCTCGACGCTTACTTTCATCTCGGCGGCGATCTCCTTGTCGGTGGGGGCGCGCTGGAGCGTGTGCTCGAGCTTGGCGTTGGCCCGCTCGACTTCGCGGGCGCGGGCGCGCACGCTGCGCGGCACCCAGTCCATGGCGCGCAGCTCGTCGATGATGGCGCCCTTGATGCGCATGATCGCGTAGGTCTCGAACTTGATCTCGCGTGAGGGGTCGAAGCGCTCGATCGCGGCGATCAGGCCGCCGAGGCCGTAGGAGATCAGGTCGGCCTCCTCGACATGGGGCGGCAGGCCCGCGGCGGTGCGTCCGGCGACGTACTTGACGAGCGGCGAGTACGCGACGACCAGGCGCTCGCGGGCGCGCTGGTCGCCGTCGGACTTGTAGCGGCGCCACAGTTCGCGCAGCTCGATCGCTTTGACGTTCGTCTCCATCCTGGTCCGTCCCGTAGTTGCGAGCATTGTCACGAGCTGATCCCTGTCCCGATCATGCCCGCGGGTGGCTGCGCGCGTAGGCGCCCTTGAGCTTCGCGGACTCTACCCGAGTGTAAATCTGAGTGCTGGAGATGCTGGCGTGCCCGAGCAGCTCCTGGATCGAGCGCAGATCGGCGCCGCCGTCGAGCAGGTGGGTGGCGAAGCTGTGGCGGAGCGCGTGCGGATTGACGGCGCCGGTCGCCGCCTCGACCCCGGCGCGCTGGGCCCAGCCGCGCAGGCGCCGGCGGACGTCGCTGGTGCTCAAGCGCCTGCCGCTCTTGCTGAGGAACAAAGCCTGCTCGGTATCCGGCCTGCTCGCGCGGGCCCCCACGCTCCTATCAACGCGTGAGGCTGCCAGCTTTGTGCGCTCGGTTTCGAGAAAGTCCGTGGACCTGGTTTCGAGCAGCGTTGCGCGAGCGCGCTCGAGATAGTCGGCGACCGCCTGCTGGGCGAGCTCTCCAACGGGGACGACGCGCGTCTTGCGACCCTTGCCCTGGACGCGCAGCTGCTCGGCGTCGTGATCGAGGTCGACGGGGCGCAGCGAGACGAGCTCCTCGGCACGCAGGCCGCACGAGTAGGCCAGCTCGAACATCGCGCGGTCGCGCAGCTCGAGCGCGCTGGATGCGGGTATCGAGTCCAACAGCGAGGCTGCCTCGCGTGCTTTCAGCACGCGAGGGAGCTTGCGCGGGCGTCTGGGCGCAGAGATGAGCTCTGCGGGACTCTGTGGGACCTGGCCGTGCTCTTGCTGGCTTCGAAACAGCGCGCGCAAGGCCGCGAGCTTGCGTGCGCTGGTGCTCGGCGCGGCCCCCCGCATCGACAACGCCGCCATGTAGCGGCGCAGATCGGCGACCCGAACGCTCGCGGGCGCGAGGCCCCGCTCGCCCGCCCAGTCGGCGAACTGGCCGAGATCGGTCTCGTAGGCGCGTCTCGTGCGGGTCGCGATGTCGCGGCGAGCGAGGTCCTCGTCGAGCAGGCGCAGAGCGTCGGTCCAGACGGGGTTCACGCTGGAGCTATTCGCCGCGGCGGCGGTGCGGCCTTCCCATTCAGAAGCTGGGACTGACGCAATCACGCGGGGCCGGTCTGTGAGACCTCGCGCGTCACGGCACCCGCGGCAAGATGCGCGCTAGGTTTCCCGGCATGACGCCGACGTTGCCCGTGCCCGGAGGCGACGCGATCGCCGGCACCGCCAACGGTCATCGCGGACCCGATGTCTATGGCCCCGTGGGGCGCTCGCCATGGCTGGACGTCGATTGGCGCGAGCACCAGCGCTGGGTGCTCGTTGACGGTCAGCCGGTCAACACGATCGAGCTGGGCTCGGGACCGCCGTTGGTGTTCGTGCACGGCCTGTCAGGCTGCTGGCAGAACTGGCTCGAGCAGCTGCCCGTGCTGGCGTCCGAGCACCGCGTGATCGCGATGGACCTGCCCGGCTTCGGCTACTCCCCGATGCCCCGCGATTCGATCACGATGGACGGATATGTGCGCCTGCTCGAGGGCTTGCTCGACGAGCTGCAGGCCGGCGCAAGCGCGGTCGTGGGCAACTCGATGGGAGGTTTGCTCGCGGCGAAGCTTGCGATCGCCGCGCCCGAGCGAGTCGAGCGCCTGGCGCTGGTCTCGCCGGGAGGCGTGAGCACGCACCAGGATCCGCGGAGGGTGCACGCCTTGACGGCGATGCGGCTGATCGAGTTGGCGCTCGCCGGAAGCGTCGGCTGGGTCGCAGCGCGGCCGGGGCTGGTCACTGGACGACCACGCCTGCGTGCCGCCGCGCTCGGCGTCGTGGCGCGCCATCCGGACCGGCTGCCCGCGCCCCTCGCGGCCGAGCTGGTTGGCGGCGCCGGCAAGCCTGGTTTGATGCAGGCGCTGGAGGCGATTCTGGGCTGCGACCTGCGTCCGCGCCTCCCCGAGATCGCCTGCAAGACCCTGATTGTATGGGGTGACAACGATCGGATCATCCCGGTGCGCGACGCCGACATCTATGCGGAGATGGTTCCGCAGTCGCGCAAATTCATCTTCCCCGACACGGGCCATGTGGCCCAGCTCGAGCGGCCCGCGGCGTTCAACGCGCTGCTGAGAGACTTCCTGGCGGAGTAGGTATTACCCTCAGCGCGCGAGGACTGCCTGGCCGAGTAGGCATTAGCCTCAGCGCGCGAGGACTGGCTGGCCGAGTAGACCAACCCCCGTCGCGCGAGCGCCGGATCGTGCTCGCGCAGCTCAGCGCGCGATGGCGCCCTCGGAGGCGCTGCCGACGAGCTTCGCGTACTTCTCGATCGCGACCTCGATGTGTCCGTTGGCGGGTGTGCGTTGTTCATAGGCACGCAGGCGTTCGGCGATCTGCTCATCCTCGAGCGCCACGTCGATGCGACGCGAGTCGACGTCGATCGTGAGGGCGTCGCCGTCGCGCAGCGCCCCGATCGGTCCGCCCTTGGCGGCCTCCGGGGCGACGTGCGCTGCCATGAAGCCGTGTGTGGCGCCGGAGAATCGCCCGTCGGTGATCAGCGCGACGTCCTCGCCGAGGCCCTCCCCGACGATCGCGGCCGTGACCGCGAGCATCTCGCGCATGCCGGGTCCGCCCGCCGGTCCCTCGCCGCGAATCACGACGACCTCGCCGGGCTGGATCTTTTTTGCGAGCACGGCCGCCATCGCGGCCTCCTCGCCGTCGAAGACCCGGGCCGGGCCGGAGTGTTTGCGCCGCTCGTGACCGGCGAGCTTGACGACGCAGCCGTCCGGTGCGACGTTGCCGCGCAGGATGGCGAAGCCGCCGGTCGGTTTCAGCGGCTCGTCGAGACCCCTGACGACGCGTTGACCGGGCGTCTCGACGGCTGCAGCGGCGTGCTCGCCGATGGTCTTGCCGGTGACGGTGATCGCGTCCCCGCGCAGCGCGCCGGCGTCGAGCAGGCGCTTCAGCACGAGCGGGACTCCGCCGGCCTCGTACAGGTCGGTGGCGACGTAGCTGCCACCCGGCTGCAGGTCGCACAGCAGGGGGGTGCGCTCGGAGATGGCGTCGAACTCGTCGATCGCGAGCGGCACGCCCGCTTCCCGCGCGACCGCAAGCAGGTGGAGCACGCCGTTGGTCGAGCCACCGCTGGTGGCGACTGCGGCGATCGCGTTTTCGAGGGCCGGCTTGGTGATGACTTCGCTCGGCAGCCTGCCGGCGCGCAGCACGTCCATCACCAGCTCGCCACACTGGCGCGCCACCTCGAGCTTGCGCCCGTCCTCGGCCGGCACCATCGACGAGTCCGCGGGCGAGATGCCGAGCGCCTCGAAGGCCATCGCCATCGTGTTGGCCGTGAACTGGCCGGCGCAGGCTCCCGCGCCCGGCGATGCGACGTCCTCCAGGTCATGCAGTTCCTGCTCGGTGATCCTTCCTGCGGCGTACTCACCGACCGCCTCGAAGACCTGCTGGATCGTGACCTCGGCGCCCTTGTAGTGGCCTGGCCGGATCGAGCCTCCGTAGAGCATCAGGCCGGGTATGTTCAGCCGGGCGAGCGCGATCACCGTACCTGGGATCGTCTTGTCGCAGCCCGAGATGGCGACGAGCGCGTCGAACTGCTGGGCGCTGGCGACCAGCTCGATCGAGTCGGCGACGATCTCGCGTGAGACGAGCGACGCGCGCATGCCGGGCGTTCCCATCGTGATTCCGTCCGAGATCGCGATCGTGTTGAGCTCCATCGGCGTGCCGCCGGCCGCGCGGATTCCCTCCTTGACCTTCGCCGCGAGTATGCGGTTGTTGAAGTTGCACGGCATCGTCTCGATCCACGAGTGGGCGACGCCGACGATCGGCTTCGCCAGATCCTCGGCCGAGTAGCCGATCCCGTGCAGGTATGCGCGCGCCGCGGCACGCTCGGGACCCTCGGTCAGGGTGCGGCTTCTGTGCTTGACGTCGAACCCTGTCGGGCTCGTCGCGCGCTCAGCGCTCACGCTGCGCGGGCACTGTCGGCGGCGACATCGGAGCCGTTCACGATCGCAAGACCAGAGCGGTCGACGCCGCCAGAGCGCTCGACGACGCCTGAGCGCTCGACGGCGCCAGAGCGGTCGACGGCGCGCGCGAGGCCGCCATGGGCGACCACACCGGAGCTGCGCGCGTGCGCTCGACGGCGCACCGAGATGTCGAGCTTCGCTCGAGCACGTTCCCGGGCGCGCTCGGAGACCGTTTCGGCGCGGGGTCCGACGCGCTCGCGCTCCCAGCGCGCCAGGCGCTGCAGATCGCGACGCACGCGCTGGGGATCGAGCTGGCGGCCCGGCAGGTGCATGTTGGCGTCGGCGATCAGGCCGCGCTCGTCGGCCTGCAGCGCCATCCACTTGGCGAGCACGTCGTCGGAGTCGGGGAGTCGCGTGCTTCCGTACGGCCGCGATCGGTCGGGGAAGGCGACGCAGTACTCGTTCAGCAGTGCGCCGGTGCTGGGTATGTAGGCGAGCAGCGGCTTGTGTGGATAGATCAGATAGGCGTAGTGTCCGCCGGCCCGGCCCCATACGCGCAGGAAGCCGAGATCGCGGTACATGGCCCACTCGTCCGCGTTTACGCAGGAGCTCAGCAGCGCGCGCGCGCGCAGCTCGGCGCGGCGCTCGCGGCCTGGGTCAAAGCCGACCGGCGCGGGGCTGCCCGCCGCGCGGTGCGCGGTCCACCGGACCCTCAGCCTGGACGTGGCCGCCGCGAGCTTTGGCCGGTTCAGCTCGCAGACCAACACGGCCAGCACGAGCGCGCCGGTGGCCAGACCGATCAGCATGTCCTCCGCGGCGCTCCCGCGGGCGCGCCGCCGGCGGCCCGCCATGCGCCTCGGGCTTCCGGCTCGGCGCCGCCGGCGGGCCGCCATCCGCCTCGTGCTTCGAGCTCGGCGCCGCCGGCGGGCCGCCATGCGCCTCGTGCTTCCGACTCGGCGCCGCCGGCGGCCCGTGGGAAGAAGATCACGCGATCGGCGTCGCGGGGGACTTCGGCGAAGCTCTTGACCAGCTCCGCCTCGCGCCGTCCGCCGTTGGTCTCGATCGGCACGGCCGCCCACATGCCTTCGTCGAGCTCGCGACGGAAGGCTTCGATCAGCTCGCGCTCCTGCTCGGGCACCTCGACGTCGCCCTCGGCAAGCACGATCTCGCCATGACCGGGCTTCATCCGCAGCAGCTTCATCGTCGCCCGATTATGCCACGCCGCGGCGGGCCGCCAGATCGAGGACGTCCACCGGACCCGCGCCGGAGCCGACGTCGCGCAGGCCGTGCGCGACAGCCTCGCCCGCGAGCGCGCGGGCCACCTGCGCGGCTTCCAGCGGGGTCCGACCGAGCGCGAGCTGGGCGGCAAGGACCGAGGAGTGCGTGCAGCCGGAGCCGTGCGAGGCGCCGTCGCGTTGGCGCTCGCCGTCGAGCTCCACGACGACTGCGGTCGCCGCGCTCGCGTCGTCTTCCGGAGAAGGCGTAACGAACAGATCGACGGCGCGCGTGCGGTGGCCTCCGGTGAGCACGACACTGCCGGGACCGAGCGCGAGCACCGCGCGGGCGAGCGCCTCGGCTTCGCCGTCGCGCTCCGCGGCACGGTCGACGGCGCCGGCGAGAGCCCGCGCCTCCAGCAGGTTTGGCGTCAGCACCGTGGCGCGCGGGAGGATCTGGGTCGTGAGCGCGCGCTGTGCGTCGGAGTCGAGCAGGCGGGCCCCGGACTCGGCGACCATCACCGGGTCGACGACCACCGGTGTGCCGCGTGGCAGCTCGTCGAGCGCCTGCGCGACCGCGTGGGCGACCTCGGCCGCGCCGAGCATGCCGACCTTGACGGCGTCAACGCCGATGTCGCGGACCACGGCGCGCACCTGCTCGAGCACGAAGTGCGGCGGAACCGAGTGGACCGCGCTGACCCCGACGGTGTTCTGCGCCGTGATCGCCGTGATCGCGCTGGCGCCGTGCACCCCGCAGCGCGCAAACGCCTTCAGGTCGGCCTGGACGCCGGCGCCACCACCCGAGTCCGAGCCGGCGATCGTGAGCGCCACCGGCGTTCTCGTCAGCTCCTCGCCGGTGCGCATCTGGGCGGCTCGCGAGTCGGCGGCCACCGGTCAGCCGGGACGCGGGGCGCGCCGACGCGGGAAGATCGTGTAGCTTCCGATCGCGGTGACGAGCAGACGGTCGTCCTCGTGGCGAACCTCGCTGCGCAGCACGGCCGTCGTGCGGTTACGCCGGTCGAGCAGGGTCCGGCAGACGATCTCGCCGTCGGTGGCGGTCTGGATGTAGTTGATCGAGATGCTGATCGTCGCGATGCGCTCCTCACTGGTGGTCTGGGCCCAGAGCGCGGAGCCCATGCAGTAGTCGACCAGGGCGTAGGTCACGACGCCCGACAGCAGGCCGCCGGCGTTGATCAGGTCCGGCCTGATCTGCAGGCGCACGGTCTGGGGGTCCTCCCAGCGCATCCCCATGAAGCCGCTGACGCCGTCGAGCGCACTGGGTCCTTCGCCGGTTCGCGCCGCGCGACTCGCGGAGCGCGCATCGTCGACTGAGGCGCGTCCGGCACCGTCGTGTGCGGCCGGTGGGTCGCCGACCGGCGCGCCGACCGCCGCGGCTTGCCCATCGCCGCGCGCTGCAGCCCCCGCATCGGCGCCGTCTGAGGCTACGGGGCGACTGTCGCCGGCGTCGGTCTCCGCGCTTGACGGAGCGGATCGATCGGTGCCGCCGCCGCTCATCACGAACAGCCTAACGCGAGCGAGAGCCCATGCGCGCGCGCACGCACGCGCATGGGGCGACCGAAAAGCAAGCTCCGCATCTCCGTCACGTGCACCCCCGCCACGCATCTCCGTCACGTGCACCCCGCCACGCTGCCGGCATCGCCCCGTCTCGCCGGCCCACGCGCGCGCGTGGGCCCCTCCCGAGATTGCGCGCGGTCGGCCGCCGCGCGGTGACGGCGGTCAGTCCGTCGTCCGGCGCCGGTAGAGCCAGGTGGCGGTCGGCGCGAACACGGCGATCAGCGCGAGCGACCAGAGCAGCGACGCGAGCACGGGGTGCTGCATCGGCCAGACGTGGATGTTCGCGGACGGGTTGGGGTTGTGGAACAGTTCGCGGGCGGCGGCGGTCACCGCGCTGACCGGGTTCCAGTCGGCGATCGTGCGCAGCAGCGCGGGCATGTGCTGGGTCGGCACGAGCGCGTTGGAGACGATCGCGAGCGGGAACATGATGACCAGCCCGATGCTCTGGGCGGACTCCGGACCCTTGCTGATCATGCCCAGACACCCGCAGCCCCACGAGAGGGCGTAGCTGAACAGCAGGAACACCCCGAAGCCGGCCAACGTCGAGAGCACGCCGCCTTCCGGCCGCCAGCCGACGAGCAGCCCTGTCGCGGCGACGAACCCAGAGCAGATCGCTGCCGTGAGGAAGTCCGCGAGCGTGCGTCCGACGAGAACCGCCGGCCGCCACATCGCGAGGGTCCTGAAGCGATCGATCACACCGCTGCCGAGGTCGGTGCTGAGTCCCACGGCGGTGCCCATCGACGAAGTCGTGAGATTGAGGGCGAGAAGTCCTGCGATCGCAAAGCTGGTGTAGCTGCCGCCGCCCGGCAGGACGACTCCCGCGCCGAACACGTACACGAACAGGAGCGTGAACAGGACGGGCTGCACGGTGACGTCCGAGAGCTGGAGCGGCTCGCGGGCTATGTGCACGAGGTTGCGCCGGGCGAGCACCGCGATGTCGCGGGCGCGGCTCGCGAGGGCGCGCGGGCGCGACGGTGCCGCGAACCGAGCGGGCGCGGCGGACGTGATGGCGTTCATAGTCGGGCCACCTCCAGATCTGGGGCTTGCTGTTGTGTGTCGCGGCCAGTGGGTCGTGCCTGGCCGCCGGCGCCTTGGTCGCCAGCGCCCTCGTCGCCAGCGGGGCGATCATCGGAGCCGCCGCCTTCAGCGAGGCCGGCGCGCCGCTGGCCGGCCGGTCCACCGGCGCCGTCGGCGCCTATGGAGCTGCTGCTGCCTCTCTGGCCCGCCACGCCAACGGCCCGCTCGTCACCCGTCGGGCTACCGGTGCCGCGCTCGCCACCGGCGACCTGTTCGCCCGTGGGATGGCCGGTGAGGGCGAAGAACACATCGTCGAGCGAAGGCTGGTGCAGCTCGACGTCATCGACGGTGATGGCCGCTTGGTCGAGCGCTCGCACCACGGTGGTGGCGAGCCCGCTCGTGCCGCGAACCGGCGCGCGCAGGCGACGCCCGTCGTGGCTGACGTGGACGGGGCCGGCAACGAAGGGCGCGAGCGCGGCCGGGGCATCCGCGCGCGGCTCGCTGAGCGTGACTTCGAGGCGCGCGCCGGGTGTCTGCGCCTTCAGCTCGGCCGCGGTTCCATTTGCGATCACGCGACCATGGTCGATCACGACGATGCGGTCGGCCAGCTCGTCCGCCTCGTCGAGGTACTGGGTGGTGAGCAGCAGCGTGACGCCGTCCGCCACGAGCTCGCGGATCACCTCCCACATGCGGGCCCTGCTGGTCGGGTCCAGACCGGTCGTGGGCTCGTCCAGGAACAGCACCGGCGGGCGCGTGACCAGCCCGGCGGCCAGATCCAGGCGCCGGCGCATGCCACCCGAGTACTCCTTGAGCAGGCGGTCGGCCGCGTCGGTGAGATCGAACTGGGCGAGCAGCGTCGACGTCCTGTCATTCGCCTGCGTCCGCGGCAGCCCGCTCAGGCGGCCGATCATGGTCAGGTTTTCGCGTCCCGTCAGGATCTCGTCGAGGGTGGCGTCCTGGGCCGTCACGCCGATGTTGCGCTGGACGGCGGCCGCTTCGCGGACGACATCGTGTCCCGCCACGTGGGCGGAGCCTGCATCGGGGATCGTGAGCGTGGTCAGGATCCGTACGGCGGTGGTCTTGCCCGCGCCGTTCGGCCCGAGCACGCCGAGGATCGACCCGCACGGCACTTCGAGGTCGATCCCGTCGAGGGCGACGGTGCTTCCAAAGCTCTTTCTGAGACCGTGCGCGTCGATCATGAGTGCGGGAGTCTCGGTCATCGAATGGGTCATGGCCGCGACTCTACAGTAACTGAAAAAATTTTGCAACTGCAATTTTCCGCTAAGCTTGTGCCATGAGGAACGAGCCAGCGATCGTGCAGGGCTCATCAGGCGAGGATCGACGCGGCGCGACAGACCCACGCGCGCACGCGAGCGCGCACGAGCGACCTCACGAAGAGGGCGGCCAGCCGGTACAGGATGAGAGAGTAGGCCGAGTGGACGAACGCACCGATCCGGCCGACCGCACCCGACCCGGAGGGCGCCATCGCAGGGGCAAGGACGAAGGCACCGATCCGGCCGACCACACCCGACCCGATCGCCGCCATCGCGGACGCGAGCCAGACGAGGACACGGGCGGCGAGGAGATCTCCGACGACGCCCGGATTCGGCGCCTGCTGACGAACGAGCTCGGCGCTGAGCTGGCCGAGGCGTTCGTGGTGGCGCGAGAGACGCAGGAGCGCTGGGAGCGGCGGCGCCATCCGCATGACGGTCTGCGCGAGCGCAAGAAGCGACGGACGCGCCAGCAGATCTCAGACGTGGCGACGGTGCTGTTCGTGGCGCGCGGCTTCGACCGCGTGAGGGTCTCTGAGGTGGCCGAGATCGTCGGGGTGTCCGAGAAGACGGTTTACAACTACTTCCCCACCAAGGAGTCGCTGGTGTTCGATCGTACTGACGAGACGATCGCTCGCTTGGTCGCGGCGCTGCGCGACCGCACTGCGGGCGAGTCGCCGACGAAGGCGGTGCTGCGAGCGCTCAGCGACGACATGGACGATCTCGAAGATCTTCCGGCCGAGCTGTACGTGTTCTTCCCGCTGTTCAACGAGATGGTCGCGAACACGCCCTCCCTGCGCGCGGCCTGGCTGGATCTGCAGAGCCGCCTCGTCGAGGTCGCGACCGAGGAGCTCGCGACGTTCGCAGATGTGGACCCGCGGGACCCGGAGCCGATGGTCGCTGCGCGCGCGATCGTTGGTCTCACCGATCTTTCGTTCGCATCGCGCATGCGCCACATCGAGCAGGGCCTGCGCGGTGCAGAGCTGCGAAATGCGGTGCTCGACGACCTCGAGCGCGCGGCCAGGCTGCTCGACGCCGGGCTGTGGTCGTTCAACCTGTTGACGCACGGCGCGCGCACGCGCCAGCAGATGCGTGAAGCGGCGGCCGCGGCGGACGACGCGCGCCGCCAGGTGCTCGCGGCGCTCAAGCAGGCGCGCGCCGCTTGGCACGATTTGACCAGGCGCGAGCGCGCGGACGCGCGACGCGCCCACTCCGACGCGCGGCGCGAGGCCGCGGACCGCGCAGGTCAGCGCGCGCGTGCGCGGGCCGATGCGCGGCGGGAAGCCGCCGAGCTCACGCGAGCCGCCGTGCAGACGGCCAGGGAGGTCGCCGAGCAAGCGGCCGTCGACGCTTTCCGGGCGAAGCTGGAGGAGCGGCGCGAGGCGATCCGCAGGCGCCAGGCAGCCGCCGCCAAGACCGTCAAGGGGCGTTGAGCGGACCGGCGGGAGTCCGCGCGGCCTCGACGGAGACGCCACCGCTGGCCACGCGCGTGGCAACCACGCACACGCCACCGCCGGCCATGTCACGTCGCAGCCCGCGCACAGGCCACCACCAGACACGTCGCGTCGCAACCCACGCACACGCCACCACCAGACACGTCGCGTCGCAGCCCGCGCACACACCACCCTGGCCACCGCGTCGCAACCCACGCACACGCCACCGCTGGCCGCTTTCGTCGCCGCGGGCACAGATAGACGCGCGGGTATCTATTTCGTCACGATTTCGCCTCGCTATTGGCACATACGGCACACTCAAGCAACGCGACGCGCCCTAGCGTTCTGGTCATGGATCTTGCGCGCAGCGACCAGGACCGCCGCCCCTCCCCCGCGCGACCCGGATGTGATTCCCGCCTAGCGCTCGGCCGCCGGGGCGAGGAGCTTGCCGCGGCTCATCTCGACCGACTCGGCTTTGCTCGACTCGGACGCAACGAGCGCACGCGCTACGGCGAGATCGATCTGATCGCGTTTCGACGGGCGGACGCTGGTCTTCGCCGAGGTCAAGACACGTCGCCTGGACGCGCGCGCGAGCTCATTGCGGCCAGATCAACAGCCGCTCGTGTGGCTGCGCCCTCGCCAGCGGCTGCGCCTGCGTCGACTGGCGGCCGCCTGGCTGGTCGATCAGAACCACATCCGCCCGACCGCACACACGATCCGCTTCGACGCGATCGGCGTGACGCTCGACCGCCGGAGCCGCCTCGTGCGGCTCGACCACATCGAGGGAGCATGGTGAGAGCGACGGTCAGAGTGCCAGCTGCTGGTAGGCGAGCGACTGGAACGAAAGCCGGTGCAACGGTGACACGCCGTAACGAGCGATCGCCTCGCGATGGTCTGGGGTCGAGTAGCCCACGTGCTCCGCGAAGCCCCATCCCGGATGCTCACGATCGGCGTGTTGCATGTAGCGGTCGCGCGTCACCTTGGCGACGATCGACGCCGCCGCGATTGCCGCGCTGGTGGCATCGCCGTCGACGATCGCCCGTTGTGGATGCTCGAACTCCGGAACCGAGAAACCGTCCACGAGACAAAGCACTTCACTATCGAGAGCCGCCGTGAGCACGCGCATCGCATCGCGCAGGGCGGCGAGATTGGTTTTGTGCAGGCCGCGCTCGTCGATTCCGCGCACGCAGCGCGACACGACTGCCACGCGGCAGGCACTCCGCAACACGAGCGGGTAGAGCTCCTCGCGCGCCTGTGCGGTGTGCTGCTTCGAGTCGTTGAGGGCGCGCAGGGCGCGCGTGTCGCGGGGCTGGAGCGCGTCGTAATCGAACAGCACGGCGGCAGCAACGAGCGGGCCCGCGAGACAGCCACGGCCAGCCTCGTCGGCGCCCGCGATCAGGCGTGTGTCGAGCCGCCGGTCGAAGGCGAACAGGCGACGTCCGCTGGAGCGAGCGCGGGCCCTGCGCCGGCGCGCGCGAGCGGAGCCGCGCACGGCCGTCCGATCGGACGCCGGTTCGGGCGCCGGGCTAGAAGAACCCGATGCGGTCAGGCGGCCAATACGTGGCGAAGGCCTCTCCGATGATCCATCCGGTCGGGACGGGTCCCCAGAACCTGCTGTCGTCGGATTCGCCACGGTTGTCGCCCATCATGAACCAATGGCCGGCCGGAATCTTGATCGGGACCGTGAAGTTACACTCTGGGCTGGCCCCGCATTCGCGAATGTAGGAGTCGCTCTCGCGGTGAAAGCCGGCCTGATGCGGCTTGCGCAGAAAGGCGTGGCCTTCGCTGACATAGAGTTCGTCGCCGGGCCCGGCGACGATGCGCTTGATGAAGTTGATGCTGGTGGCCTCCTTCGGCACCGGCGCGTCACAGGCTGCGCCGCCCAGTTTGACCGTGTGCGGGATCGGTCCGCACTCCTCCTGCTGAGCGCCTTCGGGCGGGTGAAAGACCGTGATCTGACCGATTTCGGGTTCGCCGAAGTGGGTTCCGATGCGATCGACGAGCACGCGTTGGCCGACCTTGAGCGTCGGTTCCATCGAGCCGCTCGGGATGCGGTAGGGCTTGACGATGAACGCCTGTATCCCCAGCGCCAGCCCGAGCGCGACGAGAACTATCACGACCAGCTCGATGATCGAGCTGGTCAACGATTTCGAGCGCTTCGTGCGCGCGCTCACGCCGGTGCGCCGCCGGCGACCTCGCCTGACTCGGCATCGCCATCGGGGGGAGAATCGGGCGAAGCGTCATCGCTCCCAGCCGCCTCCGGGTCGGCGCCGGGCTCAGACGCATCAGACTCGGACACGTCAACCGTCCCTTCCGGCCCCCCTCCTGCGCTTGCGTCGCCACTGACCGCGGCCTCCTCCCCGGCCGACTCGCCGCTTCCAACAGCCCCACCCGCATCTGCCTCATCACCGTCCGACTCGCCGCTTTCAACAGCCCCACCCGCCGCGTCGTCTCCGGCAGACTGGTCGCTCTTGCCGGCATCGCCACCGGCGGGAACGGCCTCACTCGCGGCGGCGTCGCCGCGAGCAGCCTCCTCACCTGCAACCTGCTCGCCGCCGGCCTGGTCGGCGCCCTCCGCCACGGTGTCCTCGGCGGTGAGCCCGTCGGCGTCGGTCGCGTCAGGCGGTTCATGCAGGAGCCCGGGCTCCACGGCCTCCTCGGGGCCGATGTAGCGGCGCTCGCGCACGCGCGCGCGCTTGCCCACGCGACCACGCAGGTAGTAGAGCTTGGCGCGCCGGACGTCGCCGCGCGCGGCCACCTCGATGCGCTCGATCTTGGGGGAGTGCAGCGGGAACATGCGCTCGACTCCGACGCCGAACGACTGCTTGCGCACCGTGAAGGTCTCGCGCGCACCGTGACCCTGGCGCTTGATGACGACGCCCTCGAAGACCTGCACGCGCCGACGCGACCCCTCGATCACCTGGAAGTGCACCTTCACGCGATCGCCGGGCGCGAAGTCCGGGACGCGCCGCAACTGCGCGCGCTCGATGGTTTCGATGACGCTGCTCATGACTGACGGTTAAGGAGGGATGCCGGCACGACCGCCGCAAGCCCACGGAACGATCCCGCTTGGCCGGCGCGGTCAGCATGGTAGCGGACCCGCTCGGGCGCTCGCCTCACCGGCCGTCGTCCTGCATCCGGCTGTGTTCGCGACGCCAGCGCTCGATCTCTGCGTGATGCCCGGAGAGCAGGACGTCTGGGACCGTCCAGCCGCGGAACTCGGCGGGGCGCGTGTACTGCGGATACTCGAGCGCTCCGTCGAGCGCGGGGCTGAACGACTCCTCGACGGCCGAGCGCTCGTCCCCGAGGGCGCCCGGAAGCTTGCGCAGGACGGCGTCGCAGACGACCATTGCGGCGAGCTCCCCGCCGGCGAGGACGTAGCGCCCGATCGAGAGCTGCTCGCTCGCCAGCTGGTCGAGGATGCGCTGATCAAAGCCCTCGTAGCGTCCGCACAGGAGCGTGACCGCGGGCTCGGCTGCGAGCTCACGCGCAAAGGCGTCGTCGAACAGGCGCCCGCCAGGGGTCAGGGCGATCACCCGGCGCTGCCCCCGCAGCGTCACTGGATCGACTCCATAGTGGGCGCGCAGGGCCGTGTCCAGAACGTCCACGCGCAGCACCATGCCGGCGCCACCACCAAAGGGCGTGTCGTCCACCTGCCCGGCGCTGAGCGGCGTGTGCTCGCGGAAGTTCACGCAACCGATCCGCGTTCCCGCCGCCTGAGCATTGCGCACATGACGCTGAGCGCAGAACCATCGAAACCACTCCGGGAAAAGCGTGAAGATGTCGATCTCCACGGCTGGTTAGCCCTCGATGAAGCTCATGTTCACCTCGATCCGAGCACGTTCCAGGTCGATCGAGCGAATTGCGTCTTTGACCATCGGTATCAGCAGCGCCTCACCGACCGGCATGGCGTGAGTGTCGGGCGCCTCACCAACCCGCACGGCGTGAGCGTCGGGCGCCTCACCGACCCGCATGGCGTGAGCATCGGGCGGCGCGCCGACCGGCATGGCGTGAGCATCGGGCGCCTCACCGAGCGCGAGCGCGCGCGCGTCGGACACCGCACCCGCCGACGGCACGCGCACCTCGAGCGCCTCGCACGACGGCAGCTCGATCACGCGCACGACCGTGCCGATCTCGCGTGAGCCGTCGAGGACGGTGCACCCTTCGAGTTGGTGGGCCCAGTACTCGTCCTCGGCCAGCACGGGAGCGTCGCGCACGTGAACGGTGAGCGCCTGCCCGTGGAGGGCTTCGGCGTCGGCGCGATCGGTGACGTCCTCGAGGCGCACGATCGGGCGCCGATCGGCTCCCGCCCGGCGCGCGATCTTCGCAGTCCTGCCGCCGATCGTCACCGTCGCGCCGAGCGTCAGCAGGTGCGGCCGGGGCCGGGTCACGTAGAAGCTGCCGTCGAGCCCGTGCGCGCGTCCGACCCAGCCCGCCTCCAGCTGGCGACTGTCGTCACGGTCGGGTGCCGCAGGACCTTGCACCGCAGAGCCTCGGCGAGCGCGCCCGGTCAGTCCACGATGTCCACGAGCACCCTGCAGCCTTCGCCCGTGGCGGCGGCTTTGACGACCGTGCGCAGCGCCTGGGCGGTGCGCCCGCCGCGACCGATCACTCGGCCGTAGTCGCCCTCGGCCACGCACAGCTCGAGCACGATCGTGCCGTCGTCCTCCTCGAACTTCTCGACCGAGACATCCTCGGGTTGGTCGACCAGGCCTTCAGCCAGATACGCGAGCAGCTGGCGCGGGGCACTCCCGGTTTGCTCGTTGCCCTGCACGGCCAAGCCCGGGGCGCGACCGTCAGTCGCCCGCGGCTGTGATGCCCTGGATGCGCAGCAGCTTGCGCACCGTGTCCGTCGGCTGTGCTCCGCGCGCCAGCCAGCTGCGGGCGCGCTCGGCGTCGATCACGATCGTCGAGGGATCTGTTTGAGCGTTGTACTGGCCGATCGTTTCGATCACGCGCCCGTCGCGCGGTGAGCGCTGGTCGGCGACGACCACACGCCAGATTGGGTCCTTCCTGCCGCCCACCCGGGTGAGCCTGAGCCTAACCGACACTTGTGCCTCTCTGAGAGCTTGACATTTGAAGGGGTCCGCCCGTACGGCTGCGGCCGTTCGAGCCGCCGAGCGCTTTCTGCTGCAAGCGCAGCTTACAACGTGACTTCGGTCGCGTCGTAACCTGACGTTGTTCGGGACGAGTGACGTTGTTCGGGACGAGAGCCGCCGCTAGCGGCCCTGGCGCATCAGAGCCCCGAAATCGGCCATCTTGCCGCGGCCGATCCGCTTCATCAGCTTGCGCGTGTCGCCGAACTGCTTGACGAGACGGTTGACCTGCTGCACGTTCGTGCCCGATCCGCGTGCGATGCGCAGGCGCCGCGAGCCGTTGATCAGCTCCGGCCGGCGGCGCTCTTCGGGGGTCATCGCGAGGATGATCGCCTGCACGCGGTCGAGCTCGCGCTCGTCGACCTTCATGTTCTGCAGCTGATGGCCGGCAAGCCCAGGGACCATTCCCAGGAGGTTGGTGAGCGGGCCCATCCGGCGCACCGTCTTCAGCTGCGCGAGGAAGTCGTCCAGGCCGAATTCGTCGCGGCGCAGCTTGCGCTGCAGAGCGACCGCCTCGTCCTCGTCGAACTGGCGCTCGGCCTGCTCGATCAGGCCCATCACGTCCCCCATCCCGAGGATGCGCTGGGCCATGCGATCGGGATGGAAGCGCTCGAACTGCCCGAGCTTCTCGCCGGTCGAGGCGAACATGATCGGCTTGCCGGTGGCGGCGTGCACCGACAGCGCGGCGCCTCCGCGCGCATCTCCATCGAGCTTGCTGATCACGACGCCATCGAACTGGACGGCCTCGGCGAAGCTCTCGGCGACGCCGGCGGCGTCCTGACCGGTCATCGCGTCGATCACGAGCATGATGTCCATTGGTTTCACGGCTTTGCGCATGCGCACGAGCTCATCCATCAAGCGCTCGTCCACGTGCAGCCGACCGCTCGTGTCGACGATCAGCACGTCCTTGCCCTCCTGCTTGGCCCGTTCGAGCGCCCACGCGGCGATCTCCACCGGGTCCAGCTCGGTTCCCCGCTCGTACACGTCCGCTCCGGCCTGCGCGCCGACTTTGACGAGCTGGTCGACGGCGGCCGGGCGATAGGTGTCGCAGGCCGCGACGGCGACGGACGCCTCGCGCTGCTCGCGCAGGTAGCGCGCCAGCTTCGCGGTCGCCGTCGTCTTGCCCGAGCCCTGGAGTCCGACCATCATGATCACGGTCGGCGGGCTCGATGCGAACGCCAGGTCGGCGGCGGCGCCGCCCATCAGCGCGGTGAGCTCCTCGGCGACGATCTTGATGACCTGCTGGCCGGGATTCAGCCGGCCGACCACTTCGGCGCCCAGGCAGCGCTCCTTGACCCGAGCGGTGAACTGGCGAACGACCTTGAAGTTGACGTCGGCCTCCAGCAGCGCGAGCCTGATCTCGCGCATCGCGGCGTCGACGTCCTGCTCGCTCAGCGTGCCGTGCCGGCGCACGTCGGCCATCGTGGCCTGGAGCTTCTCGGCGAGCGCGTCGAACATGGCAGCAATTTTGGCAGCGCGCGCCGATGCCGGCGGTGGTTCGCGCTCAGTCCTTCTCGCCGGCCGCTCGCGGAGCCGGGGGCCGCGCAGCTGGCGGTCGCGGAGCCGGCGGTCGCGGAGCCGGTGGCAACGCGTCGTCGCCTCGCTTCCCGGCGCTGCGCTCGTCGCTGTCGCCACTGCCGCGCTCGTCGCTCGTCCGGGCGGCGCGCGCGAGCGACTCGCCGATGCCGCCGAACGCCTGCGCGAACTCGGAAGGCACGACGAACACCTTGTTGGCGCTGCCTTCGGCCAGCTGGGGCAGCATCTGCAGGTATTCGTAGCTGAGCAGCTCGCGCGTCGGGTTGCCCTCGTGGATCGCCCCGAAGACGGTGTCGATCGCCTTCGCTTCGCCCTCGGCGCGCAGGATCGCCGCCTGGCGCTCGCCTTCGGCGGTGAGCACCGCCGCCTGCTTTGCGCCTTCGGCTGTGAGGATCTGTGACTGCTTCTCGCCTTCGGCCGTGAGAATCGCCGCGCGACGGTCGCGCTCGGCGCGCATCTGCTTCTCCATCGCCGTCTTGATGTCCTCGGGAGGATCCACCGACTTGATCTCGACGCGGTTGATCCTGATGCCCCACTTGCCTGTGGCGTCGTCGAGCACCGTGCGCAGCTCGGTGTTGACGCCTTCGCGCGAGGTAAGCGTTTCCTCGAGCGTGAGGCCGCCGATCACGTTGCGCAAAGTCGTGACCGTGAGCTGCTCGATCGCCTGCAACGGATTGGAGATCTCATACGTGGCCGAGCGTGGGTCGGTGATCGTGAAATACAGAACCGTTTCGATTGCGACGACGACGTTGTCCTCGGTGATCACCGGCTGGGGCGAGAAGTTCACCACCTGCTCGCGCAGGTCCACGAGCGGGCGCACGCGATCGATGAACGGAGTGACGATCGTCAGGCCCGGTTCGAGCGTGCGGTGGTAACGGCCGAGCCGCTCGACAACTCCGGCTTTCGCCTGCGGGATCACGCGGATCGTGCGCGCCGCCGTGAACAGCGCGAACAACACGAGCACCACCACCACGACGATTAGCACGATCATTGCGCCGTTCCTTTCAGTGCATCACCAGGGCGGTGGCGCCGCGAATCTCCACGACTTCGACACGCTCGCCGGCGTTGATGATCTCGTCCTCGTCATAGCTGCGCGCCGTCCATACTTCGCCGTCGATCTTCACACAGCCCACTCCCTCGTCGTTGGCGATCCGCTCGATTACGATCGCGCGCTTTCCGACCAGCGCCGCCGCGCCCGTTCGGATCGCGGGCGGTAGCCGCCGGTGCCGGCTCGCAAGCGGCCGCAACGTCGCGAACACGATCCCCGACACGACCAGAAACGCGATCGCGCTGACTGCGATGCCGGCTCCCACGAGGCTCACGAGCGCGGCGAGCGCCGCACCGAGCGCGAACGGTCCCAGGTAGAAGCCGCCCTGGTGCATCTCGCCGATGCCGAGCAGGCCCGCCACGACAAACCACACGATCCATGCGTCCATGTGTATTTCAGATTACTCGCCCGCAGCGCCGTCTCGGCACTGGCAAGCGAGGTGCGAGCCGACATCTCGGCGCGCAGGCTCGGCGTCGATCTGCGAACTTCGGGCTACGACTCCGGACCTCATGCGCCGGCCACGAGCACCGATGCGCTCGGCCTGCGAGCTCACGCGTCGACTCCGGACCTCATGCGCCGGCCACGAGCGCCGACGCGCTCGGCCTGCGAGCTCACGCGTCGACTCGCGACCTCATGCGTCGGCCACGAGAGCGCGCGCGAATTCCTCGGGGTCGAACGGCCTCAGATCCTCGAGCGTCTCGCCGATCCCGATCAGCTTGACGGGCAGCTCAAGCTCGCGCGCGATCGCCAGCGCTATGCCCCCGCGCGCGGTTCCGTCGAGCTTGGTCAGCACCACCCCGCTGACGCCGGCGGCCTGCGCGAACAGCTGTGCCTGGCGCAGGCCGTTCTGCCCGGTTGTGGCATCGATCGTCAGCAGCGTCTCGTGCGGGGCGCCCTCGAGCTGGCGCTCGATCACACGGCGGACCTTGCTGAGCTCGGCCATCAGGTCGTCCTGCGTGTGCAGGCGCCCGGCGGTGTCGACGATCACGACGTCGAGATTCTGCGCGCGGGCGCGGCCGATCGCCTCGAACGCCACGGCGCCGGGGTCAGAACCCTCCTGGCCGGTCACGATCTCGCAACCGGCGCGCTGGGCCCAGCCTTCGAGCTGCTCGCCAGCGGCCGCCCTGAACGTGTCGGCGCCCGCGAGCAGCACGCTGCGCCCGAGCTCCTTCTGCAGGTGCCAGGCGAGCTTGCCGATCGTGGTGGTCTTGCCGGTGCCGTTGACGCCGACCGCGAGGATCACGGTGGGCTGTGGGCGGATGTCGATGTGCCCGTCCCCGACCCGCGCGCTGTCGGCGAGCAGGCCGATCAGACGCTCGCTGAGCGCCTCGCCGCCGCTCAGCTCGCCGGCCTCGGCCTCGGACTCGAGCGTGATGACGATCTCGGCGGTTGTGCGGGCGCCGACGTCGGCGACGATCAACGCCTCCTCGAGCCGTTCCCAGGCCTGCTCGTCGAGCGTGCCGAACAGGGTGGCTTTGATCTCGCCGCCGAGAGCAGTGCGCGTCTTGGAGAGGTTTTCGCGCAGGCGCCTGAACAGCCCGCGTTTGCCCTCGCTCCCGGACTCGGCGCCGCCGCCCCCGGCGCCGTCCTCGCCGAGGATGAACAGCTCGCTCCAGTCGCGTGGCACCGACGGTCTCCCCTCAGCGGATCTCTCGGGTCGTCAGCCGGAAGATGGCAGCCGGCGCTTGACTCTCGAGGCCACTACAGGACCTCGGCGACCGGGGTGCTCGCCTCGGCGTCATGGTTTGGCAGCTGTGTGTCGGGCGACTCCCGGGTGTCGAGCGACTCCCGGGTTGACTCGGCGCGCGAACCTTTGGTTGACTCGGCGAGCAGCTCCTGGACCGGGTGTCGGGAGGACTCCGGTCCCCGCTGCTCGGGCTCCGGCGCCAACTGCTCGGGCGAGTCGTGGCCCGGCTCCTCCGCCGTATGCTCGGTTGGCCACCCGCCCGCGTCCTCGGACCTTGCCGGTAGTCGGCGCGAGATGACCTTCGAGACGCCGTTGGCGCCCATCGACACTCCATACAGCCAGTCGGCGGCCTCCATCGTCCGTTTCTGGTGGGTGATCACGATGAACTGGGCGCGGGTGGCGTGCCGGCGCAGCAGCTCCAGGAAGCGATCGAGATTCACGTCGTCGAGCGCGGCCTCGACCTCGTCGAGGATGTAGAAGGGGCACGGCCTGGCCAGGAACACGGCGAACATGAAGGCGAGCGCGACGAGCGACTTCTCGCCTCCGGACATCAGCGACAGCCGGCGCGTGGACTTGCCGGCTGGTGTGAGCTCGATCTCGACGCCGAGCTGGCTCTCTTCTTCGCCTTCGCGTTCGCGCTCGTCCCCGTCAGCCTCCGCCTCGGCGGCGTCCTCGCTGTCGTGCTGAGCCTCAGAGGCGCCCTCCGCCGCGACATCGCCGGCGTCGGCCTGATCACGAGAGCCTGACTGTGGCGGCGGGTCTTCGCGCACGAGCCGTAGCCGACCGCTGCCGCCGGGAAACAGATCCGCGGCGAGCTCCTCGAAGTTGCGCGCGGCCGTCGCGAAGGTCTGCTCGAAGGTCTCTCTTATCTGGCGATCGGCGTCCTTGATCACGCCGCCCAGCTCGCGCAGCGCCGTCTCGAGATCGACGCGTCGGGACTCGAGCTCCTCGACGTGCTCGAGCGCCTCCGCATACTCCTGCTGGGCCAGCGGGTTGACCGGGCCCAGCTGTTCGCGCCGGCGCTCGAGCCGCTGGACGCGAGCACGTAGCGCCTCGGCCTCCTCGGGAGCGAGCGGCTGTAGCGGCGCCTCCTGCTCGGGCGGCTCGCGCCCGAGTCGCTCACCGATGCCGTCCAGCTCGGTCCGCGTCTCGGCCGTCTGGTCGCGCAGGCGCTGCGCGGCGACCTCGGCCTCCGTGACGGCGTCGCTGGCGGCGCGCAGCGAGGCCTGGATCTCGGCCTCCAGGCGCGCGCACTCGCGCAGCTCTCCGGCGAGCCCGTCGCCTTGCTCGCCAGCGCCCTCGAGCTCCTCGCGCAGCCGCTGTACGACCACCGCGTCGGAGGCAGCGACCAGCTGCTCGAGCGACGTCTGCAGACGTCGTGCCACCGGCACGAGCCCAAGGTCGGCGGTGAGCTGAGTGCGCAGCTGCTCGCTGCGACGGACGTGCTCGGCCAGCTCGGCGGCGGCCAGCTCGGCTCGAAGGCGCTCGGGCTCGGCGTCATCGCCCGCCAGCGCGCGCGCGAGCGCCTGCTCGTGTGCGATGCGGGCCAGTCGCTCGGCCTCTGCGAGCGCTTGCTCCAGCACGCGCGCCCGGGCGTCGGCCTCGGTCTCGGCAAGCGCGCGCTGCAGGCCGTCGCTGATCGTGTCGCGCAAGCGACTCCAGGTCAGCCTCCAGTCGCCATGCGTGGGCTCGCGCTCGGCCTGGCGGCCAACGCCAAGCGGAGCGGCGCCGTTGCCGCCAAGGCCCGCGGCGGCATCGCCGGGCACCGGGGCGCCCGCGCGGGCGCCGTGTCTGTCAGCGTCCGGCGGCGGCTTGGCCAGCGCGCTCTGCAGGCTCTCGATACGCCGCTCGAGCGCCTGCAGGCTGGCCTGAGCCTGCTCGGCGCGCAGACCGATCCGATCGCGCGCCGAACGCGCCTCGTAGGCGCGCAGCGCGAGCTCGTCGTGGCGCTCGGACCGCTCGGTCAACGCCTGCTCGGCGCGGCCGCGTCGCTCCACGACGGCTTGCATGCGGGCCTCGAGCTGCTCACGATGCTCCCGCGTGTGAGCGACCTGCCGCTCAGCGGCGAGCAGCTCCTCGCTGCGCACGCGCAAGGTCTCGCAGGCGAGCGTCCAGCGCGCATCGAGGCTCTGGCGCTCGAGGCGCTCGTGCAGCTCGGCCGCCTCGGCTTGGCGCTTGAGCGGGCGCAGCCGCGCGCGGGCCTCGCGCTCAACGTCGAGCGCCCGGTCGAGGTTCTCCTGGGTGCGTTGCAGCTTCAGCTGGGCGCGCCGGCGGCGCTTGCGATGCTTGCCGAGGCCGGCCGCCTCCTCGATCAGCAGCCGCCGGTCGCGTGGCTTTGAGGTCACGATCGCCTCGACGCGGCCCTGCGATATGACGGTGTGCGTCTCCTTGCCCAGGCCGGTGTCGGACAGCAGTTCGAGCACATCGCCGAGCCTGCAGCGCGCGCCGTTGAGGCGGTAGCCGCCCTCGCCGGCGCGGTCGAGCCGTCGCACGATCGATATCTCGCTGAGCGGCAGATCTAGCGTGCCGTCTGAGTTGTCGAGCACGATCTCGACCTCGGCCTCGCTGCGCGGCTGCACGCCGTGGCCGCCGCCGAAGATCACGTCCTGCATCGACTGTCCCCTGACGGCCGACGGCGACTGCTCACCCATCGCCCACAGCACGCCGTCGGTGACGTTCGACTTGCCTGACCCGTTCGGTCCCACCACGACGCTCACCCCGGGGCCGAAGTCGAGCGTGGTGCGCTCGCAGAACGACTTGAAGCCCTTCAGCGTCAGCGACTTCAGGCGCACGGGTTCCTCACTGCGACTGGAGCCGTTCGACGGCCACGCGCGCAGCCTCCTGCTCGGCCTGCTTCTTGCTTCTGCCGCTGCCGATTCCGAGCGTCTCGCCGTCGACACGGGCCGCGACCTCGTAGATGCGCTCGTGCGGGGGTCCGGTCTCGCCCTCGACCTCGTAGCTCACGAGCGTGCCCTGCCGCGCGAGCAGCTCTTGCAGCGCCGACTTGAAGTCGACGGGGTTCTCGAGCGCCTGCTCGATCTCCGGTGCGAACGCGTCGACCACCGCGTCGGCTGTGCGCGTGTAGCCGACCGTCAGATAGCACGCGCCGATCACGGCCTCGATCACCGACGCGAGCACACGCTCGGTCTCGACGAGCGCGGCGGCGCCATCCGAGCTGCCGGGCGGCGCCGCGGCGCGCAGGCGTTCCGGCACGCCGAGCCGCTCCGCCACTCGCCGGCAGCTCGGCCCCGAGACGGCCTGGGCGCGGATCTTCGTGAGCCTGCCGGCGCCGAACCGCTCGGCCTCCAGGCGCGGATACAGGTGCGCCGTGACGGCGAGGCCGAGCACGCTGTCGCCGAGGAACGCCAAGCGCGCGTAGGAGTCCTCGCGGCGCTCGGTCCAGGAGGCGTGCGTGAATACCTGGCGTTGCAGCTCCTCGGGCAGCTCTTCGAGCAGTTCGCGTAGGAGCCTCATACCGGACGAGCATCACGCCGGGGCATGGGCTAGGACAAATTCCACGGCGTCGCCGACCGTGCCGATCGTGGCGGCCTGCTCGTCGGTCATGTGCACCCCATAGCTGTCCTCGAGCTCCTGTACGAGCGTGTACAGGTCGAGCGAGTCGGCCTCGAGATCCTCCTTGAATCGGGTTCCCTCGGCGATCTCGCGCGGGTCGAGGTCCAGCTCGTCGGCGAGGTGGTCTCTGATCAGCTCCAACACCTGCTCACGCGTCATCGCTCGGCAGGCTAGCGCTCGACACGGACATGGGACCGGACCCTGTGTGGTGACCGGACCTCGCCCGACCGGACCCTGGCTGACCAGGCCTTGGCTGACCCGACCCTGGCTGACCAGACCCTGCCTGACCCGACCCTGCCTGACCAGACCGTAGCGACTCAGCCCCCGGCTGACCGGAGCCCGCCTGCTCGCCGCCGAACCGCGGCGCGGGGCCCGTGCGTGACAGCGGCGCGGCGCGCAGGGCGCCGGCTCGCGCCAGTGCGGCGTGCGTGCGTCCGACGAGGTCGGCCTGCGCGCCGGCGTGGGCGCGCAGAATCGCCTGTGCGAAGCCGTTGCGCGAAAAGCCGCCGTGCGGCACGACGCCGAGCTGGCGCAGTCCGAGCAGGTAGGCGCCGCCCTGGGCCTCGGGATCGATCTCATCGCGGAACGCGCCGAGCGCCGGTCTCAGCAGCATGCCGCCGAGCTTGCCCCGCGCGGAGGAGAGCGCGGTGTCACGAACCGCGCGCAGGACCGTCTGCGACACGCCCTCCATCAGCTTCAAGGCGACGTTGCCCGTGAACCCGTCCGTGACGATCACGTCGGCGACCCCGGATACGACGTCGCCGCCCTCCACGTTGCCGATGAACTCGAACGCGACGCGAGATTCTGCGAGGGCCTCCGCGTCCGCTGACACCTGTCCACGTCCGGACCGCCGGCTGTCGCTCGCGCTCATGGCGTCCGTGCCGCCGATCGCGTCACCTTCGGACGCGACGCTCACCGGCGCACGCGTCGCGGACAGCGCCGCCAGGCGCGCGTGCGTCTCGACGACGAGGCTGCTGCCCCGCTCGGCCTCCTCGCCGTTGGACAGCAGGCCCACGCGCGGGTGTTCGATGCCCAGGACGGTGCTCGCGAAGGCTGCGCCCATGAACGCGAACTGCTCGAGGTGCTCGCTGCGCGCCTGGGCGCTGGCGCCGACGTCGAGCAGCGTCACGGGCCGAGCGGGCGGAGGTCCCGGGATCGGCAGCGCCAGCGCGGGCCGGTGGATGCCGCGGGCGCGCTTGATGTTGAACAGGCCGGCCGCCAGCGCGGCGCCGGTGCCGCCCGCGCATACGAGCGCCTGCGCGCGGTTTTCTCCGACGGCTCTGGAGGCTTGCACGATCGATGCCTCGGGGCGCTCGCGTGCGGCGCGGGCCGGATCGGCGCTCTTGGCGATCGAGATCGGCGCGTCCACTAGCTCGATCGTGTCTGCGGGCGCCTGGGCGACCGACCCGCGCAGCTGCTCGGCCGGTCCGAACAGGAGCACGCGCGCTCCCTGCGAGGCCGCCAGCGCGG
Source organism: Solirubrobacteraceae bacterium (assembly GCA_035507415.1). Lineage (GTDB taxonomy): Bacteria > Actinomycetota > Thermoleophilia > Solirubrobacterales > Solirubrobacteraceae > Palsa-744. The sequence continues at coordinate 36,927 of DATJOF010000027.1, forward strand.
CTCCGGCGGCTACCTCGCCCGGACCGAGGTCGGCGCCGTTGCAATCGACGGCGACGATTGCCTGCTGCTCGTTGCGCTCGTGCTCGGCAGCGGGCGCTGGAAGGTGTTGATTTGAGCCGTTACTCGTGGTCGTGCTCGTGCTCGGCGGGCGAGCCCTGCGCGAGGATCTCGCGACCGGCGTAGGTGCCGCAGACCGGGCAGACCCGATGCGGCCGGCGCGGGCTGTGGCAGCGCGGACACACGTTGATCGTCGGCGCGGCCACCTTGTGCTGTGCCCGGCGCTTGTTGGTGCGGCTGTGCGACTGCTTTTTCTTCGGTACCGCCATGAACGCAGGACAGGCTACCAGCCTCGCGTCGCCCCGCCGGCGGCGCGAGGTCGGCCAGTCGAAGCCCTAGCGTGGGCCGGTGCGGCCGGGTTGACCAAATCGGCGGCGCACGCGCGTGCGCGCGCGCGCGTGCGCTCCTGGTTCAGTCGACTGACCTCGGCGTCGTTCAGTCGATTCGTCTGCGGGGCGGGCGCGCTCACTCGAGCTCGAGCGAATGCGCGCTCACTCGAGCTCGAGCTCGAGCTCGCCGAGCTTCGCCCAGCGCGCATCGGGGGCACGTGGGTGGCTGTGCCCGGGGCCTGCCTCGTTGAGATCGGCGGCGCACTCGGGACATAGGCCGGCGCAGTCGGCGCGACAGAGGACCTTGGCGGGAGCGGCGAGCGCGAAGGCGTCCTGCGCCCATGCCTCGAGGTCGAGCGTGTCGTCCTGGACGTACGGGCTTTCGAGCTCCTCACCGGCGCCGGGCACCGCAACCTCGCGGGCATCGATCTCGATCTCGGGCGCGGCCGGCTGCAGGCAGCGCATGCACGGGCCGTGCAGCGAGCCGCTCAGGCGCAGGCGCAGTGCGTAGCCACCGGCGGTCATGCGCGAGATGTCGAGCGTCGCGGGCAGCTCGTCCAGCTGCGCCCGGTAGCGCTCGCCGCCGAGCACGAGCACGGGGTCGGCCAGCTCGAGCTCGAGTCTGCGCCCCTCTCCGGCGCTGAGCCGCAGCGATCCTAGATCGAGCTGTCGAGCTTGCACCGCCACCAGCTGCAGGCTAGCGGCAGAGCACCACTACACCGGCGTGCCCAGCTCGCGCTTGAGGACCTTGCCGGTGGCGTTGCGGGGCAGTCGATCCAGGAAGACGACATCGCGCGGAACCTTGTAGCGGGCGAGGTTCGACCTGACGTACTCCTTGACGGCGTCTTCGTCGAGATCGGCGTCGTGTCTGCGTACGACGTAGGCGACGAGCCGCTGGCCGAACTCGTCGTCGGGGACGCCGAGGACGGCGGCCTCTTCGATCTGCTGGTGACTGGCGAGCAGGTCTTCGACCTCGCGCGGGAACACGTTCTCGCCGCCGCTGACGATCATCTCGTCGTCGCGTCCGTCGACGAACAACCGGCCCGCCGCGTCGAAGTGGCCGACGTCGCCGGTGCTCATCAGTCCGCGCACGATCTCCTTGCCGCCACCGCCGGTATAGCCTTCGAAGACCATCTCGTTGGCGACGAAGATGCGCCCACCCTCGCCCGGCGGGGCCTCGCGCCCCTCGGCGTCGAGCAGCTTGACGACCGTACCGAGCGGCGGACGCCCGGCCGTTCCGGGTGCCGCGCGCAGATCCTCGGGGTTGGCGATCGTCGCCCACGCGACCTCCGTCGAGCCGTACAGGTTGTAGAGCACGTCGCCGAACACGTCCATAACCCGCGTGGCCAGCTCACCGGGCAGTACCGAGCCGCTGACGGCGATCACCTTCAGCGAGCTGTAGTCGTAGGCGGCCAGCGTGTCGGGGTCGAGCTCCATGATCCGCTGCAGCATCACCGGCACAACCGCGAGCGCGCTGGCGCGGTGGTGGGCGACCGCTCTGAGCGTGTCCTCGGGATCGAAGCGGCGGCGCAGCACCAGCGTCGAGGCCAGCGGCAGCCCGAGCGTGAAGTGCGCGAATCCCCACGAGTGGAACATCGGCGCGGCGATCATCGTGGCTCCGCGCGCCTTCAGGGGGATCTTCGAGAACAGCGCCGCGGCCGGCTCGAGCGAGTCGGGCTGTTTGCGGGCGGCGCCCTTGGGCGTGCCGGTCGTCCCGGAGGTCAGGATCACGACGCGCCCCTTCTCCGCGGGCGGCGTCAGGGGAGTGTCGGACTCGCCGCTGATCAGCGCCTCGATCCGCGGATCTGAGGCGTCGAGCGGCTGCTTGCCGGGCTCGTGCCAGGCGACGAAGCGTTTACGTCCCGCCCCGCCGTCCGCGACCAGATCGCCGAACTCCTCGTCGTAGATCAGCGCAACCGGGTCTTCGCGGCGCATCACGTCGGCGATCTGCGGGCCGGCGAACATCGTGTTCAGATAGAGAGCGCCCACTCCCAACTTGGAGCAGGCGACGGTCGCCTCGATGAAGCCGCGATGGTTGCGGCACATGATCGCGACGGAGTCCTGTTCGGCGACGCCATGCGCGCGCAGCGCGCGCGCGAGCGCGTTCGTGCGCCGGTCGACTTCGGAGAACGTCAGCGTGCCGCGCTCGTCGACGATCGCCTGCCGGTCGGGGTACCTGATCGCCGAGCCCGTGTAGGCGGCGGCGGGCGTCGGTCCCCAGCGGCGCAGCGCCGCCACCGAACGCGCGATCTTGTCCGGGCGCACAGGCGCGATCATGCCGGTGCCCAGCAGCGTCCGTGCGACTTCGAGCCTGTGCTTGGCTTCGCGCGAGTTCATCGAATCGCGCGCACCCTATCGGACCGGCGCCCTGCCAATCTCGATCGCTTTGGTGAGCTAAGCGCTCGCCAACTTACCCCTTACTCCAACGCGCTGGCTAGGGCGTCGATGAGCAAGCGAGACAAGAATGATGGCCCGCCCACCCGCGTGGCGTACTACGTACGCGAGCCGGCACCGACGGCGTAGCCGTTGGTGAGGACGCAACCGATCGGCGACCAGATGCTCTCGCCGATCGGCCAGCGCCGCTCAGCGGCGTCCTAGCCCACCTCGGCGGGTTCGTCCTTGCCCTGCAGACGCTCGCGTCCGCGCTGGACGGCGGCGATGAACTTGGAGAGGTTGACCTCGAGGGTGTTGAGGATCTCATCGGCGTAGTCCTCGGCGCCGAGCCTGATCTCGCGCTCGCGGGCACGGGCGTCCTCGACGATGTCCTCGGCGGCGCGCTCGGCCTGCTTGGTGACCTCCTCCTCGCCGATCAGGCGATCCTGGCGCTCCTGGGCCTCCTTGAGGATGCGCTCGGCCTCCTTCTTGGCCTCTGCCAGCATCTCCTGGCGCTCCTTGACGATCCAGCGCGCCTGCTTGATCTCCTCGGGGATCGTGGCGCGCATCTGGTCGAGGATGTCGTAGATCTCCTCCTTGTCGACGCGCACGGAATCGCTCAGCGGGATCGTCTTGGCGTTGTGCACCAGATCGTCGAGCTTGTCTATCAGCACGAGGACGTCCATTTTCTAAACACTATCTCCGTTCCGCCGCCACCATCGCTCGGCGCCGGCGCGCCCAGAGCGCCGCGACCGTCGCGCGGTGGTCCTCAGGGCCAATTTCGTCACCGCCGAAGCTCCTCCTGCAAGCGCCGCGCGACTTCGGCGGGCACCAGATCGTCGATGTTGCCGCCGAAGATCGCCAGCTCCTTGACGCCGCTGGACGAGAGGAAGCTGTATTTCGAGCTGGCCATCAGGTAGACGGACTCTATCTGCGGATCCTGCCTGCGGTTGAGCTGGTGCATCTCGAGCTCGTACTCGAAGTCCGAGATGGCGCGCAGACCCTTGACGATCGCCTTGGCGCCGACCTTGCGGGCGAAGTCGACGACGAGCGTGTTGAACGGCTCGGCCCTGACGTGCGAGAGCTCGGATGTGGCGTTCTCGACGAAGCGCAGCCGCTCCTCGATGCCGAACAGCGTGTCGCTCTTGCGCACCGAGCGGTTGACCACGGCCACCACGACCTCGTCGTAGAGCGCGGCGGCGCGACGGATGACGTCGATGTGGCCGTTGGTGATCGGGTCATAGGACCCTGGGCAGACGACCGTCGTGGTGCTGGTCCTGGGCTCACTGGCCGCAGTCATCGCGCGGGCCTTCTCGTCCGCTCGCGGAACGCTTGAACTGCTTTGACGACGCTCGCCGAACGCTCCATCCGCTCGGCAACGCTGGTCGAACGCTTCATTTGCTTGGCGACAGGGCAGGTCATTCGTGACGGTAGACGCGGATTTCGGTGTGTCCGTAGCGGCGCTGGGTCGCGAGCGCCAACTCCGGCTCGAGCTCGAGCGGGGTCCGGCGATCGCTCTCTGCCACGAGGCGCGCACCCGGCTCGAGCAGCGCCGGCAGCACAGCCGACAGCTTTGCCCCCCACTCGCGCGCGAGCTTGTACGGAGGATCGATCAGGACGAGATCGTATGTCTCTTTGCGATCTTGTGCTGTTTCCAGCGCGTGCAGCGCATCTTCGTGCCTGACGGTCGCGTGTTCGCTGTCGACGCCGAGAGCCTCGAGGTTGGCGCGCGTGACGGCCAGCGCGTCGCGGTCGTGCTCGACGAAGACGACGCGCTCGGCGCCCCGCGAGAGCGCCTCTATACCGAGAGCTCCGGTGCCCGCAAACAGATCGATGGCGCGCACGCCGGCGAGGTCGCCGAGGATTGCGAACAGCGCCTCTCTGACGCGGTCGGAGGTCGGGCGCGTGCCGAGCCCGTCGGGTGATTTCAGCCGTCGTCCGCCGTACCGGCCGGCGATGACCCTCATCCTCGGACTGGGCGGGCGACGACGCTCATCCCGGGATCGGCTCCGTAGCCGCGGCGCCGAGCTCGAGCTCGAGGCGGTCGCCGAGCAGCGCGTGCTCAGGCGCCTGCAGCTCGGGATCGTGGCGCATGATCGCCTCGGCCTGCGCGCGTGCTCGCTCGAGCAGCGGCTCATCGTCGGGCAGGCAGGCGATCTTGAACTGGCCGACGCCGGATTGGCGGGTGCCGATCAGCTCGCCCTCTTTGCGCAGGCGCAGGTCGATCTCGGCAAGGGCGAAGCCGTCGGAGTGCTCGCGCAGCGCTCGTAGGCGCGGGGCGCCGGGCGGTCCCATCAGCAGGCACAGCGAACGGTGCTGGCCGCGCCCGATACGGCCGCGCAGCTGGTGAAGCTGCGAGATTCCGAATCGCTCGGCGTTCTCGATCAGCATGACGGTCGCGTTGGGTACGTCGATGCCGACCTCGATCACGGTCGTGGCGACCAGGACGTCGCCGGCTCCGGATGCGAACTCCGCCATCGCCTTTGCCTTTTCGCGCGGGCGCATGGCTCCGTGTAGGAGCACGAGCCGGTGGTCTCTCAGCTCGCCCGAACGCAGGCGCTCGAGCTCGGCGACAGCGGCGCGGGTCTCGTCGCGGGCGGCTGCGGCGCCCGTGCTGCCGGCGCCGACGGTCGGGCCGGCGCCGGCCCGACCGTCGGCGCTGTCTTCGGTCTGCTCGATCTGCGGGCAGACGACATAGGCCTGGCGTCCTTGACGGAGCTGCTGGCGCACGCGCGCATACGCGCGCGCGCGTGCGTCGTCTCCCGCAACGATGCGCGTCTCGATCGGCTGACGACCCTGGGGCAGCTCGCGCAGGATGCTCGTGTCGAGGTCGCCGTACTGCGCGAGGGCGAGCGTGCGCGGGATCGGCGTGGCGGTCATGTGCAGCACATGCGGGCCCGCGGGCGAGCTGGCCTTGTCGTCGAGGGCGGCACGCTGGCGCACGCCAAACCGGTGCTGCTCATCGACGACGACGACAGCGAGCGCCCGAAAGCGAACGTCGGGCTCGATCACGGCGTGGGTGCCGACGATCAGCTGCAGCTCGCCGGTGCGCAGCCGGCCGAGCGTCTGGCGTCGCGTGCGCGCGGCCGTGGAGCCGGTGAGCAAGGCGCAGGTGACCTCGGCCTGGGCGCTGCCGAGCAGGCGCTGGAGCGTGGCGAAGTGCTGCTCGGCGAGCGTCTCGGTCGGCGCCATCAGCGCCGCCTGCTGGCCGTGCTCGACGGCGCGCAGCAGCGCATAGGTGGCGACGACGGTCTTGCCGCTTCCGACCTCGCCCAGCAGCAGTCGCTGCATGGCGCAGTCTTGTGCGAGATCGTCGCGAATCTCGGCGATCGCGCGGGCCTGATCGCCGGTCAGCGCGAACGGGAGCTCGTGGTCGAGCCAGCGCGTGCTGAGCTCCGGGGCGCGCGCGAGGACCGGCGCGCCGCGCCGCGCGCGGCGCAGGGCGCTGCGACGAAGGAACGCCAGCTGGCTGAGCAGCAGCTCCTCGAACGCCAGGCGGCGGCGAGCACGCTCGAGGTCGCGGGAGCTGCGGGGAAAGTGCATCGCCGCGAGCGCCGCGGCGCGGTCGGGCAGTTTCTCGTCGACCCTGACGCTCGCGGCGAGGGTCTCGGGGATGTCGGCGAGCCGTTGACGGGCGTCGCGGACGAGCGTGAGGATCTGCGTGGAGCTGAGCCCGTCGGTGGCGGGGTAGTGTGCGACGCGGGCCACTTCGCCGCCGTCGGCGTCGCGCGCGGTGCCGATGTCGGAGCCGACCGCGTGATAGGCGACGTTGAAGGCGCCCCGGCCGGCCAGCTTGCCGTGGAGCACGAGCCTGGTGCCGGGTCGGTAGCGCTGGGCGAGCCATGGCTGGTTGAAGAAGCGCGCGCACATCGTGCCGGTCTCGTCGAACACGATCGCTTCCACGAGCGGCTTCATCCCGCGCCGGCGGAGCGGGCGCACGGAGATCTCACGCACCTCGACGGCCACCGTGGCGTTCTCGGCGCGTGCCAGCTGGCTGATCGTGCGCGCGTCCCGACTGTCGCGGGGCAGGTGCTCGAGCAGCGCTCCGACGCTGGTGAGTCCGAGCGTGCGCAGGCCCTCTTCGACCCTGCTCGAGGCGACCTCGAGCGGGGCCTGCAGTCGCGAGGGTCGGGGCCAGCGCACCGGCGCGTCGAGCAGCTCCGGCCTGGTCAGGGTCCTGGCCGATGCGAAGGCGCGCGGCCAAGGCCGCTCACCCGCGGGCGCGGGCCGCTCACCTGCGGGCGCGCGCTGCTCACCCGCGGGCGCGGGCCGCTCACCCGCGGGCGCGGGCTCCAGCGTGGGTGCTTGGAGAGGACACATCCGCCCGCCAGATGATGGCGCCCGTCGCGGATCACTCGGCGGCGAGCAGCCACCAGTAAGCGCGCTGGCCACCATCGTGCAGCTCGAGCTCGACGCCGGTGCCGGCGATCGCTTCGACCTGGGGACGCGCGAGCGGCGCGTCGGCGCCCTCCAGGCAGCTGATCAGTTCGGCGTCCTGCGCGAGGCGCTCGATCACCGCGCCGAGCGTTTGCGCGGGATCGCCCCAGGCGTGGACCTGGTCGGCGACGAAGCCGACGGCGTCCCCGCGGGCGAAGCGGCCCTGAGCGTCGTCGCGCGCCGCCGGCGCGACGGCGCCGGTGCGTACGTGCGCGAGCGCCTGGCGCAGCGCGGCGGCGTTCTGCTCGACGCTGCGATCGTGCTCGAGCGCGACGGCGGCGACGAGCCCGGCCTGCTGCGAGACAGCGGGGGCGACGAGCACGAGCTTGTCCGAGAGCTCGGCGGCGCGCTCGGCAGCCATCACGACGTTGGGGCTGCCGGGCAGCACGAGCACCTCCTCGGCCGGTACGTCGTGGATCGCGGCGAGCAACTCGTAGGTCGACGGGTTCAGGGTCGGGCCGCCGTCGATCGTGCAGACGCCAAGCGCGCGGAACATCGCCGCGACGCCCTCGCCGCCGACGACGGCGAGGGTGCCGCAGCGCACGCGCGGCCCGAGTGGGCTAGCCGCGGACGGGCCGGCCCCGTTTCGCTGCGCTGCCGGCCCTGCGCCATTGCTCGCTGCCGGCCGTGCGCCGTCGCTGACTGCCAGCCCTGCGCCATCGCTGACGGTCGGCCCGTCGTCGTCGCTGACTGCCAACCCTGCGCCATCGCTGACGGTCGGCCCGTCGCCGTTGCTGACTGCCGGCCGGGCTCCGCTGTGAACGGCGGCGGACCGAGCACCGTCGTCGGCTGGCCCAGTACCGTTGTCGGGGCCGGTGCCGTTGCTGTGCAGGCGGTGCTCACGCTCGGCCACCTGCGTGCGCATGTCGGCGACGTCGAGCCGCGAGATCTCGCCGGCCTCGGCGAAGACCTCGGTCGCCCGTTCGGGGTGGTCGGTGTGGACGTGGACCTTCAGCGTATTGGCGTCGCCGACGACCAGCACCGAGTCTCCGAGCTGCTCGAGCGGGGCGATGAACCGACCGGCGTTGAGGTTCTGTCCGGTGACCGCGAAGTTGGTGCAGAAGCGGTAGGTGCTCGAGGAGTGCTCGGGGTGGGTGATCTGAGCCGGGGCGTGGTGTTCGAGCGGAGGAGGATCCTCGCCGCGCAGGGCCGCGACGACCCCGGCGAACATGATCGTGAGGCCGTAGCCGCCGGCGTCGACGACGCCGGCCTCGCGCAGCGCGGAGAGCAGCTCGGGGCTGCGCCTGACCGACTCCTCGCCGGCCGCGAGGGCACGCTCGAGCGTGTCGGCGATCGCGGTGTCCTGCAGGGCGGAGTCGGTCGCCGGGCCGAGTCGCAGGCCCTCGGGGCTGTGGGCGACGTCGGTCATGATCTTGTGGGCCATCTCGCGGGCAACTGTGAGGATCGTGCCCTCGGCGGGCTCGCGCACGGAGGCGTAGGCGCGGTCGGCGGCCTGTGCGAGCGCCGCGCCGATCAGCGCCGCGTCGATCAGCTCGCCGGGCCGACTGACGAGCTCTTCGGCGGCGCCCCGGATCAGCTGCGAGAGGATCACGCCGGAGTTGCCGCGGGCCCCGAGCAGCGCGGCGCGGGCGACCGACTGCACGATCTCCTCGCGCCCGATCTCATCGATCGTGAGCACGCCGTTGCTGTCCTGCAGCCGGTCGAGCTCGGCGAGCACGGCGCGCAGCGTGAGCGCCATGTTGTCGCCGGTGTCGCCGTCAGCGACCGGGAACACGTTGAGGTCGTTGACCTCCTCGCGGCGAGACTCGAGGTGCGCCAGCGCTCCTGCCACCGCCGCGCGAAAACGAACCAGGTTGGTGTCGCTCACTGCGCTTAGGTCTATCAGGTCAGCCGGAGTCAACGGGCCTGACAGGCCCGGAACACCAGACGCCTAGAGGGCCTTGGTGATCTTGCCGGCTTTCAGACAGCGCGTGCAGACGTAGACGCGACGCGGCGCCTTGCCGTCCATGATCCGCACCTTCTGCAGGTTTGGATCGAAGCGGCGCTTCGTGGCGACCATCGAGTGGCTGCGGCTCTGACCGAACGCAGGCCCCTTGCCACAGCTGTAACAGACCTTGGCCATAGCGGCGCAGTCTAGCGGGCCGGGAGCTGCCCGCTCGCAGAGCGCGGGCTTCCGAACCGCGGGTCGCCCACGCGCGCGCGCAAGGCGGCCATGCCGATCACGGCCTCGGCGGCGTGGCGGCCCTGGTCGCGCTTGTCGCCGCCGGCACGGGCGAGCGCCTGGTCCATCGTCTCGCAGGTGAGCACCCCGAAGGCGCAGGGCACACCGGTGTCGAGTTGCACGCGCATCACGCCGGCCGCGGACTCGGCACAGACGAACTCGTAGTGATCGGTCTCACCGCGGATCACGGCGCCGAGGCAGGCGACGCCGGCGAAGCGCCCGGACTCGGCCGCGTACTTGGCGGCGAGCGGAAGCTCGAAGGCGCCCGCGACGTCGAACACCTCGAAGTCCGCGTGGCCGCGTTCGTCGAAGGCGGCGCCGGCGCCTTGCACGAGCCGCTCGGCGAGCTCCTGGTAGAAGCGCGCGACCGCGATCGCGAAGGGGAGGCTCATCCTGAGCGCCGGTCGCCTTTGCGACGCTCGCCGTGGAGCAGCTGCTCGTCGAGGTTGAGGCCTTGGTGGTGCAGCGTGTGGCCCATGCGCTGGGCCTTGGTGCGCAGGTAGGCCTGGTTGTGTTCGTTGGGCGCCGGCTCGATCGGGATCTGGGCGCTGACGGACAGTCCGTATCCCTCCAGTCCTCTGATCTTCTTCGGGTTGTTGGTCAGGATCCGGATCGAGGACAGTCCGAGGTCGACCAGGATCTGGGCACCGATGCCGTAGTCGCGCAGGTCGGCCGGCAGGCCGAGGCGCTCGTTGGCCTCGACGGTGTCGAGGCCGTCCTCCTGCAGACGATAGGCGCGCAGCTTGTTCAGCAGCCCGATCCCGCGTCCCTCCTGGGAGAGGTAGAGCAGCACGCCCTCGCCCCGGCGCTCGATCATCGCGAGCGCCGCCAGCAGCTGCTCGCCGCAGTCGCAGCGCAGCGAGTGAAAGACGTCGCCGGTGAGGCACTCGGAGTGAACGCGCACGAGCACGTCCGGGCGTTCGCTGACCTCTCCCTTGACGAGCACGACATGGTGCTTGTCATCGATCAGCGAGCGGTAGCCGATCGCCTGGAACTCGCCGAACGCGGTCGGCAGGCGCGTGGAGACGACTCGTTCGACGAGCTTGTCGTGGCGGCGCCGATAGGCGATCAGGTCGGCGACGGTGATCATGCTGAGCCCGTGGCGAGCGCAGTAGGCGCCGAGTTCGGGGATTCGCGCCATCGTGCCGTCGTCGTTCATGATCTCGCAGATCACGCCGGCCGGATTGAGGCCGGCGAGCCGCGCAAGGTCGACTGCCGCCTCGGTCTGCCCGGCGCGTTCGAGGACGCCGCCGCTGCGGCTCTTGAGCGGAAACACGTGGCCGGGCTGGACCAGGTCCGAGGGGCGGCTGTCGGGGTCGATTGCGACCTGGATCGTGTGGGCGCGATCGTGGGCGGAGATTCCGGTGGTGACGCCGTCGCGCGCCTCGACCGAGACGGTGAACGGCGTTTCGAACGGCGACTCGTTCTTCGCCGCCATCAGGTCCAGCCCGAGCTCGTCGCAGCGTTCGGCCGTGAGCGACAGGCAGATCAGGCCGCGACCCTCCTTGGCCATGAAGTTGATCGCCTCGGGCGTGGCGAACTGGGCGGCGAGCGTGAGGTCGCCCTCGTTCTCGCGGTCCTCGTCGTCGCACACGACGACCATGCGACCCTCGCGAATGTCGTCGATTGCCTGCTCGATCGTGGCGAACGGCCCGGTTCGGGTCGCGTTCGCGGCGGCGCCGGTGATGTCGGCGGTGGTGGTCTCTGACTCGGTCATGCGCGGGCCTCCAGTAGTCGCTCGACGTGCTTGGCGAGCACGTCCGCCTCCAGGTTGACCCGATCCCCCACTTGCAACGCTCCCAGCGTAGTGCGCTGGAGCGTCTCCGGGATCAGCGCGACCTCGAAGCGGCTGCCGTCGCGGGCGCTGACCGTGAGGCTGACGCCGTCGACGGCGATCGAGCCCTTCTCGACGAGGTAGCGCTCGAGCCCCCCCTGGGCGTCGATCGCGAGCACGTGCGCGAGCGGCTCGGCGCGGATCTCGCTGACGGTCCCGGTCGCGTCGACGTGTCCTTGCACCACATGTCCACCGAGGCGGTCGTTCGCACGTAGGGCGAGCTCGAGGTTGACGCTGGCTCCCGCCTGCAGGTCGCCGAGCGTGCTTCGCTGGAGGGTCTCGCGCATGGTGTCCGCGGCGAAGGCGCCGTCGTCGATGTCGATGGCGGTCAGGCAGACGCCGTTGACCGCGACCGAGTCGCCCGCCTGCAGGTCGCCGGCCAGACGCGTGGATATGCGCAGCTGCGCGCCGGCGCCGTTGCGGCGCACGGCCGTGACGCTGCCGAGGTCGGCGATCAGGCCGGTGAACATCGCCCTCCAGGCGAGAGCGCCGCGACTCCCGACGATCGGGCCGCGACGCAGACCGTCGATAACCCGGAGGCCACGCGCGCGCGCACGCGCGCGCGTGCGCTCGTCGCCGTCGGCACACCCACCCAGCTCGCCGCGGCCGACATGTCCGCCCAGCTCGCCGCCGCCGGCACACCCGCCCAGCTCGCCGCCGCCGACATATCCGCCCAGCTCGCCGCCGCCGGCACACCCGCCCAGCTCGCCGCCGCCGGCACACCCGCCCAGCTTGTCGCCGCCGGCACACCCGCCCAGGCCGTCGCCGCGGGCACACTCGCCCAGGCCGGCACTAGGATCCCCCCGCGGGTGCTCTCGTCGCGCCCCAATCGCCTGGCCCGTGGAGCACGTCGCCGCCTACCACTCGTGCAGGCGGGCGCTGACCAGCAGGTCCTCGCCGACGCGCTCGCAGTCGAAGGTGAGTGCGCGCAGGGCCTCGGAGATCTGCGCGACGCCCTTGCCCTCGAGCGGGTCGCGCGCAGCGCTGCCGCCGAGCAGGAGCGGGGCGAGGAACAGGCGGATCTCGTCGATCTCGCCGGCGTCGAGGAAGGCGCCGGCGAGGTGGGGGCCGCCCTCGAGCAGCGCGGAACCGACCCCGATCGCACCGAGCTGCTCGAGGCCCGAGCGCACGCGCGCGGGCTCGTTCTCCCCTGTCGCCACGAGCACCTGCACGCCGGCCGCTTCCAGCGCGTCGGTGTCGGCGCGCGCCGCGGCGCGTGAGACCACGAGCGTGAGGGGTATCTCCTGCGCCGCGGCGACCAGCTGCGAGCTGGGCGCGAGGCGTGCGAGCGAGTCGAACACGACACGCCGGGGCTGGTTGTCGATCTCGTCGATCAGCCCGTCGGGGCGCGCGGTCAGGCGGGGGTCGTCAGCGAGCGCCGTGCCGATTCCGACGACGACCGCGTCGACGGAGGCGCGCCAGCGGTGGGCGAGCTCACGGCTGGCCTCGCCGCTGATCCACTGCGAGTCGCCGGTCCTGGTGGCGACCTTGCCGTCGAGTGTCATCGCGGACTTGAACAGCACCCACGGCCGTCCGACGCGCGCGTGCTTGCGAAAGGCCTGGTTCAGCAGCCGTGCCTTGGTGGCGAGCTCGCCGTCGGCGATCACGACGTCGATGCCTTCGTCGCGGAGCATGCCCAGCCCGCGCCCGGCGGCCTTCTCGGTCGGGTCGTCGGATCCGACGACGACGCGCCTGATGCCGGCCTGCGCGATCGCGTCGGTGCATGGCGGCGTCTTGCCCTCGTGGCAGCAGGGCTCGAGCGAGACGTAGAGCGTGGCCTCGCCGAGGTCGGCGAGGCCACAGGCCTCGATCGCGTTGACCTCGGCGTGGGCGCCACCGAAGGATTCGTGGTAGCCCTCGCCGATCACCTCGCCGTCGCGGGCGATGACGGCGCCGACGACGGGGTTGGGCTTGACCTTGCCCAGGCCCTTGCGCGCGAGCTCGATGGCTCGCTCGAGATGCAGCTTGTCGGTGTCGGTGTAGACGGTCACGGCTCGGGGCCGGCGCAGATGCTCATGGCCGCAGGGCCTTGCGCTCCGTTGACCAGGATAACCCCGCGTCGACGGGTCAGCCGGGACGAGGGAGACGGCGTCCGGCCTTTGAGCCGGGACGGCCTCCACTCGTCGCTACGTTTTGTGACCTTCCGGCCGTCCCGGCGGTCAGCACGGCCGGCGGGCACACAGCCCGACGGGCTGGGTCAGGCCGGCGTCCGCCGTTAACGAGCGCAGCGCCCCCCGTGCAGGCGATAGACGACGATCGACGGCCCGGGACGGGTGTAGGCGAGCGGGTAGTAGTCGAAGCTCCAGTCGAAGTCGAATGGGACCGGGCCCTGCCCGCGGGCGTAGGGCGAGGCGCGATAGGCGACCTGGCCGGTGCGCGCGAGCGCCCGGTAGTAGGCGATCGCGAGCGGCGCGGCATGCGGGTCGGCGTAGGCGCGTCCGGACTCGCTCGAGCCGCTGACGATCCAGCAGTAGCCGTGCGCCTGGTAGTAGGCGAGCAGCGCCGGGCTGAGCGTGAGCTCGTAGTTCTCGATGCCGACCTGGTGTGTGCGGGTCGTTTCGAGAGCCCCGTCCGGCGCGATGCGCGAGAGCAGCGACGGGTACTTGTTCCAGCGCTCGCCCCAGATGTCGGGCGAGACCGGCTCGACGACGATGGGCGTGCCCGCCGGGATGTGGGCGACCATCCACTGGCGCGTGAGGCTGCGGGTGTCCGCGCGCGAGAGCACGAGCCCCGAGTGGATGCTGTAGACGAGGCCCTGCGCGAGCAGCGCGAGGACCACGACAATCGCGATCGCGACGCGCAGGCGCGGGGCGCGGCGCGCGAGCGCGCGCACGAGCTCGATCGCGAAGAGCGCCGCCAGCAGACAGAGCAGCGGGAACACCGGGAGCAGCCAGCGGCCAAAGTAGCGGCCCTCCAGGCCCATGAAGACCAGGTAGAACACGACGGGGGTGACGAGCATCCAGCCGAGCGCGCGCTCCCTGCGCCAGACCGTGAGCGCGCCGCCGAGCGCCGCAAGTGCCGGGATCCAGCCGAGCCCCCACGTGAGCGTCCACAGGTAGTAGACGAACCCGCCGTCTTTCGGCGCACCGAGCTTGCCCTGCGCTTCAGCCGAGAGCGAGGACTGATGGGCGAGTTCACGGTGGAAGGCGCTGAAGTCGAGGATCGCGTAGGGATTTGCGATCAGGAATGCGGCGAGCGCCACCAATGCCGTGAGCGCGACGCACGCACACGCGTGGCGCACACACGCGCGCGCGCGCGTGGGCTCTCCTGCGGAACGTTCGCTTGAAGCCAGGCTCCGGCCTGGACTTGGGCTTCCCCCTGCAACCGGGCTTCGTTCCGCACCCGAGCTTCCCCCCATGGCCGAGCTTCCCCCCACACCCCCCGCAACGGGGCTTGGGCCTGGCCGAGCCTGCAGGTAGCGCGCGACGACGGCGACGAGATACGGGACGAGCACGATGCCGGCGGTGTACTTGGTCGCGCAGGCGAGCCCGAGGCCGATGCCCGCGAGCGCATGGTCGCGGGCACGGTCCTTGCGCAGGACGCCGGCGCTGCCGAGCAGCGAGAGCGTCAGCGGCGCGAGCGTGGGGACGTCGTTGAGCGCGAGGTGCGCGTAGAAGACAGGCAGGAAGGCGACGGCCTCGATCGCGGCGGCGAGCAGTCCGGCGGTGCGCGAGATCAGGCGCGCCCCGGCGAGATAGAGCAGCCACAGCGCGAGCACGCCGAGCAGCGCGGCGACGAGGCGCGCGAGCGTGTATACGCCGGTGGGGTTCGCGATCAGCGCGGCCGTCGTGCCGCGGCCGCCGCCGTAGCGGATTGCGAAGACGATGTGGAGCAGGTATGTGTAGGCGGGGGGGTTGGCGAAGTAGCGGGGGTTGAGGCCCTGTTCGAACATGCGCACGGCGCGGGGCACGAAGTGGTCGGCCTCGTCGAGGTTGTACGTGTAGGGAAGGCCTTGTCGGATGCCCCACAGGCGCAGGCCGAGGCCGGTGGCGAGCACGATGGCGAGCCCGGTCCAGGCCCAGTTGCGCGATCGTTGAGTCCGTGACGGCTGGTCGGGTGCTGCGACGGGCGAGCGCTCAGCAGTTGGCATACACGGCGTAGTAGTGGCTCGTGTAGATGCGCCTGAAGCCGGGCTGCGGGACCTGGACGCGCGGGTCGTCGCCGACGTCTACGATCGCCTCGAAGAAGACGGCGCTGCCGAGCGGATATACGGCGACGCTGCCGTGCTGGAGGCGCCGTTCCAGGCGTGGGTCGCCGGCCTGCGCCTGGCTGCTGGCCTGGCTGCGGGCCACGATGTCCTGTTGGCCGGCGCTGCCGAGGATCCAGCGGGCGTCGGGGATCAGCTTGTTGTCGGGCAGCGAGAGCAGCGGGCAGCGCGCGAGCGCGGCCTTGACGGGCGGACTGGCGAGCGCTGTGGCGAGGCCCTTGTGGAAGTCCTCGTGATAGGCGAGCGTGGTGCGCAGGTTCGACAGGCTCAGCGACCTGGCGGCGGATAGGCCGCCATACAGGATCAGCGCCGCGGCCGCGGCCATCCATACGCGCCGCCAGGTTGAGCCGGGCCGGAGCATCGACCAGCCCCCGAGCGCGACTGCGCAGAACAGCAGCATGAGTGTGGCGGCAGTCATGTAGTAGCGGTCGATCAGCGAGGCGCCGGCGGCGCCCTCGGCGACGAACGCCGCGATGATCACGAGCAGCGCGCAGAGCGGCGGCAGCGTGCGCCGTGGCGCCAGCCAGATCGCGAGCCCGAGACCGACGATCGCTCCCAGCAGGACCGGCAGCTTGTCGATGCGCGTGCCGAAGGTCCACACCGAGGAGAGCACGCTCGTGAGCCCTTGCGAGCGTTCGAGTTCCTGGGCCAGTTCCGCGGTGGCGTGCAGCGAGTAGAGCGGGTTGCCGGTGACGAGCGCGTCGACGGATACCCAGATGACCGGCGCGATCAGGGCCAGGCACAGGTAGCGCAGCCGCTTGGAGTTCGAGATCGGCTCGGCACGCCGCGGCCAGGCGCACCACAGCCAGTAAGCGCCGCTCAGCACCCAGGCGTCGGGACGGAGCAGGCCGGCGGCGGCGAGCAGCAGCAAGACGGCGGTTCCGCGCCGGGGGCGCTGCACCTCGAGCGCGAGCGCCCAGACGACGAGCGCGATGTAGGAGATGTCGAGATAGCCCTGGGCGGCGAGGTTCTCGATGAAGAAGCGGCTCAGTAGGAGCAGCGCGGCGAACAGGCCGACGACGGGGCCGAAGCAGAGCCGTCCGAGCCGGTACATGCCGGCGACGACCGCGACGAACGACGCGATCGACCCGAGCACCACCAGGCGCGCGCCGCCCTGGCCGAAGATCGAGCAGAGCATTCCGAACGCGATCGCCAGCGGATGCTCGGTCGGCGCGCGATAGACGTGGAAGTCGGGCGCGTGCAGGTGCAGCAGATCGCGACCCCAGAGCAGCGCGTAGAACGAGTCGTAGGTGGGGTAGGTCGGGTAGATGAAGTAGCCGGCGAGCGCGCCGGCGCAGAGCAGCGCGAAGCCGACCTTGGCCCACGTGGCGGCCGGGATGGTGCGCAGTCGCCCGAACGGCGTGGGAGCGGGCCGCCGCGTGGTGAGCGTAGCGCTGGCCATCGGGCCGTCTAGCCTATCCGGGCAGGCTGCCGCCCTGGATCGGTTCCCGCACGGGGTAGGCTTTTGCGGGAGGGAGCAGGCCCCCCCTCCCGACCTCCCCCACACCGCCACCGAACTCGCGGCGACGCCAATGAAGCTGATCATCCAGATCCCCTGTTTCAACGAGGCCGAGCAGCTTCCGCAGACGCTGGCGGATCTGCCGCGGGCGGTCGCGGGCTTTGACGCGGTGGAGTGGCTGGTGATCGACGACGGGTCGAGAGACGCGACTGTCGCCGTGGCGCGCGAACACGGGGTCGATCATCTCGTGCGACTGACGAACAACAAGGGGCTGGCGACGGGCTTTCAGGCGGGGATCGATACGGCGCTGAAGCTGGGCGCGGATGTGATCGTGAACACGGATGCGGACAACCAGTACTACGGTCCTGACGTCGCGAAGCTCGTGGGCCCGATCCTCGAAGGGCGAGCGGACATGGTGATCGGCGACCGCGAGGTCGGCGGGATCGAGCATTTTTCGCTGCTGAAGAAGACGCTGCAGCGGTTGGGCTCGTGGGTGGTGCGCCAGGCGTCGTCGACGTCGGTGCCGGACACGACGTCGGGGTTTCGCGCGTACAACCGCGAGGCGGCGATCCAGATGATGGTGGTGTCGCGGTTCACGTATACGCTGGAGACGATCATCCAGGCGGGCAAGCTGCTGGTGGCCGTCGATCACGTGCCGGTGCGCACGAACCCCAAGACGCGCGAGTCGCGGCTGTTCCCGTCGATGGGCGCGTATGTGCGGCGCAATGCGGTGTCGATCTTTCGGATCTACGCCCAGTACGAGCCGCTGCGGGTGTTCTGGAGCCTGGCGGCGCTGATCGCGGTCGCGGCGCTGGGGGTGTGGATCCGATTCGTGGTGGCTTATGCCGAAGGGAGCGGCAAGGGTCACGTGCAGTCGTTGATTCTCGGCGCGGTGCTGTTCATCGCGGCGGTGGTGCTGTGGGCGCTGGGCGTGATCGGCGATCTGCTGGCGGCGCAGCGCCTGATGACGCAGCGGACCTTCGAGCGGGTGCGCCGGATCGAGCTGCAGGTGGACGTGGCGCCCTCGCACTACGAAGCGAACACGGGCGCCGGGCAGGCGGCCGGGGCCGACACGGTCGCCGCGGGCGGCTCGTCGGAGGCCGGAGAGAGCGCGTTGCGCACCGGGATCGCGCGCGGTCGAGCCCCGGAGCGGGCCACCGCGGGGGCGCCGCAGGGGCGGTCCACCGCTGGCGACCCGGCCGCGGCAGATCCCGCGCATGAGCATGAGGCGGTGCGGCTGTGAGCGCGGGCGTGACGGTCTCGCGGGACGGGGTGGTGACCGGCAACACGTATGACAAGTACGGCTCGTCCAATCCGCTGGTGAGGCGCATGATGACGGGGTTCGAAGGGGCGCTCGATGAGCTGATGGCCACGGCGGGGCCGGGGTCGCTGCTGGATGTGGGGTGCGGCGAGGGGGTGCTGGTCCAGCGGTGGGCGCAGCGGCTCGGGCCCGAGTGTCGCGTGGTGGGGATCGATCTCGAGGAGGAGTCGATTCAGGCGGGCTGGTCGGAGCGGCGGGCGCCGAACCTCGAGTACCGCGTGATGCGCGCCGAGAACCTGCCGTTCGCGGATGGCGAGTTCGATCTGGCGAGCGCGATCGAGGTGCTGGAGCACGTTCCGGACCCGGAGCAGACGCTCGGCGAGATGGCGCGTTGCGCAGAGCGCCATCTGCTGGTGTCGGTTCCGCGGGAACCGCTGTGGCGCGTGTTGAACCTGGCGCGGGGCGCCTATTGGCGGACGCTGGGAGACACGCCCGGGCATCTCAACCACTGGTCGCGGCGGGGGTTCGTGGCGCTGCTCGAGCGCTACGGCAGCGTCGCCGAGGTGCGAATGCCGCTGCCGTGGACGATGCTGCTCGTCAGGTTGTAGCCGCGGGCGCTGCGGGTCTGGCATGAGCGCCGCGGGCAACGGGCCGGAGCGATCGGCGCAAGCACGGGGGCCCACCGGCACGGGCGCAGGTCGCCGCTCGTACGGGAGCGGGGCGCGGGTCCTGTCGGTCGGGATCGCCTGCACGGGCCTGCTGACGCTGGCTTACTTCTCGATCGCGAGCCACGTGCTGGAACCGAGCGCGGCGTCGCGGATCGCCCTGTTGTGGTCGGTGATGTTCGTGATCATCTCGGTGATCTATCGGCCGATCGAACAGCTGCTGTCGCGCACGATCGCCGAGCGTCGGGCACGGGGCCACGCCGAGCACCCGCTGCGCGTGCCGATCGCGATCCAGGCGGGGTTTGCGCTGGTGTTCCTGGTGGCGGCGTTGGCGCTCAAAGAAGAGCTGGTGAACAACGTGTTCGAAGGCTACGGGGCGCTGTACGACGTGCTGCTGATCGGGACGCTGGCTTATGCGGCCAGCTATTTCGCGCGGGGCTGGCTGGCGGGGCACGAGTATTTCGCCCTGTACGGAGGGTTGGTGCTGATGGAGTCGCTGTCGCGGCTGTGTTTCGCGCTGGCTGTGGCGCTGGGGATCGCCAGCGGCCAGACGGCGGTCGCGGCGGGGATCGCGGCGGCGCCGCTGGTGTCGCTGGTGGTGGTGCCGGGCGCGTTCGCGCGACGCGGCCAGGAACGGCGGGAGGCTCACGGCGAGGCGGTCGGCCACGAACCGCTGCTGGGTCATCGCGCGGACGTGGCGCTGCGGGGGCCGATCACTGCGGACGAGGCGGATGCGGCGCTGGCGGGGCCGGCGACCGAGGGCGTGCAGGAGGCGGCGGCCCACGACGAGCTGTCGCTGCGGCGGGGCACGGGCTTCGCGGGCTGGGTGTCGGGGATCATGCTGTCGGAGCAGACGCTGCTGAACGCGGCTGTGCTGACGGTGGCGGCGACGTCGACGAACAAGGCGCTGGCGGGGATCGTGTTCGATGTGCTGTTGATCGCGCGGGCGCCGCTGCAGCTGTTTCAGGCGATCCAGACTTCG
Source organism: Solirubrobacteraceae bacterium (assembly GCA_035507415.1). Taxonomy (GTDB): domain Bacteria; phylum Actinomycetota; class Thermoleophilia; order Solirubrobacterales; family Solirubrobacteraceae; genus Palsa-744. The sequence continues at coordinate 56,713 of DATJOF010000027.1, forward strand.
CTGTTGCCCCATTTGACGGGTTTGGAGACGACCGCCGGCCACGATGCGTTCGCGCGGGCGATACGCGTGACGCTGCTGGCGATCCTGGCGTTCGCGACGGCGGTGGCGCTGGGGCTGCTGGCGATCGGGCCGTTCGTGATGGGGCATTTGTTCGGGCAGCAGTATCCGTACAGCCGCCTGGGGCTGGCGCTGGTGGGGGTGGGCATGGGCCTGCATCTGGCCTCGGGGACGCTCAACCAGGCGGCGCTGGCGCGTAACCGCGCGCGGGGGGCGGCGACGTGCTGGCTGACAGTGGCGGTGGGGTTCGTGATCTGGATGCTGAGCCCGGCGGTGTCGAACGAGCTGACGCGGACCGAGATCGGCTATGCCGGGGCGACGTGCCTGCTGGCGTTGATGCTGTGGGTGCTCTACCGACAGGGGTCGCGGCCGTTGAGCCGGCGCGGCGTCGAGGTGCAGGCGGGCGCGGCCGCCGGTCGCGGCGGTCTGGCGGGTCGCGACGCTCAGTCGGCGCCGGCGGTGCGCGCGATCGCTCGGTAGATCTCGCCAGGTGGCCTGACGCTCAGTCGGCGCCGGCCGTGCGCGCGATCGCCCGGTAGATCTCGCCAGGTGGCCTGACGCTCAGTCGGCGCCGGCGGCGCGCGCGATCGCGCGGTAGGCGTCGCCCGGGTCGGGGGCGTCGAAGATCGCCGAGCCGGCGACGAAGACGCTGGCGCCGGCCTCGCGGCAGGCGGTGGCGGTGTGCGGCTCGATGCCGCCGTCGACCTGCACGGCGACGTCGTGCCCGACGATGGCGCGCACGCGGGGGATCTTGTCGAGCGAATGGGCGATGAACGGCTGCCCGCCCCAGCCGGGGTTGACGGTCATGCAGAGCGCCATGTCGATCGTGCCGGCGACCTCGGCCAGCGCGCCGACGGCGGTGGCGGGGTTGATTGCGACGGCGACGCCGGTGTTCTGCTCGCGGAGCAGGCCGATCGTGTATGCGGCGTGCGGAGTTGCCTCGCTGTGGAAGGTCACGGAGTCGGCGCCGGCGGCGCTGAAGTCTGCAACGTGACGCTCGGGGCGCTCGATCATCAGGTGCACGTCGAGGATGGCGCCGGCCTCGTGGGTCTGCTCGCGCAGCGAGGCGACGACGAGCGGGCCGACCGTGATCGGCGGCACGAAGTGGCCGTCCATGACGTCGACGTGAATGATCCTGGCGCCCGCGTCGAGCACCTCGGCGACCTGCTGGCGCAGGCGCGCGAAGTCGGCCGACAGGATCGAGGGCGCGACGTGAACCCCTCTGAGCAGCTCGCGCGAGCGCTCGCTCATGCGGTGGGCGGCGTCACGACAAGACCAGAGTGTCCATATGAGCATGTAGGGCAAGCTGGGCAAGGACGCAGGGAGCGTGGCGTACCAGATACGCGAGCCGGCACCGACCGCGAAGCGGTTGGTGAGGACGCCGATCGAGCGCCGCCATACTCATATCGGTTGGAGCATCGAGTCGCCGCAGTTGTTGCACTTGAGGATGGCGGTCGAGGACATGCGGACGATCGTCGAGTGCTCGCCGCAGTTGGGGCAGACCGAGGAGAGCTCGAAGCGGTGCAGGCAGTAGACGCAGCGGTAGCGCCCGGGGAGGTTGGTGGGGCGCAGCCACGGCTCGCCGCAGTTCGGGCAGCGTGGGCCGAGCTCTACCGGAGCGCGTGCTGAGGCCTGCTGCTCGTCGCCCACGGATCACTCCTCGCGCCGCAGGCGGGCGATGAAGAATCCGGCGGTGTGATCGCGGTCGGGCACTGTCAGGACCGTGTCGGGGGCGCGCGGGTTGCTGAGCGCTGGCAGCTCGGCGCGCAGGTCATCGAGCCCGAAGCCGGGGTTGGCGTCCAGGAAGGCGGCGATCTGGCGCTCGTTCTCGATTGCGGAGATGGTGCACGTAGAGTAGACCAGCAGGCCGCCCGGACGGACGGCTTGGGAGCCGGCGGTGAGGATCTTGTTTTGGGTCTGAGCGAGCTGGCGCAGCTGCTCGGGCTGCCTACGCCAACGCAGGTCGGGCCGCGCTTGCAAGGTTCCGAGGCCCGAGCAGGGCGGATCGACGAGCACACGATCGAACACGGGGCCGTCACGATGCGGGAGCGTGGCGTCGGCGAGCTCGATGCGGACGTTGCCGGCGTGGAGCCGGCGGGCGGTGCGTGCAAGGGCGCCGGCACGAGCGCGGTTGTGCTCGACGGCGAGCAGTTCGCCGGAGCCGTCCATCAACGCGGCGAGGTGAGTGCTCTTGCCGCCTGGGGCGGCGCACAGGTCGAGGACACGCTCGCCGGCGCGCGGCGCGAGCAGTCGCGCGACGAGCATCGCGGCGCGCGACTGGGCGAGGAAGGCGCCTTCGCGCCAGAGGGGCGAGCCATGGGCGTCGAAGGGATCGTCGAGCACGAGGGCCTCGGGAACGAGCGGGTCGCCGTGTGTCCTGACGGCAGCCGTCCCGTGAGCCGGGTCTGGGCGCGCGAGCGCACGCGCGAGCGCACGGGCGTCGGTGACAAGGGTGTTGGCGCGCAGCGCGAGCTCGCCGGGCTCGTTGTCGGCGGCCATCAGCGCGCGGGCGCGTTCGGCGCCGAGCTCTTCCCACCACAGGGACGCGAGCCACGGCGGATGCGAGTGCTTGATGGCTGCCTGCCCGGGAGTGGTGTCGTCGAGCGCGTCGAGCAGCGCGCGGCCTTCGCGCGTGGCACGGCGCAGGACGGCGTTGACGAGGCCGTGTGGGCCGGGGCCGTTGTGACGACCGACCCCGCCGCGAGCGCCGGAGGCGCCGCGATCACCGCGTCCGGCGTCCTTGGCGAGCTGGACCGAGTCGGCGACGACGGCGCGGTCGGGGGCGCCGTCGCTGTAGAGCAGCTCGTAGAGCCCGAGCCGCAACGCCGCCAGCACCGGGCGGTCGAGCCGTCGCGGCGGGCGTTCGGCGAGCGTGGCGATCAGCGCATCGAGCGTGAGCTTGCGCTGGATCGTGCCGTAGGCGAGGTGCTTGGCGAGGGCGCGGTCGCGCCGGTCGAGCCGACCGGACTCGGCGGGCAGAGCGCGGTCGGCGTAGGCGCCCTGCTCGAAGACGCGGCGGACGACGGCGTAGGCACAGGCGCGAGCGTCAGAGGGCATGGCCGCGGAGGTAGGCGCCGGCGTCCATCGGGCGCCCACCGGGCGGCTGCACGCAGATGAGCTCGAGCGCTCCCCGCTCGGTGCCGTAGAGCAGCCGCTGACCGTCGCGCGTGAGCTCGCCGGCCGGGGCACCGGCACCTCTGGCGTGGTCGTCGGCGACACGGGCGCTGTGTACCCCGAGCAGCGTTCCATCGGCGAGCTGTAGGCGCGCTCCGATGTGCGGATGCAGCGCCCTGACGGTGCGCTCAAGCTCGACTGCCGGGCGGGATGGATCGAGCAGCCGGTCGGCTGGGCCGATCTTCTCGGCATAGGTGGCGGCGCTGTCGTCCTGCTCGGCGAAGGCGAGCGGCGGGCCGGTGTCGATCCGTTCGAGCGCTTGCGCGAGCAGATCGCCGCCGAGCGCCTGCAGGCGGGGCGCGAGCGAGCCATGGGTGTCGGTCGCGTGGATCGGCTCGGCCTGGGCGAGGCACACGGGTCCGCTGTCGAGCCCGGCGGTGAGTCGCATGATCGATACCCCCGTGCGCTCGTCGCCGGCCATGATCGCGCGCTCGACGGGCGCGGCGCCGCGCCAGCGCGGCAGCAGCGACGGGTGCAGGTTGAGGATCTCGTAGTCGGACAGCAGCGGCTCCTTGATCAGCGCCCCGAAGGCGCAGACGATCACGACGTCCGGGCGGGCACGCGCGATGCGCTCGCGGGCGGCCTGGTCGTTGACGCGTTCGGGCTGGGCGAGCTCGATGCCGAGCGCCCGTGCCGTGTCGGCCACCGGCGGCGAGGCCAGCTGCCGGCCGCGACCGCGCGGCCGGTCGGGGCGGGTGAGCGCGAGCTGCGGGCGATGGTCGCCGAGCGCCAGCCGTTCGAGCACGGCCGCGGCGAACTCGGAGGTGCCCAGGAAGACGGTGCGGACCACGCGGAGCCGCGGCGCCGGCTAGACGGTGGTGGCGTCGGGATCGCGCATGTCGGGACCACCCGCGTCCGGACCACCCGCATCCGGATCGCGCATGTCGGGACCACCCACGTCGGGACCGCGCACATCGGGACCGCCCGTGTCGGGACCGCCCGCGTCAGGACCGCCCGCATCGGGACCGCCCGCATCGGGATCGCGCGCATCGGAACCGCCCGTATCGGAACCGCCCGCGTCGCGCGCATCGGGACCGCCCGTTTCGCGCGCGTCGGGATCGCCCGCCTCGGGATCGCGCGCATCCGGAGCGCCAGCGCTGGGCTGTCCAGCGGGCGCGGCAGCTCGCGCTTCGCGTGCTTCGCGAGCCGCGCGCATCGCGTCGCGTCGCGCCTCGCGCGAGATGCGGTCGAGGATCAGGATGCCGTCGAGATGATCGACCTCGTGCTGGATGACGCGCGCCTCGAGCCCGTCGGCCTCGATCTCGATCTCGCCGCCGGCGGCATCGCGCGCGCGGGCGCGTATGCGCGCGGGACGCTCGACCTCGACGTGCACGTCGGGAATGCTGAGGCAGCCCTCCTGGGCGGCCGCGAGCTCGTCGCTGAGCCACTCGATCACCGGGTTGACGAGTGCGGTGATCGGCTCATCGGGGTCCGCTCGGTAGACGAGGACGCGGTGGAGGATCCCGACCTGGTTGGCGGCCAGCCCGACGCCGAGCGCGTCGTTCATCAACTCGCCCATGGCCTCGATCTCGGCGCTGAGCTCCGCGTCGAAGCGTTCGACGGCGACGGCGCTCGCGCGCAGCACCGGGTCGCCGAGCTTGCGCACCCGCGCGAGCGCGGCGTCGCGGCGCAGGCGCGTCTCGTCATCGAGCTCGTCGGGCTCGGAGGGTTGCTCGTCGGGCTCGGCCGGCTGGTCGAGCTGGGCGGTGTCGTCGCTGCTCATGGTTGCCCTGAGTTTATGAGCAGCGGAGGGTGTTTCGGGACACGGTCGAGCTGGTCAGGATCCCCGTCGTCCACCCACCAAGCCCGGGCGGCATGCCACGCGGCGATCGCGTGATCTAGCGCTTGCCCGAGTGGACCGTGGCCTGAGCCAGCTGGACGACGCTCGTGCGGGTCCTGCTGGGCGCCGGTTCGGTCTGCAGGATCGACAGGCGCGCATGCAGGCGGCCATGATCGGCAGCGAGCAGCGCGCGTGCGGTTGCGTTCAGAGCGATCTTCACGGTGGCTGTCGCGCCGGCTTTCAGCTCGACCGTCGCTGCGCCGATTGCAAGCGTGCGGGTCTTGCGCTTTCCATCGACCTTGACGATGTGGCTCGCCAGCAGCGTGAGCCTGCCGCGACAGGGCTTCGGACCGGCGCACACGACCTTGACGCTCGCCTCGTGTCCGCGGACCGCGATGTTCGGTCCGGTCGGCGAAAGCACGCTCGACGCCGTGGGCGGTGAAGCTTTGACTTCGATTTCGGGTTCCGCTTTCGGCACGGATTTCTGCGGCGGAGGCGGGGGCGGCGGGGAGGCGGGGGGGCCGAGCGCCGCGTTGATTCCGCTCGCGGTGCCACCGGCAGCGACCGTCACCCGGTCGGCCGTGGAGAACGTGGGCTTGTCGTTGTAGTACTGAATCGGGAAGTTCGGTTCGGCATCGAACCTGATGGCGTATTCGCCGGGCGCCAGCCGCGACATCGCGTATTCGCCGTTGACGTTGGTGAGCGCGCACGAGGAGGTACTCGTGAACGACGTCAGGGCACAGACTTCGGCGTCCTTGACCGGCGCTCCGGTCGCTGCGACCGTCACGCGGCCGGCTATACGCGCGCCCTGAACGAGCCGCGCATTGATTTCGGGGGTCGTCTGCCCGACCGTCACGGACACCGGCGTGGCCCCCTGCGGACCAGGGGCGCCGTCGTAGTACTGGGTCACGTAGTTGCCTTTGAGAGCCCCGAAGAAGACGACTTCATACTCCCCGGCCGGGAGCGCCGCAATCGTGTATTTGCCGCTCGCTTCACTGAGTTCGCAGTTGCCGCTCAAGCTGGTGGTTGAGAAGGCGCAGACGAGCACTTCGGCGATCGGCGCCCCGCTCAGCGCATCGCTGACGGCGCCGCTGATCCAGCCCCCTTCGTGCAGTTCGGCGTCGATTTCCCGCGTGATCTCCCCGGCCACCACATTCACGGGCGTGGCTTGGAGGAACGAGGACTTGCCGTCGTAGTACTGCGAGACGTAGTTGAGCCGGCTGCCCGGCGGCGAGAAGAACTGGACTTCGTATTCTCCGCTTTCGAGCTCGCCGATCGTATATTCGCCGCTCGCGCTGGTGCGTGCGCAGCTCGGTTCGACGAAGCCTTCGAGCAAGGGTTCCGCGACAAGGAGATCCGCGCACACTTCGATTCCCGAGATGGCCTGTTTCGAGCTGGCGGCGATCACCCGCCCCGAGATGCCGGTTTCCGCGCTGGCGGCCGCCGAGGACGCGAGCGCCAGTGCGAGACCGAGGCAGACGCCGACGAGCAGGCAGAGCGCACGTACCGGGCCCGCACCGCGGCGTGCAGGTGCCTTGCTTTGCGGGAGCGCAGCCATCGTCATCCCGCGCGAGCTTTGCGGGTGGACGCGTGAAGCGTGACGATCGTCTCGCCAGTGTGCTTCCCGCCCGCCGGGTTGTGAGCCGTGATCGTTGCGCGCGCGCTGAGCAGATGAACGTGGGCGAGGAGCTTCTTACCGGTAGCCGACAGATGCAGCGTAACCGCCTTGGACCGTCCCCCCGCGACTGCGAAGGACCCGCTGGCGAGCGTGACGATCGCCGCTTTGCTCTTGGCGTCGTGTGCCGCGGCCGACGTGCCGGCGCTGACGGCGTGGAGCGTGCGCAACGTAACCGTGCCGGCGCAGCTGGCCTCGCCGCTCGGACACTTGATCTTGACGACAAACGAGCCAGACGGACCGACGATCACGGACGAGCTCGCAATCGTGGCGTCGGGCGAGACTTCTTTCACACCTAGCACGGCTGCTTCGGCGGCCCTTTCTTCCTGGTGCTTTTTAGCGATCGCTTCTTCTTCTTCCTGATGCTTCTTGGTGGCGGCTGCAGCGGCTTCTTCTTCGTGTTTTTTCTGTGCAAGCCGTTCTTGAGCATGACGCCTGGCTTCTTCTTCGGCGCCTTCTTTGGCCCATGGGGCTTCTGGGGATTTGTAGATCGTTCTTTCTTCTTCCGCCACGGAGCGCTGCACCGGCGATAGTGTCTGGGTGCGGCCGCTGCCGGTGCCACCCGCGTTGCTCGCCGACACCTCGCACAGGATGCTGCTCCCCAGATCACCTTCTCCCAGCTCGTATGTGGCCGACGAGCCTTCCCGCAATATTCGATCACCGACGCTGCCGATAAAGGTGTAGGTGAAAGTGGGGTCGCCGCTCCACGTGCCCGGGTCGCAGGTCAGCGTTTCGCCCACCCTCGGCGTTCCGTGCAGCGACGCACCACCACCCCGGGGGGCGCGGGGCGGGCTCGGATTATCTTCGACGACGAAGTCCCTGATCTCGGGGGCGGCGACGTTGGCAAAGCCATCTATCGCTCCGGGGAGGCATGGTTTGCCTTCGATCACTTCGAGGGTGTCGGTGACACCCACCAGCGTGGCCGGCGATCCAGGCAAGGTCAGGCCACTTCCGCTGTCTCCAAAGCAGGCCGATCCTGTCGGCGCGTTCGCGCACACGAACAACGCGTCGGCTTCACCGCCGCATTCCCTGCTGTAGTCGACTGCCATTCCGATTGAGTAGAGACTCCCGTTGAGTTCTTTCAGCACGGGGTTCTCCTCGCCGAATCCAGTCAACTCGACCTGTGAGCCTTCCTTAATCAGCGAACCCGAGGGCGTGAGGCTGATCGCGTTGACATCGGGACCGAAGACCAGCCCGGTTTTGAGCTGCACTACGGCCACGTCATCGGGAATCGCTTGCGTGGCCGTCGGGTTGTAAGTGAAATACGGATGAACACGTACTGCATCAGCCAGCGACAGCTCTTGGCCAGGTTCCTTGACTTCGAGGTCAGCAGTTCCGGCAAAGACGGCGATCTCGTCCGCGGGTATCCGCGCGCTCGTGTAAGGGTCGTACACACAGTGGCCCGCCGTCAGGACTTCGGTTTCGTTGAGGATCGCGCCGCCGCAGAGGATGCCTTCGTCTTCAGAGAGAACGGCAAGAACCAAGGCCTGCCACGGAGCCTGTGTGATGGCGATCCGGTTTCCACCGACAATCGCTGCACGAGCACGTTGCGCCTCAGAACGCAACGCGTGCCCCACCGGGTGTCCGTGCTGCAGGCGCACTTTCATCTCGATCGGCCGCGTCGTCCCAGCTGCCGCTTTCGGCATGCCGACTCCGGCGGCGCCGGCTGCACACGATGATGCGAGCATGAGCATCAAGCTGATCGTCACGAGACATACGCGCCCGAGGATCGGACCGCGCCGTGGCACGCGCTGCCCACGCGTCCGGGCATCGGCGCAGCATTCGCCGCCAAACCCGCCATCGACCCCCGCCATGCCACTCTCCTTGTGATCGGTCTCCAAGCCGGCGCGTAAAGTACCAGATGACAGAACTCTACAGTAGGTTGGCGAGCGGGTCTCGCGGTTGGCGAGCGGGTGCTCGCGGTCACGAGCGGCTCTGGGCCGGCCGCCTCTACTGCGGATCGACGTCCACGCTGAAGCTGACCCCCCGATGCTCGCGCGCGCGCGCGAGCATCGCGACGGCCTCCCCCACCGCGCTCACCACCGCTCGCCGCTCGGGCGCCTTGATGACCACCATGTGGCGCTCCTGACCGCGTAGCCGAAACAGCACGGCGGGGCCCAGCAGGCTGGTGCCGGGCGGCACGGCGCCGGAGAGCTGCTTGACGAGCGCGCCGGCGGCGGCGTGGGCCGGGGCTGGATCGTGGGAGGCGCAGACGATCCTGATCAGGTGCGCGAACGGCGGGTAGCAGAGTGCGCGGCGACGCTCGAGCTCGCCGGTCACAAAGCCGTCGCTGTCGTGCTGTGCGGCGTGCGCGATGGCGCGCGCGTCCGGGGCGATCGTCTGCACGAGCACCCTGCCCTCGGCGGCCCGGCCGACGCGGCCGGCGAGCTGTGCGATCAGCGCGAACGTGCGCTCGTCGGCGCGGAAGTCGGGGAAGCGCAGGGTGGCGTCGGCGTCGAGCACGACTCCGAGCGTGACGTCGGGGAAATCGTGACCCTTGGCGACCATCTGCGTGCCGATCAGCGCGCCGGCGTCGGCGGCCTGGAAGCGGCGCAGGCGCTCGGCGATGGCGTTGGCGCCCCGCTCGGCCGACTCGGTGTTGGCGCCCCGTTCGGCCGACTCGGCGGTTGTGCCGCACGCGGCCGCGGCGAAGCTGTCGGCGTCGAGCCGGAAGACGGGAAAGCGGCCGTCGCCGTCGAGCGCGGCGCTGAGATCGTGCTGGACGCGTTCGGTGCCGGCGCCGTGACGGGCGACGGACACCGAGCCGCATTTCTCACAGCTTCGCGGCACCGGCTCGCTGTGGCCGCAGTGGTGACAGGCCAGCGTCGGGCCACTCGTCGCGTGCTGCATCGGCGCAGGGCCGGCGGCCGTTCTCTGCGACTCAGCGAAAGTGGTCGCCGGCCCGTGCACATGAGCACCCTCGGTCCCCGCCAGCTGTGTCCCCGCGGACGCCGACGCGGGCGCGGGCGCTACGGCGCGACGGTGGAGCACGAGCGCGACGTCGCAGTGCGGGCAGCTCCACACCTCTCCGCAAGCTTGACAGGAGAGGAAGTTCGACCAGCCGCGGCGGTTGAGCAGCACGATCACCTTGCCGCGCCTGGCGCGCGCGTCGGCGAGCGCCTGCGCGGTCAGCGGGTGCAGACCCGCGCTGTGCTCGCGCATGTCGAGCACGGACACATGCGGCAACGGTCGGCCGTCGACGCGCGCCGGCAGGCGCAGGCGCTGCGCGTCGCCGGCCGCGTGCACGCTCTCGGGGCGTGGCGTGGCGCTTCCGTGCAGCAACAGCGCGCGGCACATGCGGGCGCGCTGCAGGGCCACGTCGCGGGCGTCGTAGCGCGGATCGCCCTCGTGCTTGTAGGAGGCGTCGTGCTCCTCGTCGATCACGATCAGGCCGAGACGGTCGACCGGCGCGAACACGGCCGAGCGGGGGCCGACACACACGCGGGCCTCGCCGCTGCGGAGCCGTCGCCATTCCTCGTAGCGCTCCCCCGGGCGCAGCCGCGAGTGCAGCACGGCGACCGTCTCCCCGAAGCGCTCTTGGAAGCGGCCGACGATCTGCGGCGTCAGTCCGATCTCGGGCACGAGCACGATCGCGCCTCGATCCTGTGCCAGGGCGGTCGCTGCAGCGCGCAGGTAGATCTCGGTCTTGCCCGATCCGGTCACCCCTTGCAGCAGGCGCTGGGCGAAGCGCCGCTCGTGCAGCGCGCGACGCAGCGACTCGAGCACGCGTTCCTGTGCGCTGGTGAGCTCGGGCGGCCGGGGACAGCTGCGACCGACCGGGAGATGACGCACGCGCGCGGGCGCGCGCCGCTTGCGGCCGCTGAGACGGCGCGTGGCGCCGGGCGGGAGCACGAGCGTGAGCGCACGGGCGAGCGTCGAGCAGTACTCGGCGGCGATCCAACGCGCGAGCTCGACGAGCTCGACGGGAACACCCGGCTGCAGCGAGCGCAGCGGCGCGAGCAGCTTCTCGCTGGCCACGTCGCTGTCGCTCGCGAGTCCGACGACGACGCCGAGCACCTGCCGGCGCGCGAACGGCACGACCAGCGTCGAGCCGACGTCGATGTCGCTGCCCAGCTCGCTGGGCAGCAGGTAGTCGAACGGGCCGCTCAGCGCGCGCGTGGTGGTCATCGGCTCAACCTGGGCGATCGCGGGCACGGGTAGGCACCCTAGACGCGCGGTCGGACCGAGCGATCGGCGCCGGGCGGGCGGCGGACCCAGGGTGGAGGAGACCGGCGTCCGGCCTTTGAGGTCGTCTCGGGCGCAGCTCCTTGTTTGATTTGTGAACGCTGCGCCCGCGACGACACGTCACCGTGGCCGGCCATCCGGGCCGGTCTTCGAAGGCCCCTGGCGTTCTAAAGGCCGGCTGCGGACTTCAGCGCGGCCGCCCGGTCGGTGCGCTCCCAGGTGAAGTCGTGGTCTTCGCGGCCGAAGTGGCCGTAGGCGGCGGTCTTCTGGTAGATCGGCCGGTGGAGCTTGAGCTCCTCGCGGAAGGCGCCGGGTCGCAGGTCGAAGTGCTCGTCGATGAGCTTGGCGATCTGCTCGCGTGGGATCTTCTCGGTGCCGAACGTCTCGACCATCACCGAGACGGGGTGCGCGACGCCGATCGCGTAGGCCACCTGCACCTCGGCACGGTCGGCCAGGCCGGCGGCGACGATGTTCTTGGCGACCCAGCGCGCGGCGTAGGCGGCCGAGCGGTCGACCTTGGACGGGTCCTTGCCGGAGAACGCGCCTCCGCCGTGACGGGCCATGCCGCCGTAGGTGTCGACGATGATCTTGCGTCCGGTCAGGCCGCAGTCGCCCATCGGGCCGCCGATCACGAAACGCCCGGTCGGGTTGACCAGGAAGTTCTTCAGCAGCGCGCTCTCGATGTACAGATCGGCGGGCAGCACCGGGCGCAGCACGTGCTCGAACAGATCGGGCTTGATCAGCGCCTCGGCGTCGATGCCGTCGGCGTGCTGGGTGGAGATCAGGATCTTCTCGATCGCGACCGGCTTGCCGTCGCGGTAGCGGACGGTGACCTGTGTCTTGCCGTCCGGTCGCAGGTACGGCAGCACGTCGCCCTTGCGCACCTCGGCCAGGCGCTTGGCGAGCTTGTGGGCGAGGGAGATCGGCAGCGGCATCAGCTCCTCGGTCTCGCGCGTGGCGTAGCCGAACATCATGCCCTGGTCGCCGGCGCCGGCGACGTCGAGCTCGTCCTCGTCGGCGGGATCGTGGCGGGTCTCGTAGGCGGCGTCGACGCCCTGGGCGATGTCCGGAGACTGTTTGTCGATCGCGTTGATGACGGCGCACGTGTCGCAGTCGAAGCCGAAGGCCGCGTCGTCGTAGCCGATCCGGCGCACGGTGTCGCGCGCGATCTGCTGGATGTCGACGTAGGTGTCGGTCGAGATCTCTCCGGACACGACGACCAGGCCCGTGTTGACGAGCGTCTCGCAGGCGACGCGCCCGTAGGGGTCGTCGGTCAGGACGGCGTCGAGGACGCCGTCCGAGATCTGATCGGCGATCTTGTCGGGGTGACCCTCGGTGACCGACTCGGATGTGAATAGGAACTCGTCGTGGCGGTTGTTGTCACTCATGTCTAGGCGGGGCTCCGGCTCGAAGTGGGCGGCGGATCGAGATGCGAACGGGTGGGGCTGGGAACGGGTGGGGCTGCGAACGGGCGCGGCTGCGAACGGGTGAGGCTGGATCGACGGCGGTCGGCCGGGAGAGTCTACCCGCGCGCCGAGGCTCGTCCGGAGCGCGCGGGGCCGCGCGCGGATTTGCGCCCTTGCCTGGAGCGCTCGACGAAATCGATGACCAGCGGAACGCCGTCCATGCCGTAGCGGGCGCGCAGGCGGTTCTCGAGAAAGTAGGCGTAGTCGCGGGTGAGGCGCGCGCGTGAGTTGACCTGGATCGCAAAGCGCGGCGGGCGCTCGGCGATCTGCGCGATGTAGAGCAGTTTCAGTCGGTGATTGGATCCCCGCCCGCCCCCGCCGCGGCGTGTGCCCACGGGCGGCTGGCGTTCTTGCACGGTCTCGGCGAGGAAGCGGTTGAGCTCGGGCGTGGGGATGCGCGTGGCGGCGCGGTCGCCGAGCGCGAGGGCCTCGCGGAGCAGGCGAGCGACGTTGCGGCCGGTCTTTGCGCTGGCGGTGAGCACGTGCGGGCGCAGGCGCAGCTTCTGGGCCACCCGCGCACGCTCCGAGGCGAGCTGGTCCTCGTCGCCGTCGTACAGGTCCCACTTGTTCAATACGAGCGCCGTGGCACACCCCGTGCGCATCGCCAGCTCCGCGATTCGCTGATCCTGGGCGGTGACGCCTTCGCGAGCGTCGCATACGACGAGGGCCACGTCGGCGCGCTCGGCGGCGCGACGCGAGCGCAGCGAGGTGTAGTACTCGAGCGAGTCGGCGACCTTGGCCTGGCGCCGGATGCCGGCGGTGTCGATCAGGATCAGCCTGCGCTGGCCGGTTCCGTCCGGGCTCTGGACGAGCAGCGGCGTGTCGATCGCGTCGCGGGTGGTGCCCGCGAGGTCCGAGACGATCACGCGCTCGTGGCCGAGGAAGCGGTTCACGAGCGAGGACTTGCCGACATTGGGCCGCCCGATCACGGCCAGGCGCACCGGCTGCTCATCGCCCTCTGCGTCCTCGGCCTCGGAGTCGTGCTCACGCAGCAGCGCGACCACGCGATCGAGCAGGTCGCCCGACCCGAGGCCCTCGGTGGCCGAGACCGGCATCGGGTCGCCCAGACCCAGGCGGTGAAACTCCGCGGCGAGCGGGACGTCGGCGACGGCGTCGCACTTGTTCGCGGCAACCACGACCGGCACGGTCGAGCGGCGCAGGAGCTCGGCGATCTCCTCGTCGCCGGCGCGAACCCCGGCACGCGCGTCCACCACGAGCAGCGCCAGCTGGGCATCGGCGAGTCCGGCGCGCGCCTGGTCGCGGATCGAGCCCGCCAGCGGATCGTCGTCGGCGAAGTCCACGCCGCCGGTGTCGATCAGCTCGAAGCGCAGGCCGTTCCACTCGCACTGCACCTCGTTGCGGTCCCGTGTCACACCCGGGCGCTCGTGAACGACCGTCTCGCGCGTTCCGCTGAGACGGTTGACGAGCGAGGACTTCCCGACGTTGGGATAGCCGACGACGGCGACTTTGAGCATGCGGTCAGTATTGCTCAGCGACACCCGACTGCTGACTACCTACCAGCGGTGGGTCACCAAAGTCCGCCAGCCAGCCCGGCGATGCGCTCGACCGCCTGCTCGACGGTGAGTCCCGTGGTGTCCAGCTCGACGGCGCCCGGGGCGGGCCGCAGCGGGCTGTGCGCGCGGGTGCGGTCGCGCTCGTCGCGCAGGGTCTGCTCGGCGAGCACCGTGCGCTCGTCGGCGCCGGACTGGAGCGCGCGCCGGCGCGCACGCTCCCCCGGGTCAGCTGTCAAAAAGACCTTCAGCTCGGCCGCGGGCGCGACCACGGTGCCGATGTCGCGCCCCTCGGCGACCCAGTCGCCGTCGGCGAGCAGCTCGCGCTGGCGAGACACGAGCGCCGCGCGCACGTCGGGATCGGCGGCCACGTGGGAGGCGCGCTCGGAGACGGCGGGCGCGCGAATCGCCGCGCTGACGTCGCGCGCGTCGAGCAGCACGGTGCCGGGCGCGCCGGTCGCCCCGGGGAGCAGCTCGATCACGGCGTCGCGCGCGAGCTGTGCGGGCAAGGCCTCGGGGGACTCGAGCGAGAGCAGTGCGACGCAGCGGTATAGGGCGCCGCTGTCGAGATAGTTGAAGCCGAGACGGGCTGCGAGAGCATGAGCGACGGTGGACTTGCCGGTGCCGGCCGGACCATCGATCGCTATCAGCATCGGCTCGACAGGTGTTTTATTTGTCTGACAGCGTGCACATATGTATATGCAGTGTTAATACTATCGAGCACACTCATTCGAAATCCATACCGATCACGCACAAGATGCGCTCCTTTTCACCGAGGTGTCCCGACAGCCTCCACCAAAAACAATTCTGGTAGATACCTTCGCGCACCAAACTCAAAAATTAGTACCCACCGCACGGACCTTTACAAGCGCTTTACACGGCTGCTCGCGGTGGCAGCCCACCGTTCATGAGACCAGTCACCACGCACGGCAGCGGACCGCGACTCCGGGAAGCAACCCACCACGGCTCGAGGGACAACCCACGACTCGAGGAACCAAGCCAACCGCTCGAGGGAACAACCCACGACTCGAGGAACCAAGCCAACCGCTCGAGGAAGCAACCCAACCGCTCAAGGAAGCAGCCCGACCAGGTCCTCGACAAAGCCCGGATACGAAACCGCCGCCGCGTCGATGCCAACGACCTCGACACCCTCGCGCGAGGCCAGCCCGGCGACCGCGCCGAGCATCGCCAGGCGGTGATCGCCGCGGGCATCGAGCACGCCCCCGCGCAGCCCGCCGGGGCCGCGCACGACGAATCCATCGTCGGTGGCCTCGATCTCGGCGCCGAGTCCGCGCAGACCGTCGACGACGTCGTTGATGCGGTCGGACTCCTTGATGCGCAGCTCCTGGGCGCCACGGACGACGGTCTGGCCCTCGGCGAAGCAGCCGAGCAGGGCGACGAGCGGCAGCTCGTCGATCGCGCCCGGCACCTCCTCGGGCTCGACGGTGGTGGCCTCGAGCGCGCCGTGCGCGACGTCGAGGTCGCTGATGGGCTCGGTGGGCACGATCTCGCCGGTCTGCTCCTCGAGGTCGCCGAGCACGATCCCGCGCATGCGGCGCAGGATGCGCAGAAAGCCGGTGCGGGTCCAGTTGACGCCGACGTCGGCGATCAGCAGACGCGAGCCGGGGACGAGCACGCCGGCGGCGATCATGAAGGCGGCGGAGCTGACGTCGCCGGGAACGCTGACGCGGTCGAGCACGAGCTCGTCGGCGTTGACGACCGTGACGTGACGCCCGTTGCGATGGACGTTGACGCCGGCGCGCAGGAGCATGCGCTCGGTGTGGTCGCGGCTGCGCTCGGGCTCGCCGACGGTGGTGGCGCCGTCGGCGGCGAGACCCGCGAGCAGGATGCAGGACTTGACCTGTGCGCTGGCGACGGGCAGCTCGTAGGAGATCGCGTGCAGGCGCGTCCCGTGGACGGTGAGCGGCGGAAAGCGGCCGTTGGTGGCCTCCAGCTCGGCTCCCATCTGGCGCAGCGGCTCGGCGACCCGGTCGACCGGGCGCCGGCGGATCGAGGCGTCTCCGTCGAGCGTGAAAGCGCGTCCGTCCTGCGCGGCGAGCCAGCCGGGCAGCAGGCGCATGAGCGTGCCGGCGTTGCCGACGTCGATCGGCGCGGCCGGCTCGCGCACGTCGCGCAGGCCGGTCCCCCGGATCACGACCTCGCCGGCGCGGATCTCGACGAGGGCTCCAAGCGCGCGCACGGCCTCGAGCGTGGCGATGGTGTCGGCGGCGTGCAGGTAGTTCTCGATGTGCACGGGCTCGCACGCCATCGCCCCCAACAGCGCGGCGCGGTGCGAGATCGACTTGTCGGGCGGCGGACGCAGCTCACCGGCGAGCCCGCTCGATGGCTCGAAACGCCTGTTCATGGCGCTTGCAGCCTACGAGTCCGCTCGGGGGAGCGCCTCGCGCTCGGCGCGGGCGCGCTCGTTCCATTCGCGCAAGCCCTCGGCGTCGCCTGCCTGCAGGATCGCGCGCACCTGCGCCAGACGCCCTCCGAGCTCATCGAGTGCCGCCACCAGCGGGTCGCGGTTGGACATGTAGATGTCGGTCCAGATCTCGCTGTTGGATCCCGCCACACGTGTGGCGTCGCGAAAGCTCGGACCGGTCGCCAGCGGCGCGCGCAGATCTTCGCCGAGCGAGGCGACGGCCTGGGCCACCAGCAGGTTGGCGAGCACGTGCGGCAGATGCGAGACGGTGGCCATCAGCCGGTCGTGCAGCTCGGGGTCGATCGCGACCGGCTCGGCGCCGAGGGCGCGGATCAGGTCTTCGAGGGCGTGCCGCTCCTCGGGGAGCGGCGCACGCGCGCGCGCGCGCGTGCGTGGGTCAGCGTCCGCCAGATACCAGACCGCCCCCTCGAACAGGTCGGCGCGCGCGTGCTCGACGCCGGAGACCTGCGCGCCCGCAAGCGGATGGCCGGCGATGAAGCGAGGATCGGAAATGGCCTCGGCGACGGCGCGCTTGGTCGAGCCGACGTCGGTGACGACCGTCTCTGGTCCGGCGCCGTCCAGCGCGGCGCGGACGCTCTGCACGAGCGCGCCAACGGGAGCGGCGACGAACACGACGTCGGCGCCTGCCACGGCGCCGGGTATGTCCGCGGCGCAGTCATCGACGGCATGCAGCTCCAGAGCTCGAGCGCGCACGCCCGGATCGGGGTCCCAGCCGGTTACGCGAGCCCGAGCGCGGGCGCGTGCGGCCAGCCCGATCGAACCTCCGATCAGCCCAATGCCGAGCACGGCGACGCGCAACGACGGCTGGCGCTCGGCTGCGCGCTCACGCTCAGGCTCGGGCTCGGCTGCGCGCTCACGCTCAGGCCCGGGCTCGGCTGCGCGCTCAGGCTCGGCTGCGCCCTCACGCTCATGCTCAGGCTCGGCTGCGCGCTCACGCTCAGGCTCGGCGTCGTCCCGACGCTCGGCCTCGCCGGCCTGGACTTGGCGTTCCGGCCGGGCGACGGTCAACGGCGTCCCCGCGGGGCGGCCGGCCGTACGCTGGCTGCGGGCGTCGGCCGGCCTCGCATCACACCGCGGCGCTGAGCGTCTTTCCGGCCAGCGCGGCGGCGCGTTCGACGGTCGCTGCGTAATCGGCGAAGGCGTCGGCGCGCAGCGCCTGCGGGCCGTCGCAAACGGCCTCCTCCGGATTCGGATGGGTCTCGACGATGATGCCGTCGGCGCCGATCGCGGCGGCGGCGAGCGACAGCGGCGGCACCAGCTCGCGCCGTCCGGCAGCGTGGCTCGGATCGACGACAACCGGCAGGTGCGTGAGCTCCTTGAGGATCGGCACGGCCATCAGGTCGAGCGTGACGCGGCGATGGTCGGTCTCGAACGTGCGAATGCCGCGCTCGCAGAGCATCACGTTGCGGTTGCCTTCCTTGAGGATGTACTCGGCCGCCATCACGAGCTCGTCGAGCGGCGCGGCTAGCCCGCGCTTGAGCAGGGCCGGGCGCCCGGAGCGGCCGATCTCCGCGAGCAGCGGGTAGTTCTGCATGTTGCGCGCCCCGATCTGGATCACGTCGGCGACCTCGAGCACGGCGTCGAGGTCGCGGATGTCCATCAGCTCGGTGACGATCGGCAGGCCGGTCTCGGCCTTCGCCTCGGCGAGCAGGCGCAGGCCCTCCTGGCCCAGCCCCTGGAAGGCGTAGGGAGAGGTGCGCGGCTTGTATGCGCCGCCGCGGAACAGCGAGGCGCCGGCGTCGCGCACGATGCGCGCCGTTTGCAGGGTCTGCTCGCGCGATTCGATCGTGCAGGGCCCGGCGATCAGCGCGAAGTGCTCCCCGCCGATGCGGCGGCCGTCGATGTCGAGCACGCTGTGCTCGCCGTGGGTGAACTGTAACGAGGCTAGCTTGTAGGGCTTGAGGATCGGTACGACGCGGTCCACGCCGGGCTGGCCCTCGAGGCCGAGCCCTTCAACGCTCACGTCCTGCTCGACGTCGCCGATCGCGCCGATCACGGTGACGCGCGCGCCGGTGCTGCGATGCGCGCGCGCGCCGGCTCGCTCGATCTTCTCGACGACCGCGTCCACCTCCTCGGGCGTTGCGGTCTCCTTCATCACGATCATCATCGATTCATCCTTTCACCTGCTCGTGGAATGGTAGGTGCTGCGTCCGTGAGAGGAGCGTGTGCGCCCGCTGCGGGTGGCGCTGTGGATGGCGCTCGGTCCCGCTGAAGGGACCCTGTGCGGCCGCCGGAGCCCGCTCACGGACGGGCGATGGCCGAAGCGCCTAGATAAATCGCCAGGCGCGGTAGGCGTAGGACGACCACGCGGTGAAGGCGCTAACGGTGACTGTGAGCGTCGATGTGGACATGGCCGTCTGCCACGGTTTGTAGCAGAAGATCGGCCCGCGGTCGAGGGGTGAGAGACGATTCACGATCGCGGTCGGCCGTCGGCATCGCGACGAAGCCCTCTCACCATCGCGATCGGCCCTCGGCATCGCAACGAAGCCCTCTCACCATCGCGGCCGGCCGTCGGGCATCCCTACGCGGCCGTCGCCCTACCCCAAGCCGGGCCCGGGCGCCATCCCCGCGCCCCATCCCCGCGCCTCGGCGCTACAGAGCCGCGGCGAGCGCGTCCAGGAAAAGCGCGTTCTCGGCGGGGGTGCCGAAGGTGACGCGCAGCGCCGGCTGCTCGCTGCCGAGCGCGCCGCCGCCGCGCACCAGCACGCCACGCTCGAGCAGGCCGTCCATGATCTGGCTCTCGTCGCGTTCGCCGAGCAGGATCCAGCAGAAGTTGGCCTGCGAGTCGGCGACGGTCAGGCCGAGCGCGCGCACCCCATCGCTGACCGCGGCGCGCTCGGCGACCGTTGCCGCGACGCGGTCGATGACCTCGTCCTGGTGGGCGAGCGCCTCCACCGCGGCGGTCTGGGCGAGGGCGTTGCAGAAGAACGGCTGGCGCACCTGCGTGACCGCCTGGGGCAGCGCCTCAGAGCCGCACAGCGCGAAGCCCACGCGCAGGCCGCACAGTCCGTAGACCTTCGAGAAGGTGCGCAGCAGGACGAGGTTGGAGTGACGGTGCAGCAGCTCGATCGAGGAGTCGGGGTCGCCGAGCAGGTTGAACTCGCAGTAGGCCTCGTCGATGATCACGCACACCTGTGGCGGCACCTCGGCCACGAACGCGGCGATCTCCTCTGCGGGAAGCGCCGTCGACGTCGGGTTGTTCGGGT
Organism: Solirubrobacteraceae bacterium; assembly: GCA_035507415.1. GTDB lineage: Bacteria > Actinomycetota > Thermoleophilia > Solirubrobacterales > Solirubrobacteraceae > Palsa-744. The sequence continues at coordinate 76,213 of DATJOF010000027.1, forward strand.
TGCAGACGATCACCAGCCGTGTGGCGACGGTGATCTCGCGGAGCATCGCGGGGAGGTCGTGGCGTTGGTCGGCGTCGAGCGGGACCGTGATCGCGCGGGCGCCGGAGGCGGCGGTGAGGTGCGGGTAGACCGAGAACGACGGCCAGGCGTAGACCAGCTCGGCGCCGGGCTCGAGCAGGGCGTCGCCGGCGGCCAGCAGGATGTCGCACGAGCCGTTGCCGATCGCGATGCGCGCCGGTGGGACTTCGTAGCGCTCGGACAGGCGCGCGCGCAGGCGCGAGTTGGTCGGGTCGGGATAGCGGTTCAGGGAGCCGAGGGCGCCGACGATCGCGTTGCGCACGCTCTCGAACGGCGGAAACGGGGACTCGTTGCTGGCCAGCCGCACGAGCGGCGCCTCCTCGGCGTAGCCGCCCGCGGCGGGGTAGGCGGGGATGCGGCGGATGCGCTCGGCGAACTCGATTGCCATGGTCGGCCTATTGTGACGAAAGCCGCCACGGACCCACGCGCGCGTGCGCCCGCCCGGCGGGTTCGCTACAGGTCGTCGCGCAGGGCGCCGGTCTTGCCGAGGTAGACGGGCTGCGGGCGATGGTGTTCGTCCGCGTAGTAGTGCAGCAGCAAGCGGATCACGCGCGGCATCGACCCGGGGACGGGAATCTCGCGGGCGCACAGCAGCGCCACGTGGGTGAACCCGAGCTGGCGCGCGGCAGCGGCGGGGAACTGGGCATCGAGGTCCTCGGTGACGGTGAAGATGCAGCTGAGCAGGTCCTCGGGCTCCAGCGCGTTGCGCTGGACGATCTCGTTGATCAGCTTGCTGGTGGCATCGAGGATCGCGTCGGCGTCGTTGTCCGGCACGTCGATGGCGCCCCTTAACGCAAAGAGTCGTCGCGGCATGGCCGCGAGATTCTGCCAGAGCGGGCGCCGACAGCCCGCCGCCGGCCATCGCGCGCCGGGCCGGCTACTGCCTGCGCGACACTCCCCTGGGCACGCGGGCACTCGCCAGCAGGCGCGCGCCGGGCCGGCTACCGCCTGCGCGACGCTCGCCGCGGCAGACGGGCGCTCGCCCGCAGGCGCGACACCTCCGCGTCGCTGAGCCGGCGGTGAGCCCCGGGCGCGAGATCGCCGAGCGCGAGCGAGCCGAACGCGATGCGCTGCAGCTCGAGCACGGGGTGGCCGATGGCGTCGAACATGCGCCGCACCTGGCGGTTGCGGCCCTCGCGGATCGTCAGCTCGATCGTTTCGCCGCGCGCACGGTCTGGCCCGACCTGTGGGCCGCGCAGTCGCCGCGCGCGCGCGCGCGCCGTGAGGCCGTCGTCGAGTCGCACTCCGGCGCGCAGAATCCGCAGCTCAGCGTCGCTGACGGGTCCGGCGCCGACGCGGGCGCGGTAGGTCTTGGGGACTTCGTAGCGCGGGTGGGTGAGGCGCTCGGCGAGCTGTCCGTCGTTGGTGAGCAGGATCAGGCCGCTGGTGTCGACGTCCAGGCGTCCGACGGGATACAGCCGCAGCCCTGGGACCGGCACGAGACCGACGACGGTTGGGCGTCCGTGGGTGTCGCGCGCGGTCGAGACGACGCCGAGCGGCTTGTTGAGCGCGTAGACGACGTTCTTCGCGGATGCCGGCAGAGCGCGGCCGTCGAGCTCGACGCGATCGGCCTCGGCGACGTCGCGCGCGGGGTCGCGCACGGTCTCGCCGTCGACGGTGACGCGCCCGGCGCGGATGAGCGTCTCGGCGGCGCGTCGCGAGGCGACGCCGGCATGGGCCAGGTGCTTGGCGAGGCGCATTTCAGACCGGCCGCCGGCGCGATGCGTTTCGGCCCGACCGCAGGAGCGCCGCGTTTCGGCCGGGCCCGGCGCGGCGCATCTCGGCCCGGTCGCGCGTCGCGTCACTCCGGGGTGGGGCCGCCTCCGGCGCGGGCGTCGCCGGCGCGCATCAGGCGCTCGTACAGCTGCGCCTGCTCCGCCGGCGTCGGGTCCCAGCGCGCGATGTCCGGCAGGTCGTCGAGCGAGCGCAGCCCGAAGAGCTTCATGAACAGCATCGTTGTGCGGTACGTGGCGGCGCCGTACTGCGAGCGCCCGTGCTGCTCGATCAGCCCGCGCTCGAGCAGCGTGGTCGTCGCCGAGTCGGCGCTGACCCCTCGGATTCGTGTGATCTCGGGCCGTGAGACCGGCTGCAGGTAGGCGACGATTGCGAGCGTCTCGGCCTGGGCGGGGCTGAGCGTGGCGACGCGGGGACGGCTGAACAGACGGCGCGCGGCGTCCTCGCTGCCGGGGTCGCTGGCGAACGTGAAGCCGCCGCCGAGCTGGCGCAGCACGATGCCATGCGTGCCGGGGGCGTAGCGCTCGGCGAGCGTCGCGAGCGCGGCGTCGACCTCGAGCTCGCTGAGCCGCGCGGCTTCGGCGAGCTCGGCCAGGGTCAGCGGGTCCGGCGCGAGAAACAGGAGCGCTTCGACGATCTGCGCGGGCCCCGAGCGGGGAGCGCCGCCGGGATTGGCGACCGCCCGGATCTCACCGTCCGCGCCGAGCTCGCCTTCCGCGATCGCCGTGAGCTCCGGGTCATCCGGCTCGACCCGATCCGGCCGGTCTGGCCCGAACCCCTGCGCGTGATCCGGCTGCACCCGATCCGGCCGGTCCGGCCCGAACCCCTGCGGGTCATCGGGCTCGATCCGATCCGGCCGGTCCGGCCCGAACCCCTGCGGGTCATCGGGCTCGACATGCTCAGGGCCCTCGAGCGGCTCGCTCATCCCGGCACCGCCGCGAGGCTCGCGCGAGGCGCCGTCGACGGGCTGATCGAGATCTCGCCGAAGCTCTCGGGTTGACGCCAGTCGGCTTCGCCGCGCTTGTAGAGCTCGAGCAGCGCGAACAGGGTGACGGCGACCGTCATGCGATCGGCGCCCTGGACGGCGTCGTCGAAGCTGAACGTGCCCGATCGCAGCAGCCGGCGCAGATGGGCGAGGCGCTCGGCGACGGTGACGCGCGCGCCGCCCATGTGGTGCAGGCTGATTCGCGGCGGCAGCGCGAGCAGCCTGCCGATCGCCTCGCCGAGGATCGCCGGGTCCTGCGAGCCGTCCTGCGGCTGCGGCTGTACGCGGCGCAGGTGCGCCGGAGGCGGAGCCTGGCGGAAGCGGTAGCCATGCTGAGCTTCGAGCAGCGAGCGCAGGTGCCCCGCGGCGGCGCGGTAGCGACGGGCGTCGAGCATGCGCGCGAGCAGCTCGTGGGCGGCCTGCTCGGGCTCGAGCTCGAGCAGGTCGTCCTGGTCGTGCTCGCCGAGCAGCATGAGCTTCGACTTGAGCTCGAGCAGCGCGGCGATCAGCACGACGAACTCGGTCGTGGTCTCTAGGTCGAGCTGGCCGCGGGCGTGCAGGTGATCGAGGTAGGCGAGCACGACGTCGGCGAGGGACAGCTCGAGCAGGTCGACCTCTTCGCGCAGGATCAGCGCGAGCAGCAGGTCGAACGGGCCGCTGAAGACGTCGAGGTCGAGGTCGAGTGCGTTGATCGCCGACGCGGTCACGTGCCGCGTACCGTACCCGTCGGTGCCGACGTGGGCGCGCCGGCGCCCGCGCGCGCGTGTGGCCCGTCGCGACCCGTGTCCGCACCCCCCGGTGCCGACCCGGGCGGTCCGATGCCCATGCACGCGCGCACGTCCACGAGCGTCTGGGCGGCGATCGCGCGCGCGCGCGCGGCTCCCCCGTCGAGCACGCCCTCCAGAGCGTCGGCGTCGGCGCGCAGATCGCGATAGCGCTCGCGCACGGGCGCCAGGTAGGCGACGACGGCCTCGGCGACGGCGGCCTTCAGGTCGCCGTAGCCGCGCGCGCCGGCGAGCTCGGCTTCGACGGCGGCGGGCGTCGAGGCGCGGGCGACGGCGAGGATCTCTATCAGGTTGGAGACGCCGGGCTTGTCGGGCGCCCGGCGGATCTCGCTGCCGGAGTCGGTGACGGCGCTGCGGATCTTCTTCTCGATCGCGGCGGGCTCGTCGAGCACGTACACCGTGCCGAGCTCGGAGGAGCCGCTGGTGGACATCTTGCGCGTGGGGTCCTGCAGATCCATGATGCGGGCGCCGACCTCCGGGATGCGGTGCTCGGGCACGACGAGCACCTCCCGTCCGTCGCCGAAGCGGGAGTTGAAGCGGCGGGCGACGTCGCGCATCAGCTCCAGGTGCTCGCGCTGGTCCTCGCCGACGGGGACCTCGTGGGCGCGGTAGGCGAGCACGTCGGCGGCCTGCAGCACCGGGTACACGAGCAGGCCGGCGGACACCAGCTCGCGCTGGGCGCTGGACTTGTCGCGGAACTGGTGCATGCGCTGCAGGCGTCCGAGCTCTGTGACCGAGCAGAGCAGCCAGCACAGCTCGGTGTGCTCCTGCACGTCGCCCTGGCGGAAGAGGATGCAGCGGTCGGGATCGAGTCCGGCCGCGAGCAGGATCGCCGTCAGGTCATAGACGCTCCCGCGCAGCGAGGCGGGGTCGTACGGGACGGTGATGGCGTGCAGGTCGACGATGCAGTAGAGGGCTTCGCCGCGGTCCTGTCCGGCGACGTATTGGGCGATCGCGCCGATGTAGTTGCCGAGGTGCTTGGCGCCGGTGGGCTGGATGCCGGAGAAGATGCGCATGGGCGATCTGAGTGTCCCGCGGTGGCGATCGAGGGCTAGCGTCGGCGCAGCGAGCTGTGCGCGAGCCACGGCGGTTCCCAGCCGCGGTCGTTGGGGTTGACGTTGACGCCGGGGGCGACGATCTGATCGATTCGATCGAGCAGGTCGGGGTCGAGCGAGCGTTCGAGCGCCAGCAGCTGGCTGTCGAGCTGCTCGAGCGTGCGCGGGCCGATGATCGCCGCGGTGACGGCCGGGTGGCCGGTCACGAACGCGAGCGCCAGCTCGATCAGCGGCAGGCCCGCCTGATCGGCGAGCTCGCCGAGCGCATGGGTGGCCTCGAGCTTGCGCTGGTTGGCGGGGATCGACATGTCAAAGCGGGCGGGCAGCATCTGCGCGCGCCTGCTGGAGGCCGGCGTGTCGCCGCCGCTGCGGTAACGCCCGGACAGCCAGCCGCCGCCGAGCGGGCTCCACGGGATCGTGCCGATGCCGTACTTCTGACACGCGGGCAGCACGTCGGCCTCGACGCCCCGGGCGAGCAGCGAGTAGGGCGGCTGCTCGCAGACGAACCGCTCGCGCCCGCGCGCCTGCGCGGTCCACTGCGCCTCGACGATCTGATAGGCGGGGAAGGTCGAGCTGCCGATGTAGCGGACCTTGCCGGCGCGGACGAGGTCGCTGAGCGCGCCGAGCGTCTCGTCGATGTCGGTGTCGGGCTCGGGACGGTGGATCTGGTAGAGGTCGATCCAGTCTGTGTTCAGGCGGCGCAGGCTGTTCTCGAGCTCCTGCGTGATCCAGCGACGGGAGTTGCCGAATTTGTTTGGATCGCGCCCGTCGGCATCGCCCATCGTGCCGTGCACCTTGGTGGCGAGCACGACCTGCTCGCGACGCCCCTTGGAGAGCGCCTTGCCGACGATTTCCTCCGACTCGCCGCGCGAGTAGACGTCGGCGGTGTCGATGAAGTTGATGCCGGCGTCGAGGGCCCGGTCGATGATCCGAATGCAGTCCTCGTGGTCGGTGTTTCCCCAGGCGCCGAACATCATCGCCCCGAGGCAGAGTGGGCTGACCTTGACCCCGGTGCGGCCAAGGTTGCGGTACTCGATGGCCATCGCCGGGAGCCTAGCCGAGCGTCTGGCGAACGATCGGGCGCTTGGCGGCGGCGACCTCGTCGAGGCGCCTGACGGGAGTCGTGTACGGGGCTGCGCGCGCGGGCTCGGGGCCGTCGGTCTCGGCCTCGCGCAGGATGTCGGCGATCGTTTCGGCGAACGCGTCGAGCGTCTCGCGGGTCTCGGTCTCGGTGGGCTCGACCATCAGGGCCTCGTCGACGAGCAGCGGGAAGTAGACCGTGGGCGGGTGAAAGCCGAAGTCGAGCAGCCGCTTGGCGAGGTCGAGCGTCCGGAGCCCGAGTTCGCGCTTCATCGGCTCGCCGCTGAGCACGAACTCGTGCATGCACAGCTGTCGGTAGGCGAGCGGCAGGCGCTCGCTGACCCCGAGCTGGCGCAGGCGCGCCAGCAAGTAGTTGGCGTTCAGGACGGCGGTCTCCGAGGCGTCCTTCAGCCCCTCGGCGCCGAGCGAGCAGATGTAGGCGTAGGCGCGCACGAAGCAGCCGTAGTTGCCGTGAAAGCCGCGCAGGCGCCCGATCGAGCGCGAGCCCGGACGCGCGCCCGCGGGACCACCGAGGCCGGCCGGGCAACCCGCGTCCGCGGGGTCCTCGGGTCCCGGCATGCCCGCCGTACTCGCCCCGTTCGGCGCGCCGTAGTCGAGGTCGTACTCGGCGGGCGCGGGCACATGGCCGTTGTGCTCGCTGTCGTCACGCCTGAGCACGATCGGCACGGGCAGGAACGGCGCGATGCGGTCGCTGACCGCGATCGGACCCGATCCGGGACCGCCGCCGCCGTGGGGCTGGGTGAAGGTCTTGTGCAGGTTGAAGTGGACGATGTCGAAGCCCATGTCGCCCGGCCGCGAGCGGCCCATGACGGCGTTGAGGTTGGCGCCGTCGTAGTAGAGCGTGGCGCCGGCGTCGTGGACGATCGCCGCGATCTTCTCGATGTTGGGATCGAACAGGCCGAGCGTGTTGGGGTTGGTGAGCATCAGGCAGGCGACGTCGGTGTCGGTCTTGGCGCGCAGGTCGTCGAGGTCGATGCCGCCGTGCGAGTCGGTGTTGAGCTTGACGACCTGCAGGCCGGCCATCGTGACGGTCGCGGGGTTGGTGCCGTGCGCGGTGTCGGGCGTCAGCACCTTGTGGCGCTGCTGGCCGCGCGACTCGTGGTAGGCGCGCGTCAACAGCACGCCCGCGAGCTCGCCGTGCGAGCCGGCCGAGGGCTGGAGCGACACGTGGGGCAGGCCGGCGATCTCGGCGAGCGCGCGCTGCAGCCGCCACATCAGCTCGAGCGCACCCTGCGCGCGGGCGGGGTCCTGCAGCGGATGCAGGCGCGCGTGCCCGTCGAGCGCGGCGGCCCGCTCGTGCAGGCGCGGGTTGTGCTTCATCGTGCACGAGCCGAGCGGGTAGAAGCCGGAGTCGAGATCGAAGTTGCGCTTGGAGATCGAGACGTAGTGGCGCACGAGCTCGGGCTCGGAGACCTCCGGCAGCCGGGGCGGCGCGGCGCGTCGGTGGCGGCCGGGCAGCAGCTGCTCGGGGTCGACGGGGGGCACGTCGATCTCCGGGCAGACGAAGGCGCGACGGCCGGGGGCGCCCTTCTCGAAGATCGTGCGCGCACGGTCACGCTGCAGCGGGGCCTCCGGGATCATGCGACCACCGCCTGGCGCTCCGACGCAACGGCCGCGCCGAGGACGTCGGCGAGTCGGTCGATGTCGGCACGGGTGCGGCGCTCGGTGAGCGCCACCAGCAGGCCGCCGCGATCCTGCTCGCGACCGGTCAGCGCGTGGATGTCGGCCCCCGGGTTGACGCCGCCGAGCGCGCAGCGGGCACGGACGGCGGCCACGTCGGCATCGAGGCGCACGGCGAGCTCGCGGATCACGGGCTGCTCGTGCAGCGCGTGCACGCCCTCGAGCGCGGTCAGGGCGCTGCGCGCGTAGTTTGTGCGCGCGAGCAGCAGCTCCCCGAGCTCGACGAGGCCGCGCCGGCCGAGCCAGCCGAGGTAGACGACGCCGGCGAGCGCGTTGAGCGCCTGGGAGGTGCAGATGTTGGAGGTGGCTCTGTCGCGGCGGATGTGCTGCTCGCGCGTCTGCAGCGTCAGCACGAAGCCGCGGCGCCCGTCGATGTCGACCGTCTCGCCGGCGATCCGCCCGGGCATGCGCCGCAGGTAGGGCTCACGCGCGGCGAACAGCCCGAACGACGGGCCGCCGAAGTCCAGGCGGTTGCCTAGCGGCTGACCCTCGCCGACGGCGACGTCCACGCCGCACTCGCCGGGCGGCTTGAGGATCCCGAGCGTGATCGGGTCCACGGACGCGACCACCACGGGCCCGTCGCCACCGACGACGTGCCGCGATGCCGGCCCACGCGCGCGCGCGCGCGTGCGTGCGCTGCCCCCTGCGTCCGTTCCGCCCCCTGCGTCCGTTCCGCGCTGCTCTGCGCGCCCTCCTGCGTCCCCCGCTGCCCCTCCTCCGTCCGTTCCGCGCTGCTCTCCGCGCGGTGCATTCCGCTCTGCGCCCCGCCCGCTCCGCAGGGCGGCGTCGGCTTCCGCCCCCTCCCCACTCGCCGCGGCGTGCGCGGCCTCGCTGAGCGCCTCCGCGTCCTCGACGGCGCCGTAGAAGTTGGGCTGCGCGAAGATCGCGGCGCTGGTGTCGGCATCGATCGCGGCGCGCCAGGCGTCGACGTCGGTGAGGCCGGCGCACAGCGGAACCTCGACGACCTCCATGCCGTAGCCGTGGGCATAGGTGCGCAGCGTCTGCAGTGCGTGCGGGTGCACGCCGGCGCTGACCACGAGCCGCGTACGGCCGTTGTGGAGCTTCGCCATGTAGGCGGCGGCGGCGAGCGCGCTGGGCCCCTCGTAGACGGAGGCGTTCGAGACCGGCAGCGCCGTCAGCTCGCAGATGGCGGTCTGGTACTCGAACATCACCTGCAGGCCGCCCTGGGAGATCTCTGGCTGATAGGGCGTGTAGGGCGTCAGGAACTCCGAGCGCTCGCACAGCATGTCCACGAGCGCGGGCACGTAGTGGTCGTACATGCCGGCTCCGAGGAACGAGATCTCGTCCTCGCAGCTGACGTTGCGCGCGGCGAGCCCGCGCAGGTGGGCGTAGACGTCCTGCTCGGTCATGCCGGCGGGCAGCTCGAGCGGGCGCTGCTGGCGCACTCCCGCCGGGATCTGGCGCTCGAACAGCTCGTCGATCGAGGCGACGCCGATCGCGGCGAGCATCTGGGCCCGGTCCTCGGGAGTGACTGACGTGTAGCGGGTCAAGGGTTCTTCGAGCCTAGCCACCGAGCGTCGCGGTATAGGCGTCGGCGCCGAGCAGCCCGTCGCGCTCGCCGGGCTCGCTGAGCTTGATGCGTACGAGCCAGCCGTCGCCGTAGGGATCGTCGTTGATCAGCTGCGGCTGCTCGGCGAGCGCGCCGTTGACCGCGACGATCTCGCCCGAGAGCGGGGCGACGACGTCCGAGACGGCCTTGACGGACTCGATCTCGGCGTAGGGCGCGCCCTGCGTGAGCGTCGTGCCGAGCGCCGGGGCTTCGAAGAAGACGACCTCGCCGAGCGTGTCCTGCGCGTACCAGGTGATGCCGAGCGTGGCCTCGGTGTCGCCGTCGTCGATGCGCGCCCAGTCGTGCTCGGGGTGGTAGAGCAGCTCGTCGGGATAGCTGGTGTCGGCCATTCAGCAGCCCCTCGGGGCCGTCATCAGACCCATGTCGGCCATTCAGCAGCCCCTCGGGGCCCTCATCAGACCCATGTCCGCGATTGAGCAGCCCCTTCGCGCGATCGTCAGACCCATGTCGGTCATTCACTGGCCCCTTCGGTAGAGCGGCTTGTCGCGGACCACGGCCTGGCGCATCTTGCCACGGACGTCGATCTGCAGGCTCGTGCCGGTCGCGGCGTGCTCGGCGGGGACGTAGGCGAGGCCGACGGCGGCCTGCAGGCAGGGCGAGAGCGTGCCGCTGGTGACGATGCCGCCGCCGGCGATCGGGTTGCCGTGGCGCGCGATCCCGGGGCCGTCGATCGCGAACGCGACGAGGCGTTCACGTGGCCCGGCTTCGCGCACGGCGCGGACGGCGGAGGCGCCGATGAAGTCGGTGCTCTCCTTGCAGCACCAGCCGAGGCCAGCCTCGATCGGGCCGCGCTCGGTGGAGAGCTCGTTGCCGTACAGGCAGTAGCAGGCCTCCAGGCGCAGCGTGTCGCGCGCGGCCAGGCCGGCGGGGCGCGCGCCGCGGCGGACCAGCTCGTCCCACAGCGCGGGGGCGTGATCGGGGTGCAGCAGCAGCTCGACGCCGTCCTCGCCCGTGTAGCCGGTGCCGCAGACGAGCACCTCGGCGCCGAGCATGCGCCTGGGGTCGGCACTCATGCGCGCCGGCAGGGGAGCGTCGGAGATCGCCTGCACGAGCTCGCGCGCGCGTGGGCCCTGGACTGCGAGCATCGCGTGGTCGTCGCTGCGGTCGCGGACCTCGACGTCGCCGGCGCGGGCGCGAAACCACTCGAGATCGCGGGCGTGGTTGGCGGCGTTGGTGACGGTCAGCCAGCGATCGGCGTCGAGGCGGTAGCTGAACAGGTCGTCGAGCACGCCGCCGTCCTCGCGGCAGAGCACGCTGTACTGGGCGCCGCCGACGGGCACGCCGGAAACGTCGTTGGAGAGCAGCAGCTGCAGCAGCTCAGCGGCGCGGGGCCCGCTGGTTTCGATCTGGCCCATGTGCGAGACGTCGAAGATGCCGACGTCCTGGCGCACCGCGACGTGCTCCTCGCGCACGGCGGAGGCGCCGCCATAGGACGCGGGCATCTCCCAGCCGGCGAACTCGATCAGCCTGGCCCCGGCCTGGACGTGGCGGTCGAACAGGGCGGTGCGGCGCGGGGAGTCGGACGGCACGGCCGCAGCGTAGCGGCGCCGAGGCGCGTGACAGGCTCATTGGGCTCCCAGCCGCCGCATGATGTAACGATCGCTAGGGCGTCGATGAGCAAGCTGGCCGATTACGCGATCCCGTCGATCGCCAATCGGTAGGACGCAGGGAGCGTGGCGTACTAGAGGTACGCGAGCGACCGAGGACGCAGTATCGCGCCGCTCAGCGGCGTCCTAGCGCAGGAACGGCGGGACGTCGATGTCGTCGTCGGAGATCTCGAGCGAGGAGCGCTGGCGGGCGTCGATGCGCGGGCTGCGGTCGCGCCGGCTGCGTGACTCGCGGCGGGCGGCGTGGCCGGGGCGGTGGTCGAAGCCGGTGCCGATCACGGTGACGCGGACGTCGTCGCTCATGCTCTCGTCGATGACGGCGCCGAAGATGATGTTGGCGTTGGCGTCGGCCGCGTTCTGGATGATCTCGGCGGCGTCGTGCACCTCGAACAGGCCGAGGTCCCTGCCGCCGGTGATGTTGAGCAGGATGCCGGTGGCGCCGTCGACCGACTCCTCCAGCAGCGGCGAGGAGATCGCGGCGCGCGCGGCGTCGGCGCAGCGGGTCTCGCCGCCGGCGATGCCGATGCCCATCAGGGCCGAGCCGGCGTCCTGCATGATCGTGCGGACGTCGGCGAAGTCGAGGTTGATCAGCCCGGGGATCGTGATCAGGTCGGTGATGCCCTGAACGCCCTGGCGCAGCACGTTGTCGGCTTCGCGAAAGGCGTCGAGCATCGAGGTGCGCCGCTCGACGACCGTGAGCAGCTTCTCGTTGGGGATCACGATCAGCGTGTCGACGACCTCGCGCAGGCGCTCGATGCCCTCCGAGGCCTGGCGGGCGCGCTGCGAGCCCTCGAAGTCGAACGGCCGTGTGACGACGCCGACGGTGAGCGCGCCGATCTCGTTCTTGGCGATGTCGGCGATCACGGGCGCCGCGCCGGTGCCGGTTCCTCCCCCCTCGCCGGCGGTGACGAACACCATGTCGGCTCCCTTGAGCGCCTCCTTGATGTCGTCGCGCGACTCCGATGCGGCCGTCAGGCCGACGTCCGGGTCGGCGCCGGCGCCGAGGCCTTTGGTGGACTCGTGGCCGATGTTCAGCTTGACGTCGGCGTCGCACATCGCCAGCGCCTGGGCATCGGTGTTGGCCGCGATGAACTCGACTCCGCGCAGGCCGGCGTCGATCATGCGACTGACGGCGTTGGTGCCGCCGCCGCCGACGCCTACGACCTTGATGACCGCGAGATAGCTGCTCGCGCCCGCTACGCCGCCGCTGTGAGTGCCGCTCTCCATGATGGTTCCAGTCTCAGTGCCGTGCGCCGGCCGGAACGCGATTCCAGCCGAAGCTTCAAGTAATGATTAAGGGTTTACCCGGTTTGATCACCGGCATCGCCGGATCGTGGACGTTATGCAGGGAACTTCGCCGTGTCAACGACGGCGACGAGTTTTGCAAGGATGATTGCAGAACGAGGAACTCTAGACCGCGCCCCGAGGCATCCCGATTCATAAATCTAAGTCTCGACTCGAGGGTTAGCCTGCGCCTGTAGATTGGCTCGTGGCGCCGGATTCGGCGGCCTGGCCGCTCGCTGACGCGGTGCCGGGTTCGGCGTCGGAGCCTGTGGACCCCGCGGAGCTCGCTTCGGCCGGCGTGTTCGCCGGTTCGGCCTGCGCGCCGGCTTCGGCGCCGGCGGCCGGTTCCGTCGCTGAGGGTTCAGCGGTCGCGCTCGGGCCCGAGCTGGCGCCGTTTGCGGCGGTGGAGCTCGCGTTGGCGCTCGAGCCGGCGCCGAGCGCTGCGGCGAGATCGGCGTCGAGTTCGGAGGACGTGGCCGACTCCGATGCGCCGGTGGGTTCGCTGGCGTGGGTGGTCGCGCCCGGCGGCGTGACGCCGGGCGGGAAGCCGGCGGCGGGACGTTCGGGCAGGCGGACGTCCACGTAGGAGGCGCCGGCGGAGCTCGGGTCGGCCAGCACGCGGACCAGCGAGAGCCACTTCGCGTGCGGCCGCGTGGCGTCGCCGAAGTATGCGAGCACGCCTCCGCGCAGCGCGAACGTCAGTCCCTGCGGCCCCCAGTAGCCGTGCTGAACGAGCGGCAGCAGCGGCGCGGGCGTGGCCCCGAGCACCGCCAGCATCTGCCTCAGCTGTGCCTGCCGTACGCGCCGCCCAACGGCTGGCAGCGAGGTGCTGCGAACGCCCCCGACGCTCACAACCGGCAGCGAGCTCGACAGGAACGGGGCGCCGAGGACGACGCCGTCGGCGGCGAGCGCGGTGTGTGCGCCGGCGACGGTGAGCTGGGCGACGGGGGGCTGCTCGAAGACTTCGATGTGCAGCTCGTGCGGGAAGCTGGCTCGCGCCTGCAGGGAGCGCACGAGCGGGAACGATGCGACCGCGGCACGCAGCGCGGCCGTGTTGACGTCGAGCGTGCTCATGCCGTGGGCGGCGCCGGCGAGGGCCGCCTGGATCTGCGGAGCATCGCCCCCGTGCACGTCTGCGAGGCCGCTGATCCGCACGCGCTGAACCGAGACGAACGGCGACTGGCGAAACCACAGCCAGCCGCCGAGCAGCAGCGGCAGGCCGATCAGCGCCGCCAGCAGCCAGCGCCGGCCGCGGCGCGGCAGCGCGACGCGCAGCTGACGGGGCAGGCGCAGGCCGATCGAGCGGCGGCCCAGGCGCCCGGCGATCGAGTGCTCCATCCAGGCGTTGTTCGACCTCCAGAGCCAAACCCCTCGCGGTGTCGGGCGTTCAAGTTCGGCGAGCTGTTGCGGGCCTAGCCAGCCGCGCCCGCCGTTCGCATCGAGCCCGCTCGGCACGCGCGCGGCTGTGCGCTTTGCGGCAGGCCTTGAGCGCGCGGGCGAGCTTCTGGCGGCGGGTGAGCTTGCGGGTTTTGCTGGCTTTGACGGCGTGGCAGCCTTGGACCGTGACCTTGACGGTGTCGGTCAGCGCGCTGCCGTTCTGGCCGGTGAGCGCGGTGGGGATCGTGAGGCGTTGTCCGCAGAGGCTGTAGTGGTCCTTGAGCGGCAGGTTGGTCGTCAGCGCCGAGTGGGGTCCCTCGGGCAGAGTGGCTTGGACGGTTTCGAAGGGGACGTCGGGGACCGATTGGAAGCTGCTGGTGGTGATGCCTTTTTTGATGGCGGTCTGGCCGTCGAGGATCACGGTGATGCCTTCGCCCTGCAGCACCAGCTCGGCGTCGGGCCAGGCGGCGTTGCCGTGCGAGACCAGGTAGATCGGGCCGCTCAGCGCGTTCTTCAGCACGGGCGTGTGCACCGTGGCGGCGCCGATGATCGAGCCTTCATCGCAGTTGGCCGGATTTGCTTCGAACACGGCGGCGACACAGGCTTTCTGGATCGTCGTCAGCCGTGCCGGCAGCGTGGCGGGGATCGTCAGGATCGTCTTGGCGACGTGCGCTTCCCCTGCTCTGGATTTGAAGGTGAGCGCGAGACTGGCGCCGTCGGCTTTGCTGGTCCTGCCTTGCGTGACAGCGCTGACGCCGACATGGAACGGCAGGCCGGCGCAGTCCTGGGTGTTGAACGGGTAGGACGCGCTGCTGGTGGCGCCCTGGCTGCCGGTGAGCGTGGCGGTGATCGGGCCGGGGCTGCAGCTCGTCGGGTTAAACTCGAACCCGGGCCGGTCGACCGTCACCTGCAGCTGTTTGATCTGCGAGGGCACGCCCTTGACCAGCTGAGGGATGGGATCTGAGGTGATCGTGACCGCCGCCGTGTGCGGGTCGACTTCGATGCGCGAGCGCACCGTGACGGTGCCGAGGTTGAACGGGCCGGCGACGGCGGGGGTTACCACCTCGATCCCGAACGGCGCGCCCTCATACGGGCCGGTCAGATACACCCGTCCAGGGAGCTCATACGGTTCCGGGCCATAGCCCGCGCTCGCGAGCGAACTGCCGATCAGGCTTTCCGGACCGCACCGGTCTTCTGCCGCCTGGGGTTCGGGACACGGCGTCAGCGACGCCAGAATCGCAGCGATCCCCGTGGGCAGGTGCACGCTCAGCGACGCCAGGCGCTGGTCGCCGTCGGGATCGGCCAGGGTCAGGCTGAAGGAAGTGAACGCGCCCGCCTGGGCGCTCGCCGAGCCTGCTTTCAGGGTTGGCGCGAACGGCAGCGGGTTCGCGCAGGACTGGCCTTCCGCTCCGCTTGTGATCTGAAACGCAGCTTCACGGGTCAGCGGCGTCGCACTCGACCACGGCGTGAACGACGCCAACGTGCTGTAGCTGCCACACAACGGTGGCGTGCTGAGCGACGCGCGAGCACCTTCGAAGAACCGCAAATGCAACGCTTCGAACGGAACCTGCGGCGTTTCGCTGAACGTGCTGGTCACCTGGCCGGTCTGTTCGTTCAGCGACACCTGACCGGCAAGCTTGACCCGGATCCCCAGCGCCGGATCTTCAGCCACCAGGTACAGCGCGAACAGCGACCCGAACGGATTGTCGGTCTGCTGCGCGATATACACCGCGCCTTCCAGTTCGTGCGAGAGGTCCGGCGACTTGATGTCGACCAGCCCCACCTTCGAAGTTTCCGGACACGATGCCGTGGCTGTGGAGAACCGCAAAGGTTCACTCACACCGGCGGTGTCGGGCAGGAACGGGTCTTCGCTGCCGCCGGGGCCTTCATAGCCGATCTCGCTCTCCGAGCAGGCTTCCAGCCCGTTCGCCGCCGACGGGCTGAGCTGCACCCCTTCCGGCAAGGTCACGGTCGTGCTGCGCACGGCCGACTCGCCGAGCCCGCGTTCTTCGGCGGGCATTTCGACGTTGACATCGAGCCCAGCGGGGGTGCTTGCGCTCGCCACGGCCGCGCCCGGAGCCTGCCCTTCCTGTTCTTCCACAGGCTGGACACCGATCGTGGGGTTGAACGGCACGGCGCCACATTCGGAAAGGCCGGCGAGCGGTTCGGAGAGCGTGTTCTGGAAGGTGTAGGCGGCTTCGCTCTGCGCGCCGGACCAGGCCTGCGCCTGCGCGCGGGTTGCGAGCCCGCCCAAGCACGACGTGGGCAAGGTCAGGAACGGGGTGCTCGAGCGTTCGGTGGGGGGGCTGCAGGTTTCGCCGTTTACTTCGGTGTCGCGCAGGCAGGCCCAGCCGCGCGAGCTGTCATGGCTGGGGTTGGCGGGTTCGCCCCACAGCGTCACGACGTTGCCGAGGACCTGTGCGGCCTGGGTGATGTTGTGCACGGTGACGTTGACGCCGTAGTCGCCGCTGGTCCTGACGGAGGTGTCGAGGATGATCGGGACCTTGTCGTCCTCGATGCCGAAGCGCGCGGGCTCGCCGGGAGCGGGCACGAGGTTGAACACGGGCACGGTTTCGGTGAACACGCCGTTGACGTCGATCGGCAGGTTCAGGGTGACCTGCGCGACGCCGATCGCGGTGTCGGCGGGGCAGGCGTTGACGTCGTTGTTGCCGATCGTGGAGAAGTCGATGTCCGGGCACTGCGCCACCGCCTGTGGGTCACCGAGCAGCCCCGGCGGCAGTTCGAACCCGAGGTTTCTCGCCAGAGCCGGCGCTGAGGGCTCGCGCTGTGGCTGCTGGCCTTCTTCCTGCTGCTCGTCTTCCTGCTCGCGCGCGAGCGTCTCGTTCAGGTCGAGCGTGGTCGTCAGCTGAAACGGGTGCGAGCCCGCGATCTCATCTACCGTGCCGTTTTCGCTTTCCGGCGTCAGCGCGTAGCGTTCGATCGCGAACGGCGTCGGTTCGTCCCTGACGGTCAGCGGCTGCTGCAGGAGTGCGGGTGCGGCGACGGGAGCTCCTTCGGCTTCGCCGCCAGTGAAGCTCACCGTGTTCCGTTCATCGTCGCTCGCGCTGGTGGCGACCTGCACGGGGACGACCATTTTCAGCTGGCGATACGGTGCCAGCGGCTGCCCTGAGCTCGCCGTCGTGCATGCCACTTCGCGGCGTGCGGGTTCTGCGACGGTGCACTCTTCAAGGCTCTCTTCGGCCGAGCTGCCGGGCACGCTGATCGTCCCCTCGATCGCCGCATCGGCGGCGACCTGCAACCCAGCAGGGAGCGTGTCGGTGATCGTGATCGGATGCGCGAGGCTGGGTGTGAGCGGCGTCTCGCCGAGGTTGCTCGCGTTCGCGACCACGACCGCTTCGCTGCCCCGTTGCAGATAGGTGGGCGCCGAGGTCGAGTCCAACCGCAACACCACTGCCGCATCGGCCCGGGCACAACCCAACATCACGAGCAACCCCGAGAGCAGAGCGGTCGCGACCGGTCGCATCATCCGTGCGACCTCTTGATGCTCTTGGGACGCCGTTCGGTCTTCTTCGCCTTGGGCCCGTAGTCCTTGCGCGCCCGCCGTTCACAAGTCCGGCGCTTGTGCCTGCTCTTGCCCCTGCGACACGCGCGGAGTGCTTTGGTGAGCTGTTGCGCACGGGTGAGCGGCTTCGGTTTGCCGGCCGTGTTCCTCTTGCTCGACGATGCGGGCTGTTGAGCGCCGGTGCCGCCCGCGCCGGCGGTGGCTGTCGGGGGCGTTTCGACGCTCGGCGTGGTCGTGCCGGCAGGTTTGCAGGTGCGTGTGGTTTCGCAGGGGCGCTGCGATGATGTTTCGTTCGTGAGACAGGGAGAGCCGCTGGTGCAGACGCGCGCGTCATACAGGTCGTAGTTGGTGTCCCGATCGGCGGCGACCAACGGCTGGGCGGTGACAAAGAACGCGCTGTCGCCGGTTTCGCTGGCTTCCACGAACGCTGATTCCTGTTGGGCGCTGCCCGACGAGATCAGCGACACGCACCCCTGCGCTTCGGCGCAGCTGCCCACGCCATCGGGCTCGAACTGGTAGACGTCCTCTTTGCCATTGCTGGCCTGCGGCAGGAGCTCGTCCGGGCTGTCAAAGAACAGCCGCCCGCTGTTCGACAGATAGCGGGGCTGGTGGGTGGCGGTGTCCAGGCCGAGGGGGGTCCAGCCCGGGATGTTGCCGGCGAGATACTGGCCGAGCCAGTCGCCGCGCCGATCGACGACCAGACCCAGCCCTTCACCCGAGAAGGGGGTGTCGAGCACACCGCTGGAGGGGCCGTTCTGGTTACAGGAGACACAGGTCAGCTGGCCGGTGCCGGCCTGGTAGAGGTAGACCTCCTGGTCGCGCACACCCGGGTTGTTCGCATCTTGGTTGTCATAGCCGGTGAGGGGCTGCTGGGACATGAACGCGAGGTATTCCCCGTCGGGGGAGACGCGAGCGGTGAGATCGGCGAGGTCGGGGCGGGGCTCCACGTGCGAGCCTTCTTTGCCCGAGCCTTTCAGGCTGCCCCAATCCCCCGAGTCTTCGTCCGAGAGCGAGGCAATGAAGCTGGTCGCGCCGTCGTGCCAGATGTAGAGGTTGCAGGTCGCGCCGGCTGGTGGCGTTTCCTGGGCGATGTGGGTGCAGTCGCCCGGTTTCGCTCCCCGTGCGAGCACGCCGTTGGCGACGAAGTACACGCTTTCGCCGTTTTCGCTGATCCCCAAAACCAGGTTGAGCACGTCCGCGCTGCCCCCCGAGGGGCTCGACGTGAGATCTTTCAGCGAGCAGGACGGTTTGCCTGCGGTTTCGCTGATTTCGCACTCGTACAGGTCGGCCTGGTTGTTCAAGGCGCCGAACACCGGCCGCTGGGCCGATTCGGGGGTGAGCGGGGCGGTGTCGGTGAAGAACACCTTCGACCCGTCGGGCGTGGCCGCTTGGAAGCCGACTTCGCTTTCTTCGCCGACCGGTTCGCCCACCCCCTGCGCGGCGTTCAGCTGCAAGGTCTGCCCGGTCCGGGTGTCGCGCATGTACAGGCGGTGGTATTCGGCGACTTCATAGGGTTCTTCGATCCCGACGCCGGAGAAGATCACCCGCGACCCGTCCGTGGAGATCGCGCCGCGGAGATTGGTGCCTTCATCACCGAGCTGCGGTTCCTCGCCGACTTCCCCGTTGCCGGACGGCTGTCCGTTCGGGAGCACGCTCACCAGCTGAAAGCCGCCGCCCGGTTCTGCCTCGTACAGCCCGGGCGCTGATCCCGACAGCAGCGAGACGCTCGCTTCGAAGATCACGTGGGCCAGTTCCGGCGTGGCGTCCACGAAATCGAGGCGTCCACCGAACCGGGTCTTTTCCCCGGGGCCGGTTTCGCTCGTGATCTGTGCCGGTGTGACGAGCGGCGCATACCCAGGCGCAAGGAACGCCTCGTTGGCCTGCGCGGCCGCGTCCGCCCTCGTTTCGCCCGCTTCTGGCGTCAGCCCGGGGTCATCGCGCCAATACAGCGTCTTTTCGCTCGAACCGGGCGCCAACGGCGGCGCTTCCAACGGTTCGGCCGCGCTGGCCGCCGGCGTCTGCACGAGGCTCAACGCAAGATCTTCGGAAAAAGCTCGGAACTCGGCGGCTTCGCCGATTTTCAAACCTTCACCCCGTTCATGCGGCGTGACCAGATCTTCCACGCCCCAGCCCGCGCTCGTGCGCGCCGACAGCACCTGCGTCGGTTCCAACGCACGATTCCCATCGGGTTCGGCCACCACCGGCCCATTCGCGACGTAGGCGATGGCTTCGCCGTTCTGCGAAGCCTGGATCAGGCCGCCTTCGCGCGACAGCGGTTCGATGCTCGCGCCGTCCTTTTCGGGAGGGGAGACGAGCTCCCACGCACGCCCGTCGGCCAACAACCCCTGAGACCTGGGTAGCGTTTCGAATGTCTTCACGCTCTGCTCGTCTTCGGCCTGCCCGAGACCGTTGGCGGCGAGCACCCGGTAGTGATAGGTGGCGCCCGGCGTGAGCCCCTGCAGCGTCACGCTGACCGCCCGCGAGCCGAAGCCGCCGCCGATGTCCGTCCCGGGAGCAGCCGGAAGATCCGCGCAGCCCTGCGGTTCGCTCGCGCAGTCGGCCGTGCCGTACTGGAAGTAGTAGTGCGTGTCGGCGCCCTCCGGGTCGATCTGCGCCGTCAGCTGCGCTTCACCGGGCGCGATGTTCTGCGCCGTCAGGTCTTCCACGACCGGCGGGCCGGCACGTTCCGGCGTGAACACGTCGACGCTGTCGCCGGCTCCGTCGATCGCGAACACGTCCCCCGTCTTCGAGTCGACCGCGACGCCCATGCCGTCTTGCAGCTCGCCCGTACCGATCCGCTGCACCGGAGCGCCATCGCGATCGAACACGCCGATCGACCCGCCGTTCTCGACGTACACATCCCCCGCGGCCGCGGCGCCCAACGGGCTGGCTTCGCTACTGGCCTGATCGACAGCGACGGCGCTGGTGCTCTGCGGGTCGAGCTCCCCGATCAGCGGGTTCGTCGCGCCGCCCAATAGTTCCGCGGCGTTGACCTTCGCCGCCACCACCGAGCGCGCGTAAACGCCTTCGGCCGGTTCCCTTTCTTCGGCCTTTTCCCGTTCGATCACCGCCGGGCATTCTTCTTCACCGCTGAGCAGTTCACGATCGACATAGAAGTCTTCGCCCAGACCGTCCACGCCGAACCCCGACTTCGGACAAGCGATCGCCGAATACAGCACCGGTTCCACCAGCACCGGCGGACTCGCATCGGTGAACCCTTCGATCACACCCTCTTCTTCTTCTTCCCCACGATAGACCCACACCCGCCCCTGCAGATCCGAGGCCAGCCCATCCAGCTCGCCTTCTTCTTCGACCGGCACCCGCCCCTCTGCCTTTTCGCCATCCGCCGCAAAACGCTGCACATCCGGACGTTTCGCCGAGGCATCAGCACCCACGAACACCGTTTCAGCGCCCCCCGGCGAGTTGTCCACCGTGATCGGCCCGGCTTCCTTCAGCTGCCCCTTACCAACACCGCCAACACCAGCCAGGCAACCGCTCGTGCAGACCTCGTATTCGCTTTTCCCATCGCTCACGCCCCAACCCCATGCCGCGACGAATTCCTCGCCCGCCAGTTCGTCGTGAGCGCCCAGCATAGGCCTGAACTGCTCTATCCGATCGTTGCCGCGATCCACCACATAGACGTCGCCCGTCGCTTCACTGACGGCGATGCCCGCGGCTTCATCGTGCTTGAACGTCCCGTTTTCGAAACGAAACTCGCCCGCGCCTTCGCCCTCACCCCCAAACGAGAACGCGAAAACATGCCCGCGCTGATCCAAACCCCACGCCGACGCTGCCCCCCACAGCACGACCCCGCTCACGAATACGCACAGCACCGCAGCCAGATGCCCCAGCCCGAGCCCGAACATCCTGCGCAGATCCGCCCTTGCCATATCAGTTCTCATGACGTATCCGAGCGTGCTCGCCACGGAGCGTGCATGGACGCGACGACACATCCACGCACGCTCCCGATCGACACCGGCGCCCAGCAACCGCCCAGCTGCCTTGCGCTCGGCCTCGCGTCACGCCGCCGCTAGGCGACCGTGTTCACCTCGAGCGCTTCTTCATCGATCTGGACGTTTGTGATCGTCTGGCCGGCCTGTTCGTAGGCCGCGCCGGGACCGCCTATTTTGCTCATCAGGACGTCCTTGACCTTTTCGGTTTTCGACGTGTAATAGTATTCCGGTTTCTGTTTGCCCTTTTTCGCCGTGAACTTCTCTTCGATTTTCGTTTCCATTTTGTTCGCGGGGATGTTGGTAAGCACCGAGCCCTTGACTTTTGCGGCCGCGGGTCCGCATTCGAATTCGGCAAACAATTCGGTCGCCTGCGGTACCAGGTCGATCGCGACCTTCTTACTGTATTTTTCCCACACCAAGGTGCCGGCCAACGGGTTCGTCACGATTTCGCCTTCTTTGGCCCCCACGGTGGCGCATTTGAAACCGCCCGATTCACATCCGGTGAAGGTTACCGCCACATTGCCAACCGTGGTGGGAGACGTGAATTCTCCGTGCGACACCTCAGTTTTGCACGTCACCTGGGCTATGTTCACTGTTTCCAGCGTTCCAGCGCCGCCGGTGCCCGAAAACTTCTTCTTCACAGCACCAGATTCCCATTCAAAACTGCCGACCTTTTTACCTTTCGCCAGCTTCGTACAAACATTGTTCGTATATTTACCGCTCGCATGTGAGACGCAACGGCCGATTTCCGGCGGCTGCGCCCACGCGCTCGCTACTGCCAGCGAACCCATCGCCAACGCTGCCACAACACAAAGTCCTATGAGCTTCAAACGACTCATGGCACACTCCTTTTCCCTCTTAGCGGTCCCAAAGATCCCTTGCCATCCATTGGAGACGCGGTGGGGCCTGCCGCCAAGTGCGGCAGGCCCCGCCACGGATTAACCTACTCCAAACCCTGTGCTAGCTAACTATTCATACAGGTTGTAATAAGGGATGCCACCTTCGCGGAGACCTTCTACGACGAGTTCGCTGTTCGCGATCTGGAACGCTCCGGTCAGGACACTGGTGTTGTGACCGGACGGCGAGGGCAATTCAAGAGCCGCATCCAACGCCGCATCAGCGCCGTTATAGATGCCGCAGCCCTGCACTCCTGGCGCCGCATATGTGTTGTTGACGAGTACCGCACCCGTGACTTCCGCCACGGCACCTTCACCGTGCGATCTGACTTTCCCGGTGTGCCCGTGGATCGGTACGTTCGGCGGTTCGGGGTTCGTTTCTCCCGAAATAAACGACACCACGATCGGATCGGCGGTCGACCCGTTGTAGCAGTCTTCGCCGAGGAACTTGTTGCGCAGATGGATCATCACCGGGAAAGTAAACGCCGGTTCGGATTCCCCAGTTTCGTCCAGCGTCGCTTTCGAGTCCACGACAATGTCTTGCGCCGGTCCCGCGAGTTCGATCGTCGCGGTCACAGCCGTCGACCCGCCGTTGGCCAAATATTCTTCGTACCGCTGCTTTTCTTTTTCTGGCAAGAGTTCCGCATCGATATCTTCGGTAAGACTCGGGGCCGGCTGCGCGACCGGCACTATCGTTTTCCCATTCAATGCCGGCGCCAAGGGTTTAATGTACGAAGGTTCATTTTCGAGCATACCTCCCTGCAAGACGACCGGCTTTGCATAATGTACGGTCACCTTGCCGGCTTGGAAGTACGATTCCGAGGTCGTCGCGCCATAGATGCACCCATCTACGCCGGGGTAGTTTGTGCTGCAGACTCCAAAGAATTTCTGCCAGGGATGGGTCTTTTCTTCCTTCTTTGCGCGCTTTTCCTCTGCCTTTTGATTCTTTGCTTCTTCTTTTTCATGCTGTTTTTGTGCTTTGCATTCTTCGTTGCATCCGCCCGCGAGCGCCGGCGAGGCGACCACGAGCACCGTCGCTGTCATGGCAAACACGGCCGCCAGACAGAGTCCCAGTATCCTTACACGTCTCACTTTTCCACTACTCCTTTTCCTCTCGGTGATGTCGACCGATCACGCGAGCACTCGCGTTGACGAGCACTTGCGCCCGATCGTCTGTAACCGCAGGCGGCGACTCGAAGGCAGGCCCTCTCGGACGGGCTCGATGCCGTTCGCCTGCGCTCAACGGCGTGCGTCACGCGCGTCGCGCGACGCCCCGCCGAGAAGCTCTCCAGTTCGCGCCTCACTCGGCGCTCCTTACGGCCGCGCCCCGTGCCGCGCTGGCTCCACCGCGGCCGGTATCGGCCAACGAGCGCAGCGGCATCGTGTTCAGCACGCGCCGGCCCGCGCCCGTCAGCAGCCATTCGTTCGGCTCGCCATAGGCCGCCCCCAGCCCGACGTTCTCGACCAGCCCGCGCTGCTCGAGCCGGCTGAGCAGCTTCGAGGTCTGGCCCTCGTCGCGCAGCCCCGCCGCGTCGGCGATCTCGCGATTGTTCGACCGCGGTGCCTCCCCAATCGCGCTCAGCACGCGCGTCGTGCGGTACGTCGCGCGCACCGGCTGCCCGGGCTGTGCCGGCGCGTCGCCTGCCGCGTACGAGGTCGAGATGAACGACATCAGCGACGGCGCGAGTGCCGCCAGCAAATGCCGGGGCTGATCGAGCAGCCGCGCGCGCACACCCGAGACCACCCCACCGACCACCAGCTCGGCCACGACCCCCGGCGACGGGCTGAATCCGGGCGGCCGGACCGCCTGCTGCGCCGCAGCGTCAGACTGAATCTCGCGGGCGAGCGCCCCCGCCAGCGCGGTCAAAGCCCGCTGCCGACGCTCGGCAACCGCCACCGTCGCCAGCGGCGGCTCCAGGATCAAAAAGCGCGCCCACGCCGGCTCAGCATCGAAGAACTCGAGCGCCGCAATCAAGCTCGCGCGCACCCGCTCGCGCCACCCGCGCTGCGACGTGGCAGCATCGGCGATCACCCGCGCAAGACGCGCGACACCCTCATCGAACGCCGCAAGCACACGCTCCTCGACACTCCCGAGAACGTCGCCTGGAGTGAGCTGTATATCGGTGAAACTTGGAGCCCCCGTCCGAACCAGACGGGGGTCACTCAGGGGCAGCGGCCTTTATTTTCGGGGTTTCTTGACAGGCCCTTGACAAAGATTCCGGGATATGTTCTCATTCTTCCCACAAAGCTGTAGGTGTCCTTGGGGAGCTGAGAGCGCCGGCACATGCTGGTTCGGTCGGTGACGGCCGTGGGCGCGCTCGCCGAGGAGCACCGAGCGGGATCGCGAGAGGGAAGATCGAGGGAGAACGGGAAGCGGGGATGAACGCGAGGATGCGACTGAATCGCGCTGTACTGCCGTCTTATCCGGTCGGCACCGGCAGCTCGAACACCCTCCAGAGCGGAGATCGCGACCAGCTCGAAGCCCAGCGCGCCAGCCTCCTCGAGGCCACCGTGCAGGCGCTCGCCGGCGACGGTGACCCCCGTCTGGTTCGGTCCCGGGCCTAGCTGTAATCCCGCACCAGAGCAAGGATTTTCGCGGAGCTTCCCACGGCCTTCCCACACGCCGGCGCGAGCGGCGCGCCCGGGAGCCGAAACGCGAGCCTACGCAGCCAACGCCTCGCGCAGGGCACTGGCTGCCAGATGAGCGGGCGGCCAAGTGAGCTGCAGATCGCCCTCGCGCTCGAGCGCACGCCCAACGTCCATGAGCTCCAGCCCGATCACGGCGCCCCGCTCGTCGTATTCGACCGTGTGCCCCTCCGCCGTCTCGAGCGCCTTGGCAGGTTGGCCGTTCGGCTCTCCTACGTGCAGATACAGCACGTCGCCACGCGCGTCGTAATCGTGATAGTCGAAATCGATGCCGGCGATCGTGATCATCATGATTGCGTTGCCCGAGGGTGGTTGTCCTGCACAACCGCGGTCACCACCCAGGCAGGCTCCTCGTTGAAGTCTACGACGACCCGCAGCCAACGCCCCGGCTCGAGAGCCGTCAGCGCTTGCGCGCCGCTCGTTCGCAGTTGGCCCGCTTGGCACGCGCGTGGCTGTGCGCTTTGCGGCAGGCCTTCAGTGCGCGGGCGAGCTTCTGGCGGCGGGTGAGCTTGCGGGTTTTGCTGGCTTTGACGGCGGTGCAGCCTTGGACTGAGACCTTGACGGTGTCGGTCAGCCGGCTGCCGTTCTGGCCGGTGAGCGCGGCGGGGATCATGAGGTGTTGGCCGCAGAGGCTGTAGTGGTCCTTGAGCGGCAGGTTGGTCGTGAGCGCTGAGTGGGGTCCCTCGGGGAGTGTGGCTTGGACGGTTTCGAAGGGAACGTCTGGCACCGACTGGAACGACGAGGTGGTGATGCCTTTTTTGATGGCGGTCTGGCCGTCGAGGATCACGGTGATGCCTTCGCCCTGCAGCACCAGCTCGGCGTCGGGCCACGCGGCGTTGCCGTGCGAGACCAGGTAGATCGGACCGCTCAGCGCGTTCTTCAGCACAGGGGTGTGCACGGTGGCGGCGCCGATCACCGAGCCTTCGTCGCAGTTGGCCGGATTTGCTTCGAACACGGCGGCGACACAGGCTTTCTGGATCGTCGTCAGCCGTGCGGGCAGCGTGGCGGGGATCGTCAGGATCGTCTTGGCGACATGCGCTTCCCCTGCTCTGGACTTGAAGGTGAGCGCGAGGCTGGCGCCGTCCGCTTTGCTGGTCCTGCCCGCGGTCGCAGCGCTGACGCCGACATGGAAGGGTAGGGCCGCGCAGTTGCTGGTGTTGAACGGGTAGGACGCGCTGCTGGTGGCGCCCTGGCTGCCGGTCAGGGTCGCGGTGATCGGGCCGGGGTTGCAGCTGGTCGGGTTGAACTCGAACCCGGGCCGGTCGACCGTCACCTGCAACTGTTTGATCTGCGAGGGCACCCCTTTGACCAGTTGAGGGATGGGATCGGAGTTGATCGTGACCGCGGCTGTGTGCGGGTCGACTTCGATGCGCGAGCGCACCGTGACGGTGCCGAGGTTGAACGGGCCGGCGACGGCGGGGGTGATGACCTCGATCCCGAACGGCGCGCCCTCATAAGGGCCGGTTAGATATACCCGTCCCGGGAGCTCATACGGTTCCGGGCCATAGCCGGCGCTCGCGAGGGAATGGCCGATCAGGCTTTCGGGACCGCACCGTTCTTCTGCTGCCAGGGGTTCGGGACAGGGCATGAGCGACGCCAGGATCGCCGCGATCCCGGTGGGCAGGTGCACACTCAGCGACGCCAGACGCTGATCGCCATCCGGGTCGCCGAGCGTCAAGCTGAAGGACGTGAACGCGCCCGCCTGGGGGCTCGCGGAGCCTGCTATCAGGGTTGGAGCGAACGGCAGCGGGTTCGCGCAGGACTGGCCTTCCGCTCCGCTTGTGATCTGAAACGCAGCTTCACGGGTCAGCGGCGTCGCACTCGACCACGGTGTGAACGACGCCAACGTGCTGTAGCTGCCACACAACGGTGGCGTGCTGAGCGACGCGCGAGCACCTTCGAAGAACCGCAGGTGCAACGCTTCGAAGGGAACCTGCGGCGTTTCGTTGAACGTGCTGGTCACCTGGCCGGTCTGTTCGTTCAACGACACCTGGCCGGCGAGCTTCACCCGGATCCCCAGCGCCGGATCTTCAGCGACCAGGTAAAGCGCGAACAGCGACCCGAACGGGTTGTCGGTCTGCTGCGCGATGTAGACGGCGCCTTCCAGTTCATGCGAGAGGTCGGGCGACTTGATGTCGACCAGCCCCACCTTCGAAGCTTCCGGACATGCCGCCGGCGCCGCCGAGAACCGCAAAGGTTCACTCACACCGGCGGTGTCGGGCAGGAACGGGTCTGCGCTGCCGCCGCGGCCTTCATAGCCGATCTCGCTCTCCGAACAGGCTTCCAGCCCGTTGGCGGCCGACGGGCTGAGCTGCACGCCTTCCGGCAACGTCACAGTCGTCGAGCGCACGGCCGACTCGCCGAGGCCGTGTTGTTCGGCGGGGAGCTCGATGTTGACGTTCAGCCCGGCGGGGGTGCTCGCGCTCGCCACGGTCGCGCCCGGAGCCTGCCCTTCCTGTTCTTCCACAGGCTCGGTGCCGATCGTGGGGTTGAACGACACTTCACCGCAATCCTGCAGCGCGCCGAGCGGTTCACCGAGGTTGTTCTGGAACGAGAACGTTTCTTCAAGGGTCGGGCCTGTCCATGCCTGGCCGTTCATGCGGGTGGCCAGCCCCCCCAGACACGAGGTGGGGAGCGTCAGGAACGGTGTGCTCGAGCGTTCTTTGGGTGGTGTGCAGGTTTCACCGTTTACTTCGGTCTGGCGGATGCAGGCCCAGCCGCGCGAGCCGTCATGTGCCGCGTTCTCGGGTTCGCCCCACAGAGTCACGCGACTGGAGAGCAGCTGTGCGGCCTGTGTGGTGTTGTGGATGCTGACGTTCACGCCGTAGTCCCCGCCGGTGCGCACGCTGGTGTCGAGGATGATCGGGACCTGGGTGTCCTCCAGGCCGAAGCGTGCCGGCTCGCCCGGGGCCGGGACCAGGTTGAACACGGGGACCGGTTCGGTGAGCTCGGGCAATGGCGGGCTGGGCAGCGTCAATGTGATCAGCGCGACGCCGATCGCCGCGTCGGCGGGGCAGGCGTTGACGTTGTTCGCTCCGATGCTCGAGAAGTCCACGTCCGAGCATTGCGGGATCGCCTGCGGATCGCCTAGCAGGCCCGGTGGCAGTTCGAAGTTGAGGTTGCGCGCAAGCGCGGGCGCGGCCGGGTTCAGCACTGCCTGGCCTTCGCCTAACGGTGCGAGCGTCTCGTTCAGATCCAGCGTGGTGGTCAGCTGAAACGGATGCGAGCCCGCACGGACGTCGCTTTCACCGTTTTCTTCTTCGGGCGCGAGCTCGTAGCGTTCTACCCCGAACGGCGTGGGTTCGCCGCCAACCGTGATCGGCCGGCTTTCGGCCGGCGGAGCGGGCAGTTCCGGGCCGCCGCCGGCCGGTTCGCCGCCGCTTACGCCCACGGTGTTCAACTCGCCGCTGGCGGCGCCCGCTTCCAGTTCGACGGGGATGACGATCTTCAGCTCGGTGTATGGCGCCAGCGGTTGGGTCGTGGCGATCGTCCGACAGGCGATCTGCTTGCGCGCCGGTTCTTGAATGGTGCAGCTCAGGAAGCTCCTCGCTTCGCTGCGTTCGGGCGCTTCCAGCTTGGCTTCGACCATGCCGGCGCTGACTCCCTCGGACACGCGGACGTGGGCGGGCAGCGTGTCGGTCAGCGTGACCGGGTGCGGACCATCCCCTTCGACCTGGGCGTCGCCGAGGTTGCTCGCGGTCGCGATGATCCGCGCTTCCTTGCCCGGGACGAGCGCGGTCGGCGCGGAGTTGGAGTCCAGCCGCCAGATCGCGCTGCCCGCGAGCGCCGGCGGGCATCCCGCCAGCCCGGACACACCCGCGACCAGCACGCCGAACAGCAAGCGCATCGCCGTCGTCCGCCGTGCCGCTTGCCACACGCTCGGACGTTCGTCCCGCAAGGCGCTCACCGGTGACTCCCCTTCCTCGCGTGCCTGCCGGTCCTTTTCGCCTTCGCCTTCGGGCCGTAGTGCTTGCGTGCGAGCTTGTCGCACGCCAAGCGCTTGTGCCGGTTGCGGTCGTTGCGGCATTTCGCGAGCGCTTTGGCGAGCCGTTGCGCTCTCGTGAGTGGTTTGGACTTGCTCGCTGTTTTCGGTTTGCCTGTGGGTGTGGGTTGCTGCGTGTTTGTGCCTGCAGGGCCGGGGGTGCTGGTGGCGGGCGTTTCGAAGCTCGGGGGCGGGGCGGTCCCGGGTTTGCAGGTTTTCGAGGTTTCGCAGGGCCGCTGCGAGGATTCTTGACTGGTCAGACAGGGCGAGCTGGTGGTGCAGACGCGGGCGTCGTACAGGTCGTAGTTGGTGTCGTCGTCTGCGGCGACGAGCGGCTGAGCGGTTGTGAAGAATGCGTTTTCGCCGGTTTCGCTTGCTTCCACGAAAGCGGATTCCTGCTGTGCGCTGCCGGAGGAGATCAGCGACACGCACCCCTGCGCTTCGCCGCAGCTGCCGAGGTGGTCAGGCTCGTACTCATAGACGTCCTCCTTGCCGTTGACGGCTTGCGGGACGAGCTGATCGGGGCTGTCGAAGAACAGCCGGCCGCTGCTTGAGAGGTAGCGGGGCTGGTGCACGGCGCCGTCGATCCCCAAGGGTGTCCAGCCCGGAACGCTTCCCGCGAGATACTCCCCCAGCCAGTCCTGGCGGCGGTCGACGAGCAGCCCGATCCCTTCGCCGGCCAGCGGCGTGTCGAGCACCCCGGTCGAGGGACCGTTGGGGTTGCAGGAGGCGCAGGTCAGCAGGCCGCTGGCGGCGTCATACAGGTAGACCTCCTGATCGCGCGTGCCGGGTTCACGCGCGTCCCGGTTGTCATAGCCGGTGAGGGGCTGCTGTGACATGAACGCGAGGTATTCCCCGTTCGGGGAGACGCCGGCGGTGAGGTCGGCCAGGTCGGGGCGGGGCTCGACGTTCGCGCCCTCGCGACCCGAGCCTTTCAGGCTGCCTCAATCCCCCGAGTCTTCATCGGACAGCGCGGCGATGAAGCTGATCGTCCCTTCATGCCAACGGTAGAGGTTGCAGGTCGCGCCCGCCGGCGCTTCTTGCTGAGACTGGTGCACGCAATCCCCCGGTTTCGCTCCCGGCGCGAGCACGCCGTTGGCGACGAAGTACGCGCTCGAGCCGTCTTCGCTGATCCCGGCGATCACGTTGAGCACGTCCGCGCCGCCACCGGATGGCATCGGCGTGAGGTCTTTGAGATCGCACGAGAGGCGACCGGCGGTTTCGGTGATCTCGCACTCGTACAGGTCGGCCGGGTTGTCCGTCTCGCCGAATACCGGCCGCTGCGCGGATTCCGGCGTGAGCGGCGCGGTGTCGGTGAAGAACACCCTGCTGCCGTCGCTGCTCGCCGCCTGGAAGCCGACTTCGCTTTCTTCGCCGACCGGTTCGGTGACGCCCTGCGCGGCGTTGACCTGCACCGTCTGGCCGGTCCGCGTGTCGTGCATGTACAGCCGGTGGTATTCGCCGGATTCGCTGTTTTCTTCGAGCCCGGCGCTGTAGAAGAACACACGCGACCCATCAGCGGAGACCGCGCCGCGCACGTTCGTGTTTTCATACCCGAGCTGCGGTTCATCGCGCAGTTCCGCGTTCCCGGCCGCCGTCCCGTCCGGCAGCACGCTCACCAGCTGGAAGCCGCCGCCGGTTTCGGCCTCGTACAACCCCGACGCCGATCCCGCCAGCAGCGGCACGCCCGCTTCGAAGATCACGTGCGCGAGATCGGGCGTCGCGCCCACGAACCCCAGCTTGCTGCCGAAGCGGCTCCTTTCCCCGCCTTCCGTTTCCGCGGTCACCTCCGACGGGGTCACCAGCGGCGCGAATCCCGGCGCGAGGAACCCGCTGTTCGCCTGCGCCGCCGCGTACGCCTTCGCTTCGCCCGGTTCCGGCGAGATCGCGGGATCGTCGCGCACGTACAACGTCTTTTCGCTAGCACCCGGCGCGAGCGGCGGCGCTTCCAACGGTTCGACCGCCTCGAGCGAGGGCTCCACCAGGCCCAGCGCGAGGTCTTCCGAGAAGAACCGGTACTCGTCCGGGTTTCCCGGCGCGATCCCTTCCCCCTTCCCGTGCGGCGTGGCCACGTCTTCAGAGGACCAGCCCTGCGTTGAGCGGCTGGCGAGCACCTGCGTAGGTTCCGGCGCGCGGCTGCCGCCCGGTTCTGCGACGACCGGGCCGTTCGTCACGTACGCGATCGCTTCCCCATTCGCGGCGGCCTGGATCAGGCCGCCTTCTTTGGAGAGCGGTTCGATGCTCGCGCCGTCCTTTTCCGCCGGGGAGACCAGCTCCCACGCGCGACCATCGGCCAGCAGCCCCTGCGAGGAAGGCAGCGTTTCGAACGTCCCCTGCCGCTGCTCGCCTTCGGCCTGACCGAGCGCGCTGGCGGCGAGCACACGGTAGTAGTAGGTCGTGCCCGGCGTCAGACCCCGCAGCGTCACGCTCACTTCTTGAGCGCCGAAGCCCGCGCCGAGATCCGCACCCGGCGCGGCCGGCACGTCGGTGCACCCCGCCGGTTCGCTCGCGCAATCGACCGTGCCGTACTGGAAGTAGTAGCGGGTATCCGACCCGTTCGCATCCACCGAAGCCGACAGCTGCACTTCGCCGGGCGTGACGTTCCGCGCAGACAGGTCTTCCACCACCGGCTTGGACGCCGGTTCAGGCTCGAACACCCTGACCTCGTCCGCGCCGGCGTCCACCACGAACACGTCTCCCGTGTTGGAATCGACCGCGATCCCCATACCCCCTTCGAGGACGCCCGCGCCCAGTGTCTGCACTAACGCGCCGTGGCGGTCGAACACCGCGATCGACCCGCCGTTCTCGACGTACACGTCGCCGTTCGCTGCTTCGCCCAGCGGCGTGGCTTCGCCGCTGGCCTGGTCGACCGCGACCGCGCTCGTGTCCCGCCAGTCCAGCCCGCCGGTCAGCGGGTTGCTGACGCCGGCCAGCAGTTCCGCGGCGTTCACCTCGGCCGTGACCACGGGCCGCGCATAGACGCCTTCGGCCGGTTCCTTTTCTTCGGCCTTTTCCAGTTCGACGGCCGCCGGACATTCTTCTTCGCCGGTCAACAGTTCGCGATCGAGATAGAAGTCTTCCCCCAGCGCATCGACGCCGAACCCCGGTTTCGCGCACGCGATCGCCGAGTACAACACCGGTTCCACCAGCACCGGCGGGCTCGCGTCACTGAAGCCTTCGATCACGCCCGTGCCTTCTTCTTCACCGCGATAGACCCACACCCGCCCTTGCCGATCCGTCGCGACGCCATCGAGCGCGCCTTCTTCTTCGACCGGCACCCTCCCCAGCGCCTTTTCCCCATCGGCGGGAAACCGCTGGACGTCGGGCCGTTTCGCCGAGGCGTCCGCGCCCACGAAGACCGCTTCTGCGCCCCCTGGCGTGTTATCCACCGCGACCGGCCCCGCTTCCTTGAACTGGCCCTTGCCGTTGCCCGCCACTCCCGCCCGGCAGGCGCTAGTGCAAACCTCGTATTCCGCTTTGCCGTCGCTCACGCCCCACCCCCACGCAGCGACGAATTCCTCCCCGACCAGTTCGCCCCCGGCACCCAGCCACGGCCTGAACTGCTCGACCCGATCGTTACCCCGATCGACCACGTACACGTCGCCCGTCGCTTCGCTCACGGCGATCCCGGCAGCTTCGCTCACCTTCAACGATGCGCCTTCCAAGCGAAACTGGCCATCGCCTTCGCCCTCGCCCCCGAACGAGAACCCGAGCACATGCCCGCGCTGCTCCAACGCCTCCGCCGGGCACGCACAGATCAGCAGACAGCCCACGACCATGCAAAGCAGCGTCCCGCAGTCACGCTTCATCCTCTTCGTTTCAATGTCCATATGCATGACGCGCCATCCCGCTGGGTCGCTCGAGCAGGCTGCAGGGCATACACGGCCTTAGCAGCCGCGCACGCCCCACTGCAGCCGATCACCGCCTTCCACCTATCCGCTCCACGCGGACCGTGCTGCAACTACGCCTTTGTGTTGATCTCCAGCGCTTCTTCGTCGGTCTGGCTGTTGTTGATCGTCTGGCCGGACTGTTCGAATTCGGCCGCGGGTCCTCCGAGTTTGGCGAGCAGCACGTCCTTTACCTTTTCGGTTTTCGAGGTGTAATAGTATTCTGGTTTCTGCTTGCCGTACTTGGCGCTGAACTTCTCTTCGAACGTCGTCTGTGCTTTGTTCACCGGCAGCGGCGCGAGCACCGAGCCCTTAACTTTCGCGTTCGCGGGACCACACTGGAATTCGACGAACAGTTCCGTGCTCTGCGGCACCAGATCGATCGCGACCTTCTTGGCATACTTTTCCCACACGACCGTGCCCGCCAGCAGGTTCGTCGCGATTTCGCCTTCTTTGGCACCAGTGCTGATGCATTTGTAGCCAGCCGATTCGCACCCCGTGAACGTGACATTGACGTTGCCGACCGTTTTGCTGGACGTGAGTTCGCCGGCCGATTTCTCGGCTTTGCATGTCACGATCGCGCGATTGACAGTTTCAAGCGTCCCAACCCCCCCCACCCCGGTGAACTTCTTCTTTGACGCGCCAGGCTCCCATTCGAAACTGCCCACCTTTTTCCCTTTCGCTGCCTTCGTGCAGACGTTGTTCGTATATGTACCGCCTGAATGTGACACGCAGCGCCCGATTTCCGGCGCTTCCGCCCACGCCGCGCTCGCGACGAAAGCGCTTGCTACGATGGCTGCGGTCGTCACCAAGCCCAAACATTTCAGTTTCATCTCGTTCTCCCTCTTTCTTTCGCGAGCGGACTGGGCCCGTCGCCGATCACGACGGGCCCAAGCCCTTCCTTAGTAACCCTGTCGCAATTCCAGCCTACGGTTCTGTCGGCGGACGGAACGGCGGGTAGTAGTAGTGCATACGCGGCACGGGTTCCAAAAACACTTCTTCGAGGGCCAGGCCTCCGAGCTGGAAGTTGCCGACCAGCTCTGTCGTGTTGCTGCCGGCCGGGGAGGGCAACCCCAGGCCCGCGTTGACTGCCGCATCAGCCTGTCCTTCAACGCCACAGCCCTGCACCCCAGGCGCCGCATAACTGTTGTTGACCAATACCGCGTGCTGAACTTCGACGACGTAACCGCGACCCCAGGATGTCAGGCGACCCGCAGAGCCATGAATCGGTGTGTTCGGCGGTTCCGGACTTGTTTCACCGCTCGTAAACGGAACGACGATCGGACTCGCCGTGGAGCCGTCGTAGCAATTCTTACCCAGGAACGGGTTGCTGATATGGATCATGATCGGGAACACGAACGCATCCCCAGTTTCCGATCGCTCGCCCGCCGGCCCGATAACGACGTGGCTCGTTGGCGTTGCGAGTTCGACTGTCTCAGTCGTCTTCGTCGACTTGCCGGCGGCCAAATATGCTTCGTACCGTGCCTTTTCGGCTGCGGGCAGCAGTTCTGCGTCAATGCCTTCGGTCAGGGTCGGCCCCGGCTCCGCCTGCGGCACAATGGTCTTACCATTAACGGCAGGGACCATAGTTTTGCATTCCGGTTCGCCGTATTCTGCTTCGCACGCTTCCCCGTTAGCGGTGCCGCCCTGCAGGATGACCGGCTTCTTGAAATAGACGGTCGCCTTACCGGCCTGGAAGTACGATTCCGAGCCCGCTTCTCCGTAAATGCACCCTTCCTGTCCTTCCACGGAGGGGAGGAGAGGACAGTTGCCGAAGTATTTTTCCCATGGGTGCAACTTTTCTTCCTTCTTGTTTGCCGCGGCGCGTTCCTTTTCGTAGCTTTTCAGTTCCTTTTCGTATTTTTTCTGCGCTTGGCATTCTTCGTCGCACTTGGCAAACGCCGGCGACGCGACGACCAAAGTCGTTGCCGTCATCGCGAATACAGCCGCGAGGCAAAGCCCCAGTATCCTTACACGTCTCACTGTTCCACTACTCCTTTTCCTCTCGGTGATGTCGACCACCGGCAGCGGCTCCCGCCTTGGCGAGCACCTGCCGCTGGTCGTCTGCAACCGCAGGCGATGAATCGCGGACGTGCCCCTGGCGAGCACCCGCGGGTAATCCACCTGCCCTCAACGGCGTGCGTCACGCGCGTCGCGCGACGCCCCGCCGAGAAGCTCTCCAGAGTCGCTCTCACGCGACGCCCCTGACCGCCATACCCCGCGCCGTCCTGTCCCGTCCGGGGGCGCTCTCAGCGGGCGAACGCGGCGCCGCGTTTTCCAACGTGCGCCGGCCCACACCCGTCAGCAGCCATTCGTTCGGTTCGCCATAGGCCGCCCCAAGCCCGACGTTCTCGATCAGACCCCGCTGCTCGAGCCGGCTCAGCAGCTTCGAGGTCTGCCCCTCGTCCCGCAGCCCGGCTGCCTCCGCGATCTCGCGATTGTTCGACCGCGGGGCCTCCGCAATCGCGCACAGCACCCGCGTCGTGCGGTACGTCGCGCGCACAGGTTGCCCGGGCTGTGCCGGGGCGTCGCCCGCCGCGTACGACGTCGAGATGAACGACATCAGCGACGGCGCCAGCGCCGCCAGCGAATGCCGGGGCTGATCGAGCAGCCGCGCGCGCACACCCGAGACCACCCCACCGACCACCAGCTCGGCCACGACCCCCGGCGACGGGCTGAATCCGCGCGGCCGGACCGCCTGCTGCGCCGCAGCGTCAGACTGAATCTCGCGGGCGAGCGCCCCCGCCAGCGCGGTCAAAGCCCGCTGCCGACGCTCGGCAACCGCCACCGTCGCCAGCGGCGGCTCCAGGATCAAGAAGCGCGCCCACGCCGGCTCGGAGTCGAGGAGCTCCAGTGAGGCGATCAGGCTCGCGCGCACGCGTTCGCGCCAGCCGCGCCGCGACCTCGCCGCGTCGGCGATCACCTGCGCGAGCCGTGTGACACACTCGTCGAACGCGGCCAGCACACCCTCCTCTGCGCTCCCGAAGACGTCGAGCAGAGCCTCTTGCAAATGGGTTAAATTCGCGGCCTCCGTATGATCTAGACGGGGGTCACTCGCGCCCCAGAACCCCTGTTTTCAGGGTTTCTTGACAGGCCCTTGACAAAGTTTGCGGGATATGTTCTCATTCTTCCCACAGAAGCTGGGGAGTGAGCTTGGGGACCGCGGCGCCACCGTGGGGGACACGGATTGGTGGCGGTGAACTGCGCCCCGGCCGCGGGACACCGAGAGGGACTGTGAGAGGGAAACGTGAGGGAACCGGGAGCGAGGATGAGGGCGAAGGTACAGGTGAATTCGACCGCCAGACGCTCCTACGAGGTCGCCTGCGCGAGCTCCAACACGCTCGCCTGCGGTGATCACCGACGGCTGGAGGCAACGCGCACCGATCTGATCGAGGCGACCGTCGAGGCGCTCGCCGGCGGCAGTGTTCCCCGTCTAGATCAGTCGCGGGCCCGTCCGTAAACCCGCATCGCCATTGGGTTTTTCGCGGGGCTTCCCACGAACGTCCCACAAGCTCGTCGCTTCGCAGGCCCCGGGCGCCGGCGCCACGTCCCCGCGTGGCGCATCCGATCCCAGCGCAGCCCGGTGCCGCGGCAGAGGTCGAGCCCGCTCATGCGCGCGCTAGCGCTTCCACGGAAAGCGCACGTCTCCCAGCGTATGGACCTCGGGCTCGAGCGCGACCCCGAAGCGCTCGAGCACGCGCCGCCGTCCTTCGGCCATCACCGCCATCACGTCTGCTGTGGTGGCGCCACCGACGTTCTCCACGAAGTTCGCGTGCTTGAGCGCCAGACGGGCGCCACCCACGCGCACCCCGTTGCAACCGGCCTCGGCCAGCAGCTGGCCGGCGGTGCGGCCCTGCGCCCGGGGATCGTCCGAGTTCTTGAAGGTCGAGCCGAACGTCTTGATGCCCTGCGGCTGGGCCTCGTGGCGACGCGCGCGCATCTGCGCGAGCGTCTGTTTCACCGTCTCGGGGTCGGACCGATCGAGCGCCAGCTCCGCACGCGTGACGATTTCGCCCTCGCGCAGGTTCGAGCTGCGATAGGCCAGGCCCAGCTCGCCCGGACCGCGGCGCTCGACGCCCGCGACGGTCGCGATCTCGACCCAGGCGAGCGACCGCTGGAGCTCTCCCCCGTATGCGTTCGCGTTCATCCTGACCGCTCCGCCGACGGTGCCCGGGATGTTCACGCCGAACTCGATCCCGGACAGGCCGACTCGCGCCGAGCGCGCCGCGACCGCCGGCAGGCGCGCGCCGCCTCCGCACAGGATCCGCGTGTCCTCGACGGCGATCTCGGCGAGCCCGCGGTTGAGCTTGATCACCAGACCGCGCACGCCCGTGTCCGCCACGAGCAGGTTCGAGCCCGAGCCGAGCACGGAAAGCGGCAGGCGCTTGGCCTGCGCCCAGCGCAGCAGCTCGAGCAGCTCGGCCTCGCTGCCGGCGCGCGCGAACCATTCGGCCGGACCGCCGGTCCTCACGGTGGTCATGTTCGCGAGCAGGATCTCGCCGCGCACGCCCGCCGGAGTGCCCGCGTAGCTGATGCTCACGCTCGCACCAGTGCGCGCGCCAGCTCGTCGACGTCGCCGGCGCCCATCACGACACAGAGATCGCCCTGCCGCAGCAGCGCGCGCACGGCGGGCTCGGCGTCGGCGAACGTCGGCAGCCAGTAGACGGCTCGCCCGGCGCCGGCCTCGGCGGCCGCTTCGGCCACCAGCAGGCCGCTGACGCCCGGATGCTCCCGCCCGCGCTCGCGCGCCGGATACACGTCGAGCACCACGGCCACGTCGGCATTGTCGATCAGCGCGGCGCCCAGCTCGCGCGCGAACATGCGCGTGCGCGAGTACAGGTGCGGCTGAAAGACCGCGACCAGCCGCTTCGGCGCGAGCGTACGGGCCGCCGTCAGCGTCGCCGCCACCTCGCTCGGGTGATGCGCGTAGTCGTCGTACACCCGCGCTCCGCTCGCGCTCGTGCCCAGCGGCTGAAAGCGCCGCTCCGCCCCGCGAAAGCGCGCCAGTCCGGCGATCGCCCCCTCGGCAGCGGCGCCCGCAAGCATCGCGGCCTCCAGCGCCGCGCGCGCGTTGAGCGCGTTGTGCTCTCCCGGCACGGCAAGTCGCACCTCATGTCCATGCCAGTCGAAGCGCTGCTCGATCCGAGGCCCGTCCGCGCCGGCGCCCTCGTCGCCCGAACGACTCACTTCGGCCACGCCGCCCGCTCCCGCATCACCCCCACCGTCGATCCCCGACCGACCCGCTCGATCGACGGTCACGCGCTTTGGCTCGGGCGTCCCGTAGGCCACCAGCTCCGCCGCGCCCGGCGCCAGCTCCAGCAGCTCCGGGCGCTCCCACACGACGATCGCGCGGCCCGCGCGCGCGAGCAGCTGCCGAAACGCCTCGCGCACCTGCGCAAGCGTTCCGAACGTCGCGTGGTGGTCGAGCTCGACGTTGGTGAGCACGGCGATCTCGAAGCTCAGCTCGAGCATCGAGCGGTCCGACTCGTCGGCCTCGACCACCAGCCAGTCGCCCTCGCCGCTCCAGTGCGCGTTCGCCAGCCCTGGGCCGACGGCCCCGCCGATCAGCCAGTCGGGGTGGGTGCCCGCGCCGCACAGCGCGTACACGAGCATCGAGGCCGTGGTGGTCTTGCCGTGCGTGCCCGCCACCGCGATCGTGCGCCGCAGCCCGGTGAGCTCGGCCAGCAGCTGCGCGCGCGAGCGCTCGGGCAGGCCGCGCGCGCGTGCCGCCGCGCGCTCGGGGTTGTCCTCGGGGACCGCGCTCGAGTAGACCAGCTCGACGTTCTCGCCGGCCGGCAGGTTGGCGGCGTCGTGCTCGCCGATCCTCGCCTGCAGCACGCCGTCGGTGGCGAGCCGCTCCGAGTAGGGCGACGCGCGGCGATCCGAGCCGCTGACCTGCGCTCCGAGCGCCGCGGCGGCCCGCGCGTAGCCGCTCATCCCCGCGCCCGCCACGCCCACGAAGTGGATCGTCCGTCCGCTCCACGGGCGCGCCGGCGCGGCACGCTCGGCCGCCGGCGCCGTGCGCTCCGCCGCGATGCCTCCTGGCTGCGCTGTGCTCATGCCCCGGCCGCCCGCAGCAGCTCGCCGGCGACCTCGCGCGCCGCCTCGGGCCGGGCCAGCGCGCTCGACGCGCGCGCCATCGCCGCGCGTCGCGGCCGGTCGGCCAGCAGCTCGGCGACCTCGCCTGTCAGCCGCTCCGCGCTCAGCTCGCCGTCGGGGATCACCACCGCGGCGCCGGCGTCGGCCATCCAGCGCGCGTTGGCGCTCTGATGGTCGGCGCTGGCATGCGGGTAGGGGATCAGGATCGCCGGCAGCCCACAGGCCGCGATCTCGAACACCGAGCCGCCGGAGCGCGCGACCACGAGGTCGGCGGCCGCCAGCGCCTGCGCGAACTGCTCGAGCTCGAGGTACTCGCGCAGGTCATACCCGGCAGGGAGCGCACGCGCGGACAGCTCCGCGTGGTCGCGGCGTCCGGCGATGTGCAGCACCCGCACGGCGCCCTCGCCCGGCGGCGTCGGCGGCGCGTCTTCCGCGCCCGCGCCTGCGGCTGGCCCGACACGCACGCCCGCGCCGGCAGGCGCGCCCGCCCGCACCAGCTCGGCCAACCCGTCGAGCGCCGCCAGGTTGATCGAACGCGCGCCCAGCGATCCGCCGAACACGAGCACGCACGTCTGCTCCGGGGCGATCCCGAAATGCGCGCGCGCGCTCGCCCGGTCCGTGTCCGCGGGCCGGACCGGCCGCCCGGTGACGCGGTAGCGCGCGCCGTCGCGATCGGCCAGCGGGAACGCCAGGCACACGCGGCGCGCGGCGGGCGCCAGCAGCCGGTTGGTGACACCCAGATGACTGTCGGCCTCGCTCAGCACCAGCGGGATGCGCAGTCCCAGCGCGGCCAGCCCGACCGGACCCGCCACGTAGCCGCCTCCGCCGAGCACCGCGTCGGGGCGCAGCTCGCGCAGCAGGCCGATCGCGCGGGGCAGCGCGAGCGCGGCGCGTCCGAGCGCGCGCGCGGCGCGCAACGGGTTGCTGCGGCTGAGACCTTCGACCGAGAGCTCGCGCAGCGGATAGCCGGCGCGCGGCACCAGCTCGCGCTCCGCGCGGTCGCCGCCGATGAACGTGACCTCGGCGCCGTCAGCTCGCAGCGCGTCGGCCACCGCCAGCGCGGGAGCCACGTGCCCTGCCGTGCCTCCCGTCGCGATCACGATCCTGCTCGCGCTCATTGCTCAATCCTGCCGCTTTTCGCGCGCGGCGCGCCGCCTCGTTGCGCTCGCGCCGGGCCGAGCCCGACCCAACCGCCCGCACGTGCGCCGTTCCACCGGCGGCGACGTTCAGCAGCAGACCCATCGCGGCGAGCGTCATCACCATGCTGCTCGAGCCGTAGGAGACGAGCGGCAGCGGCACGCCGGTCAGCGGCGCGAGTCCGAGCACTGCGAACGCGTTCAGCACCGCCTGCGAGACGATCAGCGAGGTCACGCCGACGGCGATCAGCGCGCTGTGCAGGCTGCGCGCCGATCGCGCCGCACGCAGACCGGCGTAAGCGATCAGCCCGTAGAGGAACAGCAGCCCGAGCACGCCGACGACCCCGAGCTCCTCGGCGATCACCGCCAGGATGAAGTCGGTCGAGGCCTCGGGCAGGTAGAAGATCTTCTGCACGGACTGGCCGGGCCCGACCCCGAACAGGCCGCCCGAGCCGATCGCGATCTGGCCCTGGACCGCCTGAAAGCCGCTCGTCGAGGCGTGCGCCCACGGGTCGATGAACGAGGTCAGGCGTGCCCGCTCGTACGGTTGGACCACCGCGAAGAGCAGCACCATCGCGCAGACGACCCCGGCGATGATCGCGAGGTTGCGCCCCGGGATGCCCGCCGCCACCAGCAGTGCCGCGGTCGTGAACGCGATCGTCATCGCCGTGCCGAGATCGGGCTCCGTCGCCACCAGCAGGCACGCGCAGCCCACCACGGTCAGCAGCGGCCGGGCAAGCGCGCGCAGGTCGTTTACGCGCTTGGGTCGGCGCGCCAGCAGCGTCGCCGCGTACAGCACGAGCGCGAGCTTCAGCAGCTCCGAGGGCTGGAACTGCAGCGAGCCTGGCCCGATCCAGCGCCGCGCCCCGTTGACCGCGACGCCGACGTGGGGGATGTGCACCGCCAGCACCAGCGCGAACGACACGCCCAGCAGCGGTCCCACGATCCCCTGCACTCTGGCCACGCCGTCGCGCGCCAGCACGCGCATCAGCACCAGGCCGATCGCGGCGAACGCCAGGAACCTGATCAGGTCGGAGGCGCCGTCGCCTTCGCCGGAGAGCAGCGCCGTCGCCGAGGTGGCGCTGTAGACCATCACCGCGCCGAACGCCAGCAGGCACATCGTCGCTGTGATCAGGATGCGGTGCTCGAGCGAGTGTCGCGCGGCCGGCGCGCGCGTCGGGCGACGGCCGGCGCTCTTCGCGCGGCGGGCAGCGAACGGCGCCGGCAACGTGCGCCGTGCTGCGGATGCAGGCATCCGTGCCAACTTCGACGTCTGCCGCCGGATGCCTTCATTGCGTCGCCGTCAGCTCCGCGCACCGCTCACCCGCTTCAGACCCTCGTCCCCGAGTCCCTCGCGATCCCGCCCGGCGCCGAGCCTTATCCCAGCGCGATCACCAACTCGCGGAAGCGCTCGCCGCGGGCTTCGAAGTCCGCGAACTGATCGAAGCTGGCGCAGGCCGGCGACAGCAGGACCACGTCTCCGGGCGCCGCCGCGCCTGCGGCGGCAGCCAGCGCCCGCTCGAGCTGTCCGCATTCGTGCACCGTTATGCCGGCCCTGTCGAGGGCGCCGGCGATCAGACCGGCGTCTTCGCCGATCAGGTAGACGGCGCGACAGCTCGCGCCCACAGGCCCCTGCAGGGCTGAGAAATCCTGTCCCTTGCCCTGGCCGCCGAGGATCAGGTGCACGGGCGCTCCGGGAAAGGCCTCGAGCGCCACCAGCGTGCTCGCCACGTTCGTGGCCTTGGAGTCGTTCACGTACAGGACCCCGTGCCGGTGCGCGACCTCCTCGAGGCGGTGCGCAACGCCGGCGAACGTGCGCAGACCCTCGCGCACCGCCTCGGGTTCCAGTCCGCGGGCCAGGCAAACCGCCGCAGCGGCCATCGCGTTCTGAACGTTGTGCTTGCCGCGCAGTCTCAGTTCGGACGTGTTCAAGAACGGCCTGCCCTGCCAGCAGATCGTCGAGCCGCGATCCGCCCCGAGCCCCGCGCCCTCCACCACAACGCCGGCATCCTCGGCCGCGGCGCGCTGATCCAGCGTGACGGACGCCGCGCCTGCCCCACCGCCCCCGTCGGGAAGCTCCCCACCAAAGCTCACCAACCGCCCGGCTCCCCGCGTCCGCGCCGGAATCTCGAAACCCACCGGCACGACCGCGATGTCACCGTCTTGCTGGCGCGCGAAGATCTGGAGCTTCGCGTCCCGATAGGCCTCGAACGTGCCGTGCCGGTCGAGATGGTCGGGAGCGATGTTCAGCAGCACCGCCGCCTCGGGCGCGAAATCGATCGCGTCCTCGAGCTGGAACGACGATGCCTCACAGACGATCGAGACGTCGCCGTCCACCTCGCCCACGAGCCCGCTCAGCGCCGCGCCGACGTTGCCGGCCACGGCCACGGGCAGCCCGGCCGTGCGGTAGATGTGGCCGATCAGCTCGACGGTGGTGGTCTTGCCGTTGGTGCCGGTGACGGCGATCAGTTCGTTCTCAAGCAGCCGCCAGCCCAGCTCGAGCTCGCCCAGCACGGGCAGCCCACGCGCGCGCGCGCGCGCGATCACGGGCGCCTGCGCGGGCACGCCTGGGCTCTTGACGATCGTCCCCACCCGATCCAGCAGCGCGATCCCGTCCTCGCCCAGGTGCAGCTCGACCCCCGCGTCGGCCAGCGCCTGCAAGTCGGCCGGAGCGCCGGCGTCCACGCCGATCACCGTCTCGCCGCGCGCGCGCAGCGCCAGCGCGGCGGCGATGCCCGAGCGCGCCAGGCCCACGATCAGATAGGGGCCCGCGGGCAGCGGCGGGCGCGGCTTCACCGGGTGCTCGCTTTCACTTGGCGGCGCCTCCTGGAGTGATCACGCCGGCCGGCGCATGCTCATCGCTTCACCTAACGAATGCTCTGGTGGTAGATGGTGAAGCCGATCGCGCAGAAGATCGCGGCGACGATCCAGAAGCGCAGGATGATCTTCGTCTCCGACCAGCCCTTGAGCTCGAAGTGGTGATGGATCGGAGCCATCAGGAACAGGCGCCGGCGCGTGGTCTGGAACGAGATCACCTGGATCACGACCGACAGCGCCTCCATCACGAAGATCCCGCCGAGCAGGATCAGCAGCACCTCGGTGTGGGTCATCACCGCGAGCCCCGCGATCGCGCCGCCGAGCCCGAGCGAGCCGGTGTCGCCCATGAAGATCGTCGCGGGAAACGCGTTGAACCACAGGAAGCCGATGCACGCTCCCACCAGGCAGCCGGCGAGCATCGCCAGATCGAAGTCTTCCGTCACGAACGCGATCGCGATGTAGGCCAGCAGCACGATCGCCGCGCAGCCGGCGGCCAGGCCGTCGAGGCCGTCGGTCAGGTTGACCGCGCTGGTCGTTCCCGCGAGCACCAGATAGATCAGCACGGGGTAGAACGGCCCGAGGTCGATCGAGTAGTCGACGACGCGCAGGCGCAGCGTGCTGGCGAGATGGGCCTCGTGGCTGGCGATGAACCACAGCCCCAGGGAGATCGCGATCGTGACCGCGAGCTTGGTGCGGGCACGCAGGCCGAGCGAGCGCCGTTTCGCCAGCTTCGTGTAGTCATCCGCGAAGCCCAGCAGGGCGCAGGCGATCGCCGTGGCGAACACGCCCACCGAGCGCCATTCGAAGTCGGTCAGAATCAGGAACGGCACCGACACCGCGATGAACAGGATCACGCCGCCCATCGTCGGCGTACCGGCCTTCACCAGGTGGCCCTGAGGCCCGTCCTCGCGAATCTGCTGGCCGAACTCGCGGCGGCGCAGGAACTCGATGAACTTGGGGCTCAGGAAGATGCAGATGAGCAGCGCGGCGGTGCCGCCGATCAGGATCCGGCCCATTCAGCCCCCGCCAGCCCGCGCGTGCTCCGGGGTACGTGCGAGCGTCTGCGCGACGCGCTCCAGGCCGACGCCGCGCGAGCCCTTGACGAGCACGGTGTCCCCTGCCAGCAGCAGCTGCGCGACCAGCTCGGCGGCGCGCTGTGCGTCGGGCGCTGCACGCTGTTCGCCGTCGAAGACATCGCCCATCTGCGCGGCCAGCGGGCCGACCGTGACGAGCACGTCCACCCCGCGCTCGGCCGCGTAGGCGCCGATCTGGCGGTGCAGCTCGGGGCCTTCGGGGCCCAGCTCGAGCATGTCGCCGAGCACCGCCACGCGCCGGCCCTGCGCGCTCGCGATGAGGTCGTCGATCGCCGCGCGCATGGACATCGGGTTGGCGTTGTAGCAGTCGTCGATCAGCACGATCTCCCCGGGGAGCCGCACGTGCTCGCCGCGCAGGCCCGAGAAGCGCACGTCGAGCTCCCCCGAGGGCGTCAGCCCGAGCGCGCGTGCCGCCGCCACCGCCGCCAGCAGGTTGCTGAGGTTGTGTGCCTGCCGGAAGGACGGCCGCAGCTCCATCCGGGCCCGCTCGCGCCCGCTGGATGCGCGATCCTGCGAACGGCCGGCGAGCGGGCGGTCTTCGATCACAACGCCGCCATCGCCGTCGGTGTCGACGAGCCGCACCTCTCCGCGGGGACCGAACGTGATCGTCACCAGATCGTCGCGGCGATGGGGATCGAGCAGTGGCTCATCGGCCGGCAGCACCACGCTCGCGCCGGGCGCCAGGCCGGCGATCAGCTCCGCCTTGGCCGCCGCGACCGCCTCGAGCGAACCGAGCAGCTCGAGATGAACGGGCCCGACGTTGAGGACGACGCCCACCTCGGGCTCGGCGATCTGCGTGAGCGCCGCGATCTGTCCGGGTCCGCGCATCGCCAGCTCCAGCACGAGCGCTTCCGTCCCCGACGGTGCAGCGAGGATCGCCAGCGGCAGGCCGATCTCGGTGTTGAGGTTCTCCGGGCTGCGGGCCACACGCAGGCTGCCCGCCAGCAGCGCGGCGAGGATGTCCTTGGTCGAGGTCTTGCCGGTCGAGCCGGTGATCGCCACCGCGCGCGCGCCCGCGCGGCGCAGCTCGGCGAGCCAGCTGTGCGCGAGCTGCTGCAGGCCGGCGAGCGGATCGCGGTGCGCCAGGATCGCTCGCTGCGCCGCGCGCTCGGGCGATTGCGTGGCCGCGGCTGCCGCCCGCGCGTGCTCGGGTGCGACCAGCACGCCCCAGGCCCCCGCGGCGAGCGCCTGTGCCGCGAACCGGCCTCCGTCCGAGCGTGCA
This sequence comes from Solirubrobacteraceae bacterium, assembly GCA_035507415.1. GTDB lineage: Bacteria > Actinomycetota > Thermoleophilia > Solirubrobacterales > Solirubrobacteraceae > Palsa-744. The sequence continues at coordinate 120,745 of DATJOF010000027.1, forward strand.
CCGCCGAGCCCGACGAACAGCTCGCCCGGCGCGAGCGTGCGCGAGTCGATGCTCACGCCAACGGGCCCGGGCGCAGCGCCCGGCTCGGCGCTCATCGCGCGCTCCGAGATCAGCTCGGCGCCCGCCGCGCGCTCCGAGATCGGCTCGGCGCCCATCGCGCCCTCCGAGATCAGCTCGGCGCCCGCCGCGCGCGCCAGGCGCTCGGCGTCCCAGTCCCTCATCTGGCGGTCCCGCCGCCCGCGTGCGCGATCGCGCGCCCCGCCTCGCGCGTCGGCGCGCCGATCCGGCGGCGCAGAGCCGCGCGCGCGACCTCGACATCGTCGAAGGGGATCTTCGCGCCGCCGGCGAGCTCCTGTCCCTGCTCGTGGCCCTTGCCGGCGATCACGACGATGTCGTGGCGCTCGGCCAGCGCGATCGCGCGATCGATCGCGGCGCGGCGATCGACCTCGATCTGCACCGAGGGCGCATCGGCCGGCGCGACACCGGCGACGATCTGCGCGACGATCTCGTGCGGCTGCTCGGAGCGGGGATTGTCGGAGGTCACGATCGTGAGGTCGGCCAGCCGCGCCGAGATCTCGCCCATCTGCGGGCGCTTGCCGCGATCGCGGTCCCCACCGGCACCGAACACGCTGATCACCCGGCCGCCGGCGCCGGTCGGCCGCGACTGCTCGCCGTCGTGCCGCGGTCGTCGCGCACCCGCCGCCTCGCCTGGTCCATCGCCGGCCGGCCCCGATGCGGCGCTGGCTCGCGGGTCGGCGTGGGCGAGCTCGCGCGCGGCGCGCAGCACGTTCTCGAGCGAGTCAGGTGTGTGGGCGTAGTCGACCAGCACGCTGAAGTCCTGACCCTCGTCGACCGGCTCGAAGCGACCGGGCACGCGCACGCCGCGTTCGAGCGCCGCGACCAACGAACCCAGCTCGTGCCCGAGCGCGTGGGCCGCCGCGAGCGCACCGAGCGCGTTCTCGACGTTGAAGCGACCCCGCATGGGCAGCGCCACCTCGCGACCACCCGCCAGCCCGCCGCCGGCGGGCACGTGCAGCGCGAACCGGCAGCCGGCGGCGTCGCAGCGGACATCCGTGGCGCGGTAGTCGGCGGCTTGATCCTCGACGGCGAAGGTGATCGTGTCGTCCCCGAGCTCTTGTGCCAGCCGCCTGCCCCAGGCATTACCGATGTTGATCACGCACACGCCCGGCGCCGTGCCGTCGTCCGGCAGGAACAGCCGGCGCTTGGCTCGGTAGTAGTCCTCCATCGTCGCGTGATAGTCCAGGTGGTCCTGAGTCAGGTTGGTGAACACGCCTGCGGCGAACCTGATTCCGGTTGTGCGCCCCATCGCGAGCGCATGCGAGGACACCTCCATCGCGCAGGCTCCGTCGCCGGCGTCGAGCATCTCGCGAAACAGCGCCTGCAGGTCGACCGCCTCGGGGGTGGTGCGCTGCACCGCGCGCTCGGTGCCGCCGATGATCGACGTGACGGTGCCCAGCAGTCCGGTCTTCACCCCTTCCAGCCCGCCACTCGGTTGTGCGGCCTCGCCGCCGCCCGTGCGCGAGTGATCGCTCTCCCCGGTGGCCCGATCGCCCTGCGCTGCCGAGCCGCGGGCGCTCGCCTGCAGCAGCGCGCGCACGAGAAACGCCGTGGTCGTCTTGCCGTTCGTGCCCGTCACGCCGACGACCTGCAGGCGGCTCGTGGGATCTCCGTTGAAGCGCGCGGCCACCGGGCCCATCGCGGCGCGCGTCGAGGGCACGACGACTTCCGGCACGCCGAGCGAGAGCGGGCGCTCGACGATCAGCGCGGGCGCGCCGGCGCGGACCGCTTGGGCGGCGAAGCTGTGGCCGTCGCTGTGCTCGCCGGGGACGCAGAAGAACAACGTTCCCCGCGTCACCTCGCGGCTGTCGTAGGCAAGGCCCGTGATCTCGGCGTCTGCGGCCGCCGCATCCACGCCGCTGAGCATCCGCAGGCCGGCAACCAGCTCTGCGAGCCTCATCTCTCAGGTCTCCGCCACGACACGACCGAAGTCTAGTTTCCGGCCCCGCTGGAGCCGCGCGGCCGATGCGCGAACGCCGGCGCGCCCGATGCGCGAACGCCGACCCACGCGCGCGCACGCGCGCGCGCTCCGGTTTCAGCTTTGCCCTGATGCCCGGCAGCTTTGCCCTGATGCCCGGCAGCTCGAGCGGCCGCCTATCCCGAGGACGGGATCCGCAGATAGGGCAGGGCGAAGCTCATGATCTGCCCGAACGCGGGCGCGGCGACGGTGCCGCCGTAGATCGAGCCGTTCTGCGGTTCGTCGACGATCACCGCGCACAGCAGCTTGGGGTCGAGCGCGGGAGCGAAGCCGATGAACGAGGCGACGTAGGCGGTTTCCGAGTATTCGCCGGTCGTGGGGTCGATCTTGCTGGCCGTTCCGGTCTTGCCGGCGAGCTGGTAGCCGGGAATCGAGACCTCGCTGGCGGTGCCGTCGGGACCGAGCACGCCCTCGAGCATCTGGCGCAGCTCGGCCGCGGTGGTCGAGGAGATGACGCGGCGGCCGGCCGGCTCGGGCCGGGCGCGGCCGTCGATCGCGTCGATCAGGTGCGGCGGACGCCAGATGCCGCCGTTGGCGATCGCGGCGTAGGCGCTGACCATCTGCATCGGCGTGACGAGCTCGCCCTGGCCGATCGGCAGGTTTCCCATCGAGGAGCCCGAGTATTCGCTCAGCGGCAGCGCGAATCCGGTTTCCTCGCCCGGCAGTTCCACGCCGGTGCGCGCCCCGAAGCCGTAACGGTGCACCCAGCTGTTGAAGCGGGGCGCACCCTCGAGCGCGCCGATCTTGATGGCGCCGACGTTGCTCGACTGCGCCAGGATTTCCGCGGTCGTGAGCGTCTCTTCGCCGTGTTCCTCGGCGTCGTGGATCGTGCGGTTGGCGACCTGGATCTGGTCGGGGATGTCGAACGGCGTGTTGGGCGTGATCAGCCCGGCTTCCAGCGCGCCGGACACCGCCACCACCTTGAAGGTCGAGCCCGGTTCGTAGTTGAACGAGACCGCCCTGTCCTCGAGCGCGCTCGCCGGTGAGGCGCCGGGGTCGTTGGCGTTGACCTGGGGCCAGCTCGCGACCGCCAGCAGAGCGCCGGTCTGCGGGTTCATCACGATCGCGGTGGCGTCTTTCGGGCTGAACACGCGTCCGACCGCGTCCAGCACGTCTTCGGCGCGCTGCTGGATGTTCGCGTCGAGCGTCAGCGTCAACGTCTTGCCCGGCCGCTCCGGTCGCACGTTGCTGATCGACACCGGCTGGCCGCGGGCGTCGCTGACCACGCGTCGCTGGCCCGATTGGCCTTCGAGCAGCGCGTTTTGCGAGTATTCGAGCCCGGACAGGCCCTTGCCTTCGGTGCCGACGAAACCGAGCGCCTGAGCCGCCAGCGCGCCGCGCGGGTAGACGCGGCGCATCGTCGGGCTGGCCGAGATGCCTTCGATGTGCAATCCCATCACGGCGCGGGCCTGCCGATCGGGCAGGCGTCGCGCGAGGTACACGAAGCCCGTGCGCTGGCTGAGCTCGCTCAGCAGTTGTGCCTGCGACTGGCCGAGCAGCGGGGCCAGCTGGCGCGAGGACGCGAGCGGGTCCTTGATCAGGTAGGGGGTCGCCGAGATTTCCTGTGCGGGCTCGGACACCGCCAGATCGACGCCGTTGCGGTCGGTGATCGTGCCGCGCTGGGCGGGCACGGCTTCGACGGTGAGCTGCTGGTTGAGCGCCGCCTGGCGCAGGGCACCGCTGTGCAGCGTGCCCAGGTAGAACGTGCGCAGCGCCGCGAACGCCAGTAGCGCCACGAACAGCGCGAAGATGATCCCGATCCGGCTCTGGACCGTCGTCACCCGCTGTCCGCTTCCGCTTCGCCGACAGTGCTCGCTTGGGCGGGCGTCGTGACTTCGGAGGCTTCGCTTGGCGGGCCTTCAGACGTTTCGGCGGTCGCAGCGGTGGACGTTTCGGCGGTCGCAGCGGTCGACGTTTCGGCGGTCGCAGCGGTGGGTTCTTCTCCGGCGGCCGTGGGAGCGCTCGCGGACCGTTCCGCGTCGGCGTTCAGCGCGGCGACGGCGCGAGCCGCGTCGGCGTTCAATGCGGCCACGGCGTGCGCCACTTCGGCTTCGCCTGTCTGCGCCGACAGGAAGCGCAGCGTTCCAGGCGCGACGAACTGCATCCCCAGCTGAGCCGCCCGCAGCTCGACGGTGTCGGGGTTCTGTGCTTCCGAGGCTTCCACGCTGAGCGCCGAGTTTTCGCGCTGGAGCGCGTTCTCGTGCACGAGCGCGCGTCCGATGCCGGCGTTCAGCTTCAGCAGCGCCAGCTGCATCGTGACGATCCCGATCAAGGCGAAAGCGACCAGGCCGATCCACGCGCGCCCCTTGATCAGGCGATCGAGCAGCGGCAGCTCACTCAGCGCCAGCGCGGGACCGGCGGCCCGGCGCAGGCGCGCCGGGCCCGACACGCGCCGTGGCACACGGGGGGCGATTGCCGGCGCGCGCCGTGGGCGCGGCGTGGACTGCGGCCGGGCGCGCAGGCCCGGGGCGGGCCCCGCCGGGGCCGTCCTGACGCGTGCGGCGGCGGTTGGCGTCATCGCCTGTCTCCGCCCAGCTTGCGCGCGGCGCGCAGTCGCGCCGAGGAGGAGCGCGGGTTGCCGGCGACCTCGCCGGCCGACGGCGCGATCGCGCGGCGCGTGAGCAGGAGCGCTTCGGGCGTGCGCCCGCACGCGCAGACGGGCAGCTCCGGCGGGCAGATGCAGCCGCGCGCGCGGGCGCTCATGAAGCGCTTGACGATCCGGTCCTCGAGCGAGTGAAAGCTGATGCCGGCAAGGACGCCGCCGTCGCGCAGCAGCTCCCACGCAAGCGGCAGCGCTCGCTCGAGCTGGTCGAGCTCGTCGTTGACAGCGATGCGCAGGGCCTGGAAGGTGCGCTTGGCGGGGTGGCCGGCGGCGAAGCGAGCGGGTGCCGGCAGCGCAGCGACGATCGTGTCGACCAGATCGAGCGTCGTCTCGATCGGCGCAGCCTCGCGGCGACGGACGATCGCGCGGGCGATCGCTGCGGAGTGACGCTCCTCGCCGAAATCCCGCAGCGCGCGCGCCAGACGGCGCTGGTCCCAGCGCGCCACGATCTCGCTGGCGGTGAGCTCCTGGTCTGGGTCCATGCGCATGTCGAGCGGCGCGTCATACGAGTAGGAGAAGCCGCGCTCGCGTGTGTCGACCTGCAGCGAGGACATGCCGAGGTCGAAGTAGGCGATGTCGGCCTGCACGCCCTCCGCGGCGAGCCCCTCGAGCGCCTGCGCATAGCTCGCGCGGATGAAGCGCACGGTGCACGCGACCTCCTCGGCGAGCTCCTCGAAGCGCTCCTGCGCGAGCGGGTCGCGATCGATCGCGATCAGCGTGCCATCGGCGCCGAGCCGCTCGGCGATCAGCTGCGCGTGACCGCCGCCGCCGAAGGTGCAGTCGATCGCGGTCTGCCCGGGGCATGGTTCGAGCAGGTCGATCAGCTCGCCCGCGAGCACCGGGACGTGTACGGGTCTCATGTCAAGCAGCATGGTCGACCTGCGCCGTGATCTCCGCGACGCCGCCGAGCAGCGCCGGTCGGTGCTGGTTCCAGCCCGCGCGGTCCCACAGCTCCAGCCGATCGCCGGCGCCCACCACGACGACCTCCTTGACCAGCTGCGCGTGCTCGGCCAGGAAGCTCGGGATCATGATCCGCCCGGCGGCGTCGAGGTCGGCGTCCTGGGAGCTGCCGTAGAAGAAGCGCTCGAGCTCGCTCAGGCGCGTCGACAGCGGCGGCAGCTCGGCGAGCGCGCGCTCGGTGTAGCGCTCGTAGTCCTCCTCGCGCCAGACGCCCACGCACGGCTTCAGATCGACGGGCATCGCCAGCACGGCTCCCTCGGCGAGCGTGGCGCGGTAGCGGGCCGGCACGGTCAGGCGGTTCTTCGCGTCGAGTGTGTGATCGAAGGCGCCTCGAAAGGAGACCATCTCGCTCCGTGTCTCCCAGCCCGCTCCGTCGGTGGAGCGAGCTCCGCAGGTCGAATACCAAGCCGAGGTGGAGGAGTGGGAGGAGCTCCTCCACCCCGGCTCGCTCGCGGCAACGTACCCCACTTTCTCCCACAATGCAACCCTAGTTGCACATTTTTTCCCACACAGCCCTCATGAGGCCGTCGATTTGCCAGAAAAGCCCATCCCCGTGCCGGTTCGCGGCAAACGACGGCGCACGCGCGCGCGTGCGCCTGCGCTGCAGGTGCGCTTGCACGGCCACGGTCTGCAGCGCCGCCTGCAAGCCGGGAGCCGGCGATCGCGACATGCCGGCCGGATACGATCGCAACATGTGGCTCGTGCGCGACGATCGCCGGACGCGCCGGCGGCCTCACGCGGCCGTGGCCGTTGCCTGCGCGCTGGCGCTCGCGATGCTCGCGGGCTGCGGCGGCAGCAGCTCGCCGGGGACGAGCGCCGATCCCGCCGGGGTGGTGCCCGCGGGCGCGCCGATCTACATCGGGGCGATCGTGCGGCCGGCCGGCAGCCTGCAGACCGAGACGCTCGCCGCCGGACGCGCGTTGACCGGCAAGAGCGACCCGTTCGGTCGTCTGGTGAGCGTGCTGCAGACGCCGGGCGCCCCAGCGCTCGACTACGACCACGACGTGGCCCCCTGGCTCGGTCCAAATGCCGGGATGTTCATCACCTCGCTGGGGAGCGCGAGCTCGATCGAAGGTCTGCTCGAGCAGGGGCTCGGCGCCGGTGCATCCGGCTCGGCACAGACGGGTGCCTGGCCGTTCGGCCCGGGCGGCGCCAAGGGCGCGATCGTGCTCGATACGAGCGATCTGAAGAGCGCGGAATCGTTCGTCGCGCAGGAGGCGGCGCACGTGAATGCCCATTCCAGGAGCTATCGCGGCGTCTCCTATCAGGCGAGCAGCGACGGAGACGCGTTCGCCGTGGTCAAGCGGTTCGTCGTGCTCGGCAGCGAAGCGGCCGTGCAGGCGGTGATCGACACGGCCCAGGGTGGGGCGCCGTTGACGAGCAACACGACGTACGGCCGGCTCGTTTCGGTGGCTCCGAGCGATGCGTTGGGACACGTCTACGCCAGCGCCGCCGCGACTCTCGCCGGCGCCGCGATCAACGCGAGCCACCCGGGTTTGCCGTCGCTGTTGGGCACCCTCGCGGGCACGAGCCCTCTGAACGCGTCGCTGGTGCCGGCCGCGGGCTCGTTGGCGCTCGATGCCGATGTCGGAGCGCAGGCTGGTCGCGCGGCGCACACGCCGAGCGGTCTCGTGCGGGCCGCGGCCAAAGGCGGGCCGGCCTTCCGCGCGCTGCCGGGCAACTCCTGGCTGGCGGCGGGCCTCGGCGAAGGCGCGAGCGCGGGCAGCAACCTGAGGGCCCTGCAGGGCGTGCTCTCATACGCGAGCACGCTCGGCGGCCAGGCTGCCGCCGAAGCGGCGGCATCGCCACAGGTGACGCTGAGCGTGCGCGGTCTGATCGAGGGCGTGCTGGCGCCGCTGAAGGCGCTTACCGAGCGAGGCCGGAGCGCGACCAGTTGGATGCGCGATGCGGCGATCTTCGCGAGCGGCACCACGGTGCTCGAACTGAAGGCCGCGATCACGATCGACTCGAGCAGCGCGGCCGCGGCGCGGGCGGCGGTCGCCAGCATGGCGACGGCCCTGCACGGCCAGGGAGCAGAAGCGACCCCGACGACGATCTCGGGCACCGAAGCGGCGGTCGAAGCGAAGGTGAGCGGGCTGCCGGTGACGCTTGCGATCGCCGCCGGGCGCGGCGCGGGTGGCCAGCCGAAACTGGTGATCGGCGTGAGCTCCACGTCCGTGCAGGACGCTTTGCATCCCGCGAGTACGATGGCGAGCTCGAGCGCCCTCACCAGCGCGCAGAGCGCCCTGGGCGCGGGCGTGACGCCGAGCATGAGCGTGAATGTCGTCTCGCTGACGGGCCTGCTCGAAGGAATCGGCCTCGGCGAAGACCCAACGATCGCCCCATTCGCCTCCTACCTGCACGGATCGACACAGCTCTCAGGCGGAGGCGCCACCCCCGCGCCGGGCATCGAACGGCTGCGCGTGGTGCTGGGGCTCAAGCCCGCCTCGGGCTGAGCCCAAACGCGGGTCGAGCTATGCCGGCACCGCCTCGCGGGCCCGCGCTGCCCGGTTCTCGGTCTCGATGATCACCCGGCATGGGCGCTTGCTCAGCAGATAGGCAGCGGTCGGCCCGATGCGCTGCTCGCCGGCGGGCGCATGGATGGTCGACCAGTAGATCACGTCCGAGCCGATCCGCTGCGCTTCTTCGACGAGCGCCGCGCCCGGTTCGCGCGTGCGGATCAGCCCGGTGTGGATCTTGATCCCGAGCCGGCGCGCCTGGATGCGGGCGGACTCGAGCACCGAGCGCCCGTGCGCCTCCTCTTCCTCGAGCCCCGCCTCCAGCGAGAGCTGCCTGGGTACGGGGAGCACGAAGACCGCGTAGACGACGCCGTCCTCGCCGATCAGCTTGGCGGCGCTGGACAGGGCGCTGGCCGAGATGTCATCGCCGAAGATCGGCACGAGCGCCGTGCGATAGCCGAGCGGGTGGAAGTCGGGCGGGCGCTCGGCGCGCGGGAGCGTGTACTGCTTGAGCGGATCGAGCCCCTGCCGGCGGCGATACAGCAGGTAGCCGCCCATGCCGAGGACCATCCACGGGATGCCGACGGTGCGGGCCTCGGGGTGGGTGATCACGACGACGACCCAGACGGTGGCGGTGCCGATGCCGCCGACGACGGCCGTCAGCGGGATCGAGGCGCCGCGGATGCGAACGTTCCACGGCAGCCGGTAGGGGCGCTCGCGGTCGGGGTCCTTGACGCGCAGCGCGATGACGGCGATGTGGGCGATCGTGAACGACAAGAGCGCGCCGAACGAGTAGAGGTTGCCGAGCACGTTCGTGTTGCCGTATCCGACGAGCACGGCGGCCAGAGCCGAGAAGAACACGAGCGTGAACCACGGCGTGCGGTAGCGGGCGTGCAGGCGCGAGAAGATGCTCGGCAGCTGCCGGTGCTCGGCCAGCGACCACGACAGGCGCGAGATCCCGATCATGCCGGCGTTGGTGGCGATGAACAGGATCGTCGCCGCGAGCAGCCCCACGTAGTACTGGGCCAGATGCAGCACCGTGCCGCGCAGGCCGAGCCGCGAGACGATCCCGAGCACGGGGTCGTTCTGAAAGCCGCCGTGACCTTCGACGCCGAGCAGCGTCTGGTACGTGCCCGGATGGCCGTGCACGGCCTCGACGGGGAGCGCCGACAGGGCGATCATCGAGATGCCGAGGTACACGGCGAGCACGGCGAGCACCACCAGGTTGACGGCGCGGGGCACCTGGCGGCCGGGGTCCTTGGCCTCCTCGGCCATGTTCGAGACGGTCTCGATGCCGGTGTAGGCGAGCATCGCGAGCGACAGCGCGAAGATCAGTTCGTGCCAGGTCGGAACGCTGCCGAGATGGACCTGGTCGACGAGCAGCGACGGGTTCAGTACGAGCACCGAGCCGACGATCACCAGCGTGGCCTGGGTCGCGAGATCGACGATCGCGAGGATGAAGTTGAGCTTCGCCGACTCGCCCAGGCCGCGAATGTTCAGCGCCGTGAGCGCGACGATCACGATCAGCCCGCCGATGATGTCGCCGGGGTTTTCGTTCAGCCCGTGCAGGCCCGGGAAGGCGCTCAGATAGTGGGGGACGAAGAACGCCGAGATGGCGATCGTGAGGATGTAGTCGAGGCTCAACGCCCAGCCGGCGAAGAACGAGACGACCTCGTTGAAGGCATGGCGCGCAAACGAGGAGGAGCCGCCCGCCTCCGGAAACATCGCCGCTCCCTCGGCGTAGGTCTTGGCGGTCAGAGCGAACAGGCCGCCCGCAAAGACGAACACGAGCGGCGTGAGCCCAAGCGCATGGGCAGCGACCAGCCCGAGCGCGTAGTAGATCGAGGACCCGACGTTGCCATAGGCGGTGGCAAACAGCCCCGGCACGCCAACAGTGCGCCGCAGTCCCCGCTCCGTGAGTCGAGCCATCCGAGCCCGGAGCCTACCGCCCAGACCGGCTCGCCAGGCCGGAACTTACCCCCCGCGGCGCATCGGACAGCTGCAAAATCTCATGCACTGCCGCGGCCGATGCAGGACTCGGCCATATGATCCCGACGAGAGCCGGGCCAGCGGTCCTCGGCAGGAAACCAAGGTGGTCCCGGCAGGAACGATCCCGGCAGAGAGCGATCATGGACAGAGCGTCGAAACGCCGCGGCAACTACGATTCGGGGGAAGACTTCGTGCTCGAATACGGTGAGCTGCGGTTCACCTTCAACGAGCAGGATTTCTCCCAGCGCTGTGAGCAGGCCGCCCTGCAGCTCGGGTTCGTGGGCGAGCGGCTGAGCGAGGATGAGCTCGAAGACCTCGTGAACCTGGCGGTCAACGGCGAGGTCTACGATCCGGCCTCGGCGCTGGGCGAACACGTCAACGATTGCTGGCCGGAGCTGATCGGGCCGGCCGAGCGCTCGCTGGTGCACTGGCTGCGGCGGCTGGTGTTCAGGGGGGCATGGCTCGATCAGCGCGTCAACGAGGGCGAGCTGGGCGTGGCCTTCGACGAGCGCACGGGCGGATTCATCTACGTGCAGCCTCAGCGCGACGACGAGCCGATCGAGCTGGCGCGCGAGCCCTCCTGGGGCCGGGTCGCCTACCGCACGAGCTCGGGCTAGCCGCGGCGGCCCGCTCGGAGCGGTCGGGCGCAGCCAAGCTATCGGTCGCCTGCGCAGCCCCGGCTGCTAGTCGTGGCGATGCGCGACGGCGGCGGCGCGGGCGTCGGCGATCGCCTTTGCGCCGTCCTGGCCGACGAGCAGCTCGGCCCGCAGGGTGCCGCTGTGGACCAGGTCGAGCGGCGGGCCGGCGGCGCCGGCCAGCTCGGGGTCGAGCGCGATCACCGTCGTCTCGCCGCCGAGCGGCGTCGTGGCGGTGGCCAGGATCGTCAGCGAGCCTCCGTCGCGAAGGTTGCGCGCTGCGACGAGGACCTTGCGCGCGAGCTCCGGCGCGAGGCCGTCGAGCGTGTCGATCGCGACGAGGGCATCGGCTCCGCGCGCGGCGGTGCGCTTGGCGACCTCGATCGCGTGCTCGGCGGCCTGTGCTCGAGCGTCGGGCGAGGCCGCGAAGCTGAGCGCGGCCGCGGGCGCGAGCGAGCCCTCGCCCTCGGTCCACTCCGCGATCTCCTCGGGGCGCACGCCGGCCAGCACGAGCGTGACCTCGAGATCGTCGCGCGTGGCAAGCGATGCGAGCACGCGGCGCAGCAGCTCGGTCTTGCCGGCGCGGGCGGGTCCCGCGATGACCACGCGCGAGCCGCGACCGAACGGAGTGAGCCACTCGATCGCCTCGAGCGTGCGGTCGCCGCCGTCAAGCGCCAGGCGCTCGCTGGGGTAGCTGACGGGACGCTCGTCGTAGCGGACGCCCTCTGAGACCTGATCGGCCGAGGCGCCGTTGATCGCATCGATGCGCACGAGCGATGGATAGCGCTCGGAGCGCCGTGGTGTGCGCACGGGGCCGCTGACGCGGTCGCCGGACACGAGCTCGCAGCGGCGGACCTGGGCGGCGGAGATGTAGACGTCCTCGTCGGAGGCCTCGGGCGGCGCTACGCGCAGGAACGCCGAGCCGTTCCCCAGCAGCTCGACGACGCCCTCCGCGACGCGGGCGCCCTCGGCGGCGCGCGGTGCATCGTCGTCGTCGCGCGAGGCTGGGCCCCGCCCACTACGATCGGCTGGGCCGTCAGCGTGCTCGCGCGAGCGGCGCGAGCGCAAGGTCCGGCGCCGACGCGTGCCACGTCCCCCGGCGCTGTCATCGCGCGCGGAGCGATCGGCTTCGTCGGAGTCTGCGGCGATGTCTGAGGCGGGCGCGTCGGAGGAGGCGCCGCCCTGAGCACGGTCGACGTCGGAGCCGCCGAGGATCGCGTCGACCAGTTCGGCCTTGCGCAGCCGCCGGTAGCCTTCGAGGCCAAGCTGGTCTGCGATGGCGTGCAGATCGGCCAGCGGGCTGTCCTGGAGCTCTGAGCGTTCGAGTACGGCCATTGCCTGCTTTCTCCTTCGATCGGATCGCCATGCAGCCTAGCGTTCGCTGCGGAGTTCCTCGGCGAGCTGCAGATCCCTGCCAGCGTCGAGCTGTCCGCGCAGGGCCATGCGAACCCGGATGAAGTCGGCGGCGGGGGCGATGTCGTGGAGCCGAAAGACCTGGGCGCCTTGGTCGAGTCCGTGGGCGAGGGCCGCCAGCGTGCCGGCGAGCCGTTCGCGCGGGCGGCGGGCGGTGAGGGCGCCGATGAAGTCCTTGCGCGAGATGGCCAGCAGCAGCGGCCGCTCGAGCTCGTGCAGGCGCTCGAGGCTGGCGAGCAATGCGATCGTCTGGGCGGGGGTCTTGGCGAAGTCGGGGCCCGGGTCGAGCAGCAGCTGCTCGAAGCTCATGCCGGCCTGGAGCGAGCGCTCGATGCGGGTGCGCAGGAAGTCGAGCGTGTCGGCGACGACGTCGTCGTAGAGCTCGGGATCTTGCAGTCGCTGCTTGGGTCGGGCGCGGGTGTGCATCAGCACGAGCGCCGCCCCGGTGCGGGCACAGAGCTCGGCGATCGCCGGATCGCGCAGGCCCGAGACGTCGTTGACGATGCTGGCGCCGGCGTCGAGCGCGGCGGCCGCGACCGCGGGCTTGTAGGTGTCGATCGAGACCGTGGCGCCGAGCTCGTGGGCGATCGCGTGAACGAGCGGAAGCGTGCGCTCGATCTCCTGCTCGGGCGGCACCGGCGCGAGCCCGGTGCGCGCGGACTCGCCGCCGACGTCGATGATGTCGGCGCCCGCGGCGATCAGCTCGGCCGCCAGGCGGATGCGCTGGTCGTGGGTGGTGACCGAGCCGTCGTCGCTGAACGAGTCCGGGCTGGCGTTGACGATGCCCATCAGCAGCGGACGCGGGCCGAGCTCGAACGTGCGGTGGCCCGTGCGGAGCACCAGCGGGCCGGGGTTCACAGGCGATCGTCTCGTTGGCGCGATGACCGCCTCACGCGCCGGGCTCACGCGGCCGGGACCTCGCGCGCGGACGCGGCGAGCGTCTCGATCCCCTCGGCTTCGGCCTCGGCGAAATAGCGCTCGGTCTCGGCGCGGGCACGGGCGCCGTCCCATTCCAGCGCGGACGCGAGCACCTCGGCGACGCGGGCGACGCGCGCGGGCTCGGCGCGCAGCTGGCGCGCGGCGAGCAGCGCGAGCCGGGTGCGGCGAAAGAGCGCGTCGCCGACGCTGCGGGCTTGCTCGTGCACGGCCGCTTGGGCGACCTCCGCGAGGATGTCGGGGTGGCCGGGAACGACCGGGTGGGCAAGCTCGGGGCGGTTGCGCGCGAGCGCGAGCACGTCGTGAGCAGCGTGGCCATAGCGAGCTGCGAGCGGGCCATAGGACGTGTCGGGGACGCCCGGCACGGGCTCGAGCTCGGCGGCGTCGATGGCCTGTCCGAGCGGGATCTCGTGGGTGCGGCAGGGGGCGTCGCGGGCGTCGCGCTCGACGAGGCGATCGACGGTCTGCTTGGCCATGCGTCGCCAGGTGGTGAGCTTGCCGCCGGTGATCGTGAGCAGTCCGGAGTTGGCTTCGTAGAGCTCGGCTCGACGCGAGATGTCGGTCGAGCGCTTGGGGTCGCCGCTCGATATCAGCGGCCGCGCGCCGGCGAAGGCGCCGGCCAGGTCGCCGGCGCAGAGCGGGGTTCCGAAGAAGTCGTTGACGGCGCTGAGCAGGTAGTCGATGTCCTCGAGCGGCGCGGGGACGTGCTCGAGCGGGCCCTCGTAGTCACGGTCGGTGGTGCCGACGAGCGTGCGCCCGAGCCAGGGCAGCGCGAAGATCGTGCGCCCGCCCCCGGCGGGGACGATCGCGCCGGCCGTGAGTGGGAGGTCGGTTCGGTCGAGCACCAGGTGCGTGCCGCGGCTGGGCCGGATGTGGGGCAGCGGGGCTCGCTTGGCAACGCCGCTGTCGGCGCGATCGGGCGGATCGGCTTCGAGCGGGTCGGCGTCGGCCGGTCGCGCGGTCAGCATCTCGGCCCAGACGCCGGTGGCGTTGACGACGTTGGCGGCTCGGATCTCGAACGTGGCGCCGGTCTCGCCGTCGCGGGCGCGTACGCCGGCGGTGCGCCCGTCGCGCTCGATCAGCTCGCAGGCGCCGAGGCGGTTGGCGCAGACGGCGCCAAAGCGCTCGGCCTCGCCGAGCACGGTGAGCACCAGGCGGACGTCGTCGGTCTGGCAGTCGTAGAACAGGTAGCCGCTGGTCGGCTCGCGCGGCGCGAGCGCGGGCAGCAACTCGCAGACGTCCTCGCCGGAGACGACGCGGTGGCGCTCGGGGCTCCACGACTCGCCCTCGGCGAGGCGCGCGCGCACGTCCTCTGCGCCGCGCTCATCGGCCTCGCGCGCGCGACGCCCCCGGCGCGGGCGCAGGCGGTCGCGGTCGACCGACATGACGTCGTAGAGGTTCAGCCCTACGCCGACCAGGCGATCGGGGCGGGCGCCGTCGAAGGCGGCGACCACGAGCGGCAAGGGGCGCACGAGGTGGGGCGCGAGCGCGACCATCAGCTGGCGCTCGAGCAGGGCCTCGCGGACGAGTGCGAGGTCGAGCTGCTGCAGGTAGCGCAGGCCGCCGTGCACGAGCTTGCTCGACCGGCTGGAGGTGCCGGCCGCGAAGTCGGAGCGCTCGAGCAGCGCGACGCTGAAGCCGCGCGTGGCGGCGTCGAGCGCGACGCCGGCGCCGGTGATGCCGCCGCCGATGACGGCCAGATCGAACTCGTTGGAGGACATCGCCGCGAGAGCCTGGGCTCGGTCGATCACGCTTCGCAGTCTCGCACGCCTGCCGGCTCATGCTGAGACCCGGGCCGGCGGATGGGCGCGCGCGGGCCGGTGCCTGCGCGGCCGCTTGCGGCCGCGGTCCGACGGCGCGATCGCGCCGCGCGCGCCCACAGCGATCCCCGAGCTCAGGTAGCCGGCGACGGCCGGCGCGGAGATCCGCGTGTAGACCCCGGCAAAGCCCGGTTCTGCACAGCCCGCGCCGAAGTCCACGAGCCCTACGAGCACGTAGTCTTCGGGCGGGCGGGCCGGAGTGTCGCGATCGACGACGAGCGGGCCGCCGCTGTCCCCGTAGCAGGAGTCCGCGGGCGGCTGCGAGCTACCGGCACAGATCATGCCGGGGGTGATGCGCTGTTCGATCGGGGCGTACTCTTCGGCGCAAAGACGTTCGGGAACGAGCGGGACGCGCGCCGACTGCAGCGTGCTGCGGTAGGACTGGGCGTGCGACGGGACGGCGCTCGTATCGCCCCAGCCGCTGACGGTGGCGAGCGTGGCGGGAGCCGTGGCCGGCGTGGCGAGCGTCGCTGACGTCGTGGCGGAAGTCGCGGACGACGGGGCGAGGGTCGTCGACGGGGTCGCGGGAGCCGTGGCCGGCGTGGCGAGCAGAGCCGCGGCAGCCGGTTCGAGCGCGAGCGGCGCGATCGTGTCGACGCCGTTCGGCCGCGGCGCGAGCGCGCCCGGCCACAGAGGCCGCGCCAGCGTTATGACGCCGACGTCGTCGGCGTCGGTCCGCGGGTCGTAGCCGGGGTCGATCGAGACCGCCGCAGCCGGATCGCGCACGCTGCCGGCGCCTGGAGACGCCAGGTTGGTCGCGCCGGCGAGGACCTCGATTTCATCGCCCACCACCCTGTTGCCCTGACCGGCGCCGGCCAGGCAGTGGGCGGCCGTGAGCACGTGTGTTGCGTCGACGATGACTCCGCCGCAGAAGAAGCCGGCGAGCGGCCCGGCGATCGGTTCGAACAGTGCGACCTGAAAGGGGAAGCTCGCGATCGAGGCTTCCGTGCCGCCGACGATGCTTGCGCGCGCGCGGGGCGCGGGTCTCGCGAGCGCCGACGCGGCGGCAGGCGCGTGCAGGACGCCGATCGACGCTCCCCCCAGGAGCGCCAGGCAGGCAAAGCGAAGTGTCCGCCGGCGGCCGGCCGCTGACATCGCCGATCCCCTCCCCCAGCTGCAATCGAGGCCATCCCTCCCCGGCTTACTTGACTATAAGGTACGCCTCGTATTGACACAAATCAGATGCCGAGGTCGAGACAGGCTCGAGCGGCGCAGGAGCGCACACACGCACGAACACATGTAAGGGCCGCCGGCGCAGGAGCGCACACACCCCCACACACACGCATGGGCCGCCGGCGCAGGAGCCCACGCGCGAACACACACGCGTGGGCCGCCGTTTCGGTCAGACCTGCGCGAGCTCGGCGGTGATCTCGCTGACGGCGGTCTTGGCGTCGCCGAACAGCATCGAGGTCTTCGGGTCGAAGTAGAGCTCGTTCTCGATGCCGGCGAAGCCGGGGTTCATCGAGCGCTTGATGACGATGATCGAGCGGGAGTCGTCGACCTCGAGGATCGGCATGCCATAGATCGGCGAGGAGGGGGTGTTGTTGGCGGCGGGGTTGGTGACGTCGTTGGCGCCGATGACGAGCGAGACGTCGGTGCGCTGGAACTCGGCGTTGGCCTCGTCCATCTCCTCGAGCTGGTCGTAGGGGACGTCGGCCTCGGCGAGCAGGACGTTCATGTGGCCGGGCATGCGTCCGGCGACGGGATGGATCGCAAAAGCGACCTCGACGCCGCGGTTTTCGAGCTCTTTGGTGAGCTCGCGGACGGCGTGCTGGGCTTGGGCGACGGCCATGCCGTAGCCCGGCACGATCATCACGCGGCTGGCGTAGGCGAGCTGGATCGCGGCGTCGGCGGCGGTGGTCGATTTGACGGTGCCGGCGTGCTCGCCCGCGCCCTGGGCGCCGGCGACCGCCCCGCCCCCGCCGAAGCCGCCGGCGATGATGGCGGGGATCGAGCGGTTCATGGCGACGGCCATCAGGTTGGTCAGGATCGAGCCGGAGGCGCCGACGATCATGCCGGCCACGATCAGCGCCGGGTTGTCGAGCGCCATGCCGGTGGCGGCGGCGGACAGCCCGGTGCAGGCGTTGAGCATCGAGATGACGACGGGCATGTCGGCGCCGCCGATCGGCAATACGACGGCGTTTCCGAGCAGGGCCGCGATCACGAGCATGGCGATGAACAGCAGTTCGGAGTGGGCGCCGGAGACGAGGTAGACGCCGGCGGCGAGGGCGAGCACGAGCAGCACGAAATTGACGGCCTGTTGCGCGGCCCCGAGCGAGATCGGGCGGCCGGGGATGACTTCCTGGAGCTTGCCGAAGGCGATGTTGGAGCCCCAGAACGAGATCGAGCCGACGATCGCGGCGAAGACCGAGAAGATCGCGACGTAGGTCGGGAGGGCGGGGGTGTGGATGACGATGCCGGTCTGGAACAGGCCGCTGGGGGTTTCGGCGCCGATGTGGACGGTGTGCGAGCCGTAGCTGGAGCCGTGATGGCGGAACTCGACCCACGAGATCAGCGCCACGGCGCCGCCGCCGACGCCGTTGAAGAGCGCGACCATCTGGGGCATCGCAGTCATCTTCACCTGGCGGGCCGCGGGCACTCCGACGGCGACGCCGAGCGCGATGCCGAGCGCGATCAGGCCCCAGTTGCCCTCGCCGGGGTAGAGCAGCGTGGCGATGACCGCGATCGCCATGCCGACGGCGGCGGTGCGGTTGCCGCGCACGGCGGTGGTGGGGCCGGCGAGGCCGCGCAGGCCCTGGATGAACAGGGCGAAGGCGATGATGTAGAGGACGTAGATGAAGCTTTCGCTCTGCAGGACGCTCGTGGCGAGGACGGGCGCGGCTAGGAAGTCCGCCACGGGGTTCACGAGCCCTGCCCGTCCTCACCGGAGGCGTCTGCGCCGGCGCTTCCCTCCTCGGCGCCCCCACGCTGCGCCCCGCCGGCATCCTGCGCACCGCCGCCCGCACCCTCCAACCCGCCGCCCGCACCCTGCACACCGCCACCCGCACCCTCCAGCCCACCGCCCGCACCCCGCGGCCTGCCGCCCGCCCCGGTTGAGCCGGATTTGCCGGTGTCGGCCGGCTTGGGTCTGGACTTGAACATCTCGAGCATGCGGTCGGTGACGAGGAAGCCGCCGACGATGTTGATCGTGCCGAAGGCGACGGCGATGACGAGCAGGGCCTTGCTGAGCGTGTCGAGGCCGGTCAGGCCGAGCAGGAGCAGGCCGCCGAGCAGGACGATGCCGTGGATGGCGTTGGTGCCGGACATGAGCGGCGTGTGGAGCGTGTTGGGGACCTTCGAGATCACGACGAAGCCGACGAAGCCGGCGAGCACGAGGATCGCGAGGTTGGTGGTGAGGGTGCTGGCGAGGATCATTGGGGGCCTCCGTGAGGCAAGCTGCGGTCGCGGTGTCCGTCGGGGCTCATGCGCTGGGTCCCGTGTCGGCGTCGACCGCGGCGTGGGCGCCGGCGTGAACGATCTGGCCGTCGCGGACGATGCAGGCGCCGGCGACGATCTCGTCGTCGAAGTCGAGGTGCAGGCTGCCGTCGTCCCCCACGAACAGCTCGAGCAGCGCGAGGACGTTGCGGGCGAAGAGCTGCGAGGCGTGTTGGGGCATCTGGGCCGGCAGGTTGAGCGGCGCGAGGATGCGGATGTCGTGCCGGACGACGGTTTCGCCGGGAGAGGAGCACTCGCAGTTGCCGCCGGATTCGCCGGCGAGGTCGACGATGACCGAGCCGGGGCGCATGCCGCGGACGGCGTCCTCGGTGACGAGCTTGGGAGCGGGCCGGCCGGGGACGAGCGCGGTGGTGATGACGACGTCGAAGGTCTTGATGGCGTCGGTGAGGGCCTGCTGCTGGGCGAGGCGCTCCTCGGCGGTGAGCTCGCGGGCGTAGCCGCCCTCGCCGCTGGCGTGCAGGCCGAGGTCGAGCCATTGGGCGCCGAGCGACTGGACCTGCTCGGCGACCTCGGGGCGGACGTCGTAGCCGGTGGTGCGCGCGCCCAGGCGCCGGGCGGTGGCGAGCGCCTGCAGGCCGGCGACGCCGGCCCCGAGCACGAGGACCTTCGCGGGCGGGATGGTGCCGGCGGCGGTCATCAGCATCGGGTAGAAGCGGCCCATGCTGGTGGCGCCGAGGAGCGCGGCCTCGTAGCCGGCGACGTTGCTCTGCGAGGAGAGGGCGTCCATCGACTGGGCGCGGGAGATCCTCGGGATGGCCTCCATCGCGAACGCGGTGGCGCGCGCGTCGGCGAGCGCGCGCGTGGTCTGCGGGCTGGTGAGCGGCGCCAGGAACCCGACGAGGATCGATCCGGGGGCGAGGGCGCGCACTTCCTCGGGGTCGGGCGGCGCGATCTTGACGACCACGTCGGAGCCCCAGATCGCGGTGGTGTCGTCGCTGAGCTGGGCGCCGGCCTCGGCGAAGGCCTGGTCGGGCAGCAGCGCGTCGGCGCCGGCGCCGCGCTGTACGAGGGCGTCGAGTCCTTTGGTGTGCAGCTTGCTGACGACCTCGGGGACGAGCGCCACACGATGCTCCCCCGCCGCGGTCTCCTTCGGAGCTCCGATCCGCATCTGAGGTGCGGGAACGTACCGGATCGGTGCGATGGTCGGCCGTCCGGCGTGCGTGCGGCCCGCCGAGAGGGCGGTCGGGCGGGCGTATGATCGGGACCGGCAGGGCGTCCGGGGCCGTGCTGCGATCGCTGTAAACCCCATGCGCCTGAGGCCGATGTTGCGATGACTGTGAACCTGACGCGTATCTACACGAAGCTCGGCGACGGCGGCGAGACGCACCTGGGCGACATGAGCCGGGTGTCCAAGCTGCATCCGCGCGTGGAGGCGTACGGGACGGTCGATGAGTTGAACGCGACGATCGGCGTGGCGCTGCTGCAGCCGGGGCTGCGGAACGATTTCACCGCCTGGCTGAGACGCGTGCAGAACGATCTTCTCGATGTGGGCGCCGATCTGTCGGTCCCGGGCGGACCGGCCCGCGCTGGCGCCGGCGGGCGCACGCACGCACGCACGCGCGTGGGCCAGCCCGAAGATGCCGACCCGCCCGAGGGCCCAGGCCCACACACGGGCCGCACGGCCGGCGCCGACGAGCGCACGCACACACGTCTGCGCGTGGGCCCCGAGTACACGGCCTGGCTCGAGCGGGCGTGCGACCAGGTGAACGCCGAGCTCGAGCCGCTGCGGTCGTTCGTGATCCCGGGCGGGACGCCGGTGGCCGCGCAGTTGCACGTGTGCCGCACGGTGTGCCGCCGCGCGGAGCGGCGAGCGCTGGCGGTCGAAGACGATTGCAACCCCGAGGTGGTGCGTTACCTGAACCGACTGTCGGATCTGCTGTTCATCCTCAGCCGCGCGGCCAACCAGCCGGACGAGGCGAGCACGGCGGCGGAGTCGCTGTGGGAGCCGGGGGCGCACAATCCGGGCGCTGATCCGAGCGCGCACGGTCCCGGCGGCGGCGCGGGGAACGCTTGATCAGCCGACGGGGTGCTCGGGCCAGTGTCGCTGGGCGGCTCGCAGACCCGCGAGCGCGAGCGCGGTCCACAGGAGCGCGAGCAGATAGCCGCCGAGCACGTCGCTGGGCATGTGCCAGGCGAGGATCAGCAGGGAGCAGCCGACGATTACGGCAAAGGCCGCGCCAAGGGCGGCGACGAGCGGGCGCCAGCGGTGCGGGACGACGAGCACGGCGCATAGGGCGAGCGCGAGCGCGGCACTGGCATGGCCGCTCGGCCACGACGCGGGACCGACGACGGAGGCGCCGATGCGAACGTGGGAATGGGCCGTGAGCGGCTTGAGCAGTTCGGCGGTGAGCGGCGCGAGCGCGAGCACGAGCGCGACCGCCACGGCGAGGCGCGGGCGCCGGCGCAGGAGCGCAAGCGCGATCAGGGCGAGCGCCCAGACGACGAAGAGCGGCGGCTTGAGGAGCGCCAGGACGACGGTCGCGAGCGTGTGGGCACGGGTTTGGTCGAGCAGCGTGAAGTCATAGAGCGCGAGGGCGTCTTTGAACTGGCCGGCCGGCAGGAGCGCCGCGACGACCCACGTGAGCGCCAGGGCGATCAGGCACAGGCCGGCCAGGATCAGCGGTGTGCGAACGGCGGGCTGGCCAGACGGTCGAGCGCCGCGCGCGCGGGGGGCGCGCAGAGGGGCCACATTCGTGTAGGTGGAGCCACCTGCGAGGGACATGCGATGCACGTTAGCGACGATTATTAAGCGTCAGCCGTCGCGGCGCAACCCCGCGATGGGCGCGGGCGGGGTCTGCTCCCAGGCCCGTTCCCAGCGCACGCTCATGCGCGCGCGCGTGCGCGCCAGCAGCCGGGCCAGCTCCGGGCCGAAGGCGAGCGCGAACAGGAAGGTCGAGACGGCATCGGTCAGGTCGAACGGCAGCGCTGCGCCGGCGATCGCCAGGAACGCCGCCGGGGAGTGGCTGGCGCCGATGGTCCACGTGTAGAGGTTCATGATCTCCTTGGCTGCGAGGGCGACGGATCCGCTGGCAAGAGCGAGCGGGACGCGGCCGAGGCGCCGCCGGCTCAGCGCCCCCAGGCCAGCGCCGGCGAGTCCGACCAGTCCCCAGGCGACCATCTGCCAGGGCGTGTAGGGGCCCTGACCGAGCATCACGTTGGAGGCCAGCATGCCGATCGCGCCGACCGCGAATCCGGGCAACGGGCCGAGGGCGTAGCCGACGATGAAGGTGATGGCGGTGATCGGCTTGATGTCGGGAAGCGCGACGAACATGTCGCGACCGAGCGCGGCGACGGCGGCGAGCGTGGCGACGACGGCGACCATCCGCGCCGACGGTCGCGTGCGCTCGTATGCGATCCAACCGGCCGCGAGCACGAGCGCAACCAGCGTGAACGAGGCCGCGGGCCAGCTCACAGGGCCGCCTCGTACGCGAGCTGGGGGGCTTCGGACGCTGCCGCCTTCAGCAGCGCGGCGCCCTCCTCGGGCAGCAGGGCGCCGCCGGCACCGCCGAGCACGCGGGCGGTCTCGGTCGCGAAATACCAGCCCCCAGCGAGCAGCTCGGCGGCCGATCCATCGGCGATTAGACGTCCGTCGGCGAGCAGGATCGTGCGCCGAGCGCAGGCCGCCGCAAACTCGGGGTCGTGGGTGGCCACGATCACAGCCTGCCCGGAGCGGGAGCGACGGCCGAGCTCGCGCGCGAGCTCGGCCTTGGCGGCGCGGTCCATGCCCCGGGTTGGCTCGTCGAGCGCGAGTACCGCCGCGGGCTGGTCGCCGCCGGCGACGATCGCGAGCGCGAGGCGCTGGCGCTCGCCTCCCGAGAGATCGCGCGGGTTGCGCTCGCTCAGGTGCTCGAGGCCGGCGGCGCGCAGATCGCCGGCGCCGAGCTCGTCGCCGACGCGCTCATGCAGGAAGTAGTCGCCTGGGTTCTGGAGCAGCAGCGCGACCCGTCCGGCGCGCTCGATCTTGCCGCGCGTGGGCGCGAGCAGATCGGCGGCGTGGCGGAGCAGCGTCGACTTGCCCGCCCCGTTGCGACCCATCAGCGCGATGCTCTCGCCGGGTTCGAGCGCGAGGTCGACGCCGCGCAGGATCGCCGGCCCGTTGCGCAGCTCGTGCCAGACGCCGCGCAGGCGCAGCGCGGGAGTCGAGCGCCGGGGGGTGCGGTCAGAGCTTCGCAAGGGATCCCGAGAGCCCGCCACGCCCCCCGTGTCCGACCTTTCAGCCACCCCAGAGCGCTCCAAGTCCGCCACGCCACCCACCCCGGAGCGCTCAAAGCCCTCCAAACCTCCCACGTCAGAGCGCTCAAAGCCCTCCAAACCTCTCACGTCAGAGCGCTCAAAGCCCTCCAAGCCACCCACCCCAGCGCTCTGCAAACCCCCCAAACCACCCACGCCGAAGCTCTCCAAGCGGTCCACGGGGCGCTCGTCCGGGAGCAGCCCGCGTGCGCGCAGGGCGGCGCGCGCCTGACGCACACCCGTGGGCAGCGGCCGCAGGCCGGCAAGCGCGAACAGCTGTGCGGCGGGCGTGCGCAGCGCGGGCTGGCTGTGCTCGGCCCAGGCTTGAAACGAGCTCGGGGGTCCGTCGTGGACGATGCGCCCGCCGTGCATCGCGATCACGCGGTCGGCAGCGGACAGGCAGCGCTCGAGCCGGTGCTCGGCGAGCAGGATCGTCGTCTCCCACTCTTGGTTGAGCCGCCGGAGCAGCCCGATCAGCTCATCGCCGGCGACCGGGTCGAGCTGCGAGGTGGGCTCGTCGAGCAGGACGACGGGCGGCCGCCCCGCAAGCGCGGCTCCGAGCGCGACGCGCTGCTGCTCGCCTCCGGAGAGCTCGTGCACGGAGCGATCGAGCAGCGCGTCGATCCCGAGGGCGAGCGCGACCTCCTCCACCCCGCGCGCGATCGCGGCGGGCTGCTGGCAGCTGCTTTCGAGCGAGAGCGCGAGCTCGGCCCGCACCGAGCTCGTGACGAGCTGTGTCTCGGGGTCCTGGAACAGCGCGCCTACCGACGTGCCGAGGCGCGCCGGGGGATGTGTGCGCGTGTCGAGGCCCTGGATCCTGACGCCACCGGCGAAGCGGCCGCCGTGGAAGTGCGGAACGAGGCCACAGGCGGCGCGCAGGAGGGTTGACTTGCCCTGCCCCGAGAGTCCGGCGAGCAGGCAGAGCTCGCCGGGCTCGATCTCCAGGCTGACATCTGCCAGGGCCGGGGCGGGCGAGCCCGGATAGCTGTAGGTGACGCGGTCGAAGACGAGGATCGGGGTCACGGCTCGATCCCTCGACGATCGACGAACGGGAGCAGGATGGCAACGAGCAGCGCTACGCAGAGCGCGAGCGTGCCGGCCGTGATCGGCGCGGCGATGCGGGGATATGCCTCGAAGGGCGCGAGCTGGCCGAGGCGCGCGAGCACGGTGAGAGCGACGACCGCGATGGCCGAGCACGCGAAGCCGAGGTCGTGGCGCGAGCATCCGCGCAGGGTCCGTCGGAGCGGGCCAAGACCGGCGCGGACATCCGGCCACCTGTGCGGGCGCCGGTCGGGGCCAGCAGCCAGGGGCGGACCGGCGCCGCGACCCGGCTGGCCGGTCGCGCCCGTACCACCCCCCGACGGTCCGCGCCGGCGCGCACCGTCGGGCGCCCCGAAGCCGCGCAACTCGAGCGTGGCTGCGACGTCCATCGCCCGGTCGAGCGAGCCGCCAACGACGGCTGCCACCAGCGCGAGCCTCGCTCTGGCGCTGTCGGCACCTCCCCCGGGCCGCGTGCGCTGCGCTTCCGCGAGACGCCCGGCGTCAGCGGCGAGCAGGGGAATCATGCGTGTGGACACCGACGCGGTGAGCGCGGAGCGAAACGACAGTCGTCTGAAGGCTCGGAGTAGCTCGTCGGGATCGATCGCGAGGCTCGCGAGCGCGCTGACGAGCATCAGCAGCGTGACCTTCAGCGCGATCACGGCGCCGTAGACGAGCGCCTCGACCGTGAGGTCGCCCTGGCCGAATGGCCCGAGGTCACCGAGGCGGGCGAACACGGTCAGCCCTTGGCGCGAGACGAGCACGTTGATCGCGACGATCGGGATCGCGACGATCACGGCGGCGCGCAGGGCGCGTGCGAGCGCAGGGCCTACTCCGGCGGCAGCGCCCGCGGCGAGCACGGCGAAGGTCAGCGCGAGCAGGACGAGCGGCTGGAAGAGCGCCAGCGCGGCGGCCGTGAGGGCGAGTGCCCAGGCAGCGGCGACGCCGGCGCGGGTGGCGTGCAACGGACTGGCGAGCCGGCGGTAGTAGAAGGGCTGCGGGTTCGCGCGCACGGCTCAGCCTTGCGCGGGGGCCGGCAGCGCACCGCCGCCGGGTGCGAGCACGACCGCGAAGCGGTTTTCGAGCGTGGCTTGGTCGAATGCGCGCGCGGCCGTTTCGACGCCCGCAGGGTCGGTGCCGGTTACGACCCACTGCGGGGCCCCTTCACCGAAGGTGGTCGCGGCGATCAGGCCGGTTCCGGCGCCGAGCACGCGTGCCGCCTGTCCCCGTTCACCGAGCAGCGTTAGCGTTGTGCCGCTGGCGGAGAAGCGCACGTAGACGCCACTCGCACGCGGCCCCTGTTCGATCGCCGTGGTGCCCGGGCCGCTCCTGATCTGGCTCCAGGGCCCGACGAGCAGGCGCAGCGTTTCCGGCTCACCGGCGGGCTCGATCGCGCCGATCGCGGCTAGCACCCCGAGCTTCTGCAGGCGCGCGGCGACCATATGGCAGGGACCGGTCGACGCCGCAGCGCATTCGACGCGGACGGGCAGGCGCTTTCCTTCGATGCCGTTGACGAACGGCTCGGGGAACGATCCGACCACGGCGGGGACGTTGTTGGTCTGGCTCCAGTCGTGCTGATCCCACCAGATGCGGTCGCCCGCGTGTACGTTCGTCTCGGCGGCGCCCTTCGGGGCGGAGACGCCGTTGACGTAATAGAACCAGCCGACGGGCGAGCCGCTCGGGTTGGTGCTCGCAGAGAAGCCGTCGATGCTCTGCACGAAACCCCCGCCAAAGCGGGTGCTGACGTCGGCGTTGCGCATCAGCAGGCTCATCACGGTTTCCTGTCCGGCGACGCTGGGCGCGCTCCAGCTGCGCACGAGCTGGGCTCCGAAGTTGCGAGTGACGGTGAGCGTGACCGACTTCGGTACGGGGCCCGCACCGAGGCCGCAGCCCGCGAGCGCCAGGACGCACAGCATGACAGCCGCACCTGCCACGAGGGCGTGCGACGACCTCGACCGTCGGCTAGCGGCGTGACGCACGACACCAGACCGCGGGATTGGCAGACCACCTTCTCATCGACGGGCGACCCCCTCGCCGACTGGCCGCCGGCTGATCGACTCTCGATCCACCTCATCGACCGGCCGCCAGCTCATCGACTCTCGATCCACCTCGCCGACCGGCCGCCAGCTGATCGACTGTCGATCCACCTCATCGGCCGGCCGCCAGCTCATCGACTGGCGATCTCCTCGCCGACCGGCCGCCAGCTGAACGACTGTCGATCGTCCTCATCGACCGGCCGCCAGCTCATCGACTGGCGATCTCCTCGAGGTCTGCGTCGAGGCTCCCGAGCGCAGCGCGCTGGCGCTCGTCGAGAATCGGTTTGGCGACCAGCAGCCGCCGCGCGGTGTCGAGGTCATCGGGTCGCCCGAAGGTGAGGGCCGCCACGAGCCGCTGGTCCTGCAGGTACCAGTTGGTGAAGCTGCCGTGGTCGAACGATCCGCGCAAGATCTCCTGGTCCCACTGCAACGCGGGGCCGACGTATTCGAGCTCGCCGATGCCGGCGAGCACGGAGAAGAAATATGGGACCGTTTCGTGCGGGATGTCGTGGCCGAGCATGTTGAGCGCGACGGTCTTGCCGTGGTTGAAGGCGACGTCCCAGTGCTCGATGCGCATCGGGCGGCCGTGTATCGGGGAGTCGTACTCGCAGATGTCGCCCGCGGCATAGACGCCCGGCACGATCGTCTCGAGTCGATCGGAGCACGCGACACCGCCGCGCTCGCCGGTGGCGAGCCCAGCGCGCTTGGCGAGCCCGACCTCGGGGGTGACGCCGGCGCCGATCACGACCGCGTCGGCCGCCAGCTCGAGCCCGCTGCTCGTAACGACCGTGCGGACGCGGTCGTCGGCGCCCTTCAGGCGCTCGAGCTCGTCCGGTCCGTGCACGGTGACCCCGGCGCCTTCGAGCAGGGTCTGGATATGACGACCGACGCGCGCGCCGAAGCCGCGTTCGAGGGTGGCGGTCTCCTGCATCACGATCGTGCAGCGCTTGCCGATCGCGGTCAGCGATGCCGCGACCTCGCAGGCGATGTAGGAGCCGCCGATCATGACCACGTCCTGCACGTCGGCGACGCCGGCGCGGATCGCGTCTGAGTTGGTGAGCGTGCGCAGGTAGTAGACATGCTCGAGGTGGCAGCCGGGGACGTCGAGTCGCCTGACGTTGGCCCCGGTCGCGAACAGCGCCTTGCCGAACTCGATCGGTTGCTTGTCCGAGAGGGTCGCGGTGCGCGCGCCGAGGTCGACCGCCGTGACGCTGGTGCGCTTGAGCAGCTCGATGTCCTGCTCTGACCACCACGGATCGGGGCGAAAGAAAGCGTCGGAGCGCTGCTCTTCGCCGCGCAGATAGTCCTTCGAGCAGTCCGGGCGGTTGTAGGGCGGGTCGGGCTCGCGACCGACCACGAGCACGCTGCCGTCGGCGCCGGACTCGCGCAGCCAGCGCGCGCAGTTGGCGCTGGCCAGTCCCCCGCCGATCAGCAGGTAGTCGACTTCGCGAGGCGCCATGCGCTGCAATCTACGCGAACGCCGCAAGGTGCAGGGTCGGCGGGTGGGCGGTGCGCGTGTCCGCGCGAAGGCGCAGCGTCAGCGCGAGGTGCCCGCCGCCCTCTGACCGAGCCCAGGCCGGCACGAGCTGCTCATCGCAGGGCGTTCACAGCCCGGGCGGATGACGGACCGACCAGTGCGCCCACGTGGGGATGTGGCCGAGGATCCGCCAGCGCGGTCCGTTTTCGTCGCGGTTGGGGCCCACGTCGGTGCCGTCGTGACTGGTGTCGAGGCGCAGACCCGCGATCGAGATGAATACGTGCGGGGTCGGGACGTCTGTCGCATAGATCGTGACCCAACGCCCGGGCCCGGGGGCGCCC
Source organism: Solirubrobacteraceae bacterium (assembly GCA_035507415.1). Classification (GTDB taxonomy): domain Bacteria; phylum Actinomycetota; class Thermoleophilia; order Solirubrobacterales; family Solirubrobacteraceae; genus Palsa-744. The sequence continues at coordinate 148,193 of DATJOF010000027.1, forward strand.
CAGCCGACATAGCTTTGAGCGAGCGGGTTGTCCTCGATGATTTCCTTGAGCGGTCGTACGCCCGAGCGATAGAGGACATAGTTGATGGTGCTCGAGCAGTCCTCTTCGCTTGCCCCGGCCGGGTCGGGGTGTCCGCCTGGCCCATACGGGAGATCCTGCAGCTCGTTGCCGGCCACGAGCATCGCCTGTACGACCGCCGGGACGCCTGCGGGGATCAGCGCGACGTGACCATCGCCCGGGTCGAGCAGGGCGCGTTGGCCGGCGATGAAACGGACGGGCGTCGGGGTCTCGCCGGCGAGCCATCGGTCTCCCCCGGCCTCCTGCCCGCGTCCAAGCGGTGCGGGCGAGACGGGGCGCGAGGAGCCGGAGCTGCGATAGCGCGCGGCCCAAGAGTCGACCTCGGCGACGTACCAGCCGGCGTGGTTGTAGGCATAGATCGCGGCCGCGTAGTTCCGCGGAGCGCCGGAGGCACGCAGGTAGTTGGCGGCGGCGTAGATGGCATCGGCCGGGTTCCAGCGGTCGGGTGTGCCGGTGCCTTCGGCCGCGACGCCGTACCGAGCCCAGGTCGAGGCCAGGAACTGCATCGGTCCGCCGGCGCCGGCGGAGTTGACCGTTCCCTCCCGCGTGCAGGCCGGGTCGGGGTCGCGTCCGTGGTCGCACTCGACCTTGCCGATACCAGCGAGGACGGCCCAATCCAGCCGATAGCGTCGCGCGGCGGCCTCGTAGAGACGTAGATAGAGAGGCGGTATTTCCGCAAGGGCCAGCGGCGACGGAGGATCGTCGGGATCGGCCCTTGCGGGCTGATCGCCGGGGTACGAGGAGAGCCCGCTGACACCGGCGATCACGACGACGAGCATCACTGTGATCGCCAGGGCCGCGGCGCCTGCGGCGGCAAGCGCGGCGGCCGCGCCTGGGAGCAGACCGGCGCGTGCGAGCGTGCGCCCGCCCGCGACGAGCCGCCCACCTGGCCGAACCCACTCGCGAGCCTCAATCCGGTCACCCACCGGAGCGCTCACCCAGAACAACCGCCGTCTCGCCACGAGTCGGTCCTGCCGCGAGCCGCTCACCCACAACGACCCGCCATCTCGCCACGAGCCCGCTTCTTTCAGCGAACGGCTCGGTCGTCACGAGTTGTCGCGGCCGAGCTGGCGTTTGCGCCGGGCCGCCACCTCGCGCGCGTCGTCGAGCACCGGCGAGCGGTTCTCGCCCGGCTTTGGTCGTGCGCGCGCCGCCGCGCCTTTGCGTTTCCAGGCATCGAGCTCAGCCAGGCCGGCGGGCGCGTCGCGCCCGCCGCTGGGACGCCTGTGTCCGCTCGCGCGCATGCGCTCACCGAGCGCCTGGTCGAAGCGGCGATCGAGCCGTTGACGGTCGCGCCGTCCCAATGAGCCCTTGGCGTCGGCGCTCTCGAGATCTTTGGCGGCAGGCCCGAGCTCTTTGCGCAGCGCGAGCTCGCGGTCGATGTCGACTCGTGCTGCGCGTTTGGCTCGCGCGTCGAGCTGTTCGTAGCGGGCGCGGGAGTGCCCGGCCAATGACGCCAGCGCCGCGTAGTCGCGGCGTTCGACGCTCTCTCCACTGGGCGAGCGCCGGGCGCGGCCACCCGCGGGCAGCGCCGCTTGGGCGTCGAGGAAGAGCACCTGCTGCTCACGCTGTTCGCGTGTGTGGGGCTCGCCGGTGGTGCGCTGCGCGCGCTCGCTGTCGGCGACCGTGCGTGCGGCCCGCGCGAGCGCGTCTTGATCGCGCTCGATCTCGGCTCCGATTCGAGCGGCGCGTGCGTCGAGGCTGGCCGTTCTGCGCGTGTCGCCCGCCGCGACGGCGCCCGTGCGCGCGTCCTGAATGCGCGCAAGCCGACTGCGCATCGCAGTCAGCCGCTTCTGTGTACTTGCTCCGGCGCCGACCTGCGAACGCGCGCCCGCGAGCTCTTGTTCGAGACTTCGCCCGACCTGCTCGTCGGCCCGGCTGCGCGCCCGCTCGCGACCGGCCAGCGCGAGCTTGCGGCGCTGCTCGGCGTCGGGCGCCGGCGTCCTGAGCTTGTTCCTGACCCCGCTGGCTCGCTCCCACGCCGAACGCGGGGTGTCGAGCGCTTTGCCCATCCGGCGGGCGAGCGACAGGCGCGGTCCGCCGGCGCGACCGTGTGCGAGGCTCAGCGCCTGGTGGCGCTGGCCGAAGGCGCACCACCACATCACGGAGACGAGCAGCCACTGCGTCCACCATCCGAGCCGGATGCTCAGCAGCACGTGCTCGACCGCCAGCATCGCCCCCAGCAGGCACGAGTAGAGCAGCTTGGACGTGACCGCCCCGAGCAGCCGCAGGCCCCATTTCTGAAACGCCGCGCGTCCGCCCTCACCGAGCGCCGGGGCGAGCACCGCGATCGGCGTCAGCAGCAGGTACAGCAGGCTGGTCAGCGCCGCGCCCAACAGGTGCACGGTCACGAATCCGAGCGCCAGCAGCATTCCCAGGGCGCCGGCCCAGATCAGGAACAGCCCCACGAGCCGCGGCGCGGTGCCGTTCTGAGTGCGGAACTCCGCCTGTTTGGCGGTCGGTCCGTGGCACGGTTCTTCTTCGCCGCCGCACAGGACGTTGAACAACGACCCTCCGGTCCTGATCGAGTTGCGCGCGATCTGGTTGGCGGGCAGCGCCAGGAACAGCTCGCCGTTGGTGCGCGCCGCGCGCAGCAGCGACGCGCTGGGGCCGGGAGCGTCGGTGCCTTCCGAGGCGATCCTCAGCGCCGCGGCGCGCAGTCGCGGGTCCAGGCGCGCGGGGTCGGCGCACCAGCTGACCTCGCCGAACTCCATGTAGCACCACGGGCCGTTGATCGCGTTCGCGAACAGGCTCTGGGTGCTTTCGCTGAGAGTCCTGGCGGAGTGCGCGGGATTGCCGGCCGCCACCGCCGCGAGCGTCCCCAGGCTGGCCTCGTTGGCCCAGTCGCTGAGAGCCCCGACAGTGCCGAGCGGATCCATGATCACCCACAGGCCGCCGGCCATCATGGCGAGCATCAGCAGCGCCTCGCCGAGCGTCTCGGCGACCCGGCGACGCACGAGGCCGTTGTAGGTCGCGAGCATCGACGCCAGCGCGAGCACGAGTACGAGCCACGGCTGCGTGAACGTCGCCTGTGTGGCGCGCAGGCCGCGCCCGACGCTGCCCATCACCGAGCTGCCCAGCAGGTCGAGCGTGAAGCACCAGTCGAGCATCACGATCAGTCCGTGCACGGCCGCGACGAGCGCCGTCCAGGCAAGCTGCGCGAGATCCTGGATGGTCGCTGCGGCGTCGTTGTCGAAGTCGATGCCGGTGTTGATATGGACGTCGAAGGCGTAGTCGCCGGTGGGGTCCGAGGCCGCTTCCAGGCCGGAGACGGCGCAGTCGCGAGCCGCGTTCGCCGACAGTTCGGCCGCCGCGCCGTCGCGGCACAACGGGCTGTTCAGGCCGTTGCTGGCAAGCGGATCGCCCGCGCTGGCGCCGCCCGCAGACGATGCTTCTTCTTCGGCGCTCTCGCCGCCGCCGTCGGTGTCGAGCGGCGGCCCGCTGGGCGCCGTCGAACGACCTCCCGGCGCCGTCGGCAGCCCGGCCGCGGGAGCCGTCGGGCGACCTCGCGACGCCGTCGGCGGCCCGGCCGCGGCCGTCGTCGGCCGGCCTGCACCGACACCGTGCCCGGGTGCAGGCGCGCTCGCCCGCGGACGCGTGCTGCGCGTTTGCGCCGCCGCTGCGACCCCAGGCGCGACGCAGCAAATGCTCGCGAGGGCGATGAGCCGAAGCGACGCGAGAAGCGTCGCGCGCGACCGCCCCGACGAGGCCGCTCTCACGCCCGCGGGGGCGTCGTCGAGAAAGCTTCGAGCAGGGCCGGCGCGACGAGATCGACCTGGATCGCCTCGATGCGGCCGCGATGGTCGCGCAGCAGGCATCTGCCGGCTTCGAGCTCGAGCAGGCTCTGGCGCATGCGCCGGTCCTCGGGGTCGAGCCCGAGCAGCGCGAGCGCGCGCGCGGCCTCGGCTTCGGAGCGCATGCCGAACACGAACGTGGCGCCGATCAGGTTCTCGAGCGACTCGCGCTCGCCGATCAGCGCGTCGGTCACGAGCTGAGTGCTGATGATCGGCACGGCCAGCTCGGAGCGACCCATGCGCTGAAGCGACGCAAGCAGCGCTCGCCCCACCGGATCGCCCAGCAATCGCCAGCCCTCATCAAATGAAAACAGCTTCAAACGTCCCGGTTCGGAGCCGAGCAGCTGCATCGCGAACATCGCGATCAGGCGGACCACCTGCGCGCCGATGCGCTCGGCCTGCGAGTACTCCGAGCGCCGCGTGCCCGGCTCTGGCCCGGGCAGGTCTCTGATCGGCAGGTAGGTGACCTGGCTCTGCCCCACGGGCGCGAGGCGAATCTGCGGGTCGGCGAAGCCGAGCTGGGTGAGACCGGAGCGCGCGTAGACGGCCAGCGTGGCGCCGACCTTCATGTCGGTGTCGTCGCCTGCGCTGAGCGCCCGCACGACCTCGTGACAGGTCGGTTGGCGCGCGCGCTGCAGGACACGGTCGACGGCCGCGACCACGGCCGTCTCCCATGCCGGATCGGCACGAGCCGGGAGCAGGTCGCGCAGCCACGACACGGCTGCGTCCTGGCGCAGATGCGCGGGCGCGACGCGGAGCGGATCGAGCACTCCGCGGAGCGTCGGATCGGGCTTCAGCGTGATGGATTCGGTGTGTGGCGCGACCTCGTCGAGCAGGTGGAAGCGGTGATCGCCCTTGGGGTCGCAGTCGATCACCCTGGCGCCCTGCAGGAAGCCCTCGTACTTGAGCTTCTGATCGAGCGTGGTCTTGCCGGAGCCAAGCGCCCCGAGGCTGAGGATCGTGGCGTTGCGGTCGCTGTCCGAGCCCTCGCGCAGGTTGAAGCGGACCGGCTGACGCGATCCCGACAGGGTGTAGCCGAGGTAGTAGCCGGTTCGCGAGCCGACCGCGTGCGTGGCCGTCGGCATCATCGCGGCGACCTGCTCGGGTGTGAGGGTGTCCTCGTAGCCCGCCACGCACGTTCGCTGACCCGGCAGGTGCTGCGTGAACAGCCGCAGCTGGTCGCCGAGCGGCCGGTGCAGCTTGATCTCGCCGTAGGCGCGCCTGGCCATTTCCACCCGCTCCTCGAGTTCGTCCGGCTCGCGTGCGCCGATCGCGACGGCGAGCGTGGCCCGCAGCAGCGGCGGCCGGCTCGACGCCTGCAGGTAGGCCAGCAGGTCGCGCGCCTGCTGGGTGCGCTGATAGCCGAGGTCCGAAACCCCCTGGTCACCGTCGGACTCGGCCCTCACGATCTGATCGGCGTCCTGGATGCGCCGCCTGGCGATCCGCAGCGCGAGCGCGTTGGGCAGGTAGCGCGCGTTCAGCGAGAGGTCGATGCCGAATGGCAGGCTCTCGGGCGACGCGAACATGAGCTCGACCCTGATCCCGGGGAAGGTGGCCTGCTCGGGCAGGGCGCCGAGCACCAGCTGAGCCTGCCAGCTGGTGCCGAGCTCTGACTCCACGCGCAGGCGCCTGAGCTCGTGCTCGACATACGAGTCCATCCAGCGCAGCACGTCGCCCTCGAGCGGCGCCAGCACCGCCTCTCCGTTGCGCTCGAATACGAGGGCTCTGGGCTCGTGCAGGCCGTCGATTTCGGGCTCGCCGAGACCGCGGCAGAAGGCGCGCCTCACGAGCCACTGCAGCTCGACGCCGCGCGCCGGCCTGACGGGCAGGAAGTCGGCCAGACGAGCGTGGACCTGGTCGGCCTTGACGCGCGCTCGCTCGAGCTCGTGGGCCGTGAGGATGGCTCGCTCGCGCGCGGACACGGCGCGCCTGAGCTCGGCCAGCCACTGTCGAGGAGTGCTTTCGGCGGCCTTCGACACGTACGCGGCGACGTCCTGTGTCGGCTCCCGCAGGCTGACGATCAGAAACACAGCGGGCCTGGCCTGGCCGATGTCGGTCAGGCGCCGCTCGTGCTCTTGCAAGTAATCGCGACGCACGCACGCACGCGCGCGCGCACGTGCGCTCTCGTCCCGATCGTTGCGCCCACGTTCATCGCCGTCGGGCCCACCTTCCTCGCCGCCTCCACCCGGCGCGCCTCCTTCGTTTTGCTCGGCGCCACCACCTTCCTCGCCGCCCCTGCGTGGCACTCCTCCTGCGCCTAGCTCGCCGCCACCGCCGCGCCCGCCGCCGCCTGCTTCCAGCTCGGCGACGTAGCTGTCGAGCTGCCATGCTCGGCTGACGCGCAGGATCTGCAGGTCGGCTTGCACCACCTCGATCGCGCCGAGCAGCTCCAGCAGACGCGCGCGCTTGCCGTCCTCGGAGAGCCATTGATAGGAGCTCGTTTGCACGGCGAATGCGGCCCAGCCGTCATCGAGGGAGCGTCCGAACAGGCAGTTGCCGTACACGAATGAGATCGGCGGCCCGGGGGTCATCGCATCAGCTCACGCGCAGACGTGTTCCGCGCGCGAGCGCGACCACTTGACCCGGGTTTAGAGGACGCGGGTCGGCGGACTCGCGCAGCCGCAACCGCGCGCGTCGGGCGATGACTGGGCCGACCGCCTCGACGCGCTCGTGACTCACCCTCACGAGCACCGCGCCTGGACCCGCGTAGCGCAGATGACGCAGACGCGCATCGGATCCGTCGGGCAGCAGCACGAGCTCGGGTGGCCACCAGCGGGCGGGCTCTCTGCTGGAGGTTTCGACCAGGCCCCGCTCACAGGCACGCCAACACGTCGAGCGACTCGGCGTCAGGCGATGGCGCGCCAGCGCCTGCGCGGCGATGTGAAACGGCCGTCCATCGAGCCTGATCGCCGTGAGCACGGCTGCGCCGGCTGCCGGCGCGGCGACATACGCCAAGTACCAGGGCACGAGCCTGGTCAGCGCAGATAGGCCGGGTGCACGGCTCGCTAGGGCGCTTGCCGCGAGCAGCGCCAGGAAGTAGGCGATGCCGCGCAACGGCACTCCGCCCGGGTTCAGGCGCAGCCGGTCGACTCGGTAGATCCTGCGCTCGAGATCGAAGACCGCGCGGTAGGAGCGGATCTCCATCGATCAGTGCGAGCCGAACAGCGAGTTGACCGTGTCCTGCAGCAGGCTGACGCCGGTTGGCGTGGCCAGCAGCACCGAGACGATCCCGACGGCGAACACGCCAGCCGCCTCCTTGAAGTCGCGGCGGAAGGCAAGCACGATTGCGGCGACGGCGAAGGCCAGCCCGATCAGGCTCATGGCGACCGCCCGCCCGGTGTCGCCGGCCTTGGCCGCAGCCGATTCCAGCGAGGTGCCTTCCTGACCGCCGCTCTGGGTCTGCTGGCTCGTCGGCGCGGGTGCTGCGATCGACGCGTCGGAGCCCGCGGGCACGACCGCGAGCACGCTTGCGGGCACGACGACCGGCGCGGACAGCGCCAGCACGGCGGCGATTCGGGAGAGCGCGCTCATCGAAGCTCCTCGTTGTCGTATGGCACGGTTTTCACTGGGCGGGTGTGTCCGGATCGACCTGGATCGCCGCCACCTCCCAGCGGTCGGCCACGCGCGTCATGTCGAGCGTGTAGGCGAGCGTGTAGCGAACGCCCCTTGCGTCCTCGGCCTGCACGACCGCGCTGACGGCATCCCCGCCTTCCGGCGACCAGTCGAGGCGTTGCAGGCCTTCCAGGCTCAATGGTCGGGCCGGCAGGGAGACGTGGGCGCCCGCCGCTAGGTCGGCTGCGAGCTCGCCGCCCAGACTCGCGAGGTAGTTGCGCAAAGCGCGTTCGACGACTGCCGCGAGGGCCGGTTCGTCGACTTCGCGCAGTCCGGCCTCGGCGTTCGCCGGCACCGAGTCGGGGGCTCCGACGAGCGCCGGATAGCCGACGAGCTGGAGCGCGCCTTCCGGGGTGCGCGCGATCGTCACCGACAGGTACACCAGGCCGGCACTGTCGGTCTGGGCGGCGACGGTGTAGACGTGCTCACCGGCTGTGACCGGACGTTCTTGCACGATCTCGGTCCACTGCACCTGCTCCTCCCCGCTCGCCGGTGGCTGAAGGCCCGCGCCCGGTTCCATGCCCGGTCCGATGAACGTCGCGAGCGCCACCCGGTGAGCTTCTGGATCGCCGGATTCCCAGGTGAGGTAGGCGCGCGCAAACTGCTGCGCATAGCCCTCGGCGGCGAGGTCGGCGACAGGTGCGGCGACCCGCGCTGAAACGGCGCCCGACTGCGGCGGCGCGATCGCGAAGCGCACGCTCGCGAGCATGCCCGCGAGCGAGAGCCCGCACACGAGATACCGAGGGAGCTCACGCGCCAGCCGCAGGCGCCACAACGGCTTGGCGGTGACGGTCACGCGGGCTCGCGGGCCGATCACCTCACGGTCTCGCTCTGGGCGCTCGCGCATCTCAGTGTTCGAACCCGAACTGGCTTTGTGCGTCGGCCGTGGCCGGCGCGGCGTTGGCCGGCGCCGACGCGGCACTCGGGACGCCGTCCGTCTGCTGCTCGCCCGGGCCGATTCGGGCCGTTTGCCGTAGGGCAGGGCCCGCGCCTGCCATTTGCCCGTCGCCAGCGCTGGCCCGGTCCGTTCCGGTCCCGGCGCTGCCGGCGGCGACCCCCGACCCGGTCTGCTCGATCGCGGCCGGCACGGCCCGTGTCCACTCAGCGCTCTCGGCCGCTCGCGTCGGGCCGTCAGCCGGACTGGCCATCCTCGGTGCCGTCGCAGGCCGTCGCGCGCCGACGGTACCGAGGCGAGGCGTCAGGTCCGTGCGCTCAGACGTCCTCGCGCGCGCCGGCTGGCGAACGGATGTGGCGGATAGCAGCGGCCTGCTACGCGCAGACGGCGAGGATGACCTCGGCAACGCTGCCGGCACCGCCCCCACAGAGCCTCGCGCGAGGCCACTCTCGTCGCGCGGGGATCGCTGCGCCAACAGCCCGGAGGCGGTGTCGTGACGATCGGTCCGGGCCGGGCGTCGCGCAGCCAGCGCGACGGCACCGATGCCCGCACCGATAGCCCCGCTGAGCGCAGCGGCGCCGGCGAGGCGGTGCAGCGTGCGCCCCCGGCGACCGGCGCCGGCGACCGGGGCGAGCGGGCCAAAGTTCAGATCGACGCCCGCCAGGTACGCGTCCTCACTGAGTACCCGGTAGCCAGGGCACGGAGCGCGCGTGACCACGCGAGCGGCCGGGAGCCGAGACGGGAAGGCGTCCGGCTTCCGACCGCCTGCGCGCGGATGGGTGTCGCCGCGCAGTCGTCCGTCCGATCGACCGGCGGCGTCCCAAGGGCCTTTCCTATGGCTGGGGGGAGATGTCTTCATAGGTCTGTCCCTGCTGCCTTCTCCGACGCAGCCGGCGCACCGGGACAGGACTCGGCTGCTGACAGCTCGCTGCGCAGACGAGCGCGACCGCGCTGGGCGACCTTGCGGTACTTCTCGTGCGACCAGCCGAACCTGCTGCAAAAATCGCCGCGGCTCATCTGCATGATCTGGCAGCAAAGGACGAGGCGCTGGTCCGTGCTCAACACATACGAAGCCCGCTCGAGCGAGCGCAGCTCGAAGCGCAGCAGCGCGCGTCGCTCGACATCAGCGCGTCCGTCGACGATCTCCAGCTGGCTTTCGCCCGGAACGCCAAGCGGGATTGCGCCGTCGAGCAGCGCCTGGCCAGGACTGCGGCCGCCGAGAGCACGCCGGCGATCGTGGACACGCGAGAGGAAGCGCTGCTCGAGGATGTTGCGCAGGTGGACCCGGCTGGAGCAGCGCAGCGTCCCGCGTCGCGCCTGGTGGAGCAACTCGAGCGTGGCCTGGCTGTAGCAGTCCTCGAGGTCCTGCCAGCGCAGGCGCCGGCGGTGGACGGCGAGCAGGCGCCGGCGCTCGGACGCCGATACGTGCGCAAGCTCGTCGGCGAGGCTCTGCCCAGCTCGCGCCGGAACGTGGGATCGGGTAGACACGCATGCATGTCGCATCGGGCCGCGTGCAGACCCCCCCACCAGTTGCGTCCATGAGCCTCGACGATCGCCTGCGGGCCGTGGACCGTTACCAGCAGCACCGCCCTCGGCTGAGCTTCCTCGCGGCGGTCGTGAAGAAGTTCAGCGACGATCAGGCCAGCCAGCTGGCGGCGCTGATCGCCTATTACGGGTTCTTCTCTTTGTTCCCGCTGCTGCTCGTGTTCGTGACGATCCTCGGCTTCGTGCTCGAGGGCAACCCGAGCGCGCAGGAGAGCGTCTTGCACTCGACTCTCAGCCAGTTTCCGATCATCGGCAACCAACTCCAGAGCAACGTTCACTCGCTCAAAGGCAGTGCGCTGGCCCTGGCGATCGGCGTGGTTGGCTCGATGCTGGCGGGTCTCGGTATCACCGGCGCAACCCAGAACGCGTTCAACCACGTCTGGTACATCCCCTTCAAGCGCCGCCCGAACTTCCTGATCTGGCGTTTGCGCGGCGCCGGGCTGCTGTTGCTGCTGGGCGTGCTCAGCATCGTCTCGACGACCGCGGCGGGCTACGTGACCGCGCAGACGGCGGGGCTGGTTGAAGTGCTCGGCGGGGTCCTGGTGGCTCTGGCGGTCAACCTGCTGCTGTTCTTCACCGCCTTCCGGATGCTGACCAGTGACGAGATCAAGACGAGGAATCTGATCCCCGGAGTGATCGTCGCAGCGGTGCTATGGCAGCTGCTGCAGCATGTGGGCGGCTACTACGTCGACCACGTGGTGCGCCACGCCAGGCAGACCTCGGGACTGTTCGCGTTCGTGCTGGGGCTGCTGGCATGGCTGTATCTGGGCGCCCAGGTGACGGTGCTCGCAGCCGAGATCAACGTCGTGCGCGCGCGGCGACTGTGGCCGCGGAGCTTCTTCGGCGATCACCTGCTCGAGGCCGACAGGCGTGCGCTCACCTCGGCTGCGGAGGTACAGGAGCGCGTGGAGGAGCAAAACATCGAGGTCAGCTTCGACGATCCAGAGCCGCCCCGATGACCCGGAGAAGGCTGGCCGAGCTGAAGCCTGCTCGACCAGCCGAACTGGCGATTTTTGGCTCTGGGAGCGCGATCACGAGATGACCTCGAAGTACTTGCGCAAGGGATGGAAGGTAGAGACCCCTAGATGGCCGCGAATGGCCCAAATCCGGTTGGTTCGGTGCTGCCCGGTCCCCGAGGTCGGGCGTGGGCCGGTACGCGGCCGGCCGTCCAGCGCGGAGCCGCGGTCGAGATCCGGGCTTGGTCTGTCCCTCGTGCGTCGGGTGTGGGTAGCGGCTCTCTCGTCGTCGGGCGAGCCGCTGCGCGCGCCGGGTAGGGACTCTGGGATGGCCGCGAATGGCCCAAACTTCGTCGGTCCCGGCGCCGCCCCTGACCTCGAGGCTGCCGTGGCCGATACGCGGCCGGCGGTCTAGCGCGGTGGGGCGGGAAAGGGTTTGGGGCGCTCGTGGGCGTCGCCGGGTCCGCGCAACGCCGACCCGCGCCGCCATGTCCGACAGTCACGGGACACTACGACCTGTCTTAGGGGAGCGCCGATTCGGATGTGGGAACGCAGCTCAGGAGGCGGCCGGCGTGAGCGGGATTCCAGGATTCCAGGATTCCGCCGTTTTGCAGGGGAACCTTGCACCGATTGCCAGTGCAAGCGGCCGTGCACGACGGTCGAGCTATGAGCAGCGCCAGGGTAGTTATGGCCACCACGACGAAGCGTCAAACTGCGCTGCTGTGCGGGCCAGTTGAGACCTGAACAGATACCTCCGCTTGGGCCAGCTCCGCTGTCGTGGACATGGCTCCCCCAGCCCAAGCCGTGGGTGTAACGTGTGTCCGGTCCTACGGGTTCTGACGGATCAGAAGCAGGGGTCAGGGAAGGCCATCCGACAGGACGCCAGCACATGGGGCAGGGGGCAAGCGCTTGGCTGAGTGCGATAGCTCTCCTCGCTCGGTCAAAGCAAGGAGGATAAGAGATGCGAAAGCAAATATTTATGGCGGCGACGCTACTCGCGTTGGGCGTGTTCGGGGTCTCCTCGGCTTCGGCTGGCGCGAATACGAAAGCAAAGTTCGTCAGGCGCGACTGGACCGTGAACGGAGTGCCGCTAGCCAAGAAAGAATCCCGCAGCTTTGCGTTCACTGCCGAAGCTGCAACAGTGATCACTGTGTCGGGTGGTCCGGAATTCGTGTGCTCTGGCTGGACCGGAACCGGAGAGGTAGAGGGCAATGTATTCGGAGATGGAAAGTTCACGAGCACGCTTGAAAACTGCAGCGTTACGGAACAGCCCTGTCCTGGGTTCAAAATCGTCATGGGGGACGCCCCCGACAAGGACGAAAGCGACTGGACGGCCGCTGAAGAAAAAAAAGCGCAGGAAGAAGGGATTGTTCTGCTCCCCACGGTGCAAATCCATGGCAACGCTACCGCTGTCGTGGCGAAGGGTTGCACGGCGTCGGGGAAGTACAAGTTCAAGGGCATAATCGACTCGGAATGGATCGAAGGAGGCAAGCTTGTTGCGCCGGCCACGCCGCTGGCGGCCAGTAGCCTCGCTGTGAACGGCAAACCGGCAGTACTCTCCGGGGCCATTCAGCTCTCGCTTGTGGAAGAAGGTGTCCTGAGTTTCAGCGAATACGGCTATACCGCTTGACGGGGGCTTGCTCACGCGACGCGAGCGGCCCGATGACTAGGCAGGGACGCTTTCGCGGATAACGGAGGCGGCTCTCGGCAGCCGAGCCGGGCAAGAAACGCGGCCGGCTTGCCGAGAGCCCCACCGATTGCCTGTGTAATCCTTCTGGAGCCGGGCGGTCGCGCCGCCCGGCCTGGAGCACACGCAGGCGATTTGTTGAGGATAAGCTCGGTCTATCGAGTTAGGCCATATGCGCCCGCCGGCAAGAAGCCGCTTCGCTATCGCGAAGCCGATGCCGGCCCGTCTGCTGACGCCCGTCACAACTGCGACGCGACCGCTCAGGGGATCGCTCGCCATGCCCCACTTCTACATGAAGCAGCCGACCGCCGAGCGCCACGGTTGTGCCGGCTCCTCCCACGCCTGAGCCAGGGGCGATGACACCCGAGGCCGTCGCCGTAATCACCTGCGCCTTGTCAGTGTCGGCGATCTGAGCAGGACCGCTGAGACTGCGCAAGATGGGCACAGCCGCGCAAAGCTACCCTTGTCTCGCCACATGGACGAGACTTGTCTCGCCACATGGACGAGAGAACTCGCCTGCGAAAGCTCCATGGCGCCACGCGAAGCGAGCGTGATTGTGCGAATGCCGGCCTCGTTGGCTGCGGGACGATCGCGCTGGCGCTGCTGCAGGGCGGACTCTCGATCCCGGCGGACGTCTACGCGGCGCTAGATGGCGCAAAACCGGGACATTGGTCCGACCCGGCATTGCCCCCGGCCCCCGAGGACCGGCTAGCGCGGAGCCGCGGTCGAGATCGGGGTTTGGTCTGCCTCTCGTGCGTCGGTGTGGGTGGCGAATCTGGTCGTCGGGCGAGCCTGGTGTGCGCGCCGGGTAGGGAGCCCGGGGTGGCCGCGAATGGCTCAAAACCCGTCGGCTCCAGCTCCAGCGTCGGCGCGGGCCGATACGCGACCGGCGTTCTGCCACGCCGTCGCTCGCGGCCCAGCCACAGCGCCCACTCCCGCCGCAGCGCCGGGCTCCGCCGCCAGCACCCTTCCCGCCGCCAGCGCCGGCCGCGCTCAGGGTGTGAGTGACCCTCCGTAGACTGTCGGCCAGCCTTTAGGGTGGCGGCCTCTGGTTTGGCCCGGCCTGCGCCCACAGCGGCGGTCCTTGCTCGCCGATGGCTCCGGTCCGCGCTTCGGGTCCGCGCTCCAAGGTGGGCCAGCTCGACCGCCGACTTTCGACGCAGCGCTCGTGGGCTATGCGCTCGGACGCAAGTCAGCGTCCTGGCCGGACCCCGTTCATCGGTCCACCTGCTGTGAGAGCGGTTGGCTGTTGTGTTGGTGAAGGGTAGGGGTGCCGTCGCGTTGCGGAGGGAGCCCGGAGGGCGACCGGAGCAACGCGACGGGCGCGGCGCGATCGCCCCCCAGGGGCGGTTCTGACTGTTTTTCACTGATCGCTGCTGAGAGGAAGGCGTTCTCGGGCGATGTGAGGGTCCCGGCCGGGTCAGCGAAGGGAATCACCTTGCCCTGCTCGTGCGCTTGGCGCCAGGCCCTCGCGAACTTGGTGGGAGCCATCATCTGAAGCGCGGAGTGCGGCCGGCGCTCGTTGTAATCCTCGCGCCAGTCGGCGACCATGACCTTCGCCTCGGCCAGGCAGGAGAACTGCTCGACTGCGAGCAGCTCGTCGCGGATCCGGGAGCCGAAGCTCTCGACGTAGGCGTTCTGCCAGGGCGAGCCCGGGTCGATGTAGGCGCTGCCGGCACCGGAGAAGCGGCACCAGTCCCGCAGCGCGTTTGCGGTCAGCTCCGGGCCGTTGTCACAGCGGATAAAGGCGGGCACCCTGCCGGTCTCTTCGACGATCCGCTGCAGCCGGCTGACCGCCTCGTCCGCGTCGATGCGCCGCTCGCAGCCGACTTCGAGCGCCTCGCGGGTGAACTCGTCGACGATGTGCAGGAGCTTCAGGATGCGCCCGTCGCCGGTCTGGTCGAACTGGAAATCCAAGGCCCACACGTGATCGGGGCGCTCTGCGGCCAGGCGCTTGGCCACCACCGTGGACTCGCCCAAGCGCTGGCGCTTGCGCCGGCGAGCGGGAACGCGCAGGCCCTCCTCGCGCCACAGGCGCTGCACGCGCTTGCGGTTGACCTGCCAGCCCTCCTCGCGCAGCTGCGCGTGTGCTCGCCGATATCCCCAGCGCGGGCGGTCCTTGGAGAGCTTGCGAAGGCGGGCGCGAAGCGCCGCATCATCCGCCGCGATGCACGGCTTACGGCGCTGCGTGGAGCGGTGCTGCCCGACGATCTGGCACGCCCGACGCTCGGAGAGGCCCTTGCGATCCCGAAGCATCAGGACCGCCTGGCGCCTCCGGGCCGGGCCTACCAATTTCCCTTCGCCACCTCCTTCAGCGCGTCGATCTCGAGCTCCTTGTCCGCGACGATGCGCTTGAGCTGGGAGTTCTCGCGCTGCAGCTCCTTCAACAACTTCACGTCGTCGGCCTTCATCCCGCCGTACTGCGCGCGCCAGCGGTGAAACGTGTTCTCGGAGACCTCGAGCGCCTTGGCGACCTCGGGGATCGTCTTGCCCTCGGCGAGCATCCGCTCCGCCTCGCGCAGCTTGCGAACGACCTGCTCCGGCGTGTGCCTGCGTCGCTTCATCTGAGTTCCTTCCTCGTCCATCATCATGGACAGCTAGAACTCTCACAAGCAACGGACCGAACTCAGGGGGTCGGGCCAGTCCTCCATTGCCACTTCCACACGTCGGCGGCGGAACCAAAACCCGACGCCAATGAGGAAGGCTGCGGCAACCAGCTCCCACCAGCGAAACGAATAGGCGTGGATCGCACGCTGCGAGATGTCGGTCACCCCGACGAACACAACGAGTACGCACGGGAGGAGCTGGTTGATCCTCGTCGGGAAGAAGGGCGAGCTGACCCCTAGCAAGTGCACCCGCCGCCAGTAGAAAAGCAGCACAGCGATGAGGAGCGCTCCGTCCAGCGGGACTAGTAGTAGGAATGCTTGAGTGTAATGGACCTTTGGCGAGTGGTTGATGAACACGCTGTAGTACAGCGCGGTGACATCGATGTAGGCCGCGTTGAACATGTAGAAGATCCAGAGCAGCGAGAGCCTCGACTTCATGTCGAGGCCATTCGTCTGTGACTCCGGTGATTGCTGGTCTCGTCTTCTTCGGTTCTCGTGGGTTCTCGAGCGTTGAGACCTTCATTGCATCGTTGTCCGTGGTCGTTTCAGTGTTCGACCGCTGGAACGGCGATGGGCGCTGGACTGGCGATGGGCGGAGCGGGTCTCCGGCCGCTCGCCGATTCGTGCGACGTCGAGGGCGATCAGGCCGAGGTTCGCAGCGGCAGCTGCCCCGATGATCGTGGTGATGACCGCGATGAGCCCGGCCGTTGCGTTGAACCCCAGCAGCGCGCCGACGAGAGCGCCCGTCAGCGCGACCCCGAACCCGATCTTCGTGGCTTTGGCCGCCCGGTCGCAGTTGACCCAGGCCAAGTAGGTGCCGAGGCCGATCGGCGTGCCGATGAAGAGGACAGCCATGAGCTCGCTTTCGAGGGGGACTGTCGGGAAAGCCACCAGCACGATGATCAGGCCGATGAACCATCCGCCGAGGCCGAGTACCAGCAGGTAGACGGAGCGCAGGATCGAGCTCGCCTTGCGCCCGAAGCCGCCGCGCTTGTGCGCCCGGCGCCACATCAGTAGCAGTGACAAGATCGTGAGGAGTCCGAAGCCGATCATCGCGCCGGCGATGGCCTTGGCGGGTCCGGTCTGTGTGGATTCGGGCGTGAGTTTGACCGCTTGCGGTTTGTACAGCGAGGCGTCGACCTTGCCTGTGTCGAGGTAGGTGTTGATCAGGTGCGTGCTCGCCTTGGTCTGTTCGGTCCAGAAGGAGGTTGTGTGGCCGAAGTTGGCGAGGATGACCTGGTGGCCGTTGGGCAGGTAGGGGAGGAGCTCCTTGGTCGCAACCTGGGGCGGGGTGGCGAAGTCGAGACTGCCGCCGATCAGGAGCGTCTGCACGTTCGATGTCTGGACATGGGTGTATTCGTTGTCGGCCGGGTTGGCCGGCCATGCGTGCACGAGGCCTCCGCCGCCGAAGAGGAATTCCGTCCCAGGGTTGCCGATAATCGAGGGGCCGTCGTGTTCGCTTGACGAGTAGTAACGCTCGACAGCTTGGTTGTCAGCCATTCCGACAGCCGCGACGTCGCCCCAGACAAACACCGTCGGGAAAGCGATCTGGGCGAGGAGCGACTCGAACCAGAGCCCGCTCGAGTCACCGTGGGCGGCCGAGAGCCAGGCGTCCAGGGTCATCGGTCCGGAGAGCGGCGAGGCATTTTCCGTCGTCTCCATGAGTCCGAAGAAGCTGGCGATCCGTGCGTTGCCCTTCTTGATCGGAAAGAACAACCAGCGGCTCGGCATGTGCGCGACGGTCCGTTCCAGCGTCGCAGCGAGATCGCCGGTGCGCTTGTGGCACGTCGCGTCTTGCGCACAGAGGCTGGCGTAGCGGCCGATCTGTTCGTCCGTCGTCTTCGGGTGCCAGATGAAGTTGCCGGGGGGGTTGACGCCGATCATCACTGAACGGTGGATGGCGGTCGGGTAGCGCCAGGAGTAGATCATCGCGGTGCGGGTGCCCGCGCTTTCGCTCAACAGGTCGATCTGGTGGTAGCCGAGGGCTTTCCGTGCCGCCTCGAGGTCCTCGACCCGTTCGGGGAGTGTGTAGCCGGCGAGATCGACGCCGTCTGCCTGGAGCCGCTTCGCGCACGAGCGGAACGCGTTCGAGTAGGCATCGAGGGACTTCTGGCCGAGGAAGTCGGCGGAGTGCTCGAGGGCCGACTCGACCTCCGGGCACTGGAGCCGGACGGAGCCGTCGACGCCCCGGTAGCCGACGAGGACGACGTCGTGGTTGGCGGTGAACCGACTGGCGTCTGCGAACTTCATGTTCGTGACGCCGGGGCCGCCTTCCAGGCGGAAGATCGGGTCGCCCGGGCGCGCCGAATGCGCACGGATCCGGATCACCGGCAGCGCGATCAGCCGCGAGTGCGGGTCGGCGCGGTTCTCGGGCACCACGAGCGTTCCGCAGTCGGCGGCGTAGGCGCCCTTCTCGGTGTCGTAGGTACAGCTTTTGAGCGTCAGCTGGCCCGCATGCGCGCCGGCTGGCACGGAGACGGCCGTAGAACCACCGGCGAAGGCGAGGTAGCCGAGCCCGAGCGCGAGGACGGCGATCAGTGTCAGACCGGTGATCCGGCCGCGACCGAAGCGCCTGGTCGAGGGATGCATGCTTCGTTCTTTCCCGTTGGTCGTCACGGCGTGCTCCGCTCGGTGCTTGGTCGCCAGCACGGCTGGCTCTGGAGATAAACCTCCGCTCGACGGTACGCCGCGACGACAACGCTGTGAATGGTTCGAACGAACGAACTTTCGGGCTGGCCGAGAGTTCGATCTAACTACTGAGCACTGCTTGCCGGCTCGAGGTGTCCGAGGTTGGGAACATGGGTAGATCTAACCGAGACGGGAATCGGTGGCGTGCGCACGCAGACTGAACAGAGCCCCCACGCGATGTTTCAACGGCCGACTACGGTCGTGCTGGTCGACGATGAGCAACTCATCCGCGGCGCGATCGCGCAAGCGCTATCCAGCAGCGGCCTCGAGCTCGTCGGCGAGGCCGCCAACGGAGAGGACGCGATCGAGATCGTGCTCGACACACGCCCAGACGTCGTCTTGATGGACCTGCGGCTTCCCGGGATCTCAGGCGTCGAGGTAATCGAACAGGTCTGGCTGCTCGCTCCAGCCTCGCGCGTCCTGGTGCTGACCCGCTCAGAGGAGAACCGCGTCGTCGAAGCGATCATCGCCGGCGCCAGCGGCTACATCCTCAAGACCGCGACGCCCGAGGCGATCATCAACGCCGTCATAGCGACCGCGGCCGGGGAATCCGTGCTCTCCCCTCAGGTCGCCGGGAAGCTGTTGCAGCGCATCCGCGAGCTAGACCTCCCCGTCAAGACGAGTGGTAGCACAGCGACCGCGATCCGCGCCGCCCTTACCGAGCGAGAGCTCGAGATCTTCACCCAACTCGCCAGCGGCCGCACCAACCACGAGATCGCGTATGACCTCTCGGTCAGCACGAACACCATCGCCAACCACATCGCCAGCATCCTCGCCAAGCTCCACCTCGAAAACCGCATCCAAGCAGCCGTCCAAGCCGTACGCAGCGGCATCTCCTAACCAGCAGCGCGTGACGTTTTCGCCACGACGGCCGATAGGAACACCGCGATCAAGCCGGACGACGGTACGGACAACAGAGCCGGGGTCCGCGGCGGCGTCAGGACCGACCCGGTTTGGGCCATTCGCCGCCATCCCGAGGTCCCCACCCGGCGCGCGCACCCGGCTCGCCCCGACGACCACGCCCGCCACCCACACCGACGCACGAGAGGTAGACCGAGCCCCGATCTCGACCGCGGCTCCGCGCTGGACGACCGGCCGCCTACCGGCCCCAGGCCGACCTTAAGGGCAGCGCCGGGACCGACAAGTTTGGGCCATTCGCGGCCATCTAGCCCGCAGCACCCTCCTATCCCAAGTACTTGCGCAAGCAACGACCCCGCGCTATACTAACTACACTTTCGTAAGCAGATATGGAGCCCATACCCATGACGCCATCCCCAGACACACCAAGCACCACACCTTCCCAGGCCCCAAAGCCGGTGCTGCGCCTGATCCCGCTCGAGGACACGGTGGTGTTCCCGAACATGGGGATCACCCTCACTGAGACGGTCGGCGACGACGAGCGCGTCGTGCTGGTGCCGCGCCACGAGAGCGAGTTCCTCGAGGTCGGCACGGTCGCCGAGGTGACCGAGCGCGTGCGCCTGCCCGGCGGCGGCAACGCCGTGGCGCTCTCCGGTCAGCACCGCGCGCTGATCGGCGCCGCCCAGACGGGCGCCGGCGGCGAGCTGCGGGTCGAGGTCGAGGAGCGGCCCGATGAGGTGCCGGTGGACAAGCGCACGCGCGAGCTCGAGCGCGAGTACCGCGCCACGGTCGAGGAGATCCTCGAGCTGCGCGGCGACGACGGGCGTATCGCCGCGTTCCTGCGCGCGATCGCCGAGCCGGGCACGCTGGCCGACTCCGCGGGCTACTCCCCCAACCTCTCCTATACGCAGAAGGTCGAGCTGCTGCGCACGCTCGACGTGACCGAGCGCCTCGAGCTGGCCGTCAAGCTGCAGCGCGAGAGCCTGGCCGAGCTGCAGGTGCGCAAGCGCATCCGCGAGGACGTCCAGGAGGGCGCCGAGAAGCAGCAGCGCGAGTACTTCCTGCGCAAGCAGATGGACTCGATCCGCAAGGAGCTGGGCGAAGACGAGGGCTCGATCGTCGAGGAGTACCGCTCGAAGATCGAGGCCGCCGAGATGCCCGAGGCCGTCGAGGAGCAGGCTCTCAAAGAGCTCTCGCGACTCGAGCGGATGGGCGAGCAGACCGGCGAGTCGAGCATGATCCGCACCTATCTCGATTGGCTGATCGCGGTCCCTTGGAGCAAGCGCTCCGAGGAGCACCTCGATCCCGTCGCAGCGCGTGCGGTGCTGGACGCCGATCACGCAGGTCTCGAGGACGTCAAGGACCGGGTGACCGAGTACCTGGCGGTGCGCAAGCTGCGCCAGGATCGCGGTATCGAGGTCGATCCCAAGTCGGGGGCGATCCTCACGCTGATCGGTCCACCCGGAACCGGGAAGACGTCGATCGGCGAGTCGATCGCGCGTGCGACCGGTCGCGAGTTCGTGCGCATGTCGCTCGGCGGCGTGCGTGACGAGGCCGAGATCCGCGGACACCGCCGGACCTACATCGGCGCGCTGCCGGGACGCCTGGTGCGCGCGTTGCGAGACGCGGGCACGATGAACCCGGTGATCCTGCTCGACGAGGTCGACAAGGTCGGCGCGGACTGGCGCGGCGACCCGTCTTCGGCGTTGCTCGAGGTGCTCGATCCTGCGCAGAACCACTCCTTCCGCGATCACTATCTCGACGTCGAGCTCGACCTCAGCCAGGTGATGTTCCTGGCCACGGCGAACGTCGCGGACACGATCCCCGGTCCGCTGCTCGATCGCATGGAGGTGATCCGCTTCGACGGCTACACCTCCGAGGAGAAGCTCGCGATCGCCAAGGGCTACCTGTGGCCGCGCCAGCGCGACCGCAACGGCCTGCGCGAGGACGAGGTGGAGATCTCGGATGAGACGCTGAAGACGATCATCGCCGAGTACACGCGCGAGGCCGG
The DNA here is from genome assembly GCA_035507415.1 of Solirubrobacteraceae bacterium. Lineage (GTDB taxonomy): Bacteria > Actinomycetota > Thermoleophilia > Solirubrobacterales > Solirubrobacteraceae > Palsa-744. The sequence continues at coordinate 168,923 of DATJOF010000027.1, forward strand.
GGTGCGCAACCTCGAGCGCGAGCTGGGCACGGTGCTGCGCAAGACGGCCACGAAGATCGCCTCGGCGTCTGTCCAGGCGCCGGTCACGATCGACATCGATGCCGTGCGCGACGCGCTCGGCCGCCAGAAGTTCTTCCAGGAGTCGGCGTCGCGAACGGCGACCCCGGGCGTGGCGACGGGTCTCGCGGTCACCGGCACCGGTGGTGACGTGCTGTTCGTGGAGGCCACCTCGATGAAGTCCGATGGCGGATCCGGCGGCGGCCTGGTGCTGACCGGCCAGCTCGGCGACGTGATGAAGGAGTCGGCGCAGATCGCGCTCTCCTACGTGCGCGGGCACGCCGAGGAGCTGGGCATCGAGCCGAGCGCGTTCGAGGGCCGCGGGTTCCACCTGCACGTGCCCGCAGGCGCGATCCCCAAGGACGGGCCGAGCGCGGGCGTGACGATGGTGACCGCGCTGGCCTCGCTGCTGTCCGGACGGCCGGTCAAGCACACGGTCGGGATGACCGGCGAGATCACGTTGCAAGGTCGGGTGCTGCCGATCGGCGGTCTCAAGCAGAAGGCCTTGGCGGCGCACGCCGCCGGGCTGACCGACGTGATCCTGCCCGAGCGAAACCGCGGCGATCTGGACGACATCCCCGAGGAGGTGCGCGACCAGATGGCGTTCCATCCGGTGATGACCGTCGACGAGGTGCTCGATCGCGCGCTCGAGCCCGCGCGGGACAGCTCGGCCGCCGAGCCCAAGACCGGCACGGATGGCGGGCGCCGTAAAGCGAGCAAGCCGCCCGCACGGGACGAGGCGCCGAGTCCCGTCAGCTCCTGAGGGGCGCGGCGATGTCACGCCGTCCAGAGCGCCGCTGCCAGCCCGTTCCGGTGGAGGTTCGCGAAGCCGCGAGCCTCCTGGAGCGGCGCTGGCAGCTGTCGATCATCTACGCGGCGCTCGCAGGAGCACTGCGCTTCAACGAGTTCGCGGACGCCGTCGCGGGCATCTCACCCCGGATGCTGTCCGAGCGGCTGCGCGATCTGGAGGCGGCAGGGCTGGTGCGGCGCACCGTGATCCCCACCAGCCCGCCGACCGTCGAGTACCGCCTGACCGCGCGCGGGCTGCGTCTGGGCCCCGTCATGGAAGCGATGCGGGCCTATGCCGAAGGCCCGGTCAGGGATGAGCTTGCCGGCAGTGGATTGCCGGGCGACGAGCCCGCCGACGAGGACCGGACCGGAAACGAGCCCGGCAGCGCGGACGCCGCGATCCGTCAGTAAGCGCGCCAGTGCCGGTAGACGGCCAGGAACGCGTAGACGATCGCGCCGACGAGCACGAACCAGAGCAGCTCGCCGAGTCCCGATTCCCACATGCGCGCGCGTGCTGCGTAGGCGAGCACGGCAAACGCGATCGCGCCGTAGAGGACGCCGCGGTGGAGATCGCCGAGCGAGTGCAGCGCCACGCGGTGTTCGCGATAGAAGCGCAGGCCGAGATAGCCGATCGCAACGGCGAAGCCGATGTAGACGACTCCCAGAAACGTCTGCGACGCCTGCCCGCCACCGGGAAGCAGATAGACGGCGGCCGCGATCAGGACGACGATCGCGACGTTGCGCAGGACCTTGAGGCTTTCCATCACGAGGATCTTAGGCCCAGCTGTCAGCGGGTCCGAGAGCGCGGCGGCCGGCATCGGCGGCTCAGGTGAGATCCGACAGCACGCCTGATCGCGCGAGCCGGTCAGTCGATCAGCGCCTCCAGGCGCGCATAGGCCTCGTCGACGGCTCTGCGGGCCGCCGTATGGCGAGCCTCGGACTTGGCCGACTCATAGCGAGTCGCCCAGGCCTCGGGCTGCGCCAGCTCATCCTCGAGCGTGCGCAGCGCGTCCTCGGCGTCCTCCACGGCCTGCTCGGCCTCGGCCTGGGCGCTGAGCCGGTTCTTCGACGGCCCCTTGGCCTTGCGCTTGGCGGCCGCCCCGCTTCGACCCTGACGACGGACCCCCTCTGCGCGGACCCCCTCTGGGCGGACACCCTCTGCGCGGACCCCCTCTGGGCCGCCGTCTGAGCCGGCGTCCGCAGCGGCGGGCGCCGTCGAGGCAGCCACGGCGCCGTTGCCGTCCGTGTCGGTGGCACGCTCTTCGCGGACGCGCACGTACTCGGGCCAGCCGCCTAGGTAGCTGTGCAGCGTGCCCTGCTCGATCGCGACAGTGCGTGTGCCGACCGCGTCGAGCAGGGCACGATCGTGCGACACGAGCACGATCGCGCCCGTGAACGCGTGCAGCGCATCCTCGAGCGCCTCACGGCTCTCAATGTCCAGATGATTGGTGGGCTCATCGAGGATCAGGACGTTCGGCGGCTGCGCCGCGCCGACGAGGATCGCCAGCGACAGGCGCCGGCGCTCGCCCCCGGAGAGCCCGGCCAGCGGTTTCTCGGCCTGCTCGCCCGAGAACAGGAAGCGCCCGAGCAGGGCACGTGCCTTGTTGGGAGTGAGGCCGGTGGCACGCTGGGTGGCTTCGAGCACGCTCGGGTCGGGATTCCCCCCGGCGCGTGCGCGCATGTCGAGCTCGTCGGCATGCTGCGAGAGGTAGCCCAGCTTGACGTTGTGGCCCGTGCTGAGCCTGCCGCCGGTCAGCGGACGGCGTCCGGCGAGCATTTCGATCAGGGTCGTCTTGCCCGAGCCATTCGGCCCAACGAGCGTGACGTGTTCGCCGCGCTCGAGCCATAGCTCGGCGTGCTCGAGCAGCGTGACGCCTCCGGTCGCCGACTCGTACTCGTCAGCGGCAGCCGCGATGTCCTGACCGGCCGAACCGTCCTCGCCGTCGCCGTCCTCGCCGCCGTGAGCGCGCGCGCCCGCGCGCACGCGTGAGCGCGCGCGCATGGTCTGCCCCGGGGCAACATGATCGTCGCCGGCGACATCGCCTCCGCCGATCCGAACGCAGCCGTCGACCAGCTCGAACACAACCCGTCCCGAGCGCTCGGCGGGCTTGAACGCGAACTCGAGATTGCGCTGGTCGCGCGGGTCCCGCTCGATGGTCTGCATCTTGGCCAGCTTCTTGACGCGCGACTGGGCCTGGCGCGCCTTTGTGGCCTTGTAGCGAAAGCGCTCGACAAAGCGCTCCATGCGCGCGATCTCGGCCTGTTGGCGATCGATCGCCTTGCCGAGCGCGATCTCGCGAGCGGCCTGCTCGCGCCGCCAGGCTGCCCAGGTGCCCGCGAAGAAGCGCGAGCGGCCGGCCTCGAGCTCGAGCACCGAGGTGCCGACCGCCTCCAGGAACCAGCGATCGTGCGCCACCAGCGCGATCGCGGAGTCGAGTTTGACGAGCGTCTGCTCGAGCCACTCCAAGGACTCGATGTCCAGATGGTTGGTCGGCTCGTCGAGCAGCAGCAGGTCCGCGCCGGTGGCGAGCGCGCGCGCGAGCGAGGCGCGGGTGAGCTGGCCGCCCGAGAAGGTGTCGAGCGTGCGGTCCAGATCGCGGTCGGCGAAGCCCAGGCCGCGGGCCATCGCGTTGGCGCGCTCGCGCCACAGATAGCCTCCGCGCGCCTCGAGCCGCGCCTGGGCGCGCGCGTAGCGCTCGAGCGTCTGATCATCGGACGTACCGGCGCTCATGGCGCGCTCGAGCTCCGCGAGCTCGGCCTCGATCTCCAGCTCATCGGTGCACCCGGACAGCACGTAGTCGCGCAAAACGCGATCGCGATCGCGCGGCGGACGCTGGTCGTGGAGCGCCACGCGCGTGCCCTTCGCCAGGCTGACCGTGCCGCGATCGATCGACTCCTCCCCCGCGAGCATCCGCAGCAGCGTGGTCTTGCCGGCTCCGTTGCGCCCGGCGACCGTCATGCGCTCACGCCGCTCGAGCTTGAACGAAACCCCACGGAGCAGGGGCCGACCAGCCATGTCCTTGTGCAAGTCCGACGCGATCATCACCGCCATGGCGGTGATACTAGGGCCGGCCCGGATGGCCGGCCGTGGTAACGGCAGCGGCGACCGCAGCGGTCACATATCTAGCGAGAAGCGGAGGTCGCCGCTGCTAGAAGGCCGGATGCCGTTCACAAGACCCGCCCAAGTCCACAGCCCCGTCGCGGTCATACCTGCTCCACCCTGCGCTACGATCCGCATCGATGACGCGCACCCGTTCCTGCACGCTGCACCGCCTGATCGGGCTGTGCGGCTCGTTCCTGCTCCTCTCGCTCGTGCTGGCGCCGGCGGCGATGGCAGAACACGATGGTCGCGGGCTGTACGGAGCGACGAACGACAAAGTGGTCACGGACGCGGGCTTCATCCTGATCATCTTCTTTCCGACGTTCGTGCTCGTGATGAGCCTGATCCAGAAAGTCCTGGAAAAGCGCAAGGCGGAGCGCAAAGCCGCCAAGAAGCAGCTCGGCGAGATCGAGTGGCGCGGCGGCTGGTAGGGCCGGCCCGCCAGCTGCACGGATGAACGAGCCCGAGGCGGTCCGCTACGAGCGGCAGGGAGCCGCGGCTGTGATCACAATCGATCGCCAGCATCGGCGCAACGCCGTCGATGGGCCCACCGCCGGGCTGCTGTATGAGGCGTACATGCGCTTCGAGGACGACGAGGATGCGCGGGCGATGGTGCTGACCGGGGCGGGCGGCGTGGCGTTCTGCGCGGGCGCCGACCTCAAGGCGACCGAGACGATGGCTGGCAGGCTGTCCTCGCGTGAGGGCCCGATGGGCTTCACGCGCCTGACCGCGTCAAAGCCGACGATCGCCGCGATCTCGGGTTTCTGTCTGGCTGGCGGGCTCGAGCTGGCGCTGTGGTGCGATCTGCGCATCGCCACCGAGGACTCGACATTGGGCTATCCCGAGCGCCGCTGGGGAGTGCCCCTGATCGACGGCGGCACGCAGCGGCTTCCTCGGATTGTCGGAATGGGACGGGCTCTCGACCTGATCCTGACCGGTCGCATGATCGGGGCGAGCGAGGCGCTCGCGATCGGAATGTTGACCGAGGTCGTCCCGCCCGGCGCGCACCTGCAGCGAGCGCTCGCGATCGCCGAGGGTCTGGCCGGGTTTCCCCAGAGCACGATGCTGGCCGATCGCCGTGCCGCGATCGAGGGCTTCGGCTTGAGCCTCGAGCAGGGATTGGCGCTCGAGGCGCAGTCCGGGCCGGATGTGTTCGAAGAGGGAGCTCGCGGGGCGGCACGGTTCGCCGCCGGCGAGGGCCGCGGCGGCGCAGGCGCTGGCGTGTAACGTCGCTGCACGGAAAGATGCAGGCTCGGCACCGGCATGACGACGGCCGCAGGGCGTTGACGGATATGCTCAGCTGACGATGGCTTACTTCGTGACGGGCGCTACCGGCTTCATCGGGCGGCGGCTGACGGAACGGCTGCTCGAGAAGCGCCAGGGCACGGTGTATGTGCTCGTGCGCGAAAGCTCACAGGGCAGGCTCGACGACCTGATAGCGCACTGGCAGGCGACGCTCGGCGCGGCGCAGGCCAAGCGTGTCGAGCCGGTCGTGGGAGACCTCCGCAAACCGCTGCTGGGCGTCGAGAAGCTCCAGGTCGAGGAGCTGCGGGGCAAGATCGAGCACTTCTTCCACCTGGCCGCGATCTACGACATGACGGCGCCGTCCGAGCAGAACACGGCGGTGAACGTGGGCGGCACCACGCACGCCGTCGAGCTGGGGCGCGCGCTCGAGGTCGATCGTCTGCACCACGTGTCGTCGATCGCCGTCGCCGGGACCTATCGGGGAACGTTCAGCGAGGAGATGTTCGACGAGGGGCAGAAGCTCCCCTCGGCGTATCACCGCACCAAGTTCGAGGCCGAGCGGATCGTGCGCGAGCAGCCTTACGTGCCGTGGCGAGCCTACCGACCGGGAATCGTCGTGGGGGATTCGCGCACGGGCGAGATGGACAAGCTCGACGGCCCCTACTACTTTTTCAAGGCGATCCAGCGCATGCGCCAGCTGCTCCCTGAGTGGGCGCCGCTCGTGGGCCTGGATCTCGGTTTCACGAACATCGTGCCGGTGGACTGGGTGGCGGGTGCGCTCGAGCACATCGCGCACGAGCCGGACCTGGATGGCAAGGCGTTTCACCTCACCGATCCACGCACCCAGCGCGTCGATGAGGTCATCAACGAGCTCGCCGCCGCGGCGCACGCGCCGCGATTCCAGATCACGGTCGGTAAAGGTCTGACCGACGCGCTGCCGAAGTGGCCGCTGCAGCTGGCGCTTGCGCTGCCGCCGTGGCGTCAGGCCAAGAACCTGGTGCTGCGCGATCTCGGCATCCCGGAGGAGGTCCTCGGCCACGTCGAGCTGGTGCCGCGCTTCGACACGCACGAGGCCCAGCTCGCGCTGGCTGGGACGCCGCTCGAACAGCCGCCGCCGGTGCGCGAGTATGCGGCGCGGCTGTGGGACTACTGGGAGCGACGCATGGACCCGGACCTGTCCAAACGGCGGACCTTGAAGGCGACGCTCGACGGCAAGCACGTGATGATCACCGGCGCGTCTTCGGGGATCGGGCGCTCGACGGCCCTGAAGGTCGCCGCCGCGGGCGGAGTGCCCGTGCTGGTGGCGCGTAACGTCGAGAAGCTGGAGGAAGTCCGCGCCGAGATCGTGGCCGCCGGTGGGATCGCGTACGTGTACGCCGCGGACATCTCGGACATGGATTCGGTCGAGCGCTTGATCGAGCGCGTCCTGGCCGATCACCGGGGCGTGGACATGCTCGTGAACAACGCCGGGCGCTCGATCCGGCGTTCGATCGCGCTCAGCTATGAGCGCTTTCACGACTTCGAACGGACGATGAAGCTCAACTACTTCGGCGCCGTGAAGCTGATCATTGGGCTGCTGCCGCATATGCGCGAGCGTGGCTCGGGGCACATCGTCAACATCTCCTCGATCGGCGTGCAAACGAACCCGCCGCGGTTCTCGGCGTACGTGGCCTCGAAGGCAGCACTGGACGCGTTCACCCGTGTGGTCGCCTCGGAGGTGATCGGCGACGGAGTGACGTTCACCACGATTCACATGCCGCTGGTTCGCACGCCGATGATCGCGCCCACAAAAATCTACGATGCCTTCCCGGCGATCTCGCCGGACGAGGCGGCCGACATGATCTGCGAAGCGTTGCGCACGCGCCCGAAGCACATGGGCACGCGCCTTGGCACGTTCGGCGAAGTCGCCTACACGCTGTCGCCGAAGTCCGTGGACAGGTTGCTGCACCTGGCGTTCCGCGTGTTCCCGGACTCGGCCGCGTCTAAGGGCCATCGCGACGTCGAGGAACGCGCGTCGTTCGAGCAGATCGCGATGGCAACGCTCACGCGCGGCGTGCACTGGTAGCCCGGCGCGTCGCCCGGTGGTCACACGCCGGACGCGAGCGGTGGCTCGGGTTGGCATACGAAGTCATGATTGAGCCGTGACGGCGTCCGGGAGCAACGCGATCGAGGTGCGCGAGCTGCACAAGCGCTACGGACCCCACGAGGCCGTGCGCGGCATCGACCTGACGGTGCGCCGCGGTGAGGTGTTCGGGCTGCTCGGTCCGAACGGCGCCGGCAAGACGACGACGGTCGAGATCCTCGAGGGCTACCGGCAGCGCAGCGGCGGCGAGGTGTCGGTGCTCGGATGGGATCCCGCCAGCCGGCCGATCGAGCTGCGCCGGCGCATTGGAATCGTGCTTCAGAGCGGAGGCATCTACAGCTACGTGACCGTGCGCGAGGCGCTCGAACACTGGGCAAGGCTGTATCCCCGGCCGCGCGATGTGCAGGAGGTGCTGGGCCTGGTCGGGCTGAGCGAGCAGGCCCAGGTGCGCACGCGCAAGCTCTCCGGAGGCCAGTTGCGTCGCCTGGACTTCGCGTTGGCGCTGGTCGGTGATCCCGAGCTGATCTTCCTCGATGAGCCGACGACCGGATTCGATCCCGAGGCGCGGCGCAGCGCGTGGGCGACCGTGCGCGGCCTGCGCAGCCTCGGCAAGACGATCCTGCTCACGACCCACTATCTCGATGAGGCCCAAGAGCTCGCCGATCGCGTGGCGATCGTCAAGGACGGTCGGATTCTGGCGATCGGGGCGCCGCGCGATCTCGGCGCGGGCGCGGCGCACTACCGCGTGGCGTGGCGCGACGCCGGCGGCGAGTTGCTCGAGCGCCAGACCGATGACCCGACACGGCTGCTGGCTGAGCTCACGACCGAGGCGCTGGCCCGTGGCGAGGAGCTCCACGAGCTGAGCGTGGGACGCCCGACGCTCGAGGACGTCTATCTGGAGCTCACCGCCGATGCCTGAGGCGTTGACCCTCAGCTGGCGCCAGTACCGGCTCGAGCGGCGCATGTTCTGGCGCAACCCGAGTGCGGCGTTCTTCAATTTCCTGTTGCCGTTGCTGTTCCTGATCGGCGGGGGCGCGATCCTGCACGGCAATCAGCATCAGCTGAACCGGCTGGTGCCGGCGATCGCCGGCATGAGCGTGATGTCGACGACCTTCACGGCGCTGGCGTACAACATCGTGTTCCTGCGCGAGCGCGGAGTGCTCAAGCGGATCCGCGGTGCGCCCCTGCCGACCGGCTCGTATTTCACCGGTGTGGCGGCCAATGCGGTGACGAACACGGCGTTGCAGATCGCGCTGGTGGTGCTGGCCGGGCGCCTGTTCTTCGGAATCGGCTGGCCCCAGGATTGGGTCGAGCTGTTCGTGTTCGTGGTGGCCGGGGTGGTGTGCTTTGCAGCGCTCGGCGTGGCGTTCGCGCACGCGATCCCGAACTTCGAGTCGACCGCGGCGTACGTGAATGCCGTGTTCCTGCCGGTGGTGTTCGTGTCGTTCTATGCGTTCGACACCAAGAGCGCCCCCGCCTTTCTGAACACGCTCGCAAGCGCGCTGCCGCTGAAGCCGCTGATCGAAGGCCTGTTCGGCGCGATCGTGACGGGCTCGGGACTGGGCGCCAATCTCGATGCGCTGGCGGTGATCGGCGTGTGGGCCGTGTTCGGGCTGTGTTTCGCGGTCAGGGGATTCTCGTGGGAGCAGCGGGGATGACCACCCACCTGAACCGCCTGGCTTCAGACAGAGCGTCCGGGCGCTGAGCCGCGATCGAGTGGATCGCGAACGCGGCTCGCGAGAGGTCCGCGGCAGTGTGCGGATCGGCACGAGCTCGAGCCGCGACCGAGCCGGACGGCGGTAGCGGTCCGCAGCGCTGTGACCGTGGCGATCCGCGGGCCGCGACCGTAGAAATCCGCAGGCGGCGAGAGGTCCGCCGATCCGGTTTCGAAAAGCAAGACAAAGTCGGCTATCTCGAATCGTGCTTGTTGCGCCGACCATTCGTCCACGCTGGGGCGAACGCCCGACAGCGGCCCGCCGAGCAGCCCGATCCGACACTGCATCCTGGTCAAGCCAAGGTCCACCGATTGTGCCCGAAAACCAGTCAAACCAATCCGACGCAGAGGCTTCAGCGCACGAGCCGCGGCCCGCGGCGCGTCGGTCTGTGTCGCAGTCGCCGCGCACGGCCGCGCAGCCGCGCGAACCCACGGGCGCGCGCGGGTCCGCTGGACCTTCGAGGCCCAGGTACTTGCGGGCGCTGACGGGCCGACGCAACAGCGTGTGGGCGGCCGTGATGGGTGTGCTGATGCTCGCGGGCACAGTCGGGGCCGTGCTCGGGGCGCGTGCGGTGGCGAGCTCGGAAGCGGCGAAAGCCCGCCTGGCCTTTCGCTCGGCATCGATCGAGATCGCCACGAATCTGAGGATGGCGATCCAACACGAGGAAGACCTCGTGATCAGCGCGAGCGCGTTCGTCACGACCAACCCCGCGATGTCGCCGGCCGAGTTCGACCGCTGGTCGGAATCGGTGCACGCACTGCAGCGCTATCCCGAGCTGCAGAACATCGGGCTGCTGGCGTACGTGCCGGCCGCCGAGCTGGGCGCGTTCGAGGCGCGCATCGCGGCCGACCCGGTCCGGGCGCTGGGACCAGGCTCGGCCAACCCGAGGGGAAGGCTCGCGATCCTGCCGGTCGGCAGGCGGCCGTATTACTGCTTGGCAGTGGCCGGACTGGCGAGGAGCTCGGCCACATACCTGCCGGCCGGATTGGACTACTGTGCGCTGGCACCGCAGCTGGTGCTCGATCGCAGCGCCGGGATGACCGCCTATGCGCCCTTCGCCAAGGGCGCCGCCACCTTGCTCGGAGTCGAGACGCCGGTCTATCGCGGCGGAGTGGTGCCGGCGACGGTGGCGGGGCGTGAACGGGCGTTCATCGGTTGGCTCGGCGAGCTGATCACGCCGAACGTGCTGCTGCAGCGCGCGCTGTACGGGCATCCGGGCATCGCCGTGGCGCTCCGGTATCGGTCACGTTTCTCGCACGTGGCGCTCACCGACGGAACGGTCCCGGCGCACGCCCAGAGCACTCGGCTGCAGCTTCGCGCTGGGTCACGGGCGCTCGCCGACGTGGACGCGGGCTGGACCGTGCAAACCTACGGCGCGCCCGTGGCGAGCGGCGTGTTCGGCAACTTCCACGCGCTGACGCTGCTGATCGGTGGCTGCCTGTTGAGCCTGCTGTTCGGTCTGCTGGTGTTCGTGCTCGGAACCGGGCGCACGCGCGCGCGGGCGCTCGTGCAGGAGAAGACGCGCGAGCTCTACCACCAGGCGCTGCACGACACGCTCACCGGACTCCCGAACCGGGCACTGGTGCTCGACCGCGCCGAGCAGATGCTGGCCCGCACCGCGCGTCACCCCGGAGCGCTGACAGGCGCGCTGTTCATCGACATCGACAGCTTCAAGCGCGTCAACGACAACCTCGGACACGCGGCGGGAGACGAGCTGCTGAGGGTGGTGGGAGAGCGGCTGCAGCGCGTGGTGCGCCGACAGGACACGGTCGGTCGTCTCGGGGGCGACGAGTTCGTCGTGCTGGTCGAGCCGGCGGACCAGGCGACGCTGGGAGCGCTGGCGGATCGTTTGACGGAGATCCTGCGCGAGCCGGTCGAGCTTGGCGCGGGGCGCCAGATATCTTCGTTGACGGCCAGCATCGGAGTGGCGGTCGGGCGCTATACGAGCCCGGACGCCCTGTTGCGCGACGCGGACCTGGCGTTGTACGCGGCCAAGGCGGCCGGCAAGGACCGCTATGTGCTGTTCGACGCCGCGATGTACAACGGCGTGGGTGATCGGCTCGAGCTCGAGACCGAGCTCGGCGAGGCGCTGCGCAAGGGTCAGCTGTTTCTGCTCTACCAGCCGATCTACGAGCTCGTGAGCGGCCGGGTCACGGGCGTCGAGGCCCTGGTGCGCTGGCAGCATCCGCGTAAAGGAGTCGTGTCGCCCGAGCGCTTCATCCCTGTCGCGGAGGAGAGCGGGCTGATCGTGCCGATCGGCCGCTGGGTGCTCGAGGAGGCGTGCCACCAGGTGGCGGCGTGGGGAGCGCGGGGCTTGGACGTGGGCGTCTCGGTGAACGTGTCCGCCAGCCAGCTGAGTCGCAGGGAATTCGTGGAGGACGTGCAGCGCGCCGTGGAGGAGTCGCAGATCCCACCGTCGCGTCTGACGCTCGAGATCACCGAGACGACGCTGATGCGCAACGTACCGGCGGCGTGCGGGCATCTGGAGGCGATCCGCGCGTCTGGCGTGGGTATCGCGATCGACGACTTCGGCACCGGCTACGCATCGATCTCGACGCTGCAGCGCGTGCCCGTCGACATCCTCAAGGTGGACACCAGCTTCGTGGCGGCGCTGGACGATGCAGACCGGGACCGCAGCGAGCAGACTCGCAAGCTGCTGAAGGCCATCCTGGACGTCGGTCACGCGCTGTCGCTGACCGTGATCGCCGAGGGGATCGAGCACCAGAGCCAGGCGCGGGCGCTGCTCGAGATGGGCTGTGAGATCGGCCAGGGCTACCTGATGGCGATGCCCGATCGGGCGCGGTCGATCGAGCACCTGCTCGAAGCCGGTGCGCCGCAGCGAGCGGCCGGTTCGACCGTGCCCGCCGAGTAGCTTCTTCGTTGTCGAGCCGGACGGCGATGTCTCAGGCCGGCCGGCGACTAGCATGGCGGCCGCGATGGGCGACACGGCGGCCGCGGCGGACGAAGTCATCTTCACCACCACGGGCGACGGAGGTTTCGAGCCGACCGAGCACGCAGCGGGCCCGTGGGATCCGGGCGCGCTTCACGGCGGCGCCGCGGCCGCGCTGATCACCAGAGCGTTCGAGCGCAGCCAGCCCAACGACGGGCTTGCGCCGGCGCGGCTGGAGTTCGAGTTTCTGCGCCCGATCCCGTTCGCGAAGCTTGCGATCGAGATCGCGGCGGTGCGCCCGGGGCGGCGCGTTCGCGAGTTGCGCGCAGAGCTGAGCGCGGGCGGGCAGACAATCTGCCGGGCGAGCACGCTGCGTGTTCAGGCGGTCCCGGCGGGGGTGCCGAGCGACACGCGGGCAGCGGCCGAGAGGCTCCCGGGACCGGAGCGGGGCACGATCATGCGCTTCGCCCTCGATGACAATCCCGGTAGCAGCTTTGCGACGACCGGTATGGAGATGAGCTGGCTGGACGAGTCCTGGAGGCCCGGTCCGGGGCGGGTGTGGATGCGGCTGCGGCGCAGCCTCGTGCCCGGCGAGCGGGCCAGCCCGCTCGTCCGGGTCGCAGCGGTCGCCGACTTCGCGAACGGCGTCAGCGCCGAGCTGCCGTTCGATCGTTATCTGTACATCAACGCCGACCTCGCGATCCATCTGTGGCGCCTGCCTCAGGGCGAGTGGCTCGGGCTGGACTCGCGCACGCTGCTCTACGCGAACGGCATCGGCACTACCGAGAGCGTCGTGCACGACCTCGCTGGTGCCGTCGGCCGCGCGTTTCAGACGCTCGTGGTGCAGCCCCGCTGAGGCGGCGTCGGCTCAGCGCATGATCACATCGCCGAGCGCCTCGTCGATCGCGTCGAGCGTGTCGGTGCTGAGCTCGACGCCGGTGGCGGAGGCGTTGGCATGGACCTGCTCGGGGCGGCTCGCGCCGACGATCGCTGAGGCGACGTTGGCCTGGCGCAGCACCCAGGCGAGGGCGAGTTGCACCATCGTCAGTCCGGCCGCCTGCGCAATCGGCTTCAGACGTTGGACGGCCTCGAGCACGCGATCCTCCATGAAGCCACCGATGAAGCCGCTCATCGACTCGCTGGCGGCGCGCGAATCGGCGGGCGCGGGCTGGCCGGGAAGGTACTTGCCCGTCAACACCCCCTGCGCGAGCGGCGACCACACGATTTGGGAGATCCCCTCCTGCTCGCACAGCGGGATCAGCTCGGCCTCGGGCTTGCGCCAGATCATCGAGTACTGCGGCTGGCTCGAGACCCAGCGCTCGAGTCCGGGCAGCGCCAGCGACTCCTCGACCTTCGACACGGGCCACTCGCTGAAGCCGATGTAGCGCGTCTTGCCGGCGCGCACGACTTCGGTGAGCGCCTGCATCGTCTCCTCCAGGGGCGTCTGGTCGTCGTAGCGGTGGCACTGGTAGAGATCCACGTGGTCGGTGCGCAGACGCTGCAGCGATGCGTCGATCTGCTTGTGGATCTGCGCTGCAGAGAGCCCGCGGTCGGTGTCGGACATCGGGAAGAAGACCTTCGTGGCAAGCACATAGGAGTCGCGCTCGCGACCGGACAGCGCCTCGCCGAGCAGCGTCTCGGCGGCTCCGCGCCCGTAGACGTTGGCAGTGTCGATGAAGTTGATGCCGGCGTCGAAGGCGGCGTCGACACAAGCCTTTGCCTGTTCGCGCTCGACCCCACCGGAGTATGTGAGCCACGAGCCGAGGCTGATCTCGGAGACCTCGAGGTCGCTCGCGCCGAGCTTGCGCAGTCGCATGCGCGGCAGCCTACTCCAGACATCTACCGCCGGCGGCCCCGCCCGAAGCTCTGCATCGGGGGCACCACGGCACGCATGCTGGAGCCGACCGCCGCGGCCTGCTGGCGGTGCTGCTGGTCCTCCTCGTCCTGCAAACCGGCCAACGCCGGTGCGGATGCGCCATCTGAGGCGGTCTCGTCCACGGGCAGGCGACGAACATCCGCCTGCCCGGTGTCTTGGCCCGCCGCGGGCGCCAGGAAACGCTCGAGTGCCGCCAGCTCGCGCACGATCACGTTGATCACGCCTTCCGAGCGCTCCAGGCGCCCGCGCGCCAGCAGCAGCGGCTCGGCTCTCGCCAGCTGGCGGTAGCGCTCGTAGACGGGCTTGGAGACGATCAGGTTGATCGTGCCGTGCTCGTCCTCGAACAGCAGGAACATCGTGCCCTTGGCGGTGCCCGGCCGTTGGCGCGCGATCACCAGTCCTGCCACCGCCACCGAGCAGCCCGAGGGCAGGTGCGCGAGCTGGGCACTGGTGGCGAGCAGCGGGATCGACAGACGCCCGCGCAGGATCGCCAGGGCATGGTCCCCGACGGTGACGCCGCTGGTCGAGTAGTCGGCGATCAGTCGCTGCCAGCGCTCGAGCGGACGCAGGCGCGGAGTGGCGGGCGCCTCGAGCGCAAGCGCGAGCTGGGTCTGTGCCCCGCCGGGCGTGGTCGCGGCGGGCGTCGCAAGCCCCAGCTGCCACAGGGCCAGACGCCGGCGGGCGTCGCGACTGCTGGCGTTGGCGCCGGTCTCGGCGCCCTCGACGCCTGTGCCCACCCAGGCGCCCTTGCCGGCCGCGCTCGCATCGGCGCCCGCGCAGCTCGCGTCCTCCTGCACGAGGCGGTCGCAGGCGCCAGACCAGGCCAGCTGAGCCAGCGTCGCCGGTCCCGCGCCGGAGCGGGCGGCGAGATCGGTGAGCGCGCGGTAGGGTCCGCCGCGCTCGCGCTCGGCCACGAGCTCGCGCATGTCGCTGGCGAGCACGTCCTTGATGTAGCCGAGGCCGAGCCGGACACCCAGCACGGCCCCCGCACCGCCCTCACCTGCATCGGTCATCCCCACACCGAGCCCCCCCGCACCAGCCACCCTCGCACCAACCTCTTCCACACCAACTGCAGCGCCGCCCCCCACTCGCTCGACCGTGCACTGCACGTGCGAGGCGTTGACGTCGAGCCCCAGCACGGGAATGCCGCGGCGTTCGGCCTCGTGTACGAGGCTGTCGGGGGCGTAGAAGCCCATTGGCTGCTCATTGAGCAACGAGCACAGGAACTCGGGGCCGTAGTGGACGCGCAGCCAGGTCGACTGATAGGCGAGCAGGGCGAAGGCGGCGGCATGGGCCTTGGGGAAGCCAAAGCCTGCAAAGCCCTCGACCATCTCCCAAACGCGCCCCGCGGTGCGCTCGTCCGCGCCGACGTGCTCGTGCGCGCCCCTCAGGAAGTCCCCGCGCTGGCGCCGCATGTCCGCGTGCGAGCGCTTGCGGCTCATCGCGCGGCGCAGCGTCTCCGCCGCGCCGGGGGTGAACCCGGCGAAGTCTTCGGCGACCTGCATGACCTGGTCCTGGAAGATGATCGTGCCCAGCGTCTCGCGCAGAGCCGGCTCGAGCGCAGGGTGCTCGTAGGGGACCACGTAGGAGGGATCTTTGCGCTGGCGCCGCAGACGCTCGATGTAGGGGTTGATGGCGCCGCCCTGAATCGGCCCGGGTCGCACGATTGCGACCTGGATCGCCAGGTCCCGCAGGTTCTTGGGCTGGGTCCGGTGCAGCGACTGCATCTGTGCGCGGCTCTCGATCTGAAAGACGCCGACCGTATCGGCGACGCGGATCGCGTCGTAGGTGGGACGGTCGTCGAACGGGATGCGCGAGAGATCGATCGGCCGGGAGCGCGAGCGCGCGATCTCCTGTACGCAACGCTCGACCGCCGAGAGCATGCCCAGGCCGAGCAGGTCGATCTTCAAGAAGCCCGCGTCCGAGCAGGAGTCCTTGTCCCACTGGACCATCTGCCTGCCCTCCATCGCGGCGGGCACGATCGGAACGCAGTCGATCAGCGGTTTGGTCGCGACGATCATGCCGCCCGAATGTTGGGACAGATGCCGCGGCAGGCCGTACGCCTGCGCCGCCAGGCGTGCCAGCCAGCGCCAGCGACCGGAGCGCGCCCCACCCTCCCGCAAGGCGTCGATGTCCCGCTCGGTGCCATGCCCGAAGTGGTCTGCACTGCGCGCCATGCGCTCGATCTCGCCGGGGGGCAGGCCGAGCACCTTGCCCAGCTCGCGGATCGCCCCGCGCTCGCGAAAGGTGGGAAAGGCAGCGACCAGCGCCACGCGATCATGGCCATAGCGCTCACGCACACGCGGGATCAGCGCCTCGCGGATGTCGCGCGGAAAGTCGAGGTCGATGTCGGGCAGCCCGCTCAGGTCCTCGTGCAGGAAGCGCCCAAGCGCCAGCTCGTTCTCGATCGGATCGATGTGCGAGAGGCCGGTCAGGTAGCAGACGATCGAAGAGACGGAGGACCCGCGGCCCCGGCCGGGCGCCAGCAGCGCGCGCACCGGATCTCCCGCGCGCACTTCGCAGGCGACCTCGCGAGCGAGCTCGAGCATGTCGTAATGGAGCAAGAAGAAGCCCGCCAGCCCGAGCTCGTCGATCACGTGCAGCTCCTGCTCGAGCCGCGCACGCGCGTGCGCGCGCGCGCGCGCATGGGTCGCCCGCGATCGACGTTCTCGCCCGGGGCTCCCCCCCTGCTCTCGACCGTGCATCTCTCCCGGCCCACGGCTCCCCCCCGGCCCACGGCTGGAGATCGCCCCCGGTCCGTAACGGCTCTCCAGCAACGCGCTGCACAGCTCAGCCAGGCGTCGCGAGGCCCCCTCGTCCTCGCCTCCGGGATAGCGATAGCCGAGATCTCTGTTCAGATCGAACGACAGGCGCTCGGCCAGCGCCAGCGTCTCGCGCACCGCCTCCGGATGGTCGGCGAAGCGACTGACCATCGCTGCCGGCGTGCTCAGCACGTGGCTGAAGTTTCCGCGGCGCAGGGGCTCGGAGGCATCGAGCGTGGTGTGGTGGCGCAGCGCGACGAACGCGTCCTGGAGCTCGGCTCTGGACCTGTGGTGCGCGTGCACGTCGCCGGTGGCCACGCACGCCACGCCGAGCCGCCGGGCGAGCGCGGCGAGCATGCGGTTGCGGGCGCGATCGTGGCGCCCGTAGGGTCGCTGCAGCTCCACCCGCAGGCGCTCGGGGCCGAACGCCTCGAGCAGCCGCCTGGCAGTGGGCTCGTCGCGAGCGCCTTCCTTGACCGCCGATCGTTCCGCACAGCCGGTCAGGCAGATGAGTCCCTCGGCATGGTCGAGCACGGCCTGCAGATCGATCGCTGCCTGCCCCAGCTCTCGCCGGCCTGGGCCGTCGCGGGTGTGGGCATGGGCGAGGGTGATGATCCGGCAGAGGTTGCGCCAGCCGCCTGCGTCGCACACGAGCAGCGTCAGGTGGCGGCCGCTGCGGAGATCGACCTCGGCGCCGTGGATCGCCTGCATGCCGCATCGCCCGGCCGCCTGCGCGAGCTCCATCGAGCCCGACACCGAGTTGTGGTCGGTCAGCGCCAGCGTTCCGTATCCCAGCTCGCCGGCGCGCTGGATCAGCTCCTGCGGCAGCGAGACGCCATCGAGGAACGAGTACGCCGAGTGACAATGCAGCTCGGCATATGGCGGCGTCGATGTCATCTAGCGCCCACGTCCGACTGCCTGCGCCCTCGTCTCACGCCCGCGCCGGCCTCGCGTCGCGCCGGTCTCGCATCCACGCCAAGCCAACGCCTCACGCCCTCTGCGCGAACCAGCCGCCGGCGTGCACGTCGCGGAACACGACCACGTTGCGCCCGCGCTCGTTCACCAGCTCCCAGTAGCGGCGGCGCAGCGGCGCGTCGGTCCACCAGCGATCCTCCACGAGCCACGACTCGCACAGCAGCTCGATCTTCTGGCCATCGACTTCGATGGGCACTCCATCGCGGCGCACGCGCACGCGTGCGGGACGGGGAAGGTTCAGAGCGCGAGCCATCGAGGCAGAGCCAAGCCATCAGGAGAGAAATGGCGTGAGCAGAACCCGCCGCTCGGGCACACGCGAGTCTGGGTCGACGCAGACGGCCCGCAGCGCCGCGTCCTGTCCGGCCGCGGCGCGCACCTGGCCGACGGCCTCGCGCAGGCGCACGAGGTGCGCCGTGCGCGACTGTTCCAGCAGCGTCTCCTGGGTTCCGGACGCGGGCCCGAAGCGCTCGACGGCCAGCCCCAGCGTCGATGCCGGCGCGGGCAGCATCGTCAGGCGCGCCGCGAGCGCCAGCCCGATCCGCCTGGGATCGGCGAGCGCCTGGCGAAAGACCACGCGCTCGCGCCAGGCGCCGCCGGTGTCCAGGCGAGCAGACAGCGTCACCGCGCGCAGGGTCCGCCCGCGACGCTCGGGGCGTGCCAGCAGTCGGTCGACGAGCACTCCAAGCACGCGTTCCAGCGCGAGACCCGAGCTGGCATCGCCGACGCTCATCGTCTCGGCCAGGCGCTCCTCGCTCAGGCGTGGCCGCAGAGGGGTGTCTTCTCCGCATGCGAGCCGGTGGGCGAGGGCTCCGGGCTTGCCAAAGCGGTCCGCGAGCGCCGGGCGCCCCAACTGCGCCAGCTCACCGAGCGTGCGCACGCCCAGGCGGTGCAGCGGCGCGAGCAGAGCCGCGGTCTCGTGACGGTGGGCGAGCAGATCGATCGGCCGGTGGGCGAGCCAGCGCCGAGCTTCCCGCGGCGCGATCACGCAGGCTCGGCGAGGACGCGCCGCCAGCGCGGCTGCCAATGCGCAAAACCGCGTCGGGCCGGCTCCGATACGCGCGGCGCTTGCGCCACCGAGCGGAGGTTGACCGGAGCGGGCCGCAGGGGACCGGGCCAAACCAGAGCGGACCGGACCTGAGCCGGCCAAACCAGAGCGGACCGGACCTGAACGGACAGGATCTGAGCGGACCGGACCAGGCCGGCCGGGTCCGAAGCGAATGGCCTTCTGGGCGGCCGCGATCGTCGCGGAGTCGCCGCCGTGGAGAGCGCGCAGTGGATCGGCCGCGAAGTAGGCGAGTCCCGGTCGCGCGGCCTCGACGGACGCGCCGATCGCTTCGAGCGCGCGCAGAATACCCTCCCAAC
This sequence comes from Solirubrobacteraceae bacterium, assembly GCA_035507415.1. GTDB lineage: Bacteria > Actinomycetota > Thermoleophilia > Solirubrobacterales > Solirubrobacteraceae > Palsa-744. The sequence continues at coordinate 187,777 of DATJOF010000027.1, forward strand.
GCTCTGCCACCGCGACCGGGTCCGGAGCCACGAGGACGAGGCCGGGGCAACGGGCGAGCGCCTCGCCGAGGACCATCCCGAACGTCACACCGCACGCTTCGGCGGCTCCGGAGACCTCCCCGACGCGCTGCTCGCCGCCGGTCTGCGGCGCCAATGCCAGCGCGCGCCCCAGCAGCGCCCGGCCGCCTGCGGCGCGGGCCCCGCCTGCACGATCCCCACCGGCACGATCCCCACCGGCACGACTCCCACCGGCGGGACCGCGCGCGCGCGCGCGCGCGTGCGTCGCCCTTTCGCGAGACTCGCCGGTATCACCGTCAGCGTCGCCGGCGCCACCGCTCGCCTCGCCACCGACGGCGACGAGCAGCTCGAAGCGGGGGATGTGGACGCAGACGATCATGCGAACGTATGTTCGCATGATGATCTGCTGGCGTCAACTGACTCGTTGCTCGTTCAGCTGACCGGCCACCCAGTCGATGATGGCTCGTTCAGCCCAGCGGCTGCTCGTTCAGCTGAGCGATCACCCAGCCGATGATGGCCTCGAAGCGGTCCTGCGTGAGGGCGTGCCCACCATGGGCGCGATGGTGCTGCAGCGCCTCGGGAGCTCGAGCGTCGCGGTAAGCCAGGGCGGCTGCTTCGGCGATACGTGGGGTGTCGGCCGAGTACTCGTCCCGGTCTGCCGAGCACAGCAGCAGCGGCCGCGGCGCGATCAGCGGCGCGATCTCGTCCACGTCACCCACCGCCAGCATCCCCGGGATGGCTTGGGCGCAATCGATGCCCACCCCACGCGCCATCCTGTCCCGATAGCTGGAGGCCGAGCCGCTGGCGACCGCGAACGCGATCCGCGTGTCGAGGGCGGCGTGGAGCAGTACGCTGGCGCCGCCCATCGAGTGCCCGAGCGCTCCAATACGGGCCTGGTCGACCCCGTCCAGGCCCGCGAGCGCCGAGTGCGCTGCGGCGGCATCGGCCAGCATCGTGCACATCAAAGGTCGTCCACGCACGAGCCGGTAGCACATGGTCGTGAAGTAGTCGTTCGCGTCCGAGTCGCGAGGGTCGGTGCCTGGTGGACCGCTCCTGCGGTCCTCGAAGCCGGCGGAGTCGGCTGCGATCACCGTCGCGCCCGCTCGGGCGAGCGCCGGCCCGAAGGCCTGCCACCGGTCCCCGCAGCGCCCGGCGACCTCCGACTTGCCAAGGTGCCACTGCGCATGGTGCTGGTGATGCACGACCACGCCCGCTCCGCAGGGCTCCTCCGGCAGCAGCAGCAGCGCCGGCACCTCGCCCTCGTCGCCCGTGAAGCTGACGAGCTGCTCGACGTAGCCATCGCGCTGGACGGAGGCCTGCCTGCGCAGCGCCGAGCGCGGCGGGACGCTGAACTGCAGCAGGTCGCTCAGGCGCGCGCGCAAACCTTCTGCGTCCATAAAAGCACTCTACGTGTAGCCTCCGCAGGCCAGCGATCCTGCCTGCACGATCCGCTTCGCGCCCGCCCGCTCAGGCGGCTCATGGATGCAACTAGCTAGGCGAGGGCCAGGACTGAAGATGCCGCGCTGTCCGCGAAGGCTACGGGTTGCGGCTCACGCTCCGGCACAGCTTCCAAGGCAATTCGCACGACCTCGCCCACCTTTCGATGCATTTCCTCCGCAGAGTGAGCCTCCACGGCGAAGTCCAGCTCGATCGTGCGGGTTTTGAAATTGGCGGACGCCGACCCACCAGGGGCAAGCTCAGCTGCTTGCTCGCCGATCGCATCCTCCACCATCATCGTGAGCTCCTCGAGGAAGTCATCGGACACGTCATCTGCCGCGGCCATCCGGACACGCACCGTGAACTCCTCCGCCGGCGCGCTCGCCCCTGACTTCTTATCCCTACCAGAGGCCATACTTCAGGATACCGCCCGGCCGCACTTGCATTCGCTAGATCACAAGTCCCGCGCGTCGCATCGCGGCGACCTTGTTGGCCCTTGCCCTGCGAGGATTGCTGGGCGTGCTCTGGATAGGGATCATTCTGCTCCCGTCGGGCGGATAGCACTTGACGTAGTTGCTGCCACCACGCTCGCACCACCATCCGTGCTTCCAAGCGGCGGCCACGAGTGCGTCCATGTCCTTGTTGCGCACTTTGGGTCGTTTCGCGTTGGGGTCCGCACGACGCTTGGGATGCAAAGCCGCACGATCCTATCCGTCGTGGCGGATTCCGAATAACGGTACCGTGGGCGGCACGAGATATCCTCTGCAAGCGCGAGGCCGCCCCTGCAGAGCAACCGACCCCGCGCACCGAGACGCCTCGCGCGGCGTCAATCCATCGTCAGCGGGCCCTCGGCCGATCCGCTGAGGAACTGGCGTACGAACGGGTTCTCGGAGGAGAACATGCGCTCGGCGTCGCCCGCCTCGACGATCCGCCCGCGCCAGAGGAGCGCTATGTACTCGCCGATCTGGCGCGCCGAGGCGATGTTGTGGGTGACGACGATGTAGGTTCCCCCGTAGACCTTGTGCATCTCCTGGATCAGGTCGCAGAGCAGCGCGGTGCGCACCGGATCGAGGCCGGAGTCGGGCTCGTCGAAGATCACGATCTCCGGCTCCATCACGAGCGCACGGGCAAATCCGGCGCGCTTGCGCATGCCGCCGGACAGCTGCGACGGCATGTAGTCGATCGCCTCCCGCAGCCCGACGTCGGACAGGCGCTGCTTGACGACCCTGGCGATCTGCGCCTCGGACATGTCGGTGTGCTGGCGCAGCGGGAAGGCGACGTTGTCGTACACCGGCATCGACCCGAACAGGGCTCCGTCCTGGAACAGCACCCCGATCTTGCGCCGCAGTTCGAGCAGCTTGGGGAGCGTCAGGTTCGGAACCGACTCTCCTTTGACGACGACGTCCCCGGAGTCCGGGAACATCAGGCCGATGATGTGCTTGATCAGGACGCTCTTGCCGGTTCCCGAGGGACCGAGCACGACCGTGATGGTCTCATCCGGAATCGCGACGTTCAGGCCGTTCAGGACCGGAACCCCGCCGAGACGCTTGTGCACGTCCAGGCAGCGGATCGACCAGCGCTCGTCGTCGGGGTCACCGAGCAGGTCGAGCTCGCTGGAGTGGTACTGGAAGTGCTCGCGCTCGTCGGCGCCGCGCTTGGCAACGCGGGCCCCCCTGCTCGCGAGCGCGCTCGCCGCATCGGTGCCAACGCCCTCCTCAGAACCCTCCGGCGCGCCGTCGACCATCTCCACCTCTCAGATGTTAAACCCTATCGCCCACGGTTCCCCGACAGCTGGCACGGGGCCCCTCGACCTGGACTTGACAAGATACCGTTGCGCCGTTTACGATATGGCGTCATAAGGAGTTTATAGCTCGCTGAGGGAGCGCGGGAAGGGGCCATGAGCAGGGGTTGCCGAGTGACGCGGCGTGCTGTGGCCTGAGCTAGCCAGGGAGGAGATTGGATGTCGGACGTGCGCAGGCAGGGCGTGGGCGCATGGGAGCCGCGCACTTTCGAGGTGCAGGTTCCGACCGAACGCTGGACGATCGCGGTCGAACACGCCGTTCGCCCCGCAACGCGCAGCGGACGGGCGCGCAACGCGCGCGAGCGGATCCTCGACGCGCTCATACAGACGGTGGCGCGCCGTGGATACGAGGAAACATCGATCGATCGCGTGCTGACCGTGGCGGAGGTGCCGCGGGCGGTGTTCGAGGAGCACTTCGAGGGCAAGCAGGAGTGTCTGCTGGCGTCGCTCGAGTACCTCATCGAAGCGCTTCGCAGGGTCGTCCGGCAGGCGGTCGCCGGCCAGACGAGCTGGCCCGAGCAGGTGCGCCTCGGTCTGCAGATGCTGCTGACGGCGCTCGCCTGCCATCCGGACGGAGCGCGCGTGGCGTGCATCGAGTATCTCGCCGCGGGCAGGCCCGCGATCGCGCGCATGCGCGAGGCGATCGCGGAGTTCGTGCCGGCGCTCGAGCAGGGACGCGCGGAGGCGCTCGAGACCACCCATCTGCCGCCGCAGACATCCGAAGCGATCGTCGGCGGGATCGCCGCGATCGTCAGCAGGCACGTGTTCGAAGATCGCGCGAGCGAGCTGCCGGAGCTCTTGCCGGATCTGCTGTTCTTCGCCCTGATGCCGTATCTCGGCCAGCATTGGGCGCTGGCGATCGCCGGCGAGGCGAGCGCGTCACGCTCAGCTTGACGCCGTCGCGGCCAGCCTCACCGGCAGCGTCTTGAGCTGGTTCACGAAGATCGACTCGACCACCGTGGGAGTGCCTGCGATCTCCATCGCGGGATAGCGCGAGAGCGTCTCCTCGAACAGGATGCGCAGCTCCAGTCGCGCGAGCGCCGTCCCCAGGCAGAAGTGCCGGCCGCCCGCGCCGAACGCCTGGTGCTCGGCCCGAGTCCGGGTAGCGCCTGCCTGCGGCGAGCGGATCGGGTCCAGCCAACGACGTACGTCGAAGCGGTCGGGGTCCTCGTAGCGGGTCGCATCGCGATTCGAGGAGACGTACCACATCACGACCTTGTCGCCCGCCTTGATGCGTTGGCCATGGAGCTCGGTGTCGCGGGTGGCGGTGCGGCGGAAGTGGGAGAAGGCGGGGAACATGCGCAGCGACTCCTCGACCGCGTTGGGAACGAGCGACGGGTCGTCGAGCAGCAGCTCCCGTTGGTCGGGGTTTTCGATCAGGGCGCGCATGCCCGAGCAGTAGGTGGCCTTGGTGGAGTCGTTGCCGGCGGCCATCAGCAAGAAGAAGCCCATCACGATCTCGTGTTCGGCCAGGCGCTGCCCATCGACCTCGGCGTGCACGAGCACGCTCGTGAGATCGTCGGTCGGACGGGCGCGACGCTCGGCGATGAGCTTGCCGCAGCGCTCGAACAGCTCGGCTGTGTTCCTCGCGGCCCCGGCCTCGATCCCATCGGGATTCAGGTCACGGTCGGCCGTGGCCATCATCGCGTTGATGAGCCGCGCCCAGACGCCGTCCTCGTCGGACGGTATGCCCATGAAGCTGCCGATCACGCGCGTGACGACGGGCTGGGCCACGTCGCTCACGAGATCGCAGGTCGGCTGCCCGTCGAGACGATCGAGCACAGCGGTCACGATCGCCCTGATCTCGTCCTCGTGGGCGGCGATCCGCTTGGGCGTGAAGCCGGCCTGGAAGAGCGCCTTGACGCGGTCGTGCTGAGGCGGGTCCATGCCGATGAACATCGACCTGGTGAGCTCGAGCGGGAACAGCGAGTTGGTGGCCGAGATGCCTCCGAGCTCTGAGGAGTAGGTCTCCCAGTCACGGCTGACGGTATGGATGTCCTCGGCGGTGGTCACCGACCAGAAGCCGGCCTTGTCGGGGACGCCGTCGATGCGCTCGGACCAATGCACCGGGCACTGCCGGCGCAGGTGCGCGAACAGCTCGTTCGGCACCCCCTCCTGCCACAACTCGAGATCGCCGACCAGCGCGCCGTCGAGCTCCCGATCGATCGAAGCCATCGAGCTACATGCTCCCACGCGCCGCGGGCGGGTGCGTGCTGACGTGAGGCGACGGCGACACCGGCAGAACGGTGGCACACGAGCACGGCCGGAACCACTGCCAGATGGCCAGGTTGCCCGATCTCGAGCGCCGATCTCGAGCCGGATCCCGTAGCGCCGGACCTCGAGCGCCCGATCTCGAGCGCCCGGACCCCGAGCGCCGGAGCTACCGCGGCGCTCGCCCCCACGCGGCCACGAGGCTGGCGCAGGTGATGACGGTGCGGGGCCGCCCGAAATAGCCTTCGAGCCGTCGACCGCTCGCCTCGGGCATGATGCCCGCGGCGATCAGCCGGGGCAGCGCGTCGAGCGCCGAAGCCTGCGTGAACTCGTAAGCGGGATCGCCCGGCGAGGCGATCGCCGTGTCCACCTCGGCGCCCTCGAGCTCGAGCCCGCAGTCCGCGAGCAGCGCCGGCAGGCGCCGGCCGAAGTAGGCGTTCATGATCCCTGCGCGGGTCATCACCTTGAACGCGTCGTGGGCGGTCTCGGTCAGCTCCTCGCCGTGCGGGTGGTTGCCGTAGTGGTACATGCCGAAGTCGCCCTCCTCGGCCAGCAGCACCCCGCCGGGACGCAGCGAGCGGGCCAGACGGGCGAGGGCTGGCGCCGGGTCGTGGAGGTGCATGAGCAGCGCCCGGCAGTGCACGAGATCGTAGGCGTCCGCCTCGGGCTCGTCCTCGCGCACGTCGAACCGGCGCACGTGCACGTTCGCGGGCATGCCGGTCAGGAACCGCGGGTCGATGTCGGCCGCGAGCACCGAGCCTGCGGGTCCGACGCGATCGGCGAGCCAGCGCGCGATCGAGCCGCGCCCCGCGCCGACCTCCAGGCAGCGCCAGCCGGGGGCGACGCCAAGACGTTCGAGGCGGACGATCGTGCCAGGGTCGCGGTTGGCCTCGAGCAGGCCCAGCCGCTGCGACTCGCGGGTCGCGTCGGTGTCCGCCATCACATAGCCGTCGTCAGCCACGGGCCTCAGCTCACCGGTATCAACCGTTCGCGGGCCTGCTCGATGAAGGGCAGCTCAGCCCGGGCGCCCGTGGCGTCGACGGCCGCCGTGGCGCGGTCGAGTGCCTCGCTCGCGGCGGCGACGCGGCCGTCGCCGCCGGCGGCGAGCAGCGTTTCGGCCAGGACCCGCTCGGACCAGGGCAGCGCGATGTGACTTGCGCGCTCGAGCGTGATCGCCACGGCTTCCTGCGCGCTCGCGAGGGCGCGCTCGCAGTCGCCCAGGGCCAGCTGGGCTTCGGCGAGCGTTGCGAGGCGCAGCGACTCCTGCTCGAGCGCGGTGCGTGTCTCGCGCGAGCAGGCGATCGAGTCCTCGATCGCCGGGATCGCCGCAGCGGCGTCGCCGCTCATCAGCTGGGCCCAGCCGAAGTAAAAAAGGCCGAGGGCGCGCGAGAAGGCGTCGCCGATGCGCTCGCCGATCTCGTAGGCCTCCGTGCCGTGGGCGATCACCAGCTCGGTCTCGCCGCTGAGGTGCGCCAGCCAGAGGTGGGCGCCGTGGATCCATCCGACGGTCTCGAAGGCGTCGTGCTCGCGTGCGACGCGGAGCGCGCGCTCGAGCTCCGCGACGGGCTCCTCGCGGTAGCCCATCAGCGCGAGCAGCCAGCCCCTGAGCATGATCGCCCAGGAGTACGGACAGAGCAGGCCGAGCCCGCTTCCGACCATCGGGTCGTCCTGCCCGAGCGTGATCGCCTGCTCGACGAACGACAGCGACTCGCCCAGTCGCCCTCGCACGAGGTAGGAGTACATGCCCACGGACAAGCCCATCATGCGCGCGTTGGGCTCGCCGATCTCGTCTGTGACGCGCATCACCTCGTCGCTCAGTTCGACGTACTCCTCGACGTGGCCGGCGAGGCCGCGCACGGTGGCGTACAGGCCGGTGAGCAGCGCGAGGTTGAAGCGGTCGCCGGTGCGCAGCGCGAGCTCGCGACCGGCCTCGTAATGAGCCGCGGCCTCCTGCTCGCTGATTCCGAGGCGCCAGCCGTAGTCCAGGCGCCGTATGCGCGCGCCGAGCGCCAGGCCGCTCACCTCGGGAGAGTCGGGCAGGCCCTCGACCAGTTGCGAGACGCGACGCCAGTGCGCGACGGCCTGGGCGAGGTCGTTGAGCCCGACCCAGGCGGCGGCGCGCGCCATCCAGCGGGCGGCGGCAAGCGGATCGCCGGCGCCCTCCCAATGGCTCGCGACGAGCGCGGCGCGCTCGTCGAGGCGCTCCGGGTAGAGCTGCTCGATCGCCTCGGCGACACGGCGATGTACGACGGCGCGACGCTCGGCGAGTTGCGAGCGGTAGGCGACCTCCTGCGTGAGCGGGTGCCGAAACGAGTAGACCGCCTCGGGATAGAGCTCCTGCTCGTACAGGAACTCGGCCGCGATCAGCGATCGCAGCGCCGGCTCGAGCTCGGCCTCTGCTAACGCGGCCGCGGCCGCGAGGACGGGGCGCGCGAGCTCGGTGCCGACCACGGCGGCGCTCTGCAGCAGCGCCTTGTCGCGCTCGGGCAGGCGGTCGATCCGCGCGGCCAGGACGGCGCCGACGGTGGGCGGGACGGCGGCGACCTCGACGGGCCGCACCAGCCGGTAGGCGCCGCGCTTGCCCTCGAGGTTGCCCGACTCGGCGAGCGTGCGGACGAGCTCCTCGATGAAGAACGGGTTGCCGGCGCTGCGCTCGCGGATCAGCGCGGGCAGGCCGTTGAGCGAGGGATCGTCCCCGAGCAGCTCGCCGAGCAGCGCCTCGATCGCCTCCGGGCCGAGCGGCAGCAGCGAGATCTGGCGGTAGTAGGACTTGCGCATCCACGTGGCGCTGTATTCGGGGCGGAAGTTGACGATCGTGAGGTTGCGCGTGCCGGGAATCACCTCGACGAGCTGGGTCAGGAAGAGCTCGCTGCCGGGATCGAGCCAGTGGACGTCTTCGATCAGGTTGACGCCCGGTTCGCGCTGGCTGCTGGCGTGCACGAGCCGCTTGACGGACGCGAGCAGCGCGCGCTGGCGGGCATCGGGGTCCATCTGCGGGGCCGGGCGCTGCGAGTCGGGAACCGCGAGGAAGTCGAACAGCAGCGGCAGGTCCTCGGCGAAGGCGTCGTCGAGCAGCAGCAGCCTGCCGGCGATCTTCTCGCGCGCCTGCTGGTCTGAGTCCTGCTCGGCGATCCCGAAGTAGCTGCGCATCATCTGCAGCACGGGCAGGAAGGGGATCGCGCGCCCGTGCGCCTGCCCGTGGGCTTCGTAGACGGGGATCTGCTGCTTGCGAGCGCGCTCGGCGAACTCGTTGCACAGGCGGCTCTTGCCGACTCCGGCCTCCCCTACGACGCCGACCACGACGCCTTCGCCGCTCTGGGCGCGCTCGAGCGCGGCCGAGAGCACGGCGAGCTCGTCGGCGCGCCCCACGAAGCGCGCGAACCCGCGCGCGCGCGAGATGTCCAGGCGGGTGCGAGCGCCGCCGACGCCGGTGAGCGCGTGGACACGGATCGGCGCGGAGACGCCCTTGACCTCGAACTCGCCGAGGTCGTCGAGCTCGAGGTAGCCGGCGACGAGCGCTCCGGTGTGGTCGCTGACGTAGACGCGGCCGGGCTCGGCGAGCGACTCCATCCGCTGGGCCAGCCCGACGGTGTGGCCGATGGCGGTGTATTCGAGGCGCAGGTCCTCGCCGATCGCGCCGACGATCACCTCCCCCGAGTTGACGCCCATGCGCACCGAGAAGCTGAGCCCCTGGCTGCGGCGGACCTCGGCGGCATAGGCGGCGAGGTCGCGCTGCAGCGCGAGCGCCGCCCAGCAGGCGCGCTGGGCGTGGTCCTCGTGCGCGAGCGGGGCGCCGAACAGCGCCATGATGCCGTCGCCGGTGAACTTGTCGACCGTGCCCTCGAAGCGGTGGACGCCGTCGCACAGGATCGCGAAGAAGCGCTCCATGATCGAACGCCAGGTCTCGGGATCGGTCTGCTCGGAGAGCTGCATCGAGCCGATCACGTCGGCGAACAGGACGGTCACCTGCTTGCGCTCGCCGTCGAGGTCGGCGCGCGCCCCGAGGATCTTCTCGACCAGATGCGCCGGCGTGTACTCGCGCGGGTTGCGCCCGCTTGCGACTTCGCCGCCCGCGGCCGCATCATCGGCGCCGTCGTCGTCGCCGTCGGCCCACGCGCGCGTGTGCGCGCGCGCGTGCGTCCTCGCCAGCCCTTGGCCGCACGAGCTGCAGAACCTCTGGCCGGCCGGCTGCTCGGCGGCGCACGACGGACACGCGACGGTGCCGGCCAGCGCGGCGCCGCACTCGCCGCAGAAGCGAGCGTCCGGGGGGGCCTCGGTGCCGCAGCGTGTGCAGTTCATCAGTTCGGAACTGTAAGCCAGCGAGACCAAAGCACGGACGGGCAGGAAGAACCACGGCCAGGTGGCCAGAGTTACGGGGTTCTGCGAGGATTCGGCGAGCGATGGCGACGGCGACACGGGGTGGCGCGCTGATCGGCCGCGAGTGGGAGCTGGCCGAGCTGGCACGGATGTTGGAGCAGACGCGGCTGCTGACGATCACGGGCGCCGGCGGTTGCGGCAAGACGCGCTTGGCGATCGAGCTAGCCGCTCGTTTCAGCCAGGTGGAGCACGCGAGCGAGTGCGTGACCGTGGGGCTCGCGGGCGTGACGAGCGAGGAACGCGTCCTCGAGGCGCTTTTGAGCGCGCTCGGCGCGCGCGAGCGCTTCGGCAGCACGCCGCGGCAGGTGCTGCTGGATCGCGTGGCCGGCCGGCGCATGCTGCTGGTGCTGGACAACTGCGAGCACCTGCGCGCCGCGGTCGGGGAGCTTGCGGGGCGGCTGCTGGGCGCGGGGGCGGAGCTCAAGCTGCTGGCCACCAGCAGGGAGCCGCTGGCGCTGGACCAGGAGAGCGTGTTCGGGCTGTGTCCGCTGAGCCTGCCCGAGGGCGACGGCGATGTCGGCGCGGTGGTGCGCTCGGAGGCCGGGCGGCTGTTCGTGGATCGCGCCGCCTCGAGCGACGCCGCGTTCGCGCTCACCCCGGCGACGGCGCGAGCGGTGGCGGAGATCTGCCGCGAGCTGGACGGGCTGCCGCTCGCGCTCGTGCTGGCGGCCGCCCGTCTGGACACGCTCAGCGCCGAGCAGATCGCGCGCGGGCTGTCAGAGCGCGGTCGCCTGTCGACGGCGCGTGACGGCGACGAGCCCTCCCGGGAGCACTCGCTGCGGGCGTCGCTGGACTGGAGCTACAGCCTGCTCGACGAACGCGAGCGGGCTTTGCTGCGACGGCTGTCGGTGTTCCGCGGCGGCTTCACGACCGCGGCGGCGGGCGCGATCGCCGGGGGCGACGATCGCGAGGACGAGGTCGGCCACGAGCTGCGCGCGCTGGCGGCCAAGGGGCTGCTCGTGCCGCTGGCGGCCCCGGGGCTGGTCACGCCGGTGTCTGTCCCGGGGCTGGTCGCGCCGGTGTCGGTCCCGGGGGCGGAGCGCTGGACGTTGTTGCAAACGGTCGCCGAGTATGCAGCTGAGCGGCTCGAGCGCGAGGGGGAACGGGAGCAGGCGGCCGACCGGCACATGCTGTGTTACCGGGCGTACGCGGCGCAGGTGAGCGAGCGCGTGCTGGAGCCCGACGGGCACGCGCTGGTCGATCAGGACGCCGAGAACCTGCGGGTGGCGCTGGATTGGGCGATCGCAGCGGACCATGCCGGTGCCGTTGAGATCGCAGCCTCGCTGATGCCTCACTGGATCCTCGCCGAGCACTATCAGCGCGCGCGCTCGGCCTGCCTGGCGGTGACGTCGGCGGCGGCCGGGCACGGCAGCGCGTACCGGGAGCCGGACGCGTGGGCACGGGCGCTCCTGCACTGCGGCGCCGGGCTGGTGGGACTGCTGAGCGAAGATTATGCGGGCGCACTGGCGAGCACGCGCGCGGGTCTCGTGCTGGTGGAAGAGACCCGGGAGGACGGCGCGAAGGCCAGCTGCCTGCTGCTGTCGTCGATGGTGCTGATCCAGACCGGAGTGGATCTGCAGGCGGGTTTGCAGAACGCCGAGCGAGCGGTTGAGCTGGCGCGGCTGGCCGGTGAGCCGCTGGGACTGGCGTGGGCGCTTGCGACGCTGGCGGTGGCGGCGACTCTGTGCGAGCGCTTCGACGCGGTGGACGGCGCCTACCGGGACTTCTTGGGGGTGGCGCAGGCGTGCGAGCACCCGCGGCTGCGCGCCTGGGCTGAGCAGGCGGCGGCCTGGGCGCAGGTGAGCGTCGGCTCACCGGCGCGAGCGCTCGAGCACATCGAACGGGCGATGACGCTCGAGGGAGAGTGGCCGTCGATGACCCATTTTCAGATCGTCGGATTTCGTGTGCAGGCGCTCGCCAGGCTCGGCCGTGCCGAGCAGGCGCTCGCCGAGGGGGCCGACGCGCTGCGGCGCGCCGAGGAGTCGGGCGCGCTGCAGGCGGTGCCGGCGATCGAGCTGGCGCTGATGGTGGCGCGGTTCATGAGCGGAGACCTGGATGGCGCCGAGCGGTGCGCGACGGGCCTGCTCGAGATGCCACAGCTGCACACGCTGGTGCTGGTGCGGGCGACGCTCGCGCAGGTGGCGCTGCGCCGGGGCGACACCGAGGCGGCGGAGGCGCAGGCGCGCGAGCTGCAGGCGTTGGCCGATCGTCTCGGCAGCCCGCGCGAGCAGGCGCTCGTCCAGTACATCAGGGGATGCGCCGCGTTGCGGGCGGGCGAGACGAGCCAGGGTCGCGAGCGCTTGCACGCCGCCCTGGAGGTGTGCGCCGAGCTCGGGCTCGAGCGCGACGCGGCCGACGTGCTGGACGAGCTGGCGCTGCTTGCGCTGCAGGGCGGCGACCTCGAGCGCGGCGGGCGGCTGGCGGGTGCCGCGGCCGGGGCGCGGGCGCGACTGAGCTGCGCGGCGCCGGCGGGTCAGCTCGAGCGCCTGAGCGCCGCGCGCTCGCGGATCGCCGGCTGCCCCCCGCAGGAGGTCACGCGGGATGAGCCGGCGCAGAACGAGCGCTGGCGAAGCGCGTCGGAGCAGGGCAACGGTCTCGGGCTGGCCGAGGCGATCGCCTACGCGCGCCGTGGCAGGGGTCCCCGCGCGCGCCCGCCGGTCGGTTGGGCGAGCCTGACGCCTGCCGAGGCCGACGTCGCGCGGCTGGCGGCCGGCGGCATGTCCAACCCGCAGATCGCCGCGGAGCTGTTCATCGCGCGGGGCACGGTCAAGATGCACCTGTCCAACGTGTATCGCAAGCTGCAGGTGGGAAACCGCGTGGAGCTGGCTGCGGTGGCGGCGCAGCGGGCGGCCTGAGCCCGGCCTACGGCCCTCGAAACCCGGCCTCGGCCCCCCCAACCTCACCTACGCCCCGGTCCAAACCCGGCCTCGCCCCCCAACCTCACCTGCACCCCCGGCCAAACCCGGCCTCGCCCCCCCAAGCCCGGCCTACGGCCCCCCGCCGAAGGTGACCTGCGGGTACTGGCTGGTTTTGCCGTTGAACGTGAAGGGACCCTGCTGGTTGCAGGCGGGCGCGGGCACCGCGTTGCTGGCGCCGGGGGCGTTGGCGATGTGGAATTCGATCAGGTTTTCGATGACGGTCTGCGAGATGGTTTCGTTTTCGGGGCCGCTGACGGATGGCGCCGAGTTGGCGCACGAGCTGTTCGAGAACACCTGCAGGCCGCCGTTGCCGAGCGCGGCGAAGGCGCCGGGCTTGACGTAGGGGTTGGCGCGGTTGGTGCCGATCCGTTTGGTGTAGACGGACAGGCTTTCGGGGACGAGCGTCTGCATGGTGCGCAGGTAGTGCAGCGGCGGGCCCTGGTTGGCGGTGTTGGTGTTGAGCAGATGGGCCTGCGTGGCGGCCGTGAAGTTGGCGAAGAAGGCCTGGACCTCGGGCACGTACATGCCGAGGTACTGCAGGAAGGGATCAAAGTTGTGGAGCACGGGCCGCACGTTTTCGAGCAGCGGGATGCTCAGTTCGTTGACCTGCTTGACGGCGGGCAGGCCGGTCTTGGCGGCGCTGGTGAGCGGGCCGAGCGAGGTCAGGAAGCTGTTGAAGGCGGGCGCGAAGGGCTTGGTGGCCTCGAGCAACGCGGACAGCTGGATCTCGGCGGGATGGAGCGCTTCGAGCACCGGGTTGGCGGTTGCGGCGAAGGTGTCGAGTTCTCGCAGCGCGACGGTGCCGTTGTGCTCGAAGGAGGGCAGCAGACGCCAGATGTTTTCCCACGAGGTGCTGTTCTGGGCGAGTGTGTGGAGCGTTTTCTCGCCGTTGACGAGCAGGCTCTGGTACTGGTGGTCGCGTTCACCGAGCCCGTCGAAGACTTCGCCGGTGTTCTTGATCAGCTCGGTGAGCGCCCCTTCCTGGTCGGCGAGCAGACTGGTGAGCTGGTTGGCGTGCTGGACGAAGGGCTGCGCGGCGGCGAAGCCGGCGTTGATCTGTTCGCCGCGGCCGGTGATGCCTTCGGCCAGCGATTGCATCCAGACTTTGAAGTCTCCGCGCGTCTTCGGCGTGAGCAGCGAGAGGATCGCATCGAGCGTGACCGACGGTTCGACCTGGCTGTTGGAGAGCTGACCGCCGTCGGGCAGCGGGCGCCCCGGGCCCTGCGGGATCAGCTGCACGTAGGTCTCCCCGAGCAGCGTCTTCTGGCGCAGGATCGCGTGCATGTTGGCGCGGATCGGCGCGTACTTGCTGTCGATCTCGAGCGTCGCGGCGGTGCGCCCTTCGTGGTTGACTTTCAGCGCGACGACGTGGCCGACTTCGACGCCGCTGATGCGCACATCGGACTGTTCGGCGAGCGCCAGGGCGCGCGGGAAGGCGATCGTGATCTGGTAGCCCTTCGGTTTCAGCGGGACCGGTCCGCCGAAGGACTCCCACAGGAACAGGAGCAGGCCGAAGCAGCTGAGCACGAACAGGACGATCACAAGGATGTTGCCGACGGTGGGGGCGCGCTTCTGCATGGCCTAGCCGCCTTCTCCGGTCGTGCCCGAGACCGTGTCCGCGGCCGTCGTGCTCGGGCCCGAGCTCGCCGCGGATGCGGATCCCGAAGCTGTGGTAACCGCCCCCGCGCCCTCCCCGAAGGCTCCCTTGACCGTCCCGGAGAACGGGCCGCCGACGTTGGCGGGGGCGCTGCTGCGGGCGCTGGTGGCGGTGCCGGCTTTGAGGATGCCCTGGCTCTGGCACTCCTGGCGCGTGGGCGGGTTGGTCAGCCCGACCAGGATGTTGACGGTCTTGTTGATTTTCGCGGCCGGGGCGAGCAGGGGCAGGACTTCGCAGTTGATGTAGAGCAGGCTGCGTCCGAGCGGGCCGTGAGCGTCGGCGGAGCTGACGACGCTGTTGAGATTGTGGGAGCCCCAGTCCAGGAAGAACAGGAAGCCGGCCTGGTTCTTGCCGGGGTTGTACGCGAGCTCGTTGAAGAATTCGTTGAGCACCGAGAAGCTCGTGGCGAGGTCCGGGAAGGCTTCGGCGAGATCCTTGGTGTCGGGCGCGAGCGCGTTGATGGTGGGCAGGATTTCGCGCGCGAACGGGCGGATGTCGTTCTTGATGATCGGTGTCGTGATTTTGAAGGATGCGCGCGCGGCTTCCGAGGCGGGCGCGACCGAATGGGCGAACGGCTCGAGCTCGCCGAGCGTCGGTCCGACCACGTTGAAGGCGCCGGCGATCTTGCCGAGCCCTTGTTCGGTCTTGGTGAGCGCTCCGGGCAGCAGCTGGATCGTGCGTTCGACGCTTTTGTCCTCCTGCGCGAAGGTGGCGAACACGGCGTTGGAGGCTTGGATGGCCTCGGCGAGCTGCTTGTCCTTGTTGCCGAAGGCTTCCATGAGCAGCCGGAAGTTGTGGATCGAGCGCCCGATCTCGGCGTGGCGGGTGTGCAGTTCCTGTGTGATCAGCTCGAGGTCGCGGGCGAGCGGATCGAAGCGCTTGAGCGTCGCGGCGAACGCGGGTCCGTTTTCCTTGAAGCCTTCGCCGGCGCCGGCGAGCAGCAGCTGCAGGTAGGCGCGGGTGTCGGCGTCGAGCCCGGCCCAGAGTTCGTCGAGGTGGGCGTTGGGGGCGGTCTGGGCGAGCCGGACCGTGTCCCCGCTCTGCAGGCGGCCGGTCGATGACGTGCCCGGGTTGACCTCGACCGTCATGTCCTCCAGTTCGGTCTTGGGCCGCATCAAGAGCGTGGCGTCGTGATAGATCAGGGCGTACTTGGGGTTGAGGTGCATGGTCACGAGCGCGACGCCCTTGTGCAGTTCGACGGTCGCGATTTCGCCGATCTTGGCGCCGGCGATCGTGACCGCCTGCCCCTGGCCCGGCGTGAGCGCCAGACCGTTCTCGAATTCGGCCTTGAGCGTGAAGTAGTTGTGTCCGAGCACCGGCACCCAGGTGGGGAGCTTGAGGTTCTCGTGAGCGAGGATGTAGCCGCCGACGAGCGCGGCGATGATGATCATCGTGACGACGGAGATGAAGGCGGTGCGGTAGCGCTCGATCTGTTCGCGAACGCCGAGGCCGCCCTCGTGGCTGTCGCGGGCGCCGCCGCCGGCGCCGTCCGGATGGGCGCCGTCCATCGGCTGATCGTCCTGATCGATCGCGCTCATCAGGGGCTCCCGTCCGCCGGGCCCTGCGCCAGCGGACCGTTGACTTCGGGCGGTGACTGGGTGCTGCACTGCACGTGCGGCTGATAGGGCGGCTCTTCCTTGGGGAACGCGGGCCGCGTGCCGAGCGGCGGGAGCGGCGCGTGCGCGAGCATCTGCAGGCCGTGCAGGTTGGTGCCGAGGATCGAGGCGGGCGCGGAGCGCACGGTCTGGCCGCTGTTGCCGATCATGAAGCGGGCGAACGGGCCGTTGCCGGTGAAGCTCTGCCCGAGGCCGGCAAGGCCGGTGAGGGCGTACCAGAACTCCTTGTAGACTTCCGTGCCCGTGCTGGCGGCGCCGTCCTGCAGCTTTTCGTTGCCGGCCGGGTAGATGACTTTGCTCAGGCACTGGCTGAGCTCATCGCCCTGCTTGTAGAACGCAGGCTGTTCGCCGAACAGCTTGGCGATCGTCGGGGTCGCCTGCTTCAGGCCTTCGGCGACGCCGCCGAGCTCGGTCGGCGCGAGCGAGGCTTCCACCTGTTCGATCCAGGGCAGCGCGGCGGCGACGGTCTCACTGGTCTGCGCGACGCCGGGGGCGAGCGCTTCGGCGAAGGCGCGGGTCGGCGGGAAGGACGCGTCGAGGGCCTTGAAGGCGGCGTCGGCCGAGTGCAGCGCGCCGGGCAGGCGCGTGATCGTCGCGGACAGGCTCGGTGATTGGTGGGCGAAGATGGCGAAGAAGGTGTTGAAGTTGGGAACCCATTCGCTGAGCGACTGTTCGTAGACGTTGAGCGCCCCGGTGGTTTTGCCGATCGCCGCGATCAGCTTGGAGATGTCGTCGAATTCGGTGCCTCCGAGCGCCTGGTTGACGATCGACGAGCCGCGCTCGGCGGCCGGGCCGCGGCGGTAGGCCTGGTTGAGGGCCTGCGCGCCGGTCAGACCGTAGACTTCGGGGTCCTGCGCGGCGTTTTCGGCGGCGTCGGGCTTGCGCGTGAGGCCGTCGCCGTAGCCTTGGAGAAAGTTCTGCAGGTTGGCGCGCGTGTCGGTGTTGAGCGCGTCGAGCACCTGATCGATCTGGACCGGATCGGAGGTCTGCGTGCTCGGGATCGTCGAGCCCGAGGGCAGCGTCGGCGCCGAGGGCGTGCCGGGCTGCAGTTCCACGAACCAGTTGCCTTCGAGGAAGATGCGCGCGCGGATCTTGAGCGTGGCGTCGGAGTGGATCGGCAGGCCCTTGGGTTCGATTTCCATGTGCACGACGCCGACGCCGCCCTGGCGTTCGATCCCGGTCACCTGCCCGACGTTGACGCCGGCGATGCGGACCGGCGATTTCGGGTGCGCGTTGACGGCGGTGGTGAAGACGCCGGTCAGGCGATAGCCGTGTTTGAACGGAATCTTCTTGGTGAAGCCGAAGTACACGGCGATCGCGAGCACGATCAGGAAGATGAGGCCGACGCGGAACGGGTTCGAGCGGCGCAGCTCGACGACGGGGACTTCGTCGTGGCGGCGCCAGAAGCGCAGGCGTTTGAGGAAGCGGCTCACGATCCAGACCCGCTGCTGGTGGTCAGGCCGAGGGCGCGCAGCGTCGAGGCCGGGTAGCGCTGGCCGAACAGGTTCTGTTCGCGCGTGGTGATTTCGCGGTTGGTGGTGGAGGAGCCGGCGGGCACGTTGCCGATTACGGTCTTGCCAGCGATGTAGTTCTCGTTGGCGGCTTCACACAGGCGCGGCTGGCCGGGGCCGGCGACGTTCGGATACGGGTTGTAGTGCAGGTGGTTGTTGTCGATCGGCTGGCCGGTGCCGCTTTTTTCGACCGACGGGCCGACGGCTGGTCCAGACGCGGGGAATCCCTCGGCGTTGGGACCGGTCGGCGAGAGCACGACCGCGGCGCGGGCGAGCGTGCCGACACCGACGTTCTCGGCCTGCAGCCCGGCGACGTTGCGGAAGGCGAGCGTGATGTAGTTGCAGTAGGCCTGCTCGGGCGCGATCCCGGCGAGCAGCGGGATGCCGAGTTCGGTGGTTTGGGTGAGCGCTTCGAGCCCGAGCGTGACGATCGGGTTTTTCGCGTATTCCTGCAGCGACTTGGCCGATTCGGCGAGGCCCTTGTTGAGTGAGACGGCGGCCTTGAGGTTGACGGCGCCGACCGTGAAGGCGTGCGCGAGCTGCGGTGCGACGGTGCGCAGCGAGCTGGCGCTCGGGTGCAGCAGGCGCATGAACTCGGTGGCGTTCTCGATGAAGGGCGCTTGGTAGGCGAACGAGTAGGTCGCCTGTTTGAGCGCTTCGGGGCCGCCCTTGATGGTGGCTTCGAGCTCGGGGGCGACGCGGGCCCAGGCGGTGAAGAAGGTGCTGGCGTCGGTGAAGAAGGCGGCCTGCGTGTTCGCTACCGGCGCGACCTGCGCGGCGACGCGGTCGAGCGAGGGGAAGAAGTTCTCGAAACGAGTCTTCGGCGAGGCCAGGTTGTGCAGGACGGGCGTGGCGTTGGTGGTGAGCGGGACGAGCGTGTGGATGATTTCGTTGATCCCGAGACCGCGCCCGGCGAGGCCGTCGCCGAACGCGATGTTGTTCTGCTGGACGGCGGTGCGGGTCTTGGCGTCGAACATGTTGAACAGCTCGTTGATGTCGACCGGTTCGCGGGTCTGCGCGAGCGGGATCGTGGATCCCGGCTTGAGCGTCTTCGACGATGTGCCCTTTTCGAGTTCGAGGTACTTCAAGCCGATCGTCGAGACCGACAGGACGATCGCGCGCGTGTCGGCCGGCAGCGGCTCGACGTGCTTTTCGAGCTTCAGTTCGGCGAGCGCGGTGACGCGCCCGGTCTTCGGGTTCTGCACCGGTTTGAGCGCGCTGACGACGCCCACGCGATTGCCGGCGATGCGCACCTCGTTGGCTTTCTGCAGCGCCGAGGCTTCGGGCAGTTCGACGTTGATGTTGTAGGTGGGAACGAACGGCAGGCCGTTGTTGGCGTTGTAGGAGAGGTAGACGGCGACGACCACGATCAGCGTGGTGAGCGCCCCGATCAGCAGCGGGCTGGCGGCGAGGGATCCTCGGCGGCGGGGGCTCATGCTCGGTCCTCACACGGGGCGGCGGGCGCGCCCGAGGCGATCCGTGCTCGTATCGGTCGCGCTCGGCTGCTCATGGCGTCTGGGAGGGGTTGCACCCGAGCGCGCCGTTGTCGGTGAACGGCGAGGAGCCGTCGGCGGCGGGCTGGGTGGCGGCGCCGGGGCAGCGGCGGTTCTGGCCGGTTTTGAGCGCTTCGAGCGGCTGCTGGGCGCTTGACGGTTTCAGCGTTTCGCCTTCGCCGAGCGAGAACGAGGGCGCGACCGGGCTGACGTGCGCGTAGTGGCCGTTGGCGTCGTAGTAGGCGGTGGTCTGGCCGAACGAGTTGAGGGTGCCGACGAGATCGGGCGAGTAGGGGCCGAAGAAGGAGGTGATCGGAACCGCTTCGCGCAGCGCGCGCACGCCGTTGGGCGACGCGGTGGTGAGCACTTCGGCGACCTCGGGCATGACGCGCACGAAGTCGGTGAGGTCGTTGTCGGGTCCGGGACGGCTGATCGCCTGGCTGAAGTTGCTGACCACGGGCGTCGCGGTGGTGACGAGCGGGCGCAGCTTGGTGAACAGTTCGGTGAGGGCGGCCGTGTTGGGCTTCTGGGCGTTGACGAGCTTGGTGAGCGCGGTCAGCGTCGGTGGGAGTTCGGTGAACGTCTTGTTCCCGGCGGCGAGCGTCACAGGCAGCTGGCGCAGGCCTTCTCCGAGCTTGGTCTGTTGGGCGCCGAGCACCTGGAAGGTCTGGTCGGCGTGTTCGACCAGGTCGCTGAGCTGTTCCTTGCGCGCGCCGATCGTGGTGAGGGCCTTGGCCGATTCGATCAGGAAGTGCGTGAAGGTCGACTGGTCGCTGACGAGCTGCGCGAAGATGTGATCGGTCGATTCCAGCGACGGGGCGAAGTATTCGGTGGACAGTCCCAGCTCGCGACCGGCGCCGGCGTACTGTTCGGCCGAGCCCTGGATGAACTGCTGCAGGCCCTTGCGGGTCTTCGGGTTGAACGTGTTGAACAGCTGGTCGAGGTCGGTGACGGTCCTCGTGGCGCTGCCGCGCAGGGTGCTGCCGGCGGGCAGCGCGGGCCGGTTGTTGGGGCCGAGCTGGAGCGCGACGTAGCGATCGGCGACGCTGGTGAGCGACGGCACCCTGATTTCGGCGACGGTGCCGGCGTGCAGCGGAGCGACCGAGGATTCCACGTGGATCGTGACGAGCGCGGTGTAGCGTTTGGTGAGCACGATGTTGGTGACGCTGCCGACCGGGACGCCGCCGACCTGGACCTGGTCGCCGCGCACCAGTTCGTAGGCTTCGGGCAGTTCGACGTAGTAGGTGGTGGTGCCGCCGCCCGAGAGGAGCAGGTAGGCGATCACCAGCACGACTATTCCGAGCGCGCTCAGCGCCAGCCCGCGCGCGAGCCGCGAAGGCGCGGCGGGTCGGCCGCGCGACGGGCCGAGCGGCAGGTCGTCGGGCGGCGGGGGCGGCGCGCTGGGAGGTCTGGGCGGGCTAGTGGTGGCCACGGCCCGCTCCCGGTTCGTTTCGAGCTGTCTGTTTGCCGTCCATGTCAGTTGCCGAGCAGGTAGTTGAGCAACATCGCGTCGGGTTCGTTGGCTTGCGGCGATTGCGCGTAGTTGGGCGAGCTGCCCGTTTTGCCGGCCTGAGAGCCCGTTCCGCCGGTCCCCGCCGAGCCATCGCCCGCGGCGCCGGGGGGCTGCTTGGCGCCGGAGCTTGGGCCGGCGTGGGCGCCGGCGGCGGCCGTCGGCTGGCTGCCGCCTTCGGGGTACTCGGCGATCGCCTGGGCGGGCGTGGCGCCTTTCAAGACCGCCAGCGTGCGCTCCATCACGACGCTGGTGTCGCCTGAGCCGCTCGCGCCGGCGCCGCTCGCGCCGGCTGCGCTGGCCCCCGCTGTGTTGGCGCTTGCTGTGTTCGCGCTGGCCGCGGTCGCGTTGGCCGTGCCCGCGCTGGCCGTGCTGGCGCCGGCGCCGCTTTCGCCGCTTTCTTCGCCGGAGGACAGGCCGTTGCTGGCGAACAGCTTGGCGCTGCAGCCCGATTTCGGTTCGGTGAAGTAGCTGAGGCAGGCGTTGGCGACCAGTTCGGCGCGCAGGAAGTGCCCGAGCGCGTCGTAGCCGTTGGTTGTGTTGGCGCCGAGGAAGATGAAGTCCATCAGCCGCTCGAGTCCGCCCGTGTCGCGCAGGCTCGTGAACAGTTCCGAGAGGCTCGCGCTGAACGGCTTGGCGGAGCTGCCGAGCTTCTGGACTTTCGCCAGGAACGGCTGCAGCGAGGCGAGCGCGGGGCCGGAGATCTTGGCGCTCTTGCCGAATGTCTGGAAGAAGACGCTCGAGCTGTTGGAGAAGGGCGCGATCTGGGCGAACAGCTGGTTGATCCCGGGCGCGGCGGCTTTCAGGTCGGTGAACGTCGGGATCGTCTGTTCGCCGAAGCGTCCGAGGCGTTCCATCGCGGGCCCGAGCTGTTCGAGGAAGGCCGGGAAGGCGGCGAGGTTCTGTGCGATGGCGCCGCGTTGGTTGGCGCTGGCGCGCGCGACGGCGCCGCTTTGGACGATGAAGTTCGAGATGTCTTCTTTGACTTTGGGGACCGGCGCGAGCGCGGTGTCGGAGTCGTCGGCGAGCTTCGTGAGCAGCTTGTTCTGGTTGGCGAGGATCGCGAGCACGCGGTCGAGTTCGCGCAGCGCCGGGTCGGCGCGCTTGATGACGGCGTTCAGGTCGCTGCCGCGGCCCGCCAGTCCGACGCCGAGTTCGTTGAGGATGATCGTGAAGCGCTGGCGGACCGGAAGCCGGTTGATGTCGTTGAGCAGGTCGGTGTTGACCGGGCTCGAGGTGTGCGTCACAGGCAGCAGGCGCTGGCCTTCGCCTTCCTGCCCATGGGGGATCACTTTCAGGGGCGGCGGCAGCGGCGTGCCTTCGGCGCGCGGCTGCGTGGGCAGGCAGTTGACGAACTTCTCGCCGATCAGCGCCTCCGGTTCGATCGTGCAGGAGGCGTCTTCGCGGAAGTCCTGGAAGCCGGGGTCTGCGATGTGCAGGACGACCGCGGCCTTCTGCTGCGGCGTGGGTGTGACGGTGCCGACGACCCCGACCTTGACGCCGGCGATCTTGACGTCCTCGCCGGAGATGATGTTGTTGGCGTCGTCGAAGATCGCCCGCACTTCGTAGCTGCCGCTGCTGCCGCCGGCGGAGGTAGCCAGCAGCACGACCGCGACGAGCGCGGCCACGCCGAGGACAGCAGCGATGGCGACCGTGCCTCTCCTCCACCTCCTGGTCTGGCTCAACCCTACCCTTCCTCGCCTTCAACAGCGAGCGGGGCGGCCCCGGTGTTGACGGGCGACCGCCCCCTCTCGCGTTCCCTCCGGCGGGCAGAGCCCGCCGCTGTCTTCTGTCTAGTGCGCTGTCTTCTTAGTCGTGGCTACTTCTTCGGGCACGGCGCCTTGTACGTGGACGTGACGGATTCGCCGCTCAAGAACGTGAATTCGGACTTGACCGGGAAGCCGCCCTTGGGGCACTTCTTCGGCAGCCTGCCGTAGTAGACCGTCTTCTTGCCCTGCTTGTAGGCCGAGCCGACCTTGATGTTGATCGAGGTGGTGGACACCGGCGGCGCGCCGGGGACGGTTTCGATCAGCTTGATCGGGCCGGAAAGCTGCAGGCCACCGGGACCGCCGAAGGTTCCGGTCGATGCGATCAGCTGCGCCGAGATCGGGGAGGCGGCGTCGACATAGAACTGCAGCCCGCCGCCGGGCGCGAAGAACGCCTGCAGCGTGGCGGTCTCACGGACCGGTTCCCCACCGATCACGTCGACCACGCCGGCGCTGCCGACGGGGCTGGCCTGCGACTTCTTCGGGCATCCGCTCGGGCCGATGTTTTCGAGCGTGGCCGCCGTGCACGTCACGAAGCCCTGCGGATGCAGAACCGTGCCGGCCGGCAGGAGGAACGAGAAGTGGGTCAGCGGTGACGGGACGCCGCCGGTGAATTCGGTGCCGATGATTTCGTATTTGGCTTCCACGGCGGCCCCAGCGCCGAGGATGTTGCCGGTGCCGGGATAGCCGGGAATCGGCACGGCTTTCGCGACGAGCTTGACCGTCGGCGCCGCCGAAGCGACACCGGGCAGGGCGAAGCCGAGGACGGCAAGGCCGAGCAAGGCCAGACAGGTGGATGCTCTGCGCATCAGGTTCTTTCTCCTCTGGTTGATGGACAGGTCCGCCTCGATCCGGGTAGCTCCGGAACCTTGCTGGTCCGGCGTCATCGAGATCTCCGGCGACCCACGCCGGAGAACATTGGCGTCTCTATACCTCCACATTACTCATCGTGTGCGACGCGTTCAAGAACGAACGGCCCGCTGGGGCGGGCCTGCGGGCCCCGTGCTGCCGGCCGCAGGTCCCATCGGGTGGGCCTGCGGTCGCCGCGACCCGCACATGTCGCACGGGTCCACGGCGAGTCTCGCGGGCGTACAGTGTACTAGTACCCTCGAACACTTGCACTAAACCTGCAACCGCGCCGCGACCATCGGCGGGCAGGCGAGCGTCCACAAAACGATCGATGACCCTCGAGTTGAGGCTTATGCTGCGGGGGTCCACGCTCGAGCCGACGCCGGGGCGCCCGATCGGGGATGATCAGCCACCGACGCACCGACCGAGGGAGGAGCAATGGACTTCGAGCCGAGTGAGCGCTGCAACGAGTTCAAAGAGCGCCTGAGCGCGTACATGGACGAGCACGTGTATCCCGCCGAGGAGGCCTACGAGCGCCAGCTGCGGGAGTCGGGCGATCCGCACTATCAGCCGCCGGTGATGGAGGAGCTCAAGGCGCGAGCGCGCGAGCTGGGGCTGTGGAACATGTTCCTGTCGGACCCCGAGGAGGGAGCGGGGCTGTCGAACGTCGAGTATGCGCCGCTGGCGGAGCTGCTGGGGCGCTCGCGGATCGCCCCGGAGGCTTGCAACTGCGCGGCGCCGGACACCGGCAACATGGAGCTGCTGCACGAATTCGCCACGGCCGAGCAGCGTGAGCGCTGGCTGCGGCCGCTGCTGGACGGCGAGATCCGTTCGGCGTTCGCGATGACCGAGCCGGCGGTGGCGAGCTCGGACGCGACCAACGTCCAGCTGCGGATCGAGCGCGATGGGTCGGACTACGTTCTGAACGGGCGCAAGTGGTGGACCTCGAACGCGCTGCACCCGAACTGCAAGATCATGATCGTGATGGGAAAGACCCAGCCCGACGCGGCGGTCCATCGCCAGCAGAGCATGATCCTGGTGCCGATGCAGACGCCGGGCGTGACGGTGATGCGCAACCTGCCGGTGTTCGGCTATGTCGACCACGAGGGGCACGCCGAAATCGACTTCGAGGACGTGCGCGTGCCGGCGTCGAACCTGATCGGGGGCGAGGGCGACGGCTTCATGATCGCCCAGGCGCGTTTGGGTCCGGGGCGGATCCACCACTGCATGCGCGCGATCGGCGCCGCGGAGCGGGCGTACGAGGGGATGTGCGCGCGGGCGTTCGGTCGCGTGACGTTCGGCAAACCGATCGCGACGCGGGGCAACATCCAGGACTGGATCGCCGAGAGCCGCATCGAAATCGAGATGGCGCGGCTGTTGACGCTGAAGGCGGCGTGGCTGATGGACACGCTCGGCAATCGCAACGCACGCGTGGAGATCGCGGCGATCAAGGTGGCCGCCCCGAACGTGGCCTTGAAGGTGCTCGATCGCGCGATCCAGGTGTTCGGCGGAGCCGGCGTGACCGATGACTTCGGCCTGGCCTGGGCTTATGCGCACCTGCGCACGCTGCGCCTGGCGGACGGCCCCGACGAGGTGCACAAGCTCTCGATCGCGCGGCGCGAGCTCGAGCCGTACAAGCCGCGCGAGCCGAGCAGCGCCTGATCGCCCCGCGAGCTCGAGCCCGACGCGCCGCGCCAGCCAAGCAGCGCCCGATCGCCCCGCGAGCTCGAGCCCGACGCGCCGCGCCAGCCGAGCAACGCCCGATCGCCCCGTCGAACAGCTAGGCCCTTTAGGAAGCGGCGATCCGTGGCGATGCTGAGCCCAGATCGACGACCAACACTGAAAAGGGCAAACCCGTCGTGAGGCGGGGACGCAAAGCCAGAGGTCTCGCCAGAGACGGCTCGGCCGCCAGTAACAGCATGGAGGCTACTGTGTTCCCCTTCTCACATCACATCGCTTTTCGCCCTTCAGTCGTCCTGGCGTGCACGCTCGCGGGCCTCGCGACGGCTGTCGCGGCCATGTTCAGCGCGGCTCCCGCCCAGGCGGCGCTGATCAGCACGGGCGCGTGCAACGAAGCCGAACTGACCCAGCCGTTCGCACGCTGGGGCGAAACGACCGACTACGAGCTCGTCCCGGGTGGTCACTTCGACGGCTCGCTCGCGGGCTGGACGGTGCAGGGCAAAGCCGGTCTCGTGTCCGGCGGCGAGCCCTACGGGGTCACCGGCTCGGTCAGCTCCGACTCGTTGGCGCTGGGCACGCTCGCGTCGGCGCAATCGCCGTTCTTCTGCGTCAACGCCAGCTACCCGTCGTTCCGGTTCTTCGCGCGCAACGGCAGCCTGCTGTCGACGGTGCTGGTGCAGGTGGTCGACGAGACGCCGGTCGGCCCGGTCACGCTGCCGGTCGGGGTCGTCGCGCTGACCGGCCAGTGGGAGCCGACGGCGCCGATGCTGACGGGTTCTGCCGTGGAGGGCCTGCTCTCGGGCGGCACGGCGCAGATAGCGCTGCGCTTCACCGAGCTCACGGGCAGCTCGCAGATCGACGACGTGTTCGTCGATCCACGAATGCGCTAGCTCGAGTCCCTCGCAGCTCGAGTCGTGCGCGAGCCTGGGCCCGGTTGACTGGGGAGCGACCGGGCCCAGCGAGTCTTCCGGGCGCTTTCGCCGTCGCGAGCCTCTCTCTCGAGCCCTTTCGCAGTCGCGAGCCGCTACCGCGAGACCTTTCGCCGTCGCGA
The DNA here is from genome assembly GCA_035507415.1 of Solirubrobacteraceae bacterium. GTDB lineage: Bacteria > Actinomycetota > Thermoleophilia > Solirubrobacterales > Solirubrobacteraceae > Palsa-744. The sequence goes on from DATJOF010000027.1 coordinate 213,672, forward strand.
GCCGCTCTCGCGAGCCCTTTCGCCGTCGAGAGCGCTTCGCCGTCGTGACCCGGTCGCGCGAGCCCTTCCGCCGTCGCGAGCCGCTACCGCGACGGGCCGCGGTGCGGGCGGGTCTCGCCCGGGCGCGCAAGCCGCTGCAGGGGCGCGTCGACACGATCCTCGCGGCGATCGAGCCGCGCCTGCATGCGGCGATTGCTCTCCTGCTGGGCGATCCACAGCCGGATCTTGCGCTCGACGCTGCGCGAGTGACCGTGCATGTCTCTAGCGCTCCTCCATGAGGCACGAAACCCGAGTCATGCATGCCATGCTCGCGCAGGGCAGGCGCGTCCGCACTGGACGATGGTCCCAAATGGCGGCGCGGGGGTTTCGACATGCGGTCCAACCCCGAGGACGAGACCCCCTGTCACTCCGCCGAAAGCCGCCACCAACGCACATCTCGGCGAGCCACGGCCCGATGTCTTCCCAGTCGCTCCGTCGCGTAGCAGTACCCGAGCGTTAGAGCCGCCGAGCCCGCCTTTCGCAGCCGGGCTCACGCGCGCGGGCGCGCGCGTGGGTCAGGCTATTTTGACGCGATGTCCCCTCGCCCCAGGCGGACCGTGCGCCGGCGTCGGCTGGCAGTGATGGCGGCGCTCGCCGTGATCGCTCTTGCGGGCGCTCTCCTGGCGGCAACTGCCGGCGGCGGCCGAGCCCCCGAACACGCTGACCGCCGACCGAGCGTCCAGCGCACGCGCGTGCGCACGAGCCGACCGTCGCCGGCGACCGCCCACGGCGAGCCTCGGTCGCCCGGCACGCCGGCGCCGCGCGGCCGGCCTGTCGATGTCAGCGTCGATCTCAGGCACCCCGGGGCGCCGATTCCCGCGGATTTCCTCGGGCTCTCATTCGAGAACGCCGCGCTCGCGCGCATGGCCGGTTACGCGGGCAACGGCGAGGTGGTTCGGCTGCTGCGATCGCTCGGCGACCCGAGCCTGCGCTTCGGCGGGGTGAGCGCCGACGCGCGCGTGGCCTTCTCGCAAGGAGGCCCGCTGCCGCGCTGGGCCAGCGGCGAGATCACGCCGGCGGACCTCCGCGGCCTCGCGTCGCTGGCGGACGAGAGTGGCGCGAGCGTGCTGCTGACCGTGGGCCTCGGTCACTACGACCCGGCCGTGGCGGCGCGCGAGGCCGCGGCCGCCCACGCGCTGCTCGGCCAGAGGCTGGCGGGCATCGCGATCGGCAACGAGCCCGACCGGTTCGCGATCGAAGGCCTGCGCGGGCCCGGCTGGAGCTTTGCCGAGTACGCGCGCGAGCTGAGCGCCTATCGGGCCGCGATCGCCCGAGCGGCGTCGGGCGTGCCGATCGCCGGACCGGATGCGTCGAGCGGCGAGCCGGTGCTGCCGTGGCTGCGCGCCGCGGCGGCGCTGCGCCCAGACCTGCTCACCGACCACTACTACCCGCTCAGCAGCTGTGACGGGTCGAGCCCGACGGTACAGGAACTGCTCGCGCCGGCGACGCGAGCGACAGAGACGACGATGCTGCAGAGCCTGCGCACCATCGAACGCGGCGCGGGTGTGCCGTTGCGGATCGACGAGACCAACGACATCTCCTGCAAAGGAGAGCCGGGCGTGAGCGACACGTTCGCCTCAGCGCTGTGGGCAAGCGACTACCTCGCGCGGGCGCTGACGCTCGGGGTGCGCGGATTGGACTTCCACGACCTGATCACCTGGCCGGGCTCCTACAGCCCGCTCGTGGCCGCGCCGAACGGGCTGCACGCGAACCCCGAGTGGTACGCACTGCTGCTGGCGGCGCGCCTGCGCGGCGCGCGTCCGCTGCGAGCCACGGTGCACGGCGCCGCGAACGTGAGCGCGTGGGCGTTCGAGCAACCGGGCGGCGCGGTCGAGCTCGTGCTGGTCGACTTCGAACCGCCGGGCGCCGCGCCGCTGCTGGTGCGGTTGGCACTCGAAAGCCGACCTACGCGCGCGCGCACGCGCGCGGGCGCGCGCGTGGGCTCATCCGCAGGAGGAACGTCCGCAGGCGGAACGATCCTGCGCCTGACCGGCCCCTCCCCGGGCGCAACGACACACGTGCGACTCGGCGGCAGTGAAGTGAGCGCGACGGGGACGTGGAGCCCACACGAGCCGCTGCCGAGCGTCCACCGGCAAGCGGGCACGCCGGAGCTGGCGCTGGCAGCAGGCAGCGCGGCGCTCGTCACCCTGGCTCACGCATAACGTGAGCCCCGAGCACGCGCACATCGACCAGGGCGGCGCAGGACGATCGATCGGGGTCAGCCGGCGTCGCTCGAGCTGTAGGGGTCGTCTTCGCCGCGAACGTCGCGGTAGCGGCGATCGAACAGCTCGAGCACGGCAGTGACGTCGGAGGGCCCGCGCACGTCGTGAGCGGCGTCCTCCGCCTCGTACGCCGGCTCGGCGGGTAGGGCGCTGCCCTGCTCGACCAGCTCATCTCGCTCCGGCGAGGTGAAGCGAAGCTCCGCGACGCCGCGCGCGCGGTCCAGGACTCCAAGCTCGAGGCTTTCGTAGGTGACGAGCATCAAGTCCTCCGAGCGCGGCTCGATGCGTACACCCGGCCAGGTGCCGAGCTCGTTTGCGACCTCGTCGACGAGCGCCGATGCGCGGGACACGGTGCGATGCTAGCGCCCGCGCGCGGCAGAGCTAGGATGGCGTGCATGAGCGACGAGAGCATCGCCGACCGTATCGAGCGGCTGGTCGCCGAGGAGCGCAAGCTGCGCGATCGCGAGCCGAGCGAGAGCGAGGACGCGCTCGAGCAGGACAACAGACGGCTGAGCGAGATCGAGGTCGAGCTCGACGTCTGCTGGGACCTGCTGCGCCAGCGGCGAGCGCGACGCGACGCGGGCGAGGATCCCGACGAGGCGAAGGCGCGCGACCCGAACACCGTCGAGCGCTACTGGCAGTAGCTCCAGAGCGCTTCGCCTCGCCCAGCACGCCGAGCCCGCGACGCTGAGCACCTCGACACGAGCAGGGAACGCCTTGAGTCAAATGCCGACACCCGAGCAGATCCGCGACACGATGCCGTTCGCGACGCTGATCGGCGCCGAGTTGCTGGAGGTCAGCCCCGAGCTGGTCCGTGGGCGGATGCTGTGGTCGCCTGAGCGGTGCACGGCCGGCGGGCTGCTGCACGGCGGCGCCCTGATGGCGCTGGCGGATGGCTGCGGTGGCGTGTGCGCGTTCTTGAACCTCCCCGAGGGAGCGCTCGGCACGGCGACGATCGAGTCGAAGACGAACTTCCTGCGCGGCGTGCGCGACGGCGCGGTGACCTCCAGCACGCGCCCGCTTCACAAGGGACGCACGACGATCGTGATCGAGACGGAGATCATGCGCGAAGACGGCGCACTGGTCGCCAAGGTCACCCAGACACAGGCCTTCCACTACCCACCCGCCGCCAACCCGCCCGGGTGATGGTGAAGGCTCGCTGCCTTGTGGGCTTTCCCCTAGCTGCGTAGCGGCTGCGCGCCTGGCGTTCGCAGCGATGGCGCCGCATATCGGAGTGCCGGTGCGTCTTCCGGCAGGTGCCGAGTGCGCGCCTCAGCTTCTGTGCTTTCGTGAGCTTTTTGTTTTTGCAGTTTTGACGGCCGCGCAGCCATCGACCGACCCGAGCTCAGGTTGGCCCATCGAACCGGTCGCGGTGGATCGACGGCAGTTTGGAGGTCTCGGGCGGTTTCGGCGGATCGAGACTTCCAGCAGGCATGCACTCGGGACAGAGAATCCTATACCCCTGCTTGTAGTCGGAGTCCGGAATCGTCGCCGCCTCGCCGCTGCGAACCGGCGTTCCACACGCGGCGCAGAGTCCATCTCGGTTGGTTGACTTGGCCATTGGTGATCCGTTGTCCTCCGGCCACTTGGCGAGCTTTAGCAGTGAGGTTGGAATGTAGATTGACGCGGCAGGACCGCGACTCAAATGACCACAGAGGCCTGGCTTTATTGGCCTGTCGCGCTGTCATGCTGCTTATCGGCAGAATGTCAAGTAACTTGAGCAATTCCATCAATAGGGATGGTATCTGCCACGACGCGCTACCTTCAATACGAACGAAGTCCGGCGAGTCTCCGGTGAGTGGCCCCCACGCCGTGTGTCCGTGTGCGTAGAGTTGCAGCGACTTCTTAGGGGTGAGCGATGGGACTCGAACCCACGACCGCCTGGACCACAACCAGGAGCTCTACCAGCTGAGCTACGCCCACCACGCGCAGAGGCAGTCTAGCGATGTGCGCCCCCGCGTTCGATCGGAGCGGCCGGCGCAGCCACGCTCGGTCAACCGATCCGGATCTCCTCACCCAAGCGAGCGCAGCGTCTGTTCAGCCAGCGCCAGGGACTCGCTGGGGGGGAGCTCGGGACGGCGCTGGATGACGAGCTGCCAGGCCTGCAGCAGCGCGTCGGGGTCGTCGCCGAGCAGCGACCGAAGGTCGGGCTCGCCAACATGGCCTGCGTCGCTCGCTGCTACCGCAGGAGCGAGCGCCCGATCGGAAAGTGACGCGCTGGAGTCGCCGCCCCCAGCCCGCGCTTCGTTCACGCCACCCGAGCCAGCCAATGGCCCGCCCGCAGCGCCACCTGCCGGTGTCCCGTCTCCCCCAGCCCCCTCCAGGAGCAGCGCTCGCGCGCGCTCCAGCACCTGCGTGGTCACATCCTTGCTCTTGCGCTCGGCGCTGCGCCAGCCGCGGCCCATCGACAGTTCGTACACCGGGATCTCCGGTCCTTCGAGCACGTTCAGGCGCGCCTGCTGCGGGTTCCACTTGCGCTCGTCGAGGTCGATCCATTTGTCGTGCACCCACGGATCCAACAGCGCGAGCAGCTCGGGCTCGCCGAGGTTGAACCTGTACGCGGTGAACGGGAAGTGGCGCAGCTCGACGTGATACACGGCCTAAGGCTCGCACGTCCAGGCCCTGCTCGCGGCGCGGTCGCCGCGACTTCGGCGGCGGCAGCCGCTGGATGACAGCCACGCGGCGTGCCCTGGAGGGAACCGGCCAGAGCACGCTGCGGGCTTGCCATTGGAACCCGTGGCGAGCAGCGCAGTTGCGCACATGCGCCCCGGCGCGCGGTTACGTGCGCAGACAGGCCGACAGCCCATAGACCCTGGCCACGGCGCGAGCTTTTTCGTTCGCTTTGAATTCGTCCGCCGAGGCCGCGCTGCGCTCGTGGGAGTAGGGCTTGGCATCGATCGCCCGACGCATCGCCGAGGTGGCTGTTTCGCGCCAGTGAAGCCATTCGGCGGGCACCGTCGATGGGTCCGGGAGCGGGATCGCGCGCAGCTGACGGTCGGCCTGTTCATGGGCGTCGACGATTTCGCGGACAGCCGCTTCAAAGCTGTGCCCACCTTCGCTGATCGTTTCGGTGCGCCGCATCAGCGCGTTGCAGACGGCGGTGACGCGCGCGACGTACTGAGCCTTCGTCGGCGCGCCGGTCGTGCTCGAGCCGCCGCTCCCGCACCCCGCCATAACCCCTGTCGCCGCGAGCAGCGCAGCGCCGGACCCCAGCCATCGCCCGACGCGCGCCATCGATCGCTCTCGTCGCTCCCCTTTGGTCCTCACGGCAGCGACACCCTAGCGGAGGCTTGCCGGGCGTTGATCGGCGGGCGCGTGTGCGCCTGGTGCGCTCCTGAAGTCGCTCTGGCTGATCCCCAGGTCGCCCGTGCGTCTCCGATCGCAGTACGTCGCTTGGTCGTGGCTCTCGCGTTCGTGCTCGCGCCGCCCGGCCTGTCCCGACGGCGAGGCGCGAGGCGCACGGTCAAGCGCGCCCTCAGTGGAGGGTCGGGATCGGCCCTGGCCTCCAGCCAGCCCCTGGCTTGGGCTCACTGGATTAGCGACCAGGGCCGCCCGCTCCCTCTCGAGCCTCGGGGGGGACGAGGCCCTATCCAGCGTCTACCCGACGCAACGCCGGGCCAAACACAACTTGCGCGTGAGGAATAGGCAGCCCGCTTCGTGGCGTGCTCAGGACCTGCCCTCGGGCCACCAACCGGTGTCGACCCGATCGAGGATGCCGGCGGTCGTTGTGGCCGAACCCGGGGTGTCGTGGAACGTTGCCGGTCCTCTCGTCGCGGGCTCGAGGGAGCGCATCCGACGCGCCGCATCGCGCACGCGGCCAGGAAGCAGATGCCCGTACACGTCGACGGTCGTCGACGGATGGGCATGCCCCGCGAACGCCGACACCATCAGCACGTCCTCGCCCTGCTCGATCGCGTTGGTGATGGCGGTGTGGCGCAGATCGTGCAGGCGGATCGACGCCGGCAGGCCCGCGCGCTCGGCATAGCGGCGGAACACCCTCGTCACCATCCGCGGGTCGAGCGGTCTCGCGGGCCCGGTGCCCACGCCCGGGTCGCCCGGCCTGGCGGTCACGGCCGTGAACACGGGGGCGCCGTCGCTCACGTCGGTCGCCTGCGCGTACAGGCGCTCGAGCGCCGCCTGCGCGCCGCTCAAAATCGGCACGAGGCGCTCGCCGGCGGGCGTCTTCGGGGACAGCGAGCGTTCCTGCGCCTGCCGGCCGGGGCGGTCGTGCACACCGATGCTGCGGCACACGCAGATCGTCCGCCCCAGCAGGTCCACGTCTTCCCAGCGCAGCCCGATCAGCTCGCCGCGACGCAGGCCGGTGTCGAGCGCGACCGTGAAGAACGGGCGCCACCGGGGCGAGCATGCCTCCAGGAACCGGTACACCTGCACCGGGCTGAGCTGAGTGCCGCGCGCGCGCCGCCCCTGTCCGCTGCACGCGCGCCGGCGCGGCAGGTCGGCCGGATTGACCGCGGTCACGCCCGCCTCCACACCGAACGCGAACAGCGCGTGCAGGTGACGGCGGATCTTCGCGACCGTGCCCTCGCACAGGCCCTCGGCGCGCTTGCGCGACAGCAGCATGCTCACTGTCCCCGGACGAACCTCCTGCACCTGCATGTCGCCCAGCGCCGGCAGCACGTGGCGGAACAGCGTGCTGCGATACTCGGCCACCGCGCCCGGCTTGAGGTCCACCTGAACGTGCTCGGTCAGCCATCGCTGGCCCAGTTCAGACACGCTCACGCCGCACGCGAGGAAGGCTCCATCGCGCGTTTCCGCGCGCAGGGCATGGAGCATCTCCAGCGCGCGCTGCCGGCTCGAACCGGCGGCTCGCTCGACCTGCCGCCAGTGCGAGGCGCCACTGGCAGGATCGACAACGCGTACACGCAACCGGGCGTAAAAGCGCCCATCGCGCTCTCTCACAGAACCCGCAATCATTCTCGACTCACTCCTTTGACAGGCGCGTGAGCCGCTGGCGTGGCGCACGCGCGCACTCGCCTTTTCTACGCTCGGTACCATCCAGTACCGATTGCTCGGCGCCGCCCTGCGCCGGTCGCTGTTGCTGCACGGCGCGCGTTCCAGTCGATGCCGTACAGCGGTAACTGCTTCAGCCGAACCTATGAGTCAAGGCCGCCTGATTAACTCAGGCCAAAGGGGCCACTCGGAGCCCGGAGTCAGTCCAGCGTCCAGTCCACTCCTGCCGCCCCGCTTCACTCCTGCCGCAGTGCTCACTTAGTGCTTCGGGTCGCAATCTTGCCGGCCGGCTTCACTCCTGCCGGCGTAATCACCCAGTGCCGCGCAGCGCCGATCGACTCGAACGCTGCACAGCACCAGTGACTCGGCCCTTTGCCTGCGCGAGCGCCGCCCCCAACGGCAGACCCCCTCTCTCAGCCTGTCAACAAAAATACTTGATGTAAGTCTTATTGTCAAGTCCGTATCAAGTGCGATTTGGTGACGTTGGCCCGATCGGGGTATCGTCATGAGACGCGGACCGAGGCGGGCCGCGTGCAAGCGATTCGAGGGAGCGGGTGATGCGGTGATCCAGCGTCTACGTGCACCTACCAGCGCGCTGTGGACCGGTCTGGCGGCCGTCCTGCTGGCGCTGGCATGGGCCGTCACGGCGACGGCCGAAACGCCCTCGCTGACGTGGACCGCGCCCGCGCGCGTGGACGATCGTCCGCCGTTCGCTTCGCCCACGGAAATCGGCGCGGTCTCGTGTCCTTTGAGCCGCGTCTGCGTGGCGGTCGACCGTGCCGGCGACGTGCTCACCTCGCATGAACCGGCGGGCGGAACGGCGGCATGGAGCGTGGTCGATGATCTGGCTCCCCTGGAAGGCCTCGCTGACGTCTCTTGCGCCTCGAGCAGTCTGTGCGTCGCCGTCGGAGGCAGCGACATCGTGGCCTCGACCGATCCGCTCGGCGGCGCGGAGCGGTGGACCGCCGTGGCGATCCACTCGCTCGGGGCTCGCGACGCCCTCACCGCCGTTTCCTGCCCGTCCGAATCCCTGTGTGTCGCGGTCGACCGCACCGGCGACGTGCTCACCGCGAGCGAACCGGCGGGGAGCAGCTCCGCGTGGACGATCCGCGACGTGTACGACGGCGAACTGCAGTCGGTCTCATGCCCGTCTGCGCAACTCTGCCTGGCGGTCGGCCGGGAAGGTGAGGCTCTGATCTCGACCGATCCCACCGGCGGAGCGATCGCCTGGCATACGTTCACGATCAACGAATCCCATGAACTCTCGGCCGTGTCGTGTGCGTCTGAAGGCCTCTGCGTGCTGACCAACAACTACGGCGATGTGCTCACGTCGACCGATCCGACGGGCGGGTCGGGCACGTGGAAGCTCGCGCACGTCAGCGCCGAAAGCCTGATCTGGTATGTGTCCTGTTCGGCAGGCGGCATGTGCGCGGCGACGACCGGCGGCGCCGTGCTCACCTCGAGCAATCCGGCGGGCGGCGCCAAAGAATGGACCGCGACGCCGATCGACATCCCGAACAAGTACGGCGGCAGCGAATCGGTCAAGGGCGCCTCCTGCCCGACGACGAGCCTGTGTGTGCTCAGCGCCAGCGGCAGCTACGTCGTCGCGTCGACCGAACCGGGCGGCGGCGAACACGCCTGGCATCCGGCCAGGCTCGAAGCCGGCACGAGCGCCTTCAGCGGCGTGTCGTGCGCGTCGCAGCGCCTGTGCGCGGGGGTGGACGATGCCGGCAACGTCGTGACCTCGACCCATCCGCTCGACGGCCCGGGCGCCTGGGCGCCGGCACACGTAGACGCTCACGGCCTCGCAGCGATCTCCTGCCCGTCTGCCCGTCTATGCGTAGCCGTCGACGAAGCCGGAGACGTGCTCGCCGCGACCCATCCGACCGCTGGCGCGAGCGCCTGGAGCAGCGCCGACGTCGACGGCGCCACGCCGCTGCGCGGGATCGCCTGCGCATCGGCGAGGCTGTGCGTCGCGATCGACGCCGAGGGCGATGTCATCACCTCGACCGAACCGGCGGGCGGGTCGGCCACGTGGCACACGGCCCGCGTGGCCGCCGCCGAACTGGAAGGCGTCTCGTGCCCGTCCAAGCGACTGTGCGTGGCCACCCGGCGCGGCGACACGATCACCTCACGCGACCCCGCCGGCGGCGCAAGCGCCTGGGCAACGACCTTCACCGGCGCCCTGCCCAGCATCTCCTGCCCCACCTCGAAGCTCTGCGTCACGACCGGCGGGGCCGCGTACGGCGTCGTCACCTCGACCCACCCGACGGGCGGTGAATCTGCCTGGAGCTACAGCGAACTCACCGGTCAGGGGACGCCGCAGTTCAACGGGCTTTGGCAGGTGTCCTGCGCCAAGCGGGGAGTGTGCGTGGCGAGCACCCTCGCCGGCAACGGCTCGAGCGGCAACGTGCTCGTCTCCTCCGATCCCACGGGCGGCAGCGAAGCATGGGCCGAGGAGAACGTCTACGGAGTGCCGATCGAACCGCCGAATCCGATGTTCGAACTGTATTCCATCGATCTGACGGGCGTTTCGTGCGTGGCACAGGGAATCTGCGCGGTGGTCGACGGCGACGGGAGAGTGATGGTCGGGAGCCCGTCGCCGTAAGCTCGGCGCATAACCGCTCCCTCCCGCCGTCTGCCGGGCTACCATTGGCGCCTGCCTCACCTGGCTCGGGGGCGCGTCTGCGCATCTGCGACACGCACCCGCCGGACTTGCGATGCCGCCCGCTAGATTGCCGATGCCGCCCCGTCAGACCCGCCCAGCCGAGCGGCCCGCGTGAGCACGGTCGCGCCGCCGCCTCCCAGGCTGCCCGGCGCAGCGGCACCCGGGAGCATGCCGCCGGAGCCGCCGCGCCGGCGCTGGATGACGACGAAGTTCCTGGTCGCGGCGCTCGGGATCATCCTGCTGTCGGGTGGGGCGACGGCCGCGATTGCGCTGAACGAGGTCGGGCGGCTGGTCGAAGCGCTCGAGCAGCACAAGCCCGTCAAGGTGGCACCCGGCGTGCTCGCGCCCACCAGCCGCGGCGCGCCCGAGACGCTGCTGCTGGTCGGCAATGACGAACGCGCCCACACGACCACCGCGCCGGTGTTGCCTCATTCCAACGAGATGCTGCTCGTGCGTATCGACCCGAGTCAGCCGACGATCTCGATGCTTTCGATCCCGCGCGAGCTCAAGGTTCCGATCGACAAGCCGGACGGCGAAGTGGAAGAAAACCGCATCAACGCCGCCTTCACCTACGGCTGGGAGAACGGCGGCGGCACCGCCGGCGGAGTCAAGCTGATGCTCGAAACGATCAGGCAGGTGCTCGGCATCGAAGTCAACCACGTGTTCATCACGAACTTCCACAAGTTCGCGAAAGCCGTGAACGCGATGGGTTGCGTGTACATGACGGTCGACAAGCGCTACGAACACACCAACGAACCCGGCGGCGAACAGTACTACGAAATTCACCTCAAGCCGGGCTACCAGAAACTATGCGGCAACGAAGCGCTCGAATTCGTCGCGAACCGCCACGAAAGCACCTCGCTGATCCGCGACGCGCGCGACCAGCGTTTCTTGCTTCAGGTCAAGGCACAGTATGGCGCTTCGCTGTTTGGCAATCGGGAAAAGTTCGAGCGCATCTTCGGCAAGTACGTGGAAAGCACGCTTGACAGCGAAGAAGAAATCCTGCAGCTGCTCTATCTGTTGATCGAATCCGCCGGCAAGCCCGTTCGCCAGGTCGCGTTCCACGTCAACCTGGAACCGACGTTCGACAGCGCCACACCCGAACAGATCCACGAAGCGGTCAGCTCGTTCCTCGGCGGCACGGCAGCGATTCGGAGCCACAAGCTGCGCGTGCCGCACGCTTCGCACGCCGCGCACCATCACAGCAGCGACCTGGGATTCGCACTCACCCCGACGACGCCGGGCGAGCTCGAAGAAGCGCGCGCCCAGGCGCCGAACCTGCCCTTCCCGCTCGAGTATCCGCGAGTCCGGGACAGCTTCGCCGATGCCGAACCGGACGAACTGCGGCTCTATCACATTCACGACCAGCAGGGACATCTGCACCCGATCTATACGGTCGTGATCGACCGCGGCGAGCTCGGCCAGTACTACGACGTGCAGGGCACCGACTGGACCAACCCCCCTCTGCTCAGCGACCCCGGCCAGACGGTTCACATCGGCGCGCGCACGTACGAACTGTTCTATGCCGGCGAACACGTCAGGACGATCGCCTGGCACGAGAACGGCGCGGCCTACTGGATCGAAAACACGCTGACGAACGACGTCTCCGCGCCAGCCCTGCTGGAGATGGCGGAGCGCACCCTGCCGGTCGCGCCCACGCGCCGCCCGCCGGTCGTGCCGGCGGCCGCGGGGGCCGCGCCGCGCAACGTCAACCTCGCGCCGCGCTCGAGCGCGCCGACGAACACGCTGTCGAAGCTCGGTGCCCTGCTCGGCTTCGTGGGCGTCGTCGTGGTCGCCGGGCTCGCGCTGTTCCTGTTCGCACGCCAGCGCGAGCTCAACCTGCTGCGCGATCAGGTCGCCGACGCGCTGGCGCTCGAGGCTCGTCAGCGCCCGCTCCTGGCCGTGGCGGGAATCGGCGTCGAGCCTGGACCGAGCGCGATGCTCGACCCCGCCGCGCCGCCCACGATCCACCGCGCGCGCCGGCTCGGTCGTCCGGCGCTGCTCGCGATCGCGACGGCGACGATCATCGTGGTGGCGCTGGCGATCGCTTTCACACTGTTGCGCACGAACCTGATCATCGGCCACCACACCGGCGCGCCGACACCGACTCATCACGCGCCTTCGCGCTAGAACGAGACCGCCCCCCTCATGCGTTCGCCCGGGCGGACCGGACACGTTGGCCCGAGTGGCCCACGCGCACCCGGGCTGTTGGCCAACTCGCTACTTGAGTAAAAGCGCAGAGGAGAGTAGCTTTGTGTCAGTTCGGGGATTTTTGCTTGTCGCCCGACATCCCCGATCTGGCTTGCGGCGCGCTTAACGTCCCAGTCGAGCGCGCCGCGCGAAGCCATGCAGCGCACCGCGTCTGTGGTCGTGTGCGCCGGCTCACCGTGCGGGCTGCGGCTTGACCGCGCCGTAGCGGCGCCAGTGACGCTCGGGTATCGCGTCGAGCTGCTTGTACCAGTACCAGGTGCAGGCGTCGCGCGAGTAGTCCTCGGGGGGATCGCACGGATACACCGGATAGCCCGACCACTGGATCGGCAGCGACTCGTTCATGAACGTGCAGTGCGTGCAGTACAGGGGAAACCCCTTGCGCTGAAAGGACCAGTCGTGTGCGGCGCGCGTGCCGCCTCCGTCGGGGAGACCCTCGTAGGCGCCGTTGCGAACCAGCCGCTGGCCCGAGCCGCACGGGTTCATCGTGAACGTCACCTTCTCGTCGTCCTCGGAGACCGTGAAGCTGCCGGGATTCGGGCCGACACCGGAGCACGAGTGCGCCCGCCAGGTGGCCGCCAGCAGCGGCACGAGCTCGCGCCGCTCGAGCGCCGAGATCGCGTCGTGATGGCGTCTCCAGCCGCGGTTCATGCTCTCGGTCCAGGCCTCGGCGACGCCGTCGTCGCCGAGCCGCTGCTGGATGAACGACACCAAGTCCAGCACGCCGCTGGCCATCAGGTCGTGCAGCATCTGCCACTCGTGCTTCATCTCGGCGCATAGGCGCCGCGCCTCGTCCAGCTCGCCCGCGTCGAGCGCCTCGATCGCGCGGTCCATCGTCGGGCGCGACATCTGTTCGAGCTCGTGCTCCGAAAACCAGCGGTCTGTCATCGTCTCCTCCTTCGATGCCACGTGTCTCGTTGTCTCCTCGTTCGATGCCCGGTGTCTGGTTGTCTCTTCCCTCGATGTCCGGTGTCTCGCTGTCTGCTCGTTCGATGATCGATCCGCCATCGCATTCTCCTTCGACGCCGATCGGAACTGCATTGTGACCGCGAGCGGGCGCCGCGCGCTGGTCACCGGCGCTGCACGCGGGATCGGCGCCTCGATCGCCCAGCGCCTTGCCGCCGACGGTCTCGACGTGGTGACGCTCGACCTCGCGGACGGCTGCGCGCTCAGCCTCGACGTGGCCCGCGATCCCTTCCCGGCGCTCGACGACATCGACGTGTGCGTGGCCAACGCCGGCATCACCACGACGATCGCGCCGGGCCACGAGATGACGCTCGAGCAGTGGGAGCGCGATATCGACGTCAACCTCACCGGCGCCTTCCGCACCGTGCAGGCGTGCATCGGGGGGATGCGCGAGCGCCGCTTCGGCAGGATCGTCGTGATCTCGAGCGTCGCGGCGCTCGGCGGCCTGCGCGGCCAGGTCGCCTACGCGGCGTCGAAGGCAGGCCAGCTGGGGATGGTGCGCACGCTGGCCAGCGAGAATGCCGCGCACCGGATCACCGTGAACGCGATCCTCCCAGGCCTGGTGTCGACCGAGCAGGTGCTTGCGATGCCGGCGCAGCTGCGCGAGCGCCTGCTGGCGCAGCTGCCAACCGGGCGGCTGGTCGAGCCCGCCGAGATCGCCGCCGCTGTTGCGTTTCTCGCCGGCGCCGAAGCGGCGCAGGTCACCGGACAGGCGATCGCGGTCGACGGCGCCGTCTCACTGCCCCAGCTCTCGCTCGCCGGCGGACGCGCGTAGAGCGCCCGGCGACGGGTGGAACTGGACGCGAACAGCGCGAAACGAGACCGCACGCGGGCGTACGCGCGCGTGCGGTCGGGCGTGTCATAGCCGAAGCTTACGTTCGATCGACCGCAACCCAAGGCCAGCCGGCGCGTTCCGTCATGTGGCCCGTAAGAATGCGCTCTCGCGCGCACGCGCGAGAATGCCGCCTGCCGGCCGCCCGCGACTAGGAGGAACGCAAGGTGACGTGCGAGCTCACGAGCGAGGAGCTTCCCCATACGGATCGACGCGCCCCGCGCCATCGCCGGCTCCGCCGCGCGGCAATCGTCCCGCTGCTGGCCGCTGCGGGCGCGCTCGTGCCCGCCGCTGCGCAGGCGGCCGCGCCGTTGACCTGGTCGAGGGCCGTCTCGATCGATCCCGGCCAGACGCCGAGCGCGATCGCCTGCCCATCCGAAGGCTTGTGCCTGGTGGTCGATCGCGCCGGGCGCGTGTTGCACACGACGAGCCCGCCTGCGTCTCCGAGTCCATCGTGGTCGGCGCCCCGCACGATCGATCCCGGCCGTGCGCTCACGGCACTGGCGTGTGCTCCGATCGGACTTTGCGCGGCCGTCGACGAAAGCGGCGCCGTGCTTGCGTCAACCGATCCTGAAGCGGGCGCAGGGAGCTGGCAGCGCACCGACATCGACAGCCAGCCACTGACAGGTGTCTCGTGCCCGTCGGCGACGCTCTGCGTGGCCGTCGACCAGACCGGCAGCGCCTTTGCCAGCACAGACCCCGGCGCCGCCGATCCGACATGGACGGCCAGCGCCGTGGACCCGGGCCAGCGCCTGCGCGGGCTGTCGTGCCCGAGCGAATCGCTGTGTGTCGCGGTCGACGACGCCGGCAGGATCGTTACGAGCACCGATCCCGGCGCCGCGAACCCGAGCTGGCAGGTCAAAGCGCTCGAGGCGATCGGCGAACTGGTCGCGGTGTCGTGCGGCTCGGCGCAGCTGTGCGTGGCGGTCGACGGCGTCGGCAACGCGTTCGCGAGCGCCGACCCGGGGGCATCGGCCCCGACCTGGAACGCGACCCAGATCGACCCGGCGGCGGTGCCCGCCGGCGTGTCCTGCGCCAGCTCGGGCCTGTGCGTGACCGTTGACGAACGCGGCAGCGCGCTGGCAAGCGACGACGCGTCGTCCGGGCTGCCGATCTGGAATGAATCGGGCGCCGACCCGGGGACGCCGCTCGCGGGCGTGTCGTGCCTGCCGGACGGCGTCTGCGTCGCGATCGACAGCGCCGGGGGGTTCGTGCGCGCAACGGTCGCCGCGCCGCTCACTACCACCGGCAGCGCGACCGAAATCACGGCCAGCGAAGCGACGCTCGTGGGCACGGTCAACCCGCAGGACGCCGTGCTCGGCCAGTGTGCGTTCGAATACGGCCCGACGAGCAGCTACGGCCTGACCGCGGCGTGCAGCTCGCAGCCCGCGCCCACGGGTGGCCAGCAGACCGTGCAGGCGCGGATCTCCACCCTCTCGGCCGCGAGCACCTACCACTTCCGGATCGCGGCCGCAAACGCCGCCGGGCAGACCACCGGCGCGGACGGGACGTTCACGACCGCGGCGGCCCTGAGCGTGGTGCATCCGAGTCCCTACATCCTCGGGGTCCCCGCAAACGGCGTGAGGCTGTATTGCCAGCCTGGGACCTCGGGCAGCGCGACGCTCACGTACGCCTGGATCCGCGACGCGACCGTGATCGCGAATGCCACGTCCTCGAGCTACGTGGTGAGCGGCGCAGATGCCCAGCACCACCTCCAATGCCGCGTGACCGCCACCAACGCCGCCGGGAGCGCGACCGCGTCGAGCGGGTTCGTGGCGGTGCCCGCGATGGGCGTGTTGGCGGCCACCGGAGAGACCAGGGTGGGCAGGGTGAGCGCGAGCGCGACGACGATCGCGATCCCCCTGACCTGCTCCTCGCAGGCGCCGGCGGGCTGCGCGATCTCGGTGCGCGTCACCACCCGGCAGGCGCGCAGCTCCGGGAAGGGAAAGCAGGCGCGCCGTGTGACCGTGACCGTGACGCTCGCGGGCGCGACGGTGCATCTCAAGCGGGGCGAACAGCGCACGCTCGCGCTGCCGCTGAGCGCTGCGGACCGTAAGCTGCTGTCGCACGCGCGCCACCTGAGCGCGAACGTGTCGGTCACCGGGACGGTGATCGGCGAGCTCAAAGCGACGCTGGCGAACGTCGCGCTGACGCTGCGCGACGGCGCCGCGGGCGGGCAAGCGGCCAGGCGCAGGCACGCGGCGAACGGCAAGACAGCGAGCCGACTCGGGTCGGCCGCCCGCACGCACGCATCGACACGCGCCCGGCCGGGCGGGCGGCACGGCTCGCGGAATCGGGCACGGTGAGCCTCGGCGGGCGCATTCTCGGCGCGGGCGCGCGCGCGCGGGCGTGCGCGCTGGCGTGGACATGCTCACTCGCGCTGGCCGGCGGGCTGGTTGCGACCGGGCTCGTCGCGACCGGGCTCGTCGCCCCCGGGCTCGCCCAGGCGAGCACATCGAGCGTGCTCGCACCGACCCCGTACATGGGCTGGGACACCTATTTCGCGCTCGGGGCGCGCTACAGCGAGGCGACCGTGCTCGAACAGGCCAGCATGCTGATCCAGAGCGGGCTCGAGCGCGACGGCTACAACCTGATCTGGCTCGATGTCGGCTGGTGGCAGGGACAACGCGGGCCGCACGGGCAGATCGAGGTGGACCGGGCGCAGTGGCCGCACGGGATGAACTGGCTGACGAGCACGCTGCACGCGGCCGGCCTGCGCGTGGGCCTGTACACCGACGCGGGACGCGAAGGCTGCGGCGGCAAGACCGAGGGCAGCTATGGCCACTACCAGCAGGACGTCAACACGTTCGCCGCGTGGGGATTCGACGCGGTCAAGGTCGACTTCTGCGGGGGGGTGCGTCAGCACCTCAACCCCGCGAGCGCCTACAAGGCGTTTCACGAGGCGATCGCTCACAACGCCTCGCACCGCCCGATGCTGCTGTCGATCTGCGACTTCCTCGAACCGGGCCAGTACCACGGCGAACCCGGATTCGGCGGCTCCGCTTTCACCTCCTACACGTTCGGGCCCAGTGTCGGCAACAGCTGGCGCACGGACACCGACGTCGGCTCGCCGGGATATGTCCCCTTCTCCTCGGTGCTGCGCAACATCGACGCCGACGCCACCGAGCCTCAGGCGGCCGGACCCGGGCACTGGAACGACCCCGACTATCTCGGTCCCGGACAGGGCATGAGCGACGCCCAGTTCAGGACCCAGTTCAGCATGTGGGCGATGCTGGCGGCGCCGCTGATGGTGAGCGCGAACCTGCAGACCATCTCGAAGGCCAGCCTGGAAGCGGTGTCGAACCGCGAAGTGATCGCGATCGACCAGGATCGCGCCGGTATCCAGGGGACGCTGCTGTCCTCCAACGGCGACGGCCAGGTCTGGGTCAAGCCGCTGAGCGACGGCTCGCGCGCGGTGGCGCTGCTCAACGAGGGCGCGAGCGCGCTGACGATCTCGACGAGCGCCGCCGCGGTCGGCATGGCACACGCATCGGCCTACACGCTGCGAAATCTTTGGACACACGCGACCAGCACGAGCCCGGGAACGATCTCGGCGAGCGTGCCCGGCGATTCCACCGTGCTGCTCCGTGTCACGGCGCGCTAGGCGAGCTCGCCTCGCCACGGTCGCGCCGGCACAGCGGCGCTACAGCTGCGTTTCACGCGGCGCCAAGCGAGCCCGGCTCGCGACCGCCGCGGCAGCGCTGCTGGCGTGCATCGGTGCGCCGGCCGCGCACGCCCTGACGATCTCCCCGCTCGAGGGCACGCCGGACGCCTCGCCCCACACCCAGATCAGCTTCCTCGGGATCGCACCGGGCGAGATTCACGACGTCGCCGTCGTGGGGTCGAGCAGCGGCGCCCACGGCGGTCGCCTCGAGGCCTACGCAAGCGCGCCGGGTGCGAGCTTTCTGCCGAGCCGGGGCTTCACCGAAGGAGAGCACGTGACGGTCACCGCGCTGGTCGGGCCCAGCAAGCACGAGCAGCGCGTGTCGAGCGCCTTCACTGTGGCGCGCCTGGCGCCCTACCACTTCGCGCCGATGAGTCCGCCGCCGGCGGCAAGGAAGGGCACCGTGCAGAGCTTCGTCTCCCAACCGAACCTCAAGCCCCCGAGCGTGAGCGTCACGCTGCGCACGCCGCAGGCCTCCGAAGACGACGTGTTCATCGCCGCCAACCACGGCTACGGGCAGTGGGGGCCGATGATCTTCAACCGCGACGGCCAGCTCGTGTGGTTCAAGCCGGTGCGCTCCGGCGAAACCGCGATGGACCTGCAGGTCGAGTCCTACGAGCACAAGCCGGTGCTCGTCTGGTGGCAGGGATACATCGCCGACCTCGGCGTGGGCTTCGGCACGGACGAGATCTACAACACGAGCTACAAGCCGATCGGCACGATCAGCGCCGGCAACGGCTACTGGGCGGACCTGCACGAAGCTCAGATCACCCCCCAGGGTTCGGCGTTCGTCACCGCCTACACGCTCGTCAAGGCCGACCTCTCCTCGGTCGGTGGCTCCCGCGAAGCGGCCCTGCAGGACGCGGTCCTGCAAGAGGTCGACATCAAGACCGGCCTGGTGATGTTCGAGTGGCACGCCGACGGGCACGTCGCGTTCGACGACTCCTACTCTCCCCTGCCGCCGTCCTCGAGCATCCCCTGGGACTACTTTCACATCAACTCGGTGTCGCTCGATCCGTGGGGCGACGGCAACTTCATCATCTCCTCGCGCAACACCTGGGCGGGCTATGAGATAGACGGGCACACCGGCGCGGTGCTCTGGCGCCTGGGCGGCAGGCACCCGAGCTTTCGGATGGGACCCGGCACCGGAACGGCATGGCAGCACGACATCCGCTGGCATGCCGACGGCACGCTCACGCTCTTCGACGACGGAGACATCCCCAAGGAGCACTCGCAGTCGCGCGCGATTCGCGAGCGCATCGACTGGCACGACCACACCGTCGAGCTCGTCGGCCGCGACGTGCACCACCCCGCGGTGCTGACCAGCAGCCAGGGCAACGACCAGGTGCTGTCGAGCGGCAACTCGTTCGTGGGTTGGGGGGCCGAACCGTATTTCAGCGAATTCACACCCTCCGGGCAGATGATCTACGACGCGCACATCTCGCTGCCGGGAGAGTCCTATCGGGCGTACACCTACCCCTGGACCGGGACCCCCGCGGAAGCTCCGGCGATCGCTGTGCGCGCGAGCAGCTCGAGCGCGCTCAGCGTGTACGCAAGCTGGAACGGCGCCACCAACGTGACCAGCTGGCGCGTGCTGGCGGGCGCCAGCCCGGCGCAGCTCGCGCCGGTGGCGACGGTGCCGCGCTCGGGCTTCGAGACCACGATCCCGATCCAGAGCACGGCGGCGGACTTCGCCGTGCAGGCGATCGGCGCCGCAGGGCAGACGCTCGGCTCCTCGGCGACCGTGCCCCGCTAGCGACGGCGCGCGCCGCTATCCGGCTTTGGCCTTGTAGTCGGCGAGCAGGCGCAGCTCTTGCTCGTGCTTGGGGAACTTGAGGTACACGAGCGCCGCGCCGATCAGCACCGCGATGATGCCGGCTCCGTAGGCCCACTGGTCGCCTGACAAAAAGGCGCTCTTGGCGCCGGCGATGATCGCGCTGGAGTGCGCCGGGTACTGCTTGGCGGCGTCGGCGGCGCTCGAGAACGACTTCGTCAGCACGTTTTCGATGCTGGTGGTTGCGTGCTTGCCGGCCAGCTCGACGCCGGCAGCGGTGGCGTAGCCGGCGGTCAGCAGGGCGCCGAAGACCGACTGCATGATCGCCCCGCCGAGGTCGCGCTGCAGATCGGCGGTGCCCGAGGCCATTCCCACACGGCGCACCGGCACCGAGCCGGTCAAGACGTTCGAGGTCGGTGGACCGGCGAGGCCGACGCCGATGCCCATCAGCGCGTAGCCGAGACCGACCTTCCAGTAGGCGATGTTCTCCTTCCACAGCAGCAGCATCGCCAGGAATCCGAGCAGCACGAAGGCCTGGCCGATCAGGACCGAGATGCGCGTCCCGTAGGCCTCGATGATCTTCGCCGAGCGAGGCGCGACCAGCACCATGAAGACGGCCGCGGGCAGGATCGCGGCGCCGGCGTCGACGGTCGAGTATTCGAGCACGTTCTGCAGGAACTGCTGGCCGATGAACATCGCCCCCATGAGCGAGCCGAAGACGATGATGCCGGCGCACGCGCCGACCCAGAACGGCGGGCGCGCGGCGACGTGGAGGTCGTAGAGCGGGTTGTGCGCGCGGCGCTGGCGCACGAAGAAGAGCGCGAGCGCG
>DATJOF010000028.1:0-43592 GCA_035507415.1 Solirubrobacteraceae bacterium
GCCGCGAACCGGCCCGAACATGTTGCGCCCCATCACGTAGGCACCGCGCGGACGCATGAGCCAACCGGTTGCCGTCTGGTCGGCGTCATTGGCGCGCTCGTCGCCCAGGTGCCAGCCATGAACTTCCCTTCCCCGCTTGCCTAGCGGGTTGTCCCGACTCTGGTCGGGCCCGGCGACGAAGCCGTCGAGCGAGATCGACATGTGGCAGGTCGTGTTCGTCATCGGCGTTCTCCAGTGATCGGCGACCGGGACATCCTCAGGCAGCTGGTCTTTCGGGCCAGCGCTCCCGGCCGGTGACCTCTGGCCCATGAGACGCCTGCTCGCCGAGCATTGCGGGCGCCGGTCTGGCCGAGGCCTGGCTTGCGCGTCGCGTCTGCGGCAAGGGATCTGGGCGCTTGGCGCTTCATCCTAAAGGGTGTGCCGGCTCGTCTGGGCCGGGTGTTTGCTCTGGAGTTGTGTCGTGTATCAGCTCGGACGGCGTGACCACGAGCCCGAGACGGTCGGCGCCGCGGCGCAGGCGCATGTCGAGCGTGACGACGCGAGTATCGAGAAGCCTCGCAATCGCGAGATACTCCGCGTCGTAGGCCTTCGCCCAGCCCAGCTCGGAGGCGATCCGCCACGCCGTCATCGTCAGCTCGACGTGCATGCGCTCAGCCACGTGGATCGCTGCCGTACCGGAACGGATACTGGCGCTGAGCAAGAGCTGCCCTCGTTCTCCGCGAGCTTCGACGGACCCGCCGACTTGGCCCTCGATCCCCGAGGCGACAAACGCGCGTTGCAGTCCCTCGCTCCCGTATCGGAAAACGCCCGTTCAGGCCCCGGTGAACGCAGGCATCACCTCGGCAGCGAAGCGCTGCATGCTCTGGCGTGCGGAATCGCCGCCGCTGATCAGCACGTACCTGACGCCGACCGCACGCAGCTCTTGCAGCCCGGTGATGATCTGCTCGGGCGTGCCGAACAGGGCGTTGGCCTCGGTCGCGCCGGGCGTACCCGCGTAGGCCATGATGTGCGAGCCCCTGGACCCCTCGGGGCCCTGCGAGCGCTCGATCAGCCGGCCATGAACCAGGGCCTGCCGCGAGAGCGCCGCGCGTGCGTCGTCGGCGTCGCGTGCGACGTACAGGTTGCGCGCGACCGCCACCTGCATCGGGTCAAAGCCGCGGCCGCGAGCCTCGCACTCGCTCTTGAACAGGGCGAGCCGCTCGCCGATCGTCTCGGTCGAGGCGAACTGGTCGAGCAGCAGGTTGGCGCCGAGCTCGGCGACCCTGCGGACCGACTCGGGCCGACCTGCGGCGATCCACACGGGCGGGTGCGGCGTCTGAGCGGTAGGGGGCTCGACCACGATCTCGCGGTAGCGCCAGAACCGGCCGTCGTGGGAGAACGGCTGACCGGAGGTCCACGCCTTGCGGATCACTGCCAACGACTCCTCGAAGCGTGCCTCTGCCTGCTCGATCGGCAGGCAGAAGCCATCGAACTCCGAATGGCGATAGCCCTTGCCCACGCCAAAGTCAAGGCGTCCGGCGGAGAGGAGATCGAGGGTCGCCGCGCGCTCGGCCAGCAGCACCGGGTCATGCCACGGCAGCACGATCACGGCGGTCCCCAGGCGGATCGTCGACGTGCGTGCGGCCACCCAGCTCAGCAGATCCAGAGAGCTCGACACCTGCCCGAAACCTGAGAAGTGGTGCTCGACCAGGAACGTGGAATGGAACTCGAGCTCCTCGGCTTCGACGTTGGTCTCGACGTACTCGCGAAAGCCGCGCGCAGGATCCCGTTTGCCGCGCGGCGCCTCGGCGCTGCCGAACAGGCCGAAGCGCATGGCTTGGAAGCCTTTACCGGGCCCGGCTTCGCTCGCTGTCTCTGAGTGGTCTGGAGGTGGAGGTGAGCTCGGGTCGGTGTGGCGGGTCAGACCGTCGTCCGCCACGCGACGCTCGGGGAAGCGACGACCACTTCCCGCAGCTCGATTACGCGACCGCTCGCGCCGACCCTTTCCCGCACGGCACTCGGGTCGGCTCCTGTGTCCGCCCGAAGAGGGGTGCGCGCTGGGGATCTGCCTGGCACGGCTTCGAGCCTACCAAGCGCTAGCGCGCGGCGACGAGTGGTCCGAGATGGTCGTCGGGACCGACTCGAAATCGGCGTGCCACGGGCGGGCGCCAGTGTGGCGGCCACCCCGTGCGGCTCGAGCGAGGTCGTGTCGGTCACGGTTCCGCGTAGCCTTCGCAGAACTGCGCCGCTTCTGTCGCCTGTGTCTGCAGGCTTTCGGTGTACACGATCGACCCGCCAGGTCCGCGCACCGTCAGTTCGGAGGGCAGTGCGTTGAACACGCCGTAGACGAGCGGACCCTTTGCGTGCACGCGCGGTTCCACTGGGACGACGTTCAGCGCAACAGCGCCCTGGGAGGTTTGCGCGGTCACCGACGTTCCCGGTGGTGTGAGGATTCCGTAGAGGATCGCATAGGAGTGTGGGGTGCAGCCGACTGACAGCGACCACGTGAACGCTTTGCTCGCACGGAGTCCGTTCGCTGGTTCGTCGAGTTCGGGGTTGACTCCGGTGTCTACGCTGAGGAAAGGCTCGTTGTTGAAACTGCCGAAAGCGCTGATCGTGAATGCTTCCCCTTCGGGCGTACGTCCGCTGGAGAGGTCTGTGATGGTCGGGAGTTCTTCCGGTTCCTTGCGCTGCTTAACGCAGCGGTATCGCGATAGTTTCACGGTCAGCACGACGCCCCGGTCGCCATTCAGCTCGACGAGCGAGACAGCGTGGCTCATCGTCCCACGGATCTGCTGGGCATAGACGCCCGCAGGGCCACCATCTCGGCGCGGTACACGGACCGCGCGCGAGTCGATGGCCCGCCCGTCGGCGAGCACCAGCTCGACCGAGCGCACCAAGCCCGGCACCGCGGTCTGGATCGTCTCGATGCCTGCTTCGCAGAACAGCGCGGGATGTCGATACCGGGGCGGCGACAGGCAGATCGGGTTGTTGGGCCCGCTCACGATCAGCGGTTCGGGCGCACCCGACTGGGTGTATGCCACCGTCGCAGAACGGTCGCAAGAGCCCAAGCCGCTCAGCAGGCCGGACCCGGAGCTGACTTCGAAGCGTGTACCGGCCGCAGTGCGCCCGTGGCCGAGAACGATCCGCTTGCGCTCTCCGCTCCCGGTTTGCGGAAACCCGACTATTCGGTCCAGGCTGGAAACCATCTGCACGGCGGCGACGGCCCTGGCAATCAGCTTGTCTTCGATCGCTGTGGTCTTGCGGATCAGCGCACGATCCGGTGCGTTCTCGTAAGGCTTCAGCAGCGCTTCCAGTGAAGGCTCGCTCTGCCGTTTGGAGCTCCTCAGTGCCCGGGAAGCCTCGAATTCCCGGCTCGACGCCGGCAGGGCGCGATAGCCGCTCTGCGCCCACGCGCCCGCGTCGGCGCAGAACATCGGAGTGGGGACAGAGACGTCTTGGAGGGTCGCCGTGGCCGCGGTCTGGAGCGCCTGGGCGATCTCCGGGTTGCTCCACGACAGCTCGCGCACTTCGGCGACGTACGCTCCCTCGGCCGTGCCATACAGGCTGTTGCCGGGCCGCTCGACCGCCGTATCGAGCTCCTCCTCAAGCGTCAGCTTCTGCTGGGACAGCCGCGCGTTTTCGCCTCTCGCGCGGGGTGGGAGTGCGGGGAACGGCTTCGTGGATGAAGGCATCCCCGAGACCACCCCGGGGCATTCTCGAGCGATCTGCGCAGCCGCAGCCCTCTGAGCGGCGTGCGCGAGGTCGGATTCGCGCAACAGCGCCTTCGCGAGCTTGTACTGCGCGACCAGGTAGGCGCGCGTGGCCCGCGCGTCGGAGCTCGACGCGGCGGCGACCGGCGCAGTGCCGCACAGCATCACGCAGGCGAGCAGCAGCGCGGCGCAGACCTGCCGTCTTGATCGCGCCTGCCACCGCGTCCGCCGTGGGGGCAGCGACACGTTGCGCCGCCCGCGGCCTTCATTCGCGTTCACAGTGAGCGAGCATATAGCGCGCGGACGGACCGCTCGCCGGCGGAGCGATCGGGCGGCGTCGGGGTGCCGCCTACCTGAGAGGCACTGTTATCGGGCCGGGCATACGACGATAGACCGCGAAGAAGTCACGATCATCGGGCACCAGATAGCGATCGGCCGACTGGTTCGGCTGGGGCTCGACCATCTTTGGGACGAGTCGGTGGTCGTGGGTATAGGTGATCAGCGTGTGCCAGTCGGGATTGATGTCGAACTCCATCGCCCGCACCGCACCGATGTGCCTCAGGAGCTTCGCGATCGAGATCACCGTCTGACCTTCGGCGGCCACGAAGATCAGATTGCCGTGGCGATCGATGCCGACGCCGGTGCGCCACACGCGCGTCACGCCGCCTAGCGTGAACCCCCATTCCGGGCTGTTCGGGTTTTCGTTCAAACCGGGGTTCAGGCGCCCGTCCCACACGATCGGCGCGAGGCTCTGGCGCGCCCAGGCAACGTCGGGTCCAGCGTTCGGGCCGCCGCTCCATTTGACGATCCCGACGCGACCGTCGCGATAGCCGACGAGCGTGGCTTTGCCGTCCTTCAGCGGCTCGTTGACCTGGCCGTCGACCGTCGAGCCGTTTTCCCCGTCTTCGTAGGTGAAGCCGCCGTTGAAGGTGGCAAGCAGTCGCCAGCGCTGACTGTCGGGTACCATCATCGGCCCACGCACCGCAGCGTTGGGTGGCTCGTAGCGCCCCGGGTAGTAACCGATCGCTGTGCGTGTGTGGTCAAACCAGGCCACGTAGGCGAGCAGCTCCGGATATTCAGCTTCCGGGCGGAAACTCGTCACCAGCACCGGTGGGCCACCGTCGACCGGCGGCCCGGTCGGTTTCCAAATTCCTTCCCCGGGCAGCCGATGCACGAACACCGGCTTGATGGGCGGCGGCCAAGCCGCGGTCGGCCTGCCGCGCGGCGGAGTCAAACCGACCGCCGGCACGTGCTTCGGCGCGGGCCCGCCCTTCTCCGGCGCGTTTGCGGTGTAGTAGATGTGCTCGATGTCGTCGACGATCGTGTTCCCGAACGGCACGTCAGCTCTCACCCACTCCACGCTGCGCGCGCCGAGCGACATGCTCGTCGGTTTCAGCATCCAGCTCGAGTAGGAGATCAGCGCCCAGCAGAGAAGGCCGAGCAGAGGACTCCCGATCAACAGGAGCCGCCGGCGCCGCCTGCGCCTGGCCTTGGCCCTGCGCTGCTGCTCGCGGCGCGCGCTGAGCTGCTCGCGTGGCGCGGAGACGCGAGCCGGGTCAGCGACCTCACGGGGACTGCTCATGCCCTGACAAGCGCCGCCACCGGGACGCGAGGCCGGTTGACCAACCGAGCGACAGTCGCCGGGTTGCCTTGTTGCGCCGACACAGCCCAACCATAGGCGCTGCCCGTTCACCCCGAGTGAGAATCCCTTCATCGACTTCGCTCAACTCGACGACAGCGAACCTCTACCGCTTGCGGTTTCAGTGAGGTTTCTCATCTGCGCGTTAGTGTCCGCTTACAGCGCCCTCGCACACTGACAAGCAGTGGAGCTCACGCAATCACGGGCACTTGCTCGTCTCGAGGTGAGAGCGTGGCTCGCGCGCCGCGCTCACGGGTGGCTGTGCGCCGCCGGATGATCCTGCGACGGCGCGCGCTCGCAGCACTGGCGATGCTCGTCGTGCTCGCCTTGGTGACATGGGCGGGCGTGCTTGGTTCGCATGGGCGCTCGGGCGCGGATGGCGCCGCGCGTGCGTCGCCGACCGGCTCGCCCGTCCCGGCCGTGCGCTTTGCCGGCCGGAGGCTTCCCGTGGCGTTGCCGTTCGCGTTGCAGGACGAGGCGTGCGTGTATCTCGGATCCGGTCGCGTGGCGCTGATCGGGGGCTTGGACGCCGCGGATACCTCGAGCGCTGCTGTGAGCGTGCTCGACGCCCAGGGTGCTCGCAGCGGCGGGCTCCTGCACGAGCCGCAGCACGACGCGCAGGCGGCGATGTTGGACGGCAGCGTGTTCGTGTTCGGCGGCGGCCAGTTCAGCTCCTACGAGCACATCCTCGCTTACGACCCTGCCGCCGAGCGCGTCAACGAAGCAGGGAACCTACCGACGGCCACATCTGACGCGGCTGTGTCCGTGATCGCCGGCACCGCATACGTGGTCGGTGGCTATGACGGGCAGCGGGCGCTCGACACAGTAGTCGCGTGGCGGCCCGGCGGGCGGCCGTGGCTCGCGGGGCGCCTGCCCTACGGTCTGCGCTACCCGGCGGTCGCCGCGATCGGCGGACGGCTGCTGATCGGCGGCGGCTCGCGTGCAGAAGCCGCAACGCGCGCGATCCTGAGCTTCGACCCCGCGTCCGGGGTTGTAAGCCGGGTGGGCGAGCTGCCTTTTGCCGTGACGCACGCCGCGGCGGTGGCGCTCGGACGCTATGTCTACGTGCTCGGAGGGCGCGGCTCTGAACCTGGCTCCCAGCACGCGGCGATCACCGCGATCGACGCGACGAACGGGCACGCGCTACCCGACGGAGCGCTGCCGTTGCGCCTCTCGGACACCTGCGCGGTGGCGCTCGGCGATCGCATCTGGTTGATCGGGGGGCTGAGCACCACCGGGACCCTCGCCTCGGTGTACGAGCTGACGCCAGCCGCGCCCTAGACTGGCCGGCGCCCAGCGTTCAGGGTGCGCGCATGCTCGCGGAGAACCGCCGCCCGAGCGAGTAGGGCGCAGCCAGGTCGACCCCGTCGGGGTTGCTCAAGAACCCGTCGCCGGAGCCGGGCACGCCTGTGTGGCCGTACTGCCACACGATCCTGTCGGTGTGCGGATCGACGACGATCACGCGATCGTTCTTGTCGTCGTTGGCAAGAATGTCCCCGTTCGGCAACGGCAGCGCGAGCGAGGGCTGGTCGAGCGCTTCCGCACCCGTGGGTTCGTAGCGCCACAAGAGCCGCCCGGCAGTGGTGAACGTCTCGATCGCGCCGGGCTTGGTGTAGTCGGCGGACAGGAACACGCCGGGGCGGACCTCGTTGGTGTCTGACGGATAGGTGAAGGCCGGCGGGTGCGTCGCGGCCAGCGCCCGACCGTTGGGAGCCAGTAAATCGAGCCAGTCCCCGTTCATCTCGGTGACCGCCGTGTCACCGTTTGACATCGGGAACGCGCCGTTGGGGCTGCCGTAGGTGACGCCGGCCCCGTGTTCGCAGTCGCCGGTCACGCCGAGCTGGCGCAGCGGGTGGTGCGCTGGTGGGCGAATCACGAGCACGCGGCAGTTCTTGATGTCGGCCATCAGCAGTTCCCCGGAGGGCGTCAGCATCGCGTCGTCCGGGTTGTGCAAGTAATCGGGTTCTGAGCCCGGTTCGCCGGGATGGCCGTAGCGATAGACGATGCGGTGCTCTGCCAGGTCGATGATGCTGACCGCGAAATCATCCTCCTCCGTGGCGACGATCTCACGCCCGTCCGGTGAGAAGAAGGCGTCGTCGGGCAGCAGGAAGGTCTGGCCAGGTGACAGGTCGCCCGGTTCTGGGAACCGCCAAAGCACACGTCCCTGCGGACTGACCTCGAGCAGCCGATTGTTGTCGCGATCGGCGATCAACACGGGCCCTGGCAGCACGTTTGGATCCGAACCGGGGCGCAGCTGCGCGGTCGGCGCGGAGCTGGCGTTGCGGCTTGGGTCAGCGACACGACCGCCACGCGTGCCGACGGGCACACGGTGCCTGGCCCGACCGCCGGTCGCAGCGAGAAAGACCGCTATGAGCGTGACGAACACAACGAGCCCACCTGCCCGGCGCCGCATGATCGTGCGCCGACGCGCGATGCTGGGCTGGGCTGCCATCGCGCGCAGCATCCCCTCAGCGGCTAAAGCGCGGCTGCGGCTGCGATGAGGAGGCCTTCATCGATCCTCGCGGCGGGATCGCTCGCGCTTCGACAATCCCGCTGTGGGCCCCCGCCCGTGCGTGTGGCGCCCGCCCGTGCGCCCCTACGGGCCACCGGCTCCCGGTGGTGGTTCTCCCGGCTTGATCTGGCCTTCGGGAAAGGCGTGCTGCGCGGCCTGCAGCCTTCCCTGCCAAACAGCCTTGGCGCCGAGATCGCCGGTCCTGAAGCACATGTAGCCGGCACCGAGGGCGAGCAGCACCAGCACGACGCGCAGCGCCGCGAACATCGCGGTGCTCGACAGCGGACCATCGATCAAGGCGAGGCCGGTTGGCATTCCGTCGCTGATCCGCCGCGCGGCAAACGTGACGATCAGCACAGCGGTGAACAGCACGTAGATGTAGGCGAGGACATGTGCGGCCTGCGCGTGTTCTGAGATCAGCTTCCCCGCCTCGCCTTGCAGGTTGAGCGCCGCACGCAATGCCGCGCCGGCCTGCATCGTCAGGAAGATCGAGCTCATCGCGACGATCGCCACGAGCGCCAGCGCGATCCCATAGCGTTCCAGCCAGTCGGTCCTTACCGTGAACACGATCGCGGCGATGATCGTCACCGGGATCAGCACGACCGGCACGTGTACGAACAGCGGATGCGCGGGCAGCCCGTCGTAGATCGTCGTGATACGAACCGGCAACGTCAAAAAGCCGACGAACGCGAGCAGCGTCAGGACGAACTCGGCGCGCCGCCAGTCGACCCCGGCGTTCGGCGGCGCTGCGATGGTCTCGCTGCTCACGCGCCGCAGAGTACGGCCAAATGGTTAAGCGGCCTCTAAAGGTGAGAAGTCTCTCATCTGCAGCGAGCCGCGAGGCCGCCGCGAGGCCGCCATCCGACCGTCGCGCCGTCGGGCGACACCAGCGCCCGAGCGAGGGCACGCCCGATCCACCCGAGCGGCCGCGGTCGATGCCCAGCGGCGCCCGCGAGACCCTCGCGGACCAGCCGGCCTCGCGCCCCCAGACGCCCGCGGCGAGGTGCTACACAGCCAGACGCCGCTTATCGCGGTAGCGCCGGCCCAGGCGTCCGACCTGCCACAGTCCGAGGGCCGCAGCGCCGCCGAGCGGGCCGATCGGCGGGATCGCCGCGCGGGCGTCCCAGGTGTGGCTCGCGGCGGGTGTGATCAGCGCGACCCACGCCATCAGAAAGAACAGCAAGCCGAGCTGTCGAGGTCGGCCGCGTGGAAGGAACGGCGCGAAGAACGTCAGCAGCATCAGAATGGCTGCGAGCACACCGTGCACGCGTGTGACCGTCTCGTATCCGAGGACAAAATTCAGCAGACCGGAATTGGTCTTGTAACTGTTCGCCCCATAGAAATCGAGGCGAGTCACCCGCGCGGTTTCCAGCTCCTGATGGGCGAAGAGAGCTTCGTGGTAGAACGACTGATAGTTGTAGCCGAGCTCGTTGTGCGAGCTGAACACGAGGTTCACGGTCCCCACGTACGCGAGTACGCTTTCGAACACTGTCTCGAGATATTCAAGTGGCTGATGGAGGATCACCGCACGTGTCCAGGCGGCGATTTTTTTGTCACTTTCCTGGGTGGCCCAGAACGGACCGGCGCCTTTGCCGAAGGCCCTGTCGGCGGGTGAAACGGCTTCGTCAAATGTGTACTGTTCGATGCCCAGCCTGCGCTGCGACGGCGGGGTCGCTTCGCACAGCACGCTCGTACCGGGTGGCGGGGTGAACTTGTGGCAGTCCGCGAACGGGGCCACGCGCGAATACAGGTTCCACGCTCCGGCCGGCGTCGAGAGCCCCCAGTAGCCGGTGTGCTCGTGCTGAACGATCACATAGGGAACGAGCACGCAGGCCATCGCCGCCATGGCGGCGCACGTGCCAAGCAGCCTGCGCCGCCACGTGTCATTCGACCAGAGCAGCAGCCACACGAGGAGCACGACGATCAGCGGCAGCGCCACGACGCGCACGGTGTTCGCGGTGCCCAGCGCGAGGCCCGCGAGCGCGGCCCACACTGGCATACGGGCGCCGGCCGCGCTGGCGGCGAAGTACAGCGCGAGCGACAAAAGGAAGATAAACAGCGACTCGGTCAGCGGGCTGTGCTCCAAAAACATCTCGGCCCCGTTGAGCGCGATCAGCGCCGCGGGCAGCAGGCCGAGCCAGGGCGGGCCGCCCGACCGTCGAACGGCAAGGAACACGAGCAGTGCGCTCGCCAGCCCGAACAGGTGCTGCAGCGCGATCACCCACGTCAGATGGTTCGGGAATATCGCGTGCAGCTCGCGCAGGAACAGCGGGTATCCGACCTCGCGAGTGGGGTCGACCCAGAGTTTTTCCATCGCCAGCCCGACGTATGTCACCGAGTCCGGGAAGCCGAAGAACGCCGGCCGCCAGGCCGCCAGGAACAGCAGCCGCATGACTGCGCCCGCCGCGAGCACCGCGATCAGCCCCACCACCGCGACCCGCTCGCCGCGCGTGCGCGGCCACAGCGACGCGAACACCTTCCGCATGTGCCAGTCGGGCAGCGACCCCCGGGCGCGTCGCGTCGTCTCATGACCGATGTCGCGACGTGTGCGATTGGCCGGGGAAGACATCGCGGGCGCAGCATACAAGCCCGACTCCGCGATCCCGCGAGCGCGTGGGCGGTTTCAGATCGCGGAACGATCGCGCCTGTCGAGCACGCCCGCGTGACAGGGAGTTGATCGCCGCCCGGCAGCCGCCCCCACGAGCTTGAGGGCCGACGCCGCGTGCCCGGACAGAGCGCCGGCTGTTCCGGGGTTGGGGCCGACTATGCTTCTGGCCAACCCGGAGGAAAGACGACTTGGAAGGGGCCTGAAATGAGGCGCGCAGAGGTTCGAGGGCAGGCGATCTTCAGGGCTGGCGTGGTCGCGGTCGCTGCAGCGCTCACGATCGCCGGCGGCGCGCTCGCGTCGACCGCGACGCCCGGAGCGACCTACACGGGTCACTACCTGGGACGTCCCACGGACGAGATCAGCTTCAAGGTCTCTGCCAACGGCAAGAAGCTCATCGACCTCATGGTCGACACCCCCTTCAAATGCAACGGGGGCTGCGGCGGTGTGGGGACTCCCAACGCGGGCTCGGCGAGCATCTCCAAGGGCAAGTTCAAGGCCGTGCTCAAGATCCCGGCGCCGGGGCCGGGCGCCCAGGCCGAGGGTACCGACACGGTCACAGGCACGTTCGCCAAGCACGGTCAAGCGAAGGGAACCGTCGCGTCGCACTTCTACTCGAGCAGCTCCGGCGAGACGGTGAGCTGGACGGCGACCAGCTGAGGCACGCGCCGATGCGCACCCGAGACCGCTCGTGCCAGGATCCGGTTTGGCTGAAGCGACCCGTCCCAGCCCGTCCTCGCCGGCTCCTCCGTCGCCTGGTCCTGATCGCGGCAGTCGGTGTCAGCTTCGCCTCCTGGCCCGCGGCGGCCGTGGGCAAATCCACGCCGAGGGCGACGACCGCGCTCTCATACAGGAGCTGCCAACCCCCGGGCGTGTTGCCCGGAATCGTCGTATTCGATCGCCATCGCATCTCGGGCGCCAGGGCCTGTCGCGTCGCGCTCGAATTTGAAAAATGGTACGACCGGGGTCGGCACGGCAGGGCGTTGTACTACTGCCGCGGTTTTCACGCCCATCTAC
This sequence comes from Solirubrobacteraceae bacterium, assembly GCA_035507415.1. GTDB lineage: Bacteria > Actinomycetota > Thermoleophilia > Solirubrobacterales > Solirubrobacteraceae > Palsa-744. Next base: position 11,466 of record DATJOF010000028.1, read on the forward strand.
GTGTGCGCAGGTGGGACGGGTGGCATCTCGCGTTCAACTCGACATCCGGGTTTTCGATGGCCCGGCACGACGCCTCGTTTGGGGTCGCGGGGCAGGATTTCCCGGTCGACTGCGCCTGAATCGCCGATCGGACTATCTGCCAAGCCAGGCCGAGAGCTCGTCCAGGGCGTCTGGGATCACGTAGTAGTAGGCCCACAGGCCGCGGCGCTCCGAGTCCGCGATCCCGGCCGCACGGAGCTTGTTGAGGTGGTGCGAAAGCGTCGGCTGTGAGACGCCGAACAGCGGCACGAGCTCGCACACGCACACCTTCCCGGCGTGCCTGCGCAGCACGTCCACGAGCTGCAGGCGGATCGGGTCGCCGAGCGCCTTGGCGACCTCGGCCATGCGTATCGCTTGGGCGCGGTCCACGTCGGGGTAGACGACCGGCTCGCAACAGCGCTCCCCGGCGGGGCGCTTGGTCTTGGGTGTCAGCTCCAAATCGACGGACATCTATATACGTATATCAATAACAATCACATCTGTCGATGTAATACGATCGACTCGTGGGCACGCCGCCGCTCCGCCGTCGTCTCCTGGCCGAGCTACTCGGTTCGGCGTTCCTCGCTGCGCTCGTGATCGGGTCGGGCATCGCCGCCGAAACCCTCTCGCCCGGCGATGTCGGCTTGGAGCTGTTCGAGAACGCCGTCGCGACCGCGATGGGCCTCGCGGCGATAATCCTCATGTTCGGTCCGGTATCCGGCGGGCACTTCAACCCGGTCGTCTCGCTCGCGGACGCGATCTTCGGCGGCCTCGGCTGGCGTGACGCGCTCGCCTACACACCCGCGCAGGTGGCCGGCTGCGTGCTCGGTGCGATCGTCGCCAACGGCATGTTCGCGCGCGCCGCCGTCAGCGTCTCAACGCATCACCGGGCCTCACCTGCGCACCTGTTCAGTGAGGTGATCGCCACCGCCGGACTGCTGCTGGTGATCTTCTCGCTCGCGCGCACCAAGCGCCTGAGCCTCGCGCCGGCCGCGGTCGGCGTGTACATCGGTGCGGCCTACTTCTTCACGAGCTCGGCCAGCTTCGCCAACCCCGCGATCACGGTCGGGCGCATGTTCTCGAACACGTTCGCCGGGATCGCCCCGACGTCCGTGCCCGGCTACGTCGCGGCGCAGCTCGTTGGCGGAGCCTGCGCGATCCTCGCCGTCAGAGGGCTGTATCCCGGTGTGACACCCGCCGACGCCGCCGAGCTCGTAGTTCCCCACCACGAGCAGGCTGGCGTCGAAGGGCCGGTGCGCCAACCGGCGATCGGGGGATGAGTGGCGACCGTGCTGTTCGTCTGCTCGCACAACGCCGGGCGCTCGCAGATGAGCGCGGCGCTCCTGGAACGCGAAGCCGCCGGCCGACACATCGCGTTGTCCGCCGGCACCGCGCCGGCAGACCGAGTCCACCCGCAGGTCGTGGAAGTCATGCGCGAGCTGGGCATCGAGCTCGCCGATCGCCGGCCGCAACTGCTCACCCGCGAGCTAGCCGGCCAGGCCGACATCGTGGTTACGATGGGCTGCGGCGACGAGTGTCCGTACATCCCCGGCAAGCGCTATCGCGACTGGGACCTTCCCGACCCCAAGGGCCGGCCGCTCGCCGAGGTACGCATCACACGCGACGAGATCGCAAACCTGGTCCGAAGCCTTCTGGGGGAGCTCGACGCCGGTCAGGCCAGCCGCTCCGTCCAGTCGACGAACTAGGCGGCGAACCGCTGCGCCGAGCGCGCCTTCGCCTTCGCCGCCTCGATCTCGCGGTTCTTTGGTGGCGCGTTCGTGACAAGCTCGTCGAGCAGGTCACTAGACGCCTTGGCGACCGCGTCGATGGCGCGCTCGAAGGCTGCTGCGTTCGCCTGCGAGGGCTTCGTAAAGCCGCTGATCTTGCGCACGTACTGAAGCGCCGCGGCACGGATCTCCCGCTCGTCGGCGACCGGCTCGAAGTTGTAGAGGGTGCGGATGTTTCTACACATGAGCCGATCCTACATCTCGAGCGCCAGCTTGCTCGAGCGCCGTCGAGACCGTTGGGGGTGTGAGGCGCGCCGCTCGGGCCCGAGTTGCTCCGGTGTGCCCAGTGCGCGCGGGATGCGAGGCTCGCCGCGCGGGCCCGAGTTGCTCCGGTGTGCCCAGTGCGCGCGGGATGCGAGGCTCGCCGCGTGGGCCCGTGTTGCTACGGTGCGCCCAGTGCGCGCGGCCATCTTCGATACCGCCAGTCGCCGGCTTGACGTCCAAGAGGTGCCGGATCCCGAGCCAGGCCTGGGCGAGGTGCTCGTGCGCGTTCAGGCCTGCGGGATCTGCCTGTCTGATGTGCACCTGATCGACGGAACGCTCCCATCGCCGCTCGAACGCGTCACGCCGGGGCACGAGCCGGCCGGGGTCATCGAGCGAGTCGGGGAGGGCGTGCCCGAGCACTGGGCCGTCGGTACCCGCGTTCTGATGGCTGCAGGCAAGCCCTGTGGCAACTGCCCGAACTGTCTGAGGGGATATCCGCCGAGCGACTGCCTGGCGCCGATGGTCATGGGGTTTGCCTTTGACGGCGCCTGGGCGGAGTTCGTGGTCGTTCCCTGGCAGGCGCTCGTCGCGGTTCCCGACCACGTCCCCATCGAGCAGGCGGCGATCCTGGCCGACGCCGTTTCGACGCCGTACGCCGGCCTGACCGACCGTGCCGGCCTGCGCCGCGGAGAATCGGTCGGGATCTGGGGGATCGGCGGGCTTGGAGTGCACGCGGTGATGGTGGCGCGGATGGTCGGCGCGTCGCCGATCATCGCGCTCGACCCGAGCGAGGTTGCGCGACAGCGCGCGCTCGATCGCGGAGCCGACCATGCGCTCGATCCGACGGCCGACGGCGTCGAGCAGCAGGTCTGGGAGCTCACCGGTGGTCTCGGGCTGGACGTCGCCGCTGACGTGTTCGGCGCCAATCGCGTGCTCGTCCAGGCCGACGCCTGTCTCGGGCGCTTCGGACGGCTGCTGATCGTCGGCCTGTCAGCCGAGCCCATCTCGCTCGGGCCGAACCTCCTCTTCGGCGCAACCTCTCATTCGCTGCTCGGGCATCTCGGATACGACAAGCTGCACCTGGACCAGCTGATCGGCTTCGTCGCGAACGGTCGACTCGATGTCTCTGGTTCGATCTCAGACGTCATGCCGCTCGAGGACGTCGTCCGCGGCGTGGAACGGCTCGCCACGAAGGACGGCGATCCGATCCGGCTCGTGGTCGCTCCGTAGGACGCCATCAGTCGGACGCAGTGACCGAGATCACTGCACCCGACCGTCCGCCCCGAGCGCGTATCCCGGCAAATCGAAGCGCTCGGCCAACAGCTCGGGAATCGCTTCGCGTGGCAGCTCGGAGAGCTGGGTATCGCCGGGCGACTGCAGCCTCAGCTCGAGCGGTCCGCTCCAGTCGCTGATCGACTCGCGCGTGCCGTCCGCATGGTGTGCCGAGGCGATCAGCCCGAACACGAACGGCGACTGCGGGTTGGTGGACGCCCACCAGTTGCTCGTCTCGATGTCCACGCGCGGGACCGCCTGTGGCGGAAATGCGTAAACGTCGGACCATGCTCCATCGATGAATTCCTGCAGAACCAGCTCGAGGCCCTCGCCAATCACGCGGAAACGCCACCCCGACTGCTCGTGGTCGGCGGCACCATCGGCGCCAAACGGGATCGGGTCGAGCAGCGTCCCAAGCCCAAAGCCGACGTCGGCCTGCCAGACGCGGTCGTCCTCGTCTGTCACTCGCAGCACGAGGTGGGTGCGGGGCCGCACGGTACCGGGTGGCGCCCCGCGGCGAACCCGAGCGAGCATCGGCTCGACCGTCAGACCGAGATGCTCGAGCGCCGACGCCAGCAGCAGGTTCTGCTCGAAGCAGTAGCCGCCGCGCCGCTCGAGCACGAGCTTGCGCTCGAGATCCTCCTGGGCGAGCGATACCGGAATACCGCGATGGGGGTCGAGGTTCTCGAACGGGATCGAGGTCGCGTGCGCGCGGTGGACCGCCTGCAGCGTCGGACGACCGTCGGCGCTCAGCCCGATGCGCTCGAGATAGGCCGCAAGATCAAGCATCTCGGCGACCGGCCGTTGTGGCGTTGCGGCGCGCGGCAATCCAGTCCGAGTCGACCGACAGAGCCTCGACTCCGATCGCCGCGGCCACGTTCAGCGACATGCCGTAGCGCAAGAACTCGTCGATGCGCTCGGCGTCGGCCCCCGACAGCAGCTGTGCCCGCAGGATCAGGTCCGCGAACAGATCCCGCACGCGTGCTCGCACCTCGTTGTCGTAGCAGGCGGCGAATGCCTGGTGCTGGATCATCAGCCAGGCGCGATCCCCTTCGTTCTCGAGCATCTCGTGGTAGGCCCAGGCCATCGCCTCGAGCTTGTCCGCGACGTCCCGCGGGGACCGGCCGGCGTCGTACTCGGCGGCGGCGCGCTCGAACAGCTTGGCGGTGTGCTCGAAGCTGCGTTCGACCGCGGCAAGGAACAGGTCGCGCTTGGTGGGAAACAGGCTGAACACATACGGCTGGGCCACCCCGACCGCGCGCGCGATCCGGTCGACCGGCGTGCCCGTCAGCCCCCCTTGGGCGAACTCGTACACCGCCGCCCTGACCAGTGCGTCCCGGCGCTCGGCGGCCGAAACGCGCTGGCGGGAGGGCTCGGGCGTTGCTGGTGTGGGCATCGCGATCCATGATCCTAGGTGCTGGTCGAGTCAAGCCGGCTCGACCACCAGCTCGACGGGACGCGACGTCGGGGTTGGCTCGGTCGCTGTCCGCGTGCTGAACGGCAGCACGAGCGCCAACAGCGCGCCCGCGGCGAGCGCGCCGGCGCCAACCCACAGCGCCGGGGTCATACCGTTGACGAACGCTTGGGGAGACGCGTAGCTGCCCGAGCCCGTGAAGACCGTCGCCAGCACGGACACCCCGAGCACGCCGCCGAGCTCGCGGATCGCGTTGTTCGCGCCCGACGCCTGTCCGGCCTGCTCGACGCTCACCGAAGACAGCACTGCGTTCGCCGAGGGTGCGAACACCAGCGCCATGCCGGCGCCGGCGAGCACGAACGGCGCGACCAGGCTCAGATACGAGGTGTCGACGCTCACCAGCTCGGCGATCCAGGCAAGTGCTGCGGCCTGGAGGGCGAGACCCGCGATCATGAACCAGCGGCTGCCGAGGCGCTCGGAGAACACGCCGGCGAGCGGGGCCACGACCATCGTCGCGCCGGTCCACACGAGCAACTTCACGCCAGCCTGCAGCGGCGAGTTGCCGAGCACGTTCTGAAAGAACTGGCTGAGGAAGAAGATCGAGCCGAACATCCCGAAGTACATCGCGAGTGACACTCCGTTGGTCACCGAAAACGAGCGGCGCCTGAAGAACTCCATCGGAAGCATCGGCTGCTCGGCCCGGAGCTCCCACGCGACGAATGCGCCGAGCAGGGCCAGCCCGGCCACCAGCGCCGCAAGCACAGCCGGCTCGGTCCAGCCCTGCGTCTGCGCGCGGATCAGGCCGTAGATCGCGCTGAGCGACCCCCCCGAGGCAAGCGCCAGTCCGCAGAGGTCGATGCGACGCGAGGGCCCGTGACTCTCCTCGAGCTGGCGAGCCGCGAGCGGAACCAGGATCAGGCCGATCGGCACGTTGATCCAGAAGATCCAGTGCCATGACAACCCCTGCACGACCGCGCCCCCGACAAGGGGTCCGAGCGCGACCGCGATCCCGCTGATCCCCGACCATACGCCGAGCGCGATCCCACGCTTGTCCGTCGGGAAAGCCGCCGCCAGCAGCGTCAACGTGAGCGGTGTCGCGATCGCGGCCCCAAGCCCTTGCGCGGCGCGCGCGGCAATCAGCAGCCCGCTGCTCGGCGCCAGCGCCGCCGCGGCTGAGGACGCCGTGAAGAGGCCGATCCCAACCATGAACATGCGCTTGCGGCCGAACCTGTCTCCGAGCGCGGCGCCGGTCAGCAGCAGCGCCGCATAGGAGAGCACGTATGCGTTGACCGTCCACTCGAGCGACTGGATCGAGGCGCCGAGATCGCGATGGATCGTGGGGAGCGCAACGCTCACCACGAGGTTGTCGAGCACCACCATGAACAGGCCGACGCTCACGATCACAAGGGTCCAGGTTCGACGGGTCGCGGGCATCGGGATCCTCCTGACGTTATTAGTGACTGCTAACTTCAGTGAGCTTAGCAGTCGCTAATAAGTTGTCAAGCGGCGTGCCGAAGGCCCGCGGGTCTCGCCGGACGTGGGAGGCCGCTCATCACAGGATCGAGAGCGACCTGCCGCCGTCTACGTGCCCACGCTGCCGAGGCTCGCCGAGATCTCATCGATCGCGGCCTGCTCGGCGGTGCTCACGCTCGCGCCGCCCTCTCGATGTGCGTTTGCCACCTTTTCGGCCAGGGTGATCACGAAACGCCTGTAGCCGTCCACCTCGTCCGGTTTCGCCTTGCCGTCCAGCAGCCCTACTGCGTCGCGCAGGTGCTCGAGCCCGTTCTGCTTGAGCTCTTGCGCCGAGTGGTAGCGGGTATGGTCGATCTGAGGCTTGGTCGCGACGATCTCGTCGATCAGCTCACTGCCGCCGTGCTGCTCACGGGCTTCGACGTAGGCCTTCGCGATCGCATAGGTCTCTCGGATCGTGCCACCGCGCTGCGCGGTTATCACGATCATCCCTGCCGTCGGGGGCCCGTGCAGCACGACCTCCCACTCCTCGGGTGTGAAATCAGCCTTACCGGTCATCTTGCACCTCGCGTGGCCACTCGACTATGGGCCGCGAGTCTAACCTCTCGCGTCGCTCGAGCCCGCGGGTCTCGCGCTCGAGGGCGGCCGGCACCTCAGCCCTTCAAGCCCGCGAAACGGATGCGCCTGCGCAGGCCCGGCACGAGCTCGATCAGCTCCGGCGGGTAGGCGCGCGTGACCAGCACCGCCGCGCCGAACAGCACGGTCGAGATCAGCAGACGGGCGAACACCGGGATGCCCGTCAGCGCCAATGGCGCCAAGCCGAGCGCTGCTGCCAGCGCCACCCCGGGAACGATTCGCAGCGACGGTCGCAACTGCGGGCGCCGGTGTATCACCGCCAGGCATTGAGCCGTCGCCAGCGCGATCTCCCCGATGGCCGTGCCGATCGCGGCGCCCTGAGCCCCGTCGACCAGCACCAGCGGCGCCACCAGGGCCGCCGCAAATGCCAGGCCGCCGAGGTTGATCATCAGAATCACGCGATACGCGCCAAGGCCCAACAGCCCGTTCGCCCACACCTGGCTCACGAACAGCGCACCGAGGGCGATCCCCTGAACGGCGAGCACGGGCGCGGCCGGCGCGAACTTGGGTCCACCGACGATCGCAATCGCCAGAGGCGCTCCCACAGCGGTCGACACCGCGACCCAGCTGCCGACGATCAGCGCCACCTCGAACACGCGCCCGAGCCCGTAGCCGAGCCGGTCGGGATCTCGACCTGCTGCGTGAGCGAAGATCGGCAGGGCCGAGCCCACCAGCAGGCCCGGGACGACCACGAGCACTTCGATGATGCGAAACGAAGCGCCGAAATAGCCCAGCTCGCGCGCGCTGCCCAGCACCGACACGAGCAGGATCGAGATCCTGAAGTACAGCATCGCCGCGGCCGCGGCGGCCGAGTAGGGCAGCATCGGCCTGATGAACGCGCGCCAGCTTGTGAAGCTGAAGGCTGGCTTCAGCGAGTGTGTCCCGCGCACCAGCACGGCCGTCACAACCAGGATCGCGATACCCACGGGGATCGAAATGCCGAGGAACGGAACCAGCGTCGCCCCGGCGATCACCAGCACGATCGTGAGCAGCGTCGTCAACAGCAGGCGCGAGGTTTCGAACGCCGCGATCCAGCCGAGTCGCAGGCCGATCAGCAGCGGCAGCGCGAAGTTCTCCTGGGTCACCTGAAGCAGCAGACCGACCGACGCGAGCGCCACGCCCGCGGCCAGCGTCGGCGAATACACGAGCCATGCCACGACAACGATCACCGCGCCGCCGAAGCTCGTCATCGTGATCCGCAGCCCGAGCAGCTGGCGCGCGAGCGGCCAGCGCTCCTCGGGTGGACGTCTGGAGAGCTCGCGCACTCCGACTGCCGTCATGCCCAAATCGGACACGGCCGCAACGATCGCCACGAGCGAAAGCGCGGTCGTGTACTGCCCGATCGCGACCACGCCGAGGTGGCGGAACAGCAACGACACCGCCAACACGCCCACGAGCGTGCCGACCAGATACCCCCCAACGCGCAGTCCGCCACCGCGCGCTGCCGCCGGGCCCGCGGCCGTGGTCGCGAGGACGTCTTCCGAGGACTCGGAGGATTGGCTGTCGACGGTCCCGATGGTCTCGGATGCTAGACGCCTCGGCGAACGGTCACGAGCGCCGTTGGCCTCGCCCCCTCGCCCTCTAGCTCGCCGCCCGCGAGCTCAGCGACGTCCGCAGCAGAACCGCGCTGGTGGCGAATATCCATGCGAAGAACGTCGCCGGAACCACGACGATGACGCTCCCCTCGAGTCCCAGGAAGCTGCCGTGGCTCAGGAACGACGCGGCGATCAGCAGATGCGCGTCGACCGCCACCAGCGCCAACCAGGCGGTCCAGGTCGGCAGGCAGCGATAGCGCAGCACGATCGCGGCGTAGGCCCCGAGGCACACCGCCGTCGGGACACCCGACAGCGCCAGCAGACCAAACGTGGTGTCCGTGAGCGCCACCGCAAGCGCCGGTTGCTGGGGGCGATAGGCCATCACGTCGGCGGTCGCAAACGACGTCAGGATCAGCAACGTCAGCGCAACTGCGCCGAACGCGAACACCGCCGAGACCGCTTCGGGCGCCGGCTCGATCCGGCGCAGCCATGACCACAGCCCGGCGGTGAAGCACAGGAACAGCCCCATTCCGAGGCTGTACACGAGCTGCGATACGAGCAATCGCCCGTGGTAGGTCTCGAGATAGGCCGCCACGTGGGCCGCCGGCGCCGTCTGCGACGGTGAGTCCCACAGCGGCGGCGCGAGGATCAGTGCGGCCACCATGATCAGCGCGAAGCTCGCGAGCCCCGTGATCGCGATCAGGCGCGTCGCGCGGGCGCTCAACGGTGTCCCGCTCCGCGGGTCGGCAGTTCCCGGAACCTCGCGTTCGCCGCGGGCCTGAGACTGGGGCGATACCTCGAGCGCTCCCACTTCGGACTCCTTTGTCGATGCCGTCGGTCGGTCCCGGCCAACTGTGAAGGAGCGGCGGAGCCCTGTCGATTACCCCGGAGGTAGGCGAGACAGTTCGCCCAGCAGCCGGGCCGTCGCCCCGTCGGCCGGAAACGCCAGCTCGATCGACAGCTCCGAAGCCGTCACCTCGACTGCCGTTCCGAACGTCGCGACCGTCGCGAAGAACGACAGCTCGACGCCGTCGGGACCCCGCAATCGCATCAGCGGCGTGAGGATCTGCCCGGCGAGAGCCTCGGCGGCCGGATCGCGCTCGTCAGCTGCGCCCGGATAGCCGGCCACCTCGTTCAGCAGCTGCGTGAGATCCGCATCGCCGGTGACCGCGACCTGATGCTCGAGCCGGCCCAGGAAGTGCGCCCTGACCTCGCCGCGGTTGACGGTCCAGCGCGCCAAGCCGCGCGGGTGCAGGCCGACGCGCATCACGTTCACCGGCGGCCTCAGCAAATCGGGATCGACCCATGCCCCAAGCGCCGCCATCGGCGCGTTCGCCGCGATCAGGTTCCAGCATCGGTCCACCACCACCGCCGGGTTCGGTTCGTGTCCGGACAGGATCAGATCGACGGCCTCTCGCACCGCTGCCATCGCTGGATCCTGCAGCGAGCGCTCCGGGAACACGGGCGCGTAACCGGCCGCCAGCAGCAGCTGGTTGCGCTGGCGGAACGGCACGTTCAGATGCTCGGCCAGCAGCAGCACCATGTCAGGGCTCGGCGCCGACCGGCCCGTCTCGACGAAGCTCAGATGCCGCGCCGAGATGCCTGCATCCAGCGCGAGCTCGAGCTGGCTCAAACGCCGGCGTTTGCGCCAGTCGCGCAGCAGCGGACCCACGTGCGGGTTGGAGCTGGCGCTCAGCATCGGTGAGCGCGACTCTAACCGCCGCGTGCACCATGTCCACTACCTGGCAGGTAATCGACTTCAGGAGCCCGGCGAAGCGAGTCGCCGGACAAGCGTTGCGGCGCGCCCGACTGGATAGACGCGCCGCAAGCCTGTCGGTCCTCTCCGGTGCCGGAGGATGCGGGCGCGGACCGCTCCGCGTTCCATGGCCATCAGAGAGCTTTGTGAGGTCGTCATGGCTTGCCCCTGTCGGCAAAGGGAAAGCGATCGACGGCCACGTCTCGTACCTGCTCCTGGCCACGCTGCTCTTGACCGCGCGCCGAGTCAGACGTCGACGACTCGCAGCTGCGCGTCACCGATCTCCACGGCCGGCGAACCCGCTCAGCCTCCCAGACCTCGTCGTGAGCACCGGCGGCCCAGGCGCAAGCACCGTGCGCACGGGCCCACGTCCTCGCGGACGTGACCTGCATGTTTCGACTCATCCCCGGCAACCGCATCTGCATCTTCATGTCTAACGCTCGCGCCCGCCGGAAGTTGGACGGAGGCAGCCGCGGACGCCCCGGCTCGTCGCACGATGCAGCCGGATACGTCCACCGGTGCGCCACGCACAAGTCGCGTCCCTCTCCAACCCCTCAGAGGTTCGCACGTTAACAACCATGGAGCACCATGTTCAAGTGGTCCATAGGAGATGCCAAGGACACTGCTCAGAGCCGACCATCGCCCTTCCAAGCCCGGCAGCGCCCGACGCGATTCAGCGTGGGGCAAGAGTGGCGCGCAGATGCGTCAGTCTGATGCCGGCGCTGCCGATCCCCTCGCTGATCTCTTAGTTAACTGTTAGTCGGCGCCTGGCGGTCGGCGTGCGGCATGCGGCCGAAGAGCGAGCGGCGATCCACTACAAGTTCAGCGATGAACCTCTCGGTCAGTGCGGGGAGGAGGTCCAGTGGCACCCGGGCCTCCTCCCTTCACGCCGCCTGCGCCCGTCGTTTCGTGCCCCGGTTCCCTGGTCGGCACAGCGTCCAGCTGCAGCACCCCGCCTGCGGGATCTCGTTGGTTGCGCGGGCACCTTGCTTGCCCTAAGATCGCGACCGATAGCGACGCTATCGGTGGAGGGAGGACCGTGATGGCTTGTGAGGGATCGTCGGGCTGCCCGGCGCCAAGCACCCGCAGCACCAATCCGGATGCTGCGCTGCGACGCGGGTGGCGCGCGCGCGGAATCGTGCTCGCCGCTGCGACCCTGTTCGTCGCGGTGTTCACACTCACGTGCCCGGTCGGCGCCTCGGCGCTGATCGTGCACGTGGATGGCGAAACCTTCGGCTATGAACCGGTGCCTGGAAGCGGCTCGCAGCGAGCCGGCGAGAGGCCGGCACGTCGGTCGCCGGCGTCGGCGCCGGCAACCGCCGCGAAACCCGCGTCGAAGCAGCCGATCGAATACCACGGGGGGCCGATCATGCCATCGAACACCAACTACGCCCTCTACTGGGATCCCGCCGGCGCACCCGAATACCCCGCCGCATACGAGGCCGGGCTCAACCGCTACTTCGAAGATCTGGCCCATGACAGCGGCGGGGACCAGAACGTCGACTCGGTGCTCACGCAGTATGGCGATTCGGCCGGTGAATTCGCAGACTACGACTCACACTTCGGCGGCGCACTGCTCGACGCCGATCCCTATCCGGCAGACGGCTGCTCAGCCGCACCGGTCTGCTTCACCGTTGAACAGCTGCGCTCTGAGATCACCAAATACGTGGAAGCCCACGAACTGCCGATGGATCTCGAGCACGAGTACTTCCTGCTGACGCCTCCGGGTGTCGAAAGCTGTCTCGAAGCCGCTGGACACTCGTGCTCGGCAGGGACCTCGCATGCCACCTACTGCTCCTTTCACAGTTACATCTCGGCTCCGAAAGGGACGATCATCTACGCGAACGACCCGTACGTGGAGGGCACCAACTGCGACTACGGCGAAGAACATCCGAACGACAATCCCTCGGACGCCACGCTCGGAGGGAGCCTCGTTCACGAGCACGCCGAGTCGCTCACCGATCCGGAGTTCACCGCGTGGTATCGCGGCAAGGACGAAGAGATCGCCGATCGATGCCGGACGTTCAAGGAAGCCACCGAATACGGGCCGGCGCTCGGCACGGCGCCCGACGGCGCCAAGTACAACCAAGTCATCAACGGAGATCTCTACTACTACCAGCAGGTGTGGAGCAACCTCGCCGGCGCATGCGTGCAGCGCTCCGCACAATCGCCGACGATCACCAAGGTGGCGCCCAAATCCGGCCCCGCGACCGGGAAAACGTCGGTGAAGATAACCGGGACGAACTTCACGAAGCCCGCCACCGTCAGGTTCGGTGAAGCGTCCGCCGCCGAAGCCACAGTCAACTCCGCGACCTCGATCACGGCCGTCTCGCCGGCGGGAGCCGTCGGCACGGTCAACGTCACCGTGACGACCTCGGCGGGCACGAGCGCCATCACGTCCAAGGACCACTTCAAGTACAAGAAAGGCTGAACGTGACCGCATCAACCACAGACACCGCGAGCGAGCTCCCAGCCAGTGCCTCTGGCCGAGGGCAGCCGGCCCTTGAAGCGATGCGCAGAGACGAGTAGCTTAGGAAGTGGAGGCTGAGATACGACGATCGAGGGCACGACCTAGATGGCCGAGGGCAATGGGCTGATAACGAAGGGTCTGCGTGTTCGTTTGCGCTTTGCCACCGACGAGCGGCTGGTGGCGTCGGTGCGCCAGGGCGATTCGGTCGCGTTCGAGGCCCTGTACGAGCGTCACGTCGGCGAACTGCTGTCGTTCTGCGTCTACATGCTCGGGTCCCGTCAGGACGCCGAGGACGCCGTCCAGGCGACGTTCGCGTCCGCCTACCGCGCGCTGTGCGCGGACCGCCGCAGAATCGCCCTGCGGCCTTGGCTGTTCACGATCGCGCGCAACGAGGCGCTGAGCATTCTGCGCAGCCGCCGTCCGACCGTCGAGCTCAACGGCGAGCCGGCGCTCAGCGGCGACCCGCTCAGGGAGCTCGAGGTTCGCGAGCAGGTTCGGCACATGCTCGAGGACCTGCGCAAGCTGCCCGAGAGTCAGCGCGCCGCGCTCGTGCTCGCTGAGATGCACGGTCTCAGCCAGACCGAGATCGGGACGGTGTTGAGCGTGCGCCCCGACCAGGTCAAGGCGTTCATCTTCCAGGCGCGCTCCAACCTCCTGTCCGAGCGGCACGCCCGCGAGACCGACTGCCGAGAGATCCGTGAAGAGCTCGCGACGGCGCGCGGGGCATCCCTGCTCAGAGGGCGCCTGCGCCGCCATTTGCGCTCCTGCCAGGACTGTCGCGTATACGCCGACGGAGTGGCACGCCAGCGCCGGCAGCTCGGCGCCATGCTGCCGCTGGCGGCGCCGCTGGCGCTCAAGTACCGGGCCGTCAGGCATGTGCTGGAAAGCGGACTCGGCGACCCCGCGCCCTATGCAGGCGGCGCCGCGATGACCGGATCTGTGGTCGGCGCCGCGGTCGAGCTGGCCGGCGGTGGGGTCAAAGCCGCTGCCGTCAAGGTCGCCGCGGGTGTGGCGTGCATATGCGCCAGTGTCGGCATGGGAGCCTCGGTGCTCGACACAGGCGGGAGTGAACCGCTCGCCACCGGATCGCCCCGCTTTGCCGCCGGTGCGACCACACAGGTGGGGCCCATCGCCGCGCTCGCAATGACCGAGCTGGTCGGGTGGGCGGGGCCGGCGACCACCGGAAGCGTGTCGCGCGCCAGCACACAACCCGATCCGGCAACGCTCGAGCTCGACGGCCAAGCCGGCGAAGCGCCGGCCGCTGGCACGGAACTGCTGAGTCCGGGGGGCCCGGCTTCGGCCGGCAGCGCAGGCGCCGAAGCGAGCCGCAAGAGCGACGAACATTCATCGCAGAGCGCCGCCGAACACCGCAGCGAACGCGAAGCCGTTCGGCAGAAGAGAGAAGAAGGCCAGCGCGAACGCGAAGAAGCCCAGCGCCTTCACGAAGAAGAGACAACGCGCAAGCAGGAAGCACGTCAGCAGGCACGCGAAGAGAAGGAAGCCACCGGCGACGCGCGTCCGCCGCGCAGCGAAGAAGAACGGCAACGCGACCGTGAAGCACGCCAGATCGTACGCGAAGAAAAGGGACGGGTCCGCGATTCGCGTCCGCCTCCCAGCGAAGAAGAACTGCAGCGCAAACATGAAGAACGCCAGCGGCTGCGCGAAGAACGCGAACGCGTCGGCAACTCGCCTCCCCCGCCCAGTGAAGAAGAATTGCAGCGCAAACACGAAGAACGCAAGCACCGGCGCGAAGAACGCCAACAGAGTGGCAATCCGAATCTCCCGCCCGGCGCATAGGAAGCGGCACCCGTGAAGCCCGCAGCACCTGGGCGAACAGCGCCCGCAAGCGCCAGCACGAAGACCCGGCGCCCGGGCCGGTGACGCGTAGCGGCTGATTCTCGCGCGCTCGCGGCGCTTGGTCCATCTCGGCCCAGATGCCGATCCGGGTTACGCCCGTTCGGACATATCACCGCGCACGCGGTGCGCGGCACCATCGATGGCGGCGATCATCCTCGGCAGCAGCGGCGCCTGGTGCGGCTGCTGGTCTCGAGGCCCGGCGGCTGATCGTCGGGCGCCTCGGTCGTGGGCCGGGACGCGGTCGTGGGCCGGGACGCGATCATGGGCCGGGACGCGGTCATCGGCCGGGACGCGCTCGCCGGCCGCGCTCACGGCCGGTTGCCCGCAGATCCGTTCGGCTCCGGCCAACCTTACTGTCCCCCCTGCGTTTAACTGAGCAGAACCAAGGGAGATAAAGAAAAAGAGAGGGCGCTCGCTCGGCGCAGTGCCAGATCTCATTCCGAGGGTCGCGCGGTGGGCGCCCTTGATGGAGATCTGCGAAACACGGGCGCCGAGCGAGCTGGGGAGCGCGGCGAGTGCCCTCTGAGGCGGCAGAGGCACTCGCCCGCTGATATCGGCGCCCCATCGCCATGCAGGACGCTCGGGGCAGATCGCTTGGGGTGCTCGTGCGTCGGGCCCGCGGCATCGTGGTGTCGCGGGCCCGTGTGCGCGGGTATCGATGTGCTCCGCCGCGAGCCTGCGGTTGGGATTGGTGTCGACTCGCTAGGAGCCCACCGATACGGGAACGCTGGTTGCGCCTGCCACGGGCCGGGCCGCGCCCGCGCGCTCGGGCCGGCGGGCAGGCTGAGCTTGCGCATCGCCGGCCCCGGCGAGGTGAGGGGTCAGGTGCCGTGCCTGTGACATCAGAAATGCGAGCAGTGCGAGCAGGCCGAGGTCGGCGAGCACATTCAAAGAGACAGCGAGGGTGGGGGACATCATTGCTCCTTCGTTCTTTGTGGACGCGAGCAAGTATCAGCCGACGGCCTGAGATGAAGCTGGACTGTGCCTTACAGCTTCCTGAGAGACCGACGCCGTCGTCGTCGGGCGCCGGCGCGGTGTCACTCCCGCGCCCACGCGCCTTCGACGAAAGTACGCTTGTGGCATGTCTACGCTGACGATCGCGATCACGGTCATCTGGGTCGTCTTTTGGATCTACTGGCTGATCTCAGCCGCGGGAGCGAAGCGGAGCTCGTCGCGGCGGCGAACCAGGCCGCCCGGTCTTTTCATCGCCATCCTCGTGCTCCTGGTGCTGCACGCCTTCAAGCTGGGCAGCCTTGCCGTCGACGATCCGGCCGTACAGATCGTGGGTGCGATTCTGTTCCTGGCCGGCCTCGGCCTGGCGGTCTGGGCGAGGATCTATCTCGGTCGCAACTGGGGCATGCCGATGACACAGAAGCACGAACCCGAGCTCGTCACCTCGGGTCCCTACAGATACGTCCGTCACCCGATCTACTCGGGCTTCCTGCTCGCCACGCTGGGGACCGCCCTGGCGACCAGCCTGTACTGGCTGCTCGGCGTTGTCATCTTGGGCGTCTACTTCATCCACAGCGCCATGGTCGAGGAAAAGTTGATGACCGCGTCATTCCCGGCCGCCTACCCGGGCTACAAGACCAGAACGAAGATGCTGATCCCATTCGTGCTCTGAGCCGCCCCGCGCGTGCTCTGAGCTGCCAGCCGGCGTGCGTTGGGCTGCGCGCCCGCGTGCATTGGGCTGCCGCTGGCGTGAGTTGAGCCGCCGCCCGCGTGCTTTGGGCCGGCGCCGGTGTGCTTTGGGCCGCGGCCGGCGTGGCGACCGGCGGGCGCTATGCGCTGTGCTTGGCCGTGACCAGCACGCGGCCGCCGCGGTGCGGGATCATCGTGACGTTGCGCTGGCGCCCCGGCTCGGGTTTCGGGTCTGGCGCCCGCAGATCCGTGCGCCGCGCGATCGCGTCCAAGACGATGCGCTGCTCGGCCATCGCCAGCTCCGCCCCCAGACAGCGGCGGATCCCGCCGCCAAACGGGATCCAGGTGTACGTGCCCGGCTTGCGGTCCAGGAAGCGCTCGGGGCGGAACACGTGGGGATCGGGATAGACGTCCGACCGGTGGTGCAGCGCCAGGATGTTGATCGCAACCGGCGTCTGCGCCGGCAGCACGTACTCGCCGAGCTGCCACGATCGCGCGACCCGGCGCGCGACGAACGGGATCACGGGCCGGGCACGCATGCCCTCGTTGATCGTCGCCTCGATGTAGCGGCCGCTCTCGCCCTCGCCTGAGCGAGCCGTCTGGCGCAGGCGCTCGTATGCGGCCGGCGCCCTCAGCAGACGCTCGAACGTCCACGCCAGCTGATTGGCCGTGGTCTCGTGCCCGGCGAACACCAGTGTCGCGAGCTCGTCGCGCAGCTCCCGGTCGGTGAGCGGCCGGTCCTGCTCGTCGCGAGCCGCGAGCAGCAGCGAGAGCACGTCGGTGCGACCGCCGCCGGCTCCGGCGCCGCGCCGTTTGGCGATCATCGCGTACAGCTGGCGGTCGATCAGCCAATTGATCGCGCGCAAGGGGCCGCGCGCGTCCTCGCGCCCGGCGTTGGCAGCTTCGACCAGCAGCCACAACGGATGAGTCGAAACGTGCAGCACCCGGCGCACCGTCTCCTGCAGCCGATGCTCGGTGCTCCGCGGCGCGGGCCGGCCCTCGACGCCGAAGATCCCTCGCATGATCACCTGAAGCGTCACCGCCTGCATGCGCGGGGCGAGCGCGAACGGTCTGCCCAGCGGCCAGCTGTCGATCTCGCGCTCGGCTATTTCGCGGATCATCTCCACGTAGCGCTTGATCGCCTCGCCGTGGAACGGCGGCAGCAGCAGCTTGCGCTGGCGCATGTGCTGATCGCCTGTCAGGATCAGCACCGAGCTCGGTCCCAGCACCGGGCGAAGCGGCGACTCCCCGGTCAGCGACGGAGCATCCGCCGGCTTCGCGGTGAACAGCGACTTGGCGTGATCCGGATGGCTCGTCATCACGATCTGGCGCCCGCCGATCATCACCTGCAGGCGCCACACGTCGCCCGTCCGGCGTGCTGCGCCGAGATGAAACGCGAGCGGATCGCGCAAGAACGACAGCGACTGCCGCGCATTCGAGCCCGGCAGCAGCGGCGGCATCAGCACACCGCTCGACGATTCGACAGGGCCCGCGGCGGACGGCGCAGCGCGCGCTTCGGGTAGCGCCTGCGCCGCCACGGGCGCGGCCCGGTCGGACATCCGCGAGCTCGTGGGGCGCTCCTCGGTCGCCACGCCGGCGGCGACGGTCGCGTCCGGCGATCCGAAGGACCCGTCTGTCGTGTCGCCCGAAGACATCTGAGGAGCCCGCACCTAATTGATCTTATTCCGGATCAACTCAAGTTGTCAAGACTGCAGGCTCCACTTCGCCAGCGGTGCAGCCGTCTCGGCCTCACGCGCTCAGGTTGCGCTGACCTGCGGTTGGTGCTCCTTGGCCCAATTCGCGATCGCGCCCGAGCCCTTCACGACCTCACCGTCGTCGAGCACCAGGATCGGCACCGAGCGCTGGCCGCTGATCCGCTCGATCTCGGCGCGGTCCCGGGCGCGGGATGGCCAGGTCCAGAACTTCAGCGAGCCGCCCTTGACCTGCTTCCATTGATAAGCGTGCCCGGCGTCGTCGAGCGCCTTGGCGGCCCGTCCGCAAGGATGGGCAAACGGGGCCGGCAGCCCGCCTGCGGACTTGCCGCTGGGGCAGGTGTAGAGAACCACGGGCAGACCCTACTCCTGCTGGCCTGCCCAGGCAGCCGCCGGTGATCGGCGCTAGCCTGCGCTGACCGTGCCCGATCTCGCTCGATCGAACGGCCGCCCTCAGCGGATCGCGCTGGTGCTTGCCGGCGGAGGCGCGCGCGGCGCCTACGAGGTGGGGGCGCTGTCCGCGCTCGCGCCCGCCCTTGCCGCGCGGGGGGAGAGCCCGAACCTCCTCGTCGGAACCAGCATCGGCGCGCTCAACAGCGCGTTCTTCGCGGCCCGCGCCCATCAGCCGCTCGAGGATGTTGCGCAGCTCGCGCTCGAGATGTGGCGCGAGCTGCGCTGGGGTGACGCCCTGCGGCCGCTGCTCTCGCCGAGCGAGCTCCGCCGGCTCGTCGGCGTTGGCGCGATGCTCGCCAACCTGCCCGGGCTGCGGCTCCCGGGCCTGCTCGATCCAGCGCCGCTGCGCGACACGCTGCGGCGGTTCGTGGCGTTCAAACGGATCGGCCGCAACGTCGAGGACGGCGTCCTGACGGCAGCGGCCGTGGTCGCGACCTCCTATGCCACCACGCGCAGCGTCGTCTTCCACCACGGCGGACCCGCGCTCGCGATCGACGCGGTGCGCGCCATCGAGTACATGGCCACGCCGCTCGCGCCCGAGCACGTGCTCGCGTCGGCGGCGATCCCGGGAGCGTTCCCAGCCGTCGAGGTTCGCCGTCCCCGCGCCGCCGCCGGCTGGTACGGCGACGGGGGCGTGCGCCTGAACGCGCCGCTCGCCCCCGCGCTCGCGCTCGGAGCCGATCGCGTCGTCGTGATCGGACTGAACTCCTCGGTCACCCCGACCGGCCGATCGATGCGGCCGGACGCGATCGACGGCGTCGCCCAGCTGCTGCAGGTCGTGCTCTCCGACCAGCTCGGCGAAGACGTCGCCACGCTCGCCACCGTCAACGAGACGCTCGCGCCCCCCGGGTCTGCCGGCGCCGGGCATGAGGCGGTGCCGGGACGGCGCCGGATCCCCTACATCTTCATCGCGCCGAGCGACCGTCTCGAGATCGGCCGGCTCGCCCGCGAGGTCTATGACCGGCACTACGGCAATCTCACGAGCCTCGTGCGTGCTCCAAACGTGGCGCTGCTCGGACGGCTCGTCAATGCCCGGCGCGGCGCGGTCCACGGCGAGCTGCTCAGCTACCTGCTGATCGCACGCGAGTTCATCGACGACCTGATCGCCCTCGGCCAGCGCGACGCCGAGCGCTGGCTGCACACGCGCCACGACGCCGGTCTCTGGCAGGTCGGGCGCCTGCCCACCCCGAGAACCGCCGTCGCGACGGGCGAGAGTCCGCGGCGCTCGTCCTCGTCGCGCCGCCGTCCCGCGCGACGCGCGAGCGCCTGAGCGCGATCGAGCGTCCACGCTCAGGGCGGCTCCGCTGCGCGACCGGCCGATCGTTCACCATTCGATTACGCATGCGTCACTGACTGAGCGCATTTCATTTACCACGCGCTCACGTTCGAGTCACATCTGTGCATCTGGGTGGAGCGCCCGGTTGGACTGGGCGTCACGTTCTCCAGTTGGTAACAGCTGGTTCCCAGCGCGCCCAAGCTCGGCTAACATCGGCCCGCAGACCTCAACGGGGGTTCATGTGCAGGAGCACGACTCGACGGAACTGGCTGACTGGGTGCTCGACGCCCATGGGTTTCTTGCGTCCATCCTCGAGTGCGTGGCCCAGCCGGTCTGGGTCGTCGACCGTGACGGGCTGATCGTGTTCGCCAACCCTGCCTCGCTCGCCACGCTCGGATACGACAGCGTCGACGAACTGCTCGGCCGTCAGAGCCACGAAACGATCCACTATCGCTACCCCGACGGGCGGCCGTTCCCGGCCCGCGAGTGTCCGATGCTGCGCCCGCGCACGACCGGAGAGACGGTGCGCTCGGACGAGGACTGGTTCTTTCGCAAGGACGGAGCCATGTTCCCAGTCAGTTATGTCTCGGCGCCGATCGACACGCCGTCCGGACGCGGCGCGGTGGTCGCGTTCTCGGACATCTCGGATCGCCGCGTGGTCGAGGAGGCGGTGCGCGAACGCGAGATCGCGGCGGCGCGCAACGCCGAGCTGCAGGCCAGCGAGCTGCGCCTGCGCGCGATGCTCGAGACGGCCTTCGATGCCATCGTGAGCACCGATCATCGCCGTCGCATCACGTACTTCAACAGCGCCGCTCAGCAGACCTTCGGGCACCTGTCCGAGCAGGTGCTCGGCGCCGATCTGGTCTCGCTGATCGTGCCCGAGCGGCTGCGCGACTCGCACGGCGCCTGGTGGAGCGCCCGCCAGCGCGAAGACCGCGAAGTGCTCGGCCGAGAGCTCGAGATCACCGCGTTGCACGCCGACGGACACGAGTTCCCGGTCGAATTCGCGCTCACGCGCATGAGCCTGCGCGGGTCCACCGGATACACCGCCTACTACCGCGACATCACCGAGCGCCGCCGCGCCGAGCGCGATCTCGAACAGGCACGGCGCAGGGTGATCGAGGCAGCCGACGGCGAGCGCCGGCGGATCGCCCGCGATCTCCACGATGGCGCCCAGCAGCAGCTAGTCAACGTGGCGTTCAATCTCGAGCTCGCCGGCCAGCAGCTCGGCGACGATCCCGTCAGTGCTCGCGAGGGGATCGAGCTCGCCCGCCAGGAGGCCCGCGCCGCCGGCGCCGCGCTGCGCGAGCTGGTCGCCGGCATCCACCCCGCGATCCTGACCAATCGCGGACTCGCAGCCGCGGTCGGCTCGCTTGCCGGGCGCCTGCCGGTGCACGTCGAGCTGGTCGACCTCCATGACGGACGCCTGGCCCAGCCGGTCGAGGCCGGGGCCTACTTCGTGATCTGCGAGGCGCTCACGAACGTCGTCAAGCACGCCCGCGCCTCGCGCGTGACCGTCAGCGCGATCGTCGCCGACGCGCAGCTGCTGGTGACCGTCGTGGACGACGGCATCGGCGGGGCGCGCGTCGGGGCGGGCAGCGGTTTGACCGGACTGGCCGACCGTGTCGCGGCGCTCGACGGCGCCCTCAGCGTCAGCAGTCGGGATGGCCACGGTACGGCCCTGAGCTGCAGGATTCCCCTGGTGCAGCGTCAGGGCGCCGCCGATCCGCTCCCAGCCGGATAGCGTTCGCGCAGAGGTCGAGCTTCTGGGGCGGCGCGCGCCGGCCAGAAGCTAGACGGCGCGCGCCGGCCAGGACGGCTTCAGGACGCGCGCAGCTTCGCGAGCACCGCGAGCACGCGCCGATGCTCGGTCGGTTCGCTGGCGAGGTCGAGCTTGTTGAAGATGCTCGTGACGTGCTTCTCGACGGCCGCCGTCGTCACGACCAGGGTCGCGGCGATGCCCTGGTTGGACTTGCCCTGCGCCATCAGCTCGAGCACCTCGCGCTCGCGCGGAGTCAGGTCGTCCACCGGGTTCTCGGCGCGCCGGCGGCCCACCATGCGCGCCACCACCTCTGGGTCGAGCGCCGAGCCGCCCGCTGCCACCCGGCGCAGCGCGTCGGTGAACGCGGCGATGTCGCTCACGCGGTCCTTCAGCAGGTAGCCGACGCCTTCGGCGCGGTCGCCGACGAGCTCGAGCGCGTAGCGTTCCTCGAGATGCTGGGAGAGCACCAGCACGCCGATCCCATTCTCGTCCTCGCGCAGCTGGACCGCGGCGCGCAGCCCGTCGTCGGTGCGGTCGGGCGGCATCTGCACGTCGACGATCACGACATCCGGTCGGTGGGCTTTGGCCTTGCGCAGCAGATCGGGCGCGTCGGCGGCCTGTGCCACCACCTCGAACCCCTCGCCCTCGAGCAGCCGCGCCAGTCCTTCGCGCAGCAGCGCCTGGTCCTCTCCGATCACGACGCGCAGCGCGGGCGATCCCATGTCAGCTCAAGGACCGAGCCGCTCGTCGCCGAACAGCTCGGACAGGTCGCTCGATGGCAGCTCGTCCTTGGGGACGAACGCGCTCGCGCCGCAATCGTCGAGCAGCTCGTCCGTGACTTCGCGATCTGCCGAGGTCAGCAGCACACGCGGCGGCACCGGCAGCGCCGCCAACCGGCGCGCCACCTCGAAACCGGTGGTGTCGGGCAGGTTCACGTCCAGCAGCACGGCCTGCGGCTCGAGCGAGCGCGCCAGGCGCACGGCCGCGGCGCCGTCGTCGGCGTGGCCCGCGACGTCAAAGCCGCGCAGCGTCAGCAGACGGCCCGCCATCATGCGAAAGTCGCGTTCGTCGTCGACGATCAGTACCGAAAGTGCCATGGCTCAATGATGAAGCGCCGGCGGGTCCGAACAGTAGGGCGCACCCTACTGTTTGGCCTGGTCCGCCCGAGTTCGAGCGGTGGCCTATTGTGGCGGAACCTGCCAACGCCCCAGCCGCGAGGAGGCCGAGATGGCCGACGTGATCAGTCAAGACCACCATCCGACACTGCGCCATGAGGATCGGGTGGCGATCGGAGCCGAGCTGCAGGCCGTGCTCGTTGTCCTGATCGACCTTGCGCTGCTCGGCAAGCAGGCCCATTGGAACGTCGTCGGGCGCCATTTTCGCTCGCTCCACCTGCAGCTCGACGAGCTGATCGACGCCTGGCGGCTCGCGGCCGACTCGGTGGCCGAGCGCGCCGTGGCGCTCGGGTACTCGCCCGACGGCCGTGCGGCGACCGTCGCGCAGCGAAGCGGTCTCGCGTCGCTGGCCGAGGGCCAGCTGCCCGACCACGAGGTCATCTCCCGGTTCACAAGCCTGCTGACCGACGCGATCGGCTCGATCCGCGAACGCATGGACCGGCTCGAGGATGTCGACACGGTCACGGCCGACCTGCTTCACGGCGTCGTCGCCGGCCTGGAGGAGAACCTCTGGATGATCCGCGTGCAGGCGGCATAACCCCGCTCTGCGCATCTGGGCCGGATGGCTGCCGGTGATCAGGTCCGGGCGGCCCGGATGGTCACATCCAGGCGGCCCGGCCGGGTATCATGCCCGGCGGCTGGCCGCCCGGCCCGCGCTCAACAACAGGGGGTGGAGATTATGTTCAGCACGATCGTTGTGGGCACCGACGGGTCGGACACCGCAACCCAGGCTGTCCGTGAAGCGGTCGATCTCGCGAAGGCTCTCGGCGCGAGGTTGGAGCTGGTGAGCGCCTACGCCCCGGTGCCCGAGCAGCGTCTGCGCGCGGAGCGCCGCGAGGCCCCCGAGGACATCCAGTGGGCGATCAACCCGCGCGAGGAGGTCGACGTGTCGCTCGAGCGGGCCGCCGAGATCGGTCGTGACGCGGGCGTCGCGGTCAACATGCACGCCCGCCAAGGCGATCCGGCCGACGCGATCCTCGACGTGGCCGAGGAGCAGAACGCGGACCTCGTGATCGTCGGCAACAAGGGCATGACCGGCGCCAAGCGCTTTCTGCTGGGATCGGTGCCGAACAAGGTCTCCCATCATGCCCCCTGCTCGGTCCTGATCGTGCGCACGACCTGAGCCGTGCAGGCCGTCCAGATCGTCGAGCTCACCGGCCCCGACACCGCGCTCGCGCTCGGTGAGGTGCCCGACCCCGACGCTCCGCCCGCGCATCCGCTGACGCCGGCATCCGGGGTGCTGGTCGAGGTGCACGCCGCGGGGGTGTCGTTCCCGGAGCTCCTGCAGACCAGGGGTGAGTATCAGCTGAAACCGCCGCTGCCGTTCGTTCCCGGCAGCGAGGTCGCGGGCATCGTGCGCGAGGCGCCCCCGGGCTCGGCGCTGAGCCCCGGCGATCGGGTCGCAGCCTTCTGTGCGCTCGGCGGGTTCGCCGAGCTGGCGGTCGCGCCCGAGTTCCTGACCTTCCCGCTTGCCGATCAGCTCGACTACGCCCAGGGCGCCGGGCTGATCCTCAACTACCACACCGCGTACTTCGCGCTGGTCCTGCGCGGGCGTCTGGCCGAGGGCGAGACCGTGCTCGTGCACGGTGCCGCGGGCGGAGTCGGCACGGCTGCGCTGCAGGTCGCGAAGGGCCTCGGCGCGCGCACGCTCGCGGTCGTCTCGAACGACGACAAGCAGCGCGTCGCCGAGCAGGCCGGCGCCGATGCCGTGCTGCGCGTGGACGGACCGTGGAAGGACGAAGCCCGCGAGCTCTCCGGCGGCGGCGTGCATCTCGTGCTCGACCCGGTCGGCGGCGATCGCTTCACCGACAGCCTGCGCTCGCTGCGACAGGAGGGGCGCGTGGTGGTGGTCGGCTTCACCGGCGGCTCGATCCCCGAGGTCAAGGTCAATCGTCTGCTGCTCGGGAACAGCGAGGTGATCGGGGCGGGCTGGGGCGCCTACGCGATGGGCCGCCCCGACGTCTGCCGCGAGATCGACCGCGCGCTCGCGCCGCTGATCGACGCCGGCTTCGTACGCCCGATCGTCGGTGCGCGCTTCCCGCTGGCGCGCGCCGCCGAGGCGCTGCGCGAGATCGACGAGCGGCGTGCCCTCGGCAAGGTCGTGCTCGACGTGCGCTGATCTGCGCCGGCGTGCGCTGATCTGCGTAGGCGTGCCCTTGTGTGCGTAGGCGTGCGCTGGTGTGCGCTGGTGTGCATAGCGTGCGCTGACGTCCGTAGGCGGCGGGTCAGCTGCCGCCCGCCCTGTCGCCTTCGCTGCTCAGCGGCCCGCCCCGGCCGCGGGATGCATTGCTGACGATCACGGCAACGACCGTGACCAGGTAGAGCTGCCCGAACAGCCCCTCGAACACGGCGGTCATGCGCGCGGCGCTGACGATCGGCACGATGTCGCCGTAGCCGACGGTCGCGAGCGTGATGAAGCTGAAATAGACCTGTTCGGCATGCTGGTCGGCGCCGAGGTGGCTGAGCACCGGCGAGCCGGCGATCGTGCTCATCAGGCTGTAGACGAACGCGAAGATCAGGCCGGCCAGCAGGTATACGGTCACCACGCCGAGCACCGAGTGCAGGCTCACCCGCTGCTCGGAGCGGATGCCGGCCACCACGCCCCGCACGACGATGATCGCGCCCGAAGCCGCCAGCACGCCGCTCAAGCTGTACATGACGCCGCGCTCGGTGCTGCCGCGGCCGGCGATCGAGGCCGCGATCAGCGCCACCATCGCCACCGCGATCACCACGATCAGCCGCCGCCACTGGGTGCGCGTCGCTCCCTCCGCGAACAGGGCTGTCAGCACGGTCGCGGCCATCATCGACGCCTGCAGCAGCAGCGACGCCGGGGTGTCTGGCAGCGCCATCTGAACCGCCACCGACAGAACCGTGAGCAGCAGCACGAGCCCGTAGCGGTAGCTGCCTTTGAGCTCCGCCAATTCCACGAGTCGCGGGTGCCTCGGCATGCGCCCAGGTTACGGGCCCGCCCGACGGCAACTTTCGCTCGATCGGCCCGTGAGACGCTCTCGCAGGCCCCGATCCTCGCTACCCTGCAACGCGTTCGACGCTACCCTCCCACGTCGCCCCACCGGTTCCCTCCGATCTGCCCGTAAGGACTTCCGCCATCCCCAAGCCACGCCTCCCTCGCAAAATGCCCGCCGATCTGCTGACAACGATTCGGGACGAAATCGACGTGCGCCTGCGCGAGCTGCGGCCGCTGCTCGAGGAGTACGAAGAGCTGCTCTCGGTGGACGACGCGCTCGCGCGCGAGCAGGCCGGCGCGGGCTCTCGTGGCGCCCCGATCACCCGCGCCCCCGGCGCTCGCGAACGCAAGCCCACGCGCGCGCGCGCGCGCGTGAGTCGGCCCGGGCCCGCACGTAAAGCGACGAGCCGCGCCCCGCGCGCCCCCCGGGGCGCTGCCGGACGGGCGATCCTCGCGGCGCTCGAGCACGGCTCGCACTCGGTGCGTGAGCTGGTGGTCGTCACGGCCATGAACGACGCCAACATCCGCGCCAACGTGCGCCGCCTGCTCGACGACGGGGCCGTCGTCAAAGTCACCCGCGAAGGCAAAGCCGCCTACGCGCTGCCTGCGACCGCCCCGGTCTGAGCCCGAGCTGCAGCCGAGGCCGATCGGCCGATCGTCAGTTGCGGCGAACGGTCGGCCTGATCCGGAGCCGCGGGCCGTTACTTGCGGGCCGACGGTTTGCTTTTGCGCGCCACCTTGGCCGCCTCCTTGGAGCCGAGGAACGGCGCCAGCACGAAGAACGTGATCGGAGGCGCAAGGTCGGGCAGCTCGTCGAACATGTCGTGTTCGACGTAGTGATGCAGGATCTGCCAGACGCCGCCGGCGATCGCCTCCGGCGCGATCTTTGGCGCGTCGCGTCCGAGCGGGTAGTGAAAGCCGGGCTGTATGTAGGCCGCGAAGGCCGCCATCGCCGTGTCGCGGATCTCGATCGCCAGCGGGCTCGCGGCGAAGGTGTCGACGACCGTCAGGTGGGCGTGCGCGGGCTCAGAGGCGAGATAGCCGAGCAGCGCGCGCAGTCCGGCTGCGGCTCCGCGCGGCCAATCGTCCGGGTATGCGTCGTAGGCCTCGATCGCGATTCCAAGGGCCTGATGAAGCCCAACCTTCTGGGCGCCCAGAAATGCGTCCTGCTTGGTCGGGTACATCTCATAGAAAGTCTGGTGCGAGACGTTCGCCCGGCGCGCGATGTCTGGGATCGTGAGCGCCGACAGGCCTTTCTCGGCGACGATTTCAGCGGTGGCGTCGACGATGCGTTCGCGCTGGTTCTTGACGATGAACTGACGCGGCAGGTCGTGGCGGCCGCTCGGCAGCCGTCCCTCGGCTTGGCGCGCGCGCTCGGATGAGCGCCGCAGCGTGCTGCCGTCATACTCGGGCCTGCCCCTGCGCGCCACGGGCGGAGCTTCGAGACCCGCCGGCAGCTTCGTCGGATAGGTGGCCGCCCACACGAACAGTTCCTGGGTGAGCCCGGGCAGCTCGTCGGCGCGGTGTTCGCGCAGGCGCGCCGCGGTCACCTCGCGGATGCCGCCGAGCACCATCCTCACGCTCAGGTCGGTGTCGACGTGGCGTTTGCGCGTCGGGCGTCCACGGGCAGCGCCCTTGCGCGCCGAGCCGGCCGCGGTGGCGGGCAGGATGCTGTCGTAGATCGTGCGTTCGAGCGCCTCGAGCGAGCGGTTGCGGTGCTCGAACGCCCTCGGTCCCGCGCCAAAGGCGCCGAGCACCAGCAGCGACACCGCCTCCGGTTCGGCTGCGGCCAGCTCGGCGAAGGCGAGCATCGCCGCGCTCAGGCGCCGTCCTGGCGTGTCCTGGCCCAGATAGGCTTCCCCGACGACTCGCTCGCTGCGCTTGGCGATCTCGTCGAAGGCTGCCAGGAAGAGATCTTCCTTGTCCTTGTAGAGGCTGTAGAAGGTCGGTCGCGATACGCGTGCGAGCTTGGTCAGATCGAGGATCCGCACGGCCTGGAAGCCGCGCTCGGCGATCAGCTCGATCAGCGCCAGCTGCAGGCGTTCGCGCTGGTCACGGCGCACCTCCTCGGGATCGAGGCTGTGCGCTCCCGTGGGCAGCCGGCGATAGCGCCCGGAGCGCTCGTCCTTGGCCCGCGGCAGCTCGCGCGGCTGCGCCTCGCCCGCCACGTCGTTCTCGATCGGCGCGCTTGGCGCCGTCGCCCGCGAGCCGCGGCCACGTTTGGCCCGGGCCTCGGCGGGTTTGGCCATGCCGTTGCTAGTTGCGACCGCCGGCTCCCCATCCGAACGGCGCTTAGTGGTAGTGCTGCGCACCTTGCTCCCCACCTCAAAAACCTCTATTTGACACCGAGCCAAATGAGAGTATCAAAGCCCTTCTCCACAAGTCAAGCCTTGATCCAGCGCTCGCGCCATTGCCCGCCAATGGCAGGCGTCGGGAGGTGTCGGCGAATTTCTGACTCACGACACTAGCCTCGGATCGTTCTCGAGGTTCCGAGCACCGACCCGCTCGCCGACAGCGCCTGGACGGCCAGATAGGGCTCGCTGTGCGGCGTCGCGATCGCCGTCTCAAAACCGCTCCTGGGGGCGTTCGCGAGCGGCGCCAGCTTGTTCGGAGACGATCCGCCATATACGCGCCAGCTGACGATCTGGGTGGCGCCGTTCCAGCTCCCGTACACGGTCGTCTGACCCTTGCTGCTGGTCTCTGCGATCGCCGGCTGCCCGGCCGGCAGCGCCGCCCAGGGGAAGCGGTAGGCCCGGTAGGTCTGGTAGGAGCCGTGCATGTGCGCGTCATACAGCAGCTTGTCGTTCGGGGCGTATTCGGAGAA
Organism: Solirubrobacteraceae bacterium; assembly: GCA_035507415.1. Lineage (GTDB taxonomy): Bacteria > Actinomycetota > Thermoleophilia > Solirubrobacterales > Solirubrobacteraceae > Palsa-744. The sequence goes on from DATJOF010000028.1 coordinate 39,693, forward strand.
GTAGGGCTCGGCGCCCCAGCCGACGAACAGGTTGCCGCTCGGCAGCGTCTGCACGTCGCCCTGGCTGCCCGCGGTCAGCTCGGGCGAGTGGTGCTCGTAGAGCGCCAGCAGCGTGTCGGTCTTGGCCTTCGGTTCGAGCGAGATCACGATCGCACGCGACTGCGGATGGACCTTCGGCACGGCGCCGTTGTCGAACACGGTGATCGTCCCGTTCGCGAGCGCGGTGGCGTCGTGCTGGTAGGCGGTGGTGGCTCCGTTGCCCCTGACTTCGCTGTGTTTTCCGCCCATCCGCAACTGCACCTGCCCGGTGGTCGTGTTCAGCTCGTAGAGCGTCCATGTGTTGCGTGCGCTGATCAACGTAGTCCCATCGGCCATTTGGTCGATTGAGTTGATATGGAAGTAGTCATACGGCCATTCGGTCGTCGCGCCCTCGGGGGCGCTATAGGATTCGCTCAGCGCGACGTGGTCGAGGCTCGTCCATTCGCGGCGCACGAGACCGGTGCGCAGGTCGATTTCCTGAAAGATGCTGTCGGTCGCCGCGCCGCCGCCCGGGCCGCCGACGGCCGTGAGGTTGCAGGCGATCGGGTTGAACACCGTGATCAGCGCGGTGTCCTGGGGCGTGATGTGGAAGTCGTGCAGGTCGGCGGTGTAGCCGTTGCCCGCGTGCACACGTCCGATCTGCTGGTAGGAGGTGTTGTCGATGATCTCTTCTCCCTCGCCGAACCCCTGCGGCGGGATGTAGCCCTGCCACCAGGTCAGCACGGGCTTACCGCCCAGCTCCTGGACCTGCAGGTTCGTCGCCGAGGTGTTTTCGGGCAGTGGATCGAACCACACCAGTTCCCCGCTTTCGGTGAAGATCTCGGGACCGCTCGGGCCCGGCCCCGAGTAGGGCGCCGCGAAGATGTCGCCTTCGGCGTGCGGGTTCGCGCGCGTGGTGACATCGAGCAGCGGGGGCTCCAGGTTGGGCGCGGAGCGGAAATGCTGCATCTCGCTGTAGTCGTGGGTTGGGTTGGCGGTCGGCACGTACTTGATCGGATTCTCGTGAGCGGTCGTGAAATAGAAAGCGAACGAGCTCGTCTTGCCGCGCTGCTTGACGCGCCCGTGCACGGTCACCGTCTCGCCGGGTATGAACGGCGTGGCCGGCAGGAAGCTGGCGCCGTCGCCTTGCGAGTAGGCCCGCAGCCGGCCCCGGTGGGCGCCGCTGAGCGAGCCGCGCACGCTGATCTGACTGAGCGCCGAGGCGGGGGCTCCAAGCAGGCTTATCTGGGTGCGCGGCGAGGCGTCGAGCGAGTCAGGCAAGGGCGAGACCGCAAGGCTGGTGCCTGGCAGCACCGCCGAGCGGTTCAGCTGCGCGGGCAAGCACCACGGCGCGGTGGGTCCACCGTAGGCCGACTCCTCGGCTTTGATGCGTGCAGCACCGAACGCGAGCAGGCCGGCGCTCGCCAGTGCCACGAGTGTCGCGGCGACGATCAGGGCTCGGCGCAGGCGCCGGTGGTTGTGGGCTGTGCTCGTCTTCAGACTGCGCTCGTGTCACTCGCTCGGGCGGTGATCCTAACCCCATCTCACGACGCCGTGGCGAGAAGCCTTGACCGCAACGTCGCTCCCTACGCCTTTCTGAGGAGATCCTTAGAAGACGGGCGTCTCGCGGTAGTCGCCGAAGACCTGCTGCAGGGACTCGATGATCTCGCCCTCGCTGGCCTGCGCGCGGGCGCAGTCGAGCAGCGGATCCATCAGGTTGCGATCCTCGTGAGCGGCATCCTCGCGCAGGCGCGCCAGGGCACGCTCGACCGCGGCGCCGTCGCGGCGCGCGCGCGCTCCCTGGAGTCGTTCGATCTGCTTGGCTTCGAGCGCGGGGTCGACGCGCAGGATCGGGATCGGCGGTTCGTCGGCGTCGACGAAGCGGTTGACGCCGACCACGATCCGCTCGCCGGCGTCGATCGCGCGCTGGTGCTCGAACGCCGCGTCGGCGATCTCGCGCTGAGGGAAGTTGCGCTTGACCGCCTGCACCATGCCGCCGAGCGCGTCGATCTTGTCGAAGTACTCGTAGCAGCGACGCTCCATCTCGTCGGTGAGGGACTCGATGAAGTACGAGCCACCCAGTGGATCGGCGGTCGCGGCGGCGCCGGTCTCGTGCGCGATCACCTGCTGGGTGCGCAGGGCGACCTTGACGGCCTGCTCGGTCGGCAGGGCGAGCGCCTCGTCGTAGCTGTTGGTGTGCAGAGACTGCGTCCCGCCGAGCACGCCCGCGAGCGCCTCGACGGCGGTGCGCACGATGTTGTTCAGCGGCTGCTGCGCGGTCAGGCTGACGCCCGCGGTCTGGGCGTGACAGCGCATCAGCCACGAGCGCTCGTGCTTGGCGCCGAAGGTCTCGCGCAGCTCGCGTGCCCAGATGCGGCGCGCGGCACGGTACTTGGCGATCTCCTCGAAGAAGTCGATCTGGGCGTTGAAGAAGAAGCTCAGGCGCGGCGCGAACTCGTCGACGTCGAGCCCGCGCGCGATCGCCTGCTCGACGTAGGTGAGGCCGTCCTTGAGCGTGAACGCGAGCTCCTGCTGCGCGGTCGAGCCGGCCTCGCGGATGTGATAGCCGGAGATCGAGATCGGGTGCCAGCGGGGCATCCGGCGGGTGCACCACTCGATCATGTCGCCGACCAGGCGCATCGCCGGGTCGATCGGGAAGCACCACTCCTTCTGGGCGATGTACTCCTTGAGGATGTCGGCCTGGATCGTGCCGCTGAGGCGCTCGGCCGGCACAGGCCCGGTCGGCCCAAACTCGCCGGATTCGGCGGCGGCCACGTAGAAGGCCAGCATGATCGCGGCGGGGGCGTTGATCGTCATCGAGACGCTGACCGCGCCGAGGTCGATGCCGCCGAACAGCGTCTGCATGTCGTCGAGCGTGTCGACCGCCACGCCCTCGCGCCCGACCTCGCCGAGGGAGCGCGGATGATCGGAGTCGTGGCCCATCAGGCTGGGCATGTCGAACGCCGTCGACAGCCCGGTCTGCCCATGTTCGAGCAGGTACCGAAAGCGCTTGTTGGTCTCATCGGCGGTGCCGAAACCGGCGAACTGGCGCATCGTCCACAACCGGCCGCGATACATCGACGGATACACCCCACGGGTGAAGGGAAACTGCCCCGGCAGGCCGATGCCCTGGTCTCGCTCAGCCGGGAAGTCGCGCTCGGTGTACAGCGGGTCGATCGGCACGCCCGACATTGTCCTGAAAGGGACGTCGCGCTCGGGGTTGAGCCCGTACGCAGCCAGCCATTCCTCGAACGAAACCGGGACGTGGTCAAGGGCGGGCGCCACGGTCCAACTCTAGCCAGTCCGACAGTCGGTAGGCAAACTAAATGCGGTATTGGCGTTTCCACCAACCATTCGGTAGAATCCCATGGCCATGGCGGACGATACCACGGCGCCGAGGGTGCTGGATCGCATCGGTCTTGGACTCTGGACGATGCGCTCGATGGCGCTTCACCCCCGCAACCGCGTCGCCGACTACCGCGCGCTCGGCGAGGACGCCGTCCTGGCTGAGCAACTGGGCTTTCACTCGATCTGGTCGGCCGAGCATCGCGTCTGGTACGACGGGTGGTGCCCGGCGCCGCTCCACGCCCAGGCTCTCGTCGCCGGGGTGACGAGCCGACTGCGGATGGGGACTGCGGTCCTCCTGGCCACCCAGCACGATCCTTTCACCCTGGCGCGGACAGCGGCGGTGCTCGATCGGTGCTCCGGCGGACGGGTCGATCTCGGTATCGGACTCGGACACCGCGACGTCGAGTTCGACACCCTGGGATTGCGGCGCGATCAGCGAGGGCGGCGGATGGACGAGGCACTCGAGGTGCTGCCCGCGGTGTGGGCGGGAGAGCACGGCGATCCTCCCGTAGATCCTGGACCCGCCATCTGGAT
>DATJOF010000029.1:0-4223 GCA_035507415.1 Solirubrobacteraceae bacterium
GTGCGCGTCTGGTCCGGCGAGGCCCTCGAGGCCGAGCTGCTCGTCGGGGTATGGCTCGATCCACACGGACTCGAGCAGCGGCTCCCGCAGAGGCTCATGCGGATCCGCCGCCGGGCCATAGTCGATCGGCAGCACGCGCGAGGGCCTGCGCTCGATCGCGCGCAGGCAGACGTTCGTGGCGATCGAGTAGAGCCAGCTGCGCAGCGAGCTTCGTCCTTGAAACGAGGACAGACTCCGCCACGCGCGCAGGAGGGTCTCCTGCGAGGCATCCTCGGCGTCCTGGAGCGAGCCGAGCATCCGGTAGCAGTGCGCGTGAAGGGGCCGCCGATGCGGTTCCATCAGCTCGGCGAAGGCTTGCTCATCGCCCGCGACCGCGGCATCGATCAGCTGGGAGTCGTTCATCCGGTGCTCCGCGCGAGCGCGCGCTTGGGCTGCCAGAGCGCGATCTCGCCCCCCACGCTGCTCGCCAGGACGCTGCGCCATCCCGCCGGCCCCTCGCGCGGCGCCAGCAGCACCGCGGCTCCGAGCGCCTGCCCGCGCTCGGTCGTGGCCTCGATGTCCTCGACCTGTGCGTATGGGAGCCAGCGCGCCCGCCGCGCGCCGCACTCGACGATGCCGCCATCGAGCGCGTCGCCGAGTAGGAGCGCGTGGTAGGCGCCCCATCGAGAGTCGAGCCGCTCCGTGCGCCAGCCAAGCAGCCGGTCGTAGAACGTGCTCGCCCGCGACAGATCACTGGTGTGCAGCTCCAGGTGCACGAGCCCGCCGGGTTGATGATCGCGTCTGCCTTGCATATCGGTCTATCCATTACAGATACGCGGAGGTGTCGGGATCCATCGGTCCGCCGGCCGGATGCTCGCGCTGGCGGCGGGCGCCCGAGCTCTCGCAACCCAGGCTTGTCTGACGCCGGCCAGGTCCTACCGGAGGACCTCGTAGGTGAGGCGAGCGAGGTCATCGACGGTCTCGACGTCGACGAGCCGCACGGGGCTCTCCTCGCCGGCCTCGCCGAAGAGGCGCTCACCGGCCCCGAGGAGCACCGGGTAGATCATCAGCCGCAGCTCGTCGACGAGATCGCGCTGAAGCAGCGCGTGCCACAGCCGAAAGCTCGCCGGGACGAGGATCTCGCCGTCCAGCTCCTGCTTGAGCGTCGCGACCTCGTTCAAGACGTCGCCCCGCAACACGGTCGTGTTGCTCCAGTCAGGGTCCACGATCGTCGAGGACACGACGTACTTGGGCATGCCGTTCAACCTGTCCGCCAAAGCACCGTTGCGTGACGGCCACACCGCTGCGAGGAACTCGTAGCTGCGCCGGCCCAGCAGCAGGGCCTCAGCGCGCAGGTTCTCCTCGAGCAGCACCCTCGCCGCCTGATCGCGACCCTTCTCGCCGATACGACCGACCCAGCCGCCGAGCCTGAAGCCCTCGCGGCCCGCAGGGTCTTGAACTACTCCGTCGAGCGTGACGTTCTCGCTTATCACGATCTTTCCCATCTCGATTCTCCTTGCGCTCTCATGCCGGGCTGTTTTCAGCTGAGATACGAGCGGGCGGCGAAATCCAACGCTCGCTCGCCGATCGAGTGAGATCGATTCCAGGCTCCGCCGCACTGGCGACCGTTCTCGGTGGAACGCTGGTCTTCACGCGCATGACGATCTTCTTCCTGCGACACACGCCACGAGGCGCACCACGCCACTACACGTTCACATACCCATACCGCGGGTCGATATGGGGGCTACGGCTGGGGTCCTCCGGCGCAGATCTGTATTGCACCTACCCGGGGAAGAAGCCGTACCCCGGCTGGAAGCCCTTCCCAGGATGACAGAACATCCACTCGCTGCCGCCCGAGGGCAGTGCGTAGGGGGTCTCGGAGAGCCCCTCACGCGTTGCGCCCTAAGCCCGCAAAAGAGCCCCGCCTGAGCGGGGCTCCGCTTTGCTCCTACTTGCCGGGTCTCGCGGATCGTTTCGGGGCAGTCAGTCGGCAAGCTCGATCAGGTCGAACTCGATGAGGTCTCGCTCTACGAACGGCAGCTTTCCGAGACGCTCCTCGGCAGCGCCGGCGTCGGTGTCCTCGAGCATCAGGATCGCTCCTGACCGATCTCGCCGTAGGAACGACTCGAGGATGAATCCGTCCTCGCGCCACTCCGCGACCACACGCTGCTCCTCGGCAAGGTGTGGCGCGATGTCTGCGCCTGTCAGTTTTCCGAGTGCCAGGATTTTCATGGTTGGCTCCTTTGGGGATGGGGTCTGTTGTCAGCTGGTGGTGGCGAGCGCCGGTTGCGGTTGGTGAACGGCGGTCTTCGCGACGGCCGCGGAGAGCTCGTTGCGGCGGACCAGTGCGAAGATCGCCGGGACTGCGAGCAGCCCGATCGCGCCGAGCACCCAGAGCGCCTGCTGGAAGCCGCCGGTGAGCGACGCGGGCACTGCGTGGCCCGCGTGAAGCAGCGCCTGGGTGCGGCTGGCGGCCACGCTCGAGGCGATCGCGACCCCGATCGCCCCACCGAGCTGTTGGCCCGTGTTCAGGAGCCCGGACGCGAGCCCCGCGCGATGCTCCTCCACCCCGGCCAGGGCGGCAATCGAGATCGGTATGAAGGCGAACGCCGTCCCCGCGCCAGCGACCACGAAGGGTCCGAGCAGGTTCGCCGCGAAGTGACCATGCACCGGGACCTGCGTCGCCCACAGGACCCCAGCGCCGATGAGCGTCATCCCGATCGCCATCACGATCTTCGCCCCGCCACGCGTGACGAGCGCCTGTGAGAGCCCGGCTAGCGCCACAGACGTAAGCGACGCCGCCAGCCACGCCAGCCCGGTCTGAAGCGCTGAGTAGTGCAGCACATCCTGCATGTACAGGGTGCCGACGAAGATGAACGCGAAGAAACTGCCGCCCAGCAGAAGCCCAGCTACGTTCGCGCCGGCGAGCGTCCGCAGGCGGAAGATCGAAAGCGGTACGACCGGATCCTTGGCGCGGCTCTCGATCACGAGAAACGCGACCAGCAGCGCGGCCGACGCCGCCAGCAGTGCGATCGTCCGGGTGGCGCCCCAGCCGTACTGTGGTGCCTGGGAGATCGCGTCCACGAGAAGCACGAGCCCGCCCGTGCCGGCGAGCGCGCCGGCCGCGTCAAACCGCCGGCGGATGGAGGCGAGTCGGCTCTCCGGCACTATCCGTGGTGCCAGCAGCAGCGCGATCATCCCGATCGGGACGTTCAGGTAGAAGATGTATTGCCAGCCGGCATACCGGGTGAGCAGACCGCCGACGATGCACCCGACGGTCGCGCCGCCCGCGCCAAGCGCGCCCCAGATGCCGAGCGCCTTGTTGCGCTCCGCCCCCTCGGCGAACATGTTCATCACGATCGAGAGGGCCGCAGGCAGCATGATCGCCGCGCCGATCCCCTGCACCGCCCGGCTCCCGATCAGGAACGCGTCGCTTCCCGCTAGGCCGCACGCGAGCGACGCTGCGGTGAACAGCGCCAACCCGACCATCAGGACCCGACGGCGGCCGAGCAGGTCAGCCGCACGGCCGCCGAGCAGCAGGAAGCCACCGAACGTGAGCGCGTATGCGGTCGCGACCCATTGCAGGTTGGTGTCTGAGAAGTGCAGGGCGCGACCGATCGTCGGCAGCGAGACGTTGACGATCGTCAGGTCGACGATCGTCATGAAGTACGCCACCGCAAGCAGTGCGAACGCGTGCCAGCGATTGATATGAGGGGATGTCGATGTCATTGGTTCTCCAGTGGTGCGTGGGTTGCCAGTCATGGCGCTACGCACGGTCAAACGGTCGCCGGCGCCGAGACTCATCGGTGGCCGCGCAATCGGCCAGCCCGCGCCGAATTCGCAGGCCGAGAGCGCAGACTCCCCCGCCCCGATTAGTTCGGGCTGTGGCGGCCGTTTGACCGGGTATGACGATCAACCCAGATTTCAGGCAGACCGAAAGGGACCGCAGCCTGCTCGCGGCTGCGCGGCTCGGCGACGAGCGTGCCTTCGGGCGGCTGATCGAGCAGCACAAGCGAGGCCTGGAGCTCTACTGCGAGCTGATGCTCGGCTGCCCCCATCGCGCTCACGAAGCCGTGCAGGAGACGCTCTTGCGCGGGTGGCGCGAGGTCGACAATGTCGACTCACATGCGCAGCCGCGAATCTGGCTCTACAGGCTCGCCACCGGCGTCTGCCTGGAAGGTCCCGACCCGACCGATTAGTTTCACGGCCCGCGACCGTTAGACCACACGAGAGACGATGACGAA
>DATJOF010000030.1:0-8258 GCA_035507415.1 Solirubrobacteraceae bacterium
ACGGGCGGGGTCGCGAACATCTCCGGCGAAAGCTTCGCCGACGTCGGGTTCGGGATCGGCTACGCACAGGCGCAGGACGGGATCTGCCTGCTGGCCGAAACGTTCCTGACGGTCGATGGCGAACGCTCTGCGTTCTTCGGCCCGGAAGGGGTCTTCGAGAACGAAGCCGAGGGGGGTCTGCAGTTCACGAACCTCAACTCGGACCTCTACTGGACCTCGATCAGGGACCAGCACACGATCCAGAAACTGCTGCGCCAACCCTACCCGCAGGGCCCCTCGACGGAAGCGCGCGAAGCGGTGCGCGGCTACGCCGCGGGATATGACGCCTACCTCAAGCAGATCGGCGGGGCGGGCGGTGTCACGGACCCCGCCTGCAAAGGCGCGGCGTGGGTGAGGCCGATCAAGGCGATCGAAGTCTGGCGCCGCATCTACCAGGTCGACGACCTCGCGGGCAACTCCGCGCTCGGCCCGTACGTGGAGGCGAATCCGGCGTACGGTCCGCCCGCGGAAGCGTCCGTGGAGTCGGCGCAGGCGCAACATCTGGGGCCGGCCTCGATCGGGAGCGTCTCGGTCGCGGCCCTCGCGCGAATCGGGCACAGCAACCTGTTGGGCTCCAACGGGCTCGCCGCCGGCGGCGAAGACGCCACCAACGGAGGCGGCGTGGTGCTCGCCAACCCGCACTTCCCGTGGCACGGCTCGGAACGCTTCTGGGAGATGAACGTCGAAATCCCCGGCCAGTACCACGCGATCGGTGCGGGAATCTGGGGGTTGCCCGGGATCAACATCGGTCATAACCAAGACATCGCGTGGACGCACACCGTCTCGACGAACACATCGGTCACGTTCTGGGTCCTGTTGCCGATCCCGGGACATCCGGGCCACTACTCCTACAAGGGCAAATCGGTGGCGATCAAGACGCGCACCGTGACCGTCCAGGCGCTGGAACACGGTGAACTGGTGCCGCGCACCGGCACCCTCTACTACAGCCACTACGGGCCGGTGATCTGGGAGGGCGGGACCGCGGTCGCGGTCGATGACGCGAACGCCAACAACCTCCGCGGTGTCAACCAGTGGCTCGCGATCAGCAAAGCCGAAAACGCCTCTCAGGTGATCGAATCCGAGCGCTCGATCCAGGGTGTGCCATGGGTGAACACGATCGGCGCCGACAACCAGGGCAACGCGTTCTACACGGAGATCGTGGTGGCCTCGAGCCTGACGAAGGCCTATGTCGACTCCTACTGCAACCTCAGCCCGGCCAAGGAAGACGCCGGCCCGTACCTGGGCGACGGTGAATGCGAACTCCCCGAAAGCCCGGGCGCGATCGTGCCGGGCATCCTCGCCGGCAGCGCCGAGCCGGCACTGATCCGCAAGGACTACGTCGAGAACTCGAACAACTCGTTCTGGCTGGCGAACGCGAACAGCCCGCTCACCGGGTTCTCGCCTGCCCTCGGCGGCGAAGAAGAAAACCCGGGGATGCGCGCGCAGACGGGGATCGACATGGTCGCCCAGCGCATGGGCACCTACAACGGCGGCATCCCGACCGACGGGCTCTCGCCGACTCCCGGGTTCACAGCCGAAACGATGCAGGACTCGTGGACCAAGTTCCGCTCGCTCCCCGCTGAACGAGCCCTCCCGGGTCTACGCGAAATCTGTGAAAACGCGGTCAGCGAAGACGGCGGCGTGATCAACGGCGTCGACGTCGGCGAAGCGTGCCCGGTCCTCGACCACTACGGCGCGACCGCCACGCTCGAAGACAAGGGTGGCTGGCTGTTCCAAGAATGGTTCGAACACGCACCCAACGGCGCAGCGGACTTCTGGGTCCACCCCTGGACGGCGAGCGAACCCGTCTACACGCCCAACACGCTCAACACCTCGCTGCAGGCCAGCCAGGAAGCGCTCGCGACGGCGGTCAGCTCGATGCAGGCACGCGGCATCCCGCTCGACGCCAGCATCGGCGAAGTGCAGCGCGCGCCGCAGGCGGGCGCGGCTCCGCTGCCCGGGTGCCTGGAGGGCGACGGCTGCTACGCGGCGATTGGATCGTTCTTCCCGACGCCCACCGCCAAACAGGCTGAAGTGACCAGCGGCACGAGCATCGTGATGTTCACCGAACTGCAGCCCGGCCACGAACCGATCGCCAAAGGCCTGCTGGCCTACTCGCAGTCCGAAGACCCGACGTCTCCCTACTACGAAGACCAGACCCAGCGCTTCTCCAAAAACGAATGGATCACGCTGCCGTGGACGCCGGCGCAGGTCGCAGAAGACGCGATCGCTCCGACGCTTCACCTGAAGTAGAGGCAGGCGTCGGGGGGCGGCACGAAAGGAGACCGTGCCGCCCCTGCGGGGTCGCCCGGCCACTGCGATCGCCGCGCCGAGGAACCTCTTCGCGGTCGAAGCGAAGCTCTCGGTGGCGCTCCCAACGAACTGCAAGCTCGCGGCGGTCGCGCGCAGCCCGGGTGCACTATGCTCGCCGCCCGTGCCCCACGCGACGCTAGAGCGGTCGGGAGCCGCTGCGGTCCTGACGATCGATCGTCCGCCGGCGAACGCGATGAGCCTGGAGCTGCTCGAGGACGTGATCGCCGCACTGCGCGCCGTCGAGCGCGAGCCGCCGGGCGCGCTCGTGCTGTGCGGGCGCGAGGGGTTCTTCTCGGCCGGGGTCGATCTGAAGGCGGTCCCTGACTACGGACCGGATCGGCAGCGGCGGGCCGTGGAGATGATCAACGATATGGCGCTGACCGCATATTCGCTGCCGTGTCCGGTCGTAGGTGCGATCACCGGTCACGCGATCGCCGGCGGACTCGTGCTCGCGCTGTGCGCCGACGTCCGCATAGCGTCGAGCGCCGGCAAGTACGGCCTGACAGAGGTCAAGGTCGGCGTCCCCTATCCCAAGGCTGCGATCGGGGTGGTGCGCGCCGAGCTCGCACCCCATGCCGCGCGCCTGCTCGCGCTCGGCAACGAGCTTGTGGACGCCGTCGAGTGCGTGCGGCTCGGCGTGTTCGACGAGGCGCTCGATGCGCCGGCGGTGTTGCCACGCGCCCTGCAGGTAGGGGAGTTGCTGGCCGGCTTTCCCGCCGATGCATACGCGCGCACGAAGCGCGAGCTGCGCGCCGGTACGATCGAGCGACTCCGGCAGCAGGCAGCAGACGATCCGCTGCTCGCGCGCTGGGTGTCCTGAGCGTTGATGGTCGGGGAGCTCCTTGCAGTACAGATCGCCAGGCGCCAGACCCGTCTTGAGGTCCTCCTGGTAGGGAGACACGAACCGGAACCCGAAGTGCATGAAGCCGTTCGCTGAAAGGCTCATGCGTCAGGTCTCAGCCGCTCCAGCAGCGACGCGAGCTGTGCCGCGACAGGGCGACGTCCGGTACTTCCCGCGTGTTCCTCCGCGGGGTTGACGCCGGTCTGCGCGCTCGGTTAGACTCGTATCGTGAGCAGGGGCTCGGTGGGGGTTGCAGCTACGGCTGGCGCTCCCGGCTTTCGCGACTCAGCGCGGGGGCCGTCGGGGAGCGTGCGGGGATTGCGGCGCGCGAGCTGCGCGCCTCCGGCTCGCTGCTCGGCGGTTGGCCGCCGCGCGGTGCTCGTTGGGGTCGGCGCCGGCGTATCCGCCGGCGCGGGGGATGCGATCGGCCGCGGCCGGCGCTTCGGCGGGCGGCGGATCGCCATCGTCGCCTCGGCGCTGCTTCTTCTCGTGCTGCTGTGGCCGGCGTCGCAGTTGGCGTCGGAGTCGCATCGCGCGCTTCCCGTCCGGGCTGCGCATGCGCGCGCACTTGGAGCACTGCCGCTGGCGGCTCAGGCTCCCGTCTCGGCTGCGCTCGGGGCCGCCGAGCCGGGCTATGCGGCGCGTGTCGAGGACGGCCAGGTCGTTGCCGGCAACGCCGCGCAGCGTCTGCGCGCGCGGTTTGGCCTCTCCGGGGCGCACATCTCCGCGGGCGGGGTGGGGCTTGGCCTAAAGCTGACCGGTGTGGGCGCCGCGGGCTCGCTGAGCTCGCTGGCCGGCGTCAGCCCGCGGGCGGAGTCGAACCGCGTCGTCTACGCCTACGCGGGCGTGAGCGAGTCGTTCGTCAACGGTCCGCTCGGGATCGAGCAGCGTTTCACGGTCGGCCACGCGCCGGCGGGCGGCGGCCCCCTGACGCTGTCGCTGTCGCTGACGGGGAACGTGCACGCGCGCGTGAGCGAAGGCGGGAAGGCGCTGGTGCTGACGGGCGCCGACGGCCACGTGCTCGACTACCGCGGTCTGGCGGCCACCGATGCGCGCGGTCGGGCCCTGCACGCGTGGCTGTCCGTGCACGGCAGCCGGCTGCTCGTGCACGTCGATGCGCAGGCTGCGCGCTACCCGGTCAGCATCGATCCGCTGATCCAGCAGGGCCCCCCGCTGTCCGACCTCGGTGGGGAAGGCGAAGTCGGCGACGGCGCCTTCGGCGCGCACATCGCGCTGTCCTCGGACGGCAGCACCGTCCTGGTGGGCGGACCACGCGAGTACCACGAGGAGGGCGCGGCGTTCGTGTTCGTGCGCTCGGGCTCGACGTGGACCCAGCAGGCCGAGCTGATCGGCGACTGCACGAGCAGCTGCGCCAACCAGGGGATTGGCGAGAGCGGAAAAGGCGAATTCGGGCAGAGCGTGGCGCTGTCCGCCGACGGCGACACGGCCGCGATCGGCGCCGAGGGCGACAGCGCGTACAAGGGCGCGGTGTGGGTGTTCGTGCGCTCGGGATCGAGCTGGAGCGAGCAGACAAAGCTCGTGGCCGACTGCACGAGCGGCTGCGCCAACGAGGGCACCGGCGAGACGACGTCCGGGATCTTCGGCCAGGGGGTCGGGCTGTCCTCGGACGGAAACACGCTGATCGCCGGCGCGCCCTATGACGAAACCTCCGAAGGCGCCTACTACGAGGGCGCTGCGTGGGTGTTCACGCGCTCGGGGTCGAGCTGGACCCAGCAGGCCACGCTCGTCGGCGACTGCACGAGCGGCTGCGCCGAAGAGGGCAGCGGCGAGAGCAGCTACGGCTACTTCGGCGATGCCGTCGCCCTTGCAGGTGACGGCGAAACGGCGGTGATCGGCGCGCCCGACAACGAATCGGCGGCCGGCGCCTCCTGGATCTTCGCGAGATCTGGCTCGAGCTGGTCCGAACAGGCCAAACTGGTCGGGGATTGCACCGGCAGCTGCGCCGGCGAGGGCAGCGGCGAGAGCGGCAGCGGCGAATTCGGCAACAGCGTGGCGGTCTCCGAAGACGGCAGCACGGCGCTGATCGCGGGCGACTACGACAGCAGCGGCGAGGGCGCGGCATGGGTCTTCACGAGCTCGGGCTCGAGCTGGTCAGAACAGACGAAGCTGGTCGGGGATTGCGCGAGCAGCTGCGCCAACGAGGGCAGCGGCGAGAGCGGGAACGGCGAATTCGGCTCGAGCACTGCGCTCTCGGCTGATGGCGACACCGCCGTCATCGGCGCGCGCGGCGACGAAGCCGCCACCGGTGGCGCATGGGTGTTCAAGCGCTCGGGATCGACCTGGACCCAGGACGGCGCCAAGCTCGTCGCCGACTGCACCTCGAACTGCGAATACGAGGGCACCGGCGAGGTTGGAGCCGCGCAGTTCGGCTACGGCGTCGCCGTCTCGCCCGACGCCAGCACCGTGATGATCGGAGCGCCGAGCTTCTCCGAATTCCAATCCGGCGTGTGGGCGTTCGCACCGACGCGGACCGCGACGATCTCCAACGGGCCCACCAGCGAAGTCAGCCAGTCCGGCTGCTCCTTCACGATCACCGGCGAACAGGCCGTCCTCAACGCGAGCACCGTCGAAAGCTGCCTCAGCAGCGAAGGCAACGCGACCATCACGGACGAAGTACCCGGATCGTCGATCGGCATCGCCAGCCCGATCGCCAGCCCGGAATCCAGCGCTCTCACGCTGAAGACGACGGGCTCGATCTCTCAATCGGCGCCGATCGAGACGGGGACGCTGTCGGCGGTGGCGTCTGAAGGTGTGAGTTTGACGAGTTCGGAAAACATGGTTTCGAGTTTTGAGGGGGAAGCGAAGGAAAGCGGGAACGTTGAAGTCGACGACGGCTGTGGACTGGTGGTGAAGAGTGCGAAGACGCAGCCGTCGTGGAACATGGTGTTGAACGTGTCGAACGTTCGCGCGAGTGGCAGTGTGGTGCGTGCGGATGATGGTGGGGAAGGTGGCTGCAAGTCCGCGACGTTGACGCAGTCGGGCCCGATCGAAACGGGTGGTCTGTCGGCGGTGGCGTCTGAAGGTGTCAAGTTGACCAACGCCCGTAACTCGATGGCAAAGCTCGAAGCCGCCGATACGTCCAGCGGGAATGTCGAAGTTGACAATACGGGCAGCCTCGATGTGAGCACTGCGTCCGCACCGGGCAAAGGCAAGGTCTCGATCACGCTCGAGCACGCCCAGGCCGGCCTGGCTGCGAGCGGCCAGATCGGGGCCGGGACGATCAGTTTGAAGGCCGATCAGATGAACCTCTCGGGCGGCACGGTGCTGTCCAGGGGATCGGCCACCCTGGCTCCCGTGAGCGCCGCTCAGCCGATCGATCTCGGCACCAAGGAGTCGAACACCCTCGGTCTCACATCAGCCGACATCAACGCCGTCAGCGCTAAGAAGCTGGCGATCGGCGGCACCAAGGCCGGACCGATCACGGTCTCGGCCGCGATGGCCCCAGCCAACACCCACGACCTCACCCTCGAGACGCCGTCCGCGATCGAGGCCTCGGGTGGGGGCTCTCTCAGCGTCTCGACGCTTTCGCTCATGGACAAGGAACCTGAACCCGGCGCGACGTGGACGATCACCCCGTCGAGCGTGGGGCAGGGCGCCAATCCCGCGGTGCCGTATTCGACCGCCACCAAGTTGCAGGTGGCCGGCGGCAAGACGTTCGACGTGACGGCGTCGGCCGCCACGAAGTACGCTCTCACCGGCAGCGCGAAGCGCGCGAACGGAACCCTGGACTACGACGCGCAAGGCCGGACGGTGTCCGGCTCGCCTTCGCCGCCGAAGGGCGTGATCGATTCCCCGGGCGTCAAGCCGGTCCACTTCGCGGGGATGACGGCTGTGAACATCAGCGACAGCGCCTCCTGAGCAGCCTGCGCCACGTCGGCGATATGAGGTTTCGGGCAACGCTCGCCCTCATCGCGACGTCGGACTGTGCGCGGTCTGCGCCCCGGTGCAATCATCCCGTTGGTCCATCTTCGACGAGCGCAGGAGGTGCCTGACATGGCCACGAATGACGCGAAGCTCGGTTTCGTTGGGCTCGGACACATGGGGGGGAACATGGCCGCTCGCTTGCTCGCTGCCGGCTACACGGTCCACGGCGAGGCGCGGAGCCGCGAGTCCGCGAAGCAGCTCATCCACGAAGGGCTCGAGTGGTGTGAGAGCGCACGTGCGGTCTCGCAAGCTGCCGACATCGTGTTCACATCGCTGCCGGATGATCACGTGATCGAAGAGGTCGCCACGGGAACCGACGGCCTGCTCGCCGGTCTCGGACCCGACAAGATCTGGGTGGACATGAGCACGGTCAGCCCGCGCATCAGCCGCGAGCTCGCGGCTGACGCGACAGAGCGAGGCGCGACGATGCTCGATGCCCCGGTCTCGGGGAGCGTTCCGCAGGTGCAGTCGGGGACGCTCACGATCATGGTCGGCGGCGACGAGGATGCGTACTCGCGCGTCGAGCCGATTCTGCGGGAGCTCGGCACGCCGACGCTCGTGGGCGACAACGGGCAGGGGCTCGCGCTCAAGCTCGCGATCAACATCAGCCTCGCGGTCCAGATGCTCGCGTTCGCCGAGGGTCTGCTGCTCGCCAAGCGCTCCGGTGTCGACCCGCAACGGGCGCTCGATGTGATGGAGGCAAGCCCGATCGGATCGCCGATGCTCCGCGCCCGCGCGTCGCTGATCCTCGATCCGCCGGCCGACGACGCGTGGTTCGATCTCGCGTTCATGCACAAGGACATCGAGCTCGCGCTCGATGCGGCACGATCGCTCGATATCCCCCTGCCTACCGCCGAGCGTGCGGAGCAGGTCCTCGCTCGGGCGAGCGAGCTTGGATACGACCGGCGCGATCTTGCGGTGCTGTTCGAGGTCCTGGAGCAGATCGCGGACCGGAAGGAGGCGAAGGCATCGTGACGACCGAGACGCTCGAGCACGTGAGGCTCGGGATGACCGAGCTCAGTGTCTCTCCGATCGCCTTCGGAACCTGGGAGCTCGGCGGCGAATGGGGAAGCTTCGACGAGGAGAAGGGAATCGAGGCGATCCGCAACGCGCGCGAGCT
>DATJOF010000031.1:0-32260 GCA_035507415.1 Solirubrobacteraceae bacterium
CCCTCTTGCGCGTCTCTCGGTGACCTCGTCCTGCTACCTCGCAGGCCGTGTCTGAAGCCGCTCTTTTCCGGCTTTTCCCGTGTGCGGCTTGTGGGAAGAAGGAGAACATACGCCGGCTGGTTTGTCAAGGGGTCCTGAAAATAGGCGCTTTGACGGGCGAGTGACCCCCGTCTTGTTTATACGGTGGCTACGCGCGCGGAGGTTTCACAAAGGGCTTTCTGTGAGGTTTTTCCGACCGTCGAGGAGTGCTATCGGACAGCGTGCGAGGAAGGTCTTGACCGGCTGTCGCGGACTCTGGTCCAGGCGACGGCGCGAGGGCAGACCTGGCTCGAGCAGGTCCGCTCCGGCCTCGTTGCGCTGCTGGGCTTTTTTGACGATGAGCCGCGCTGGACTCGCTTGCTGGTGGTCGATACGCCGCCCTGGGGTGCGCTGAGGTGCGAACGCGAAAAGCGGCTGCATGGCGTACTGGCAGATCTGCTCGAGCGAAATGCCGATGTCGTCAGCTATCGCGGCGCTCTTCATAGGGCCGGCTCGCCCGCCCTGCTGGCGACCCTGACCGGCGAGATGGTGATCGGCGGCGTCTTCTCAGTGATCCGCACGAGCATGCTCGAAGAGGACGCCGGCAAGCTGGTGGAGCTAGCGCCGTCGCTGATGGCGTTCATCGTAGCGCCGTATCTCGGTCAGGCTGCCGCGCAGGCCGAGCTGGAGGGCAAGCCGTCTGGCGTAAGCGAGGCCGCGCTAAGCGAGTCCGCGAATGCGCGCGCCCAGGCGACGGCACGCGCGGCCGAACTTCCGATTCGCGTCACGCACCGAACCATGCTCGTGCTGCGGGCGATTGCGCGGGCGCCGTACTCGAACAACCGTCAAGTCGCACAGGCAGCGGGGCTGGCCGACGAGGGACAGACCTCGAAGCTGTTGGCGCGCCTGGAAAGCCGGGGTGTGATCGAGAACGTAGGGATCGGAGCCGCCCGCGGCGAGCCGAATGCGTGGCTGCTCACCCCTTCGGGGCGTCGCGCGATCGAGGTGGTCGATGCGAGTGTGCCGTCGCGCGCGTCACAGCAAAAAGACGCGAGGACGAGCGGCGCAGCATGAGACGTGAGCTGGTCAGTACGAGCTTCTCGGCGCAGCGTCGCGCGTGTTGCGCGCCGGGCGCCGTTGAGAGCAGGCAGGTGACGGGGTGCATGTTCGCGATGGCGCACCCGCTCGATCGCCGCCTGTCGTTGAGGACGACCGGTCGTGAGGGGTCACCAACAAGGGGCTTGTGGCGCCGGTCGATCATACCGAGAGGAAAAGGAGTAGTGGCACAGTGAGACAGATAAGGATCATCGGGCTCTGCCTGGCCGCGGTCTTTGTGATCGCAGCAGTGGCGGCCACGTCAGCGTCTGCAAAGAAGGATCCCTACACGACAAAGACGTGGACTCAGTACAAATACTGCCCGTACGAACAAGAACAGGAAGGCATCTGCTACGTGGGCCGGACGAGCGGAGGGAGCCAGGGCGGTTTCTTCCAATTCGGCAAAATCAACGTCAAGTTGAACCAGCCAATCGTCCTTCAGGGAGGAGCGTACAACTCCGGTAACGGAGAAAACTTTGTCACTCCTGCGACGAATGGTGGCTCAACGCTGGAAGCGCCCGAACTGAAGGTCACCAACGGTTTGAGGGTAATCACCCCGCTCATTCAAGCAGGAGCCGAATGGCCACAAGCCCTGAAGGAAAGCTTCGCCGCGGCGGTAAAGAGCAAGGAAAGTGCAATGTACGTCAAAATCGAAGTCGCGGGTGGCAACCTACTCTACGAAACACTGGGCGCCCTTAGTGCCGAAAATCTCGTGGCGGAACGAGGTGACGCGTTCCAACTGCCCTTGAAGGTCAAAATCACGGGACCGTGGCTGACCAAACTCGGCGGCGGACCCTGCTATGTGGGGAACGACGCAAACCCGGTCTGGCAGCACCTCACGACCGAAGCAGCGGGGTCGGCCGGATCGATAGAGTTCAACGAAGTACTTTCCAACATCGAGTTGAAAGAAAGCACGCTTGTCGACCTCGGGTGGCACATAGAACCCGGGTCTGCGCCGAGCGGGTGTGGCGGCGAATACGAATCCTACGTCGATAACGCGATCGGAAAAGCGCTCGAAATCAACCCGTGGAAAACCGGGATCACAGTGCTGAAAGGCGATCTTTTCATCGCCGCCACTTCGACTGTCAAGGAAAGTGCCGAAAAAGGCGAACTGTAAAGCCTGAGCAAGTTAGCGAATCGCGTGGCGGGGTCCTAGTCTGACGTAGCTGGGGTCTCGCCACGCCGGCGCATGACGATGCCTCGCGCGTACCGGCGGATAGACGACAAACTGAAGCGATAGTGGTGTTACTATAATAAACGGTTAACGGTCGTGGCGTGCATCGCTGCGCTCTCGTTGCGAACGCCCTGCGTTTGAAAAAAGAACGTGCCGTAGGAGTGATTGGAGCTAAGTAATAGTGCATCGCGCTCCGCTCCCACCGCGACGATGGGAATGGAGTCCAGCGAGCATGAGGATGATTGGGCCGACGCACCGTTGGGCATCGGCTGATGTGTAAAGAAATCACTTGGTGGCTAAAGCGAGACGGTAAGACGTTTACCAGACGTGGAGGCGCGAGGTGAAATAAGGAGAGTGTATGATGAAAGTCGTGAGAGTGTTGGCGCTGGCCGTGGCGGGGGCGATTGCAGCATACGCGGTCACGGCGACCGCGGTTTGGGCGGCAGCGCCGGAATATGGCCGGTGTGTGAAGGTGTCGAAGGTTGAAGGTAAATATAACGGCAAGTATACGGATAAGGGCTGCACGAAAGCGAGTGAAACGAAATCCGGGAAATACGAATGGTTGCCGGGCGGTGTGAAATTGAAGCAGACTAGCACGGGCGGGAAAGCCGTCCTGCAGGAAGTCGGGAAATACGCCGTTGGCTGCAACGCCGAGTCGAGCACCGGTGAATATTTTGGTACAAAAGAAGCAAGGAAACTGGTGGTGAAGTTCACGGGATGTAAAGTGACTCCGTTCGTCTGCACATCGCCCGGTCACGCCGCGGGCGAATTGGAAACGAAAGAACTGGAAGGTCGCGCCGTGTGGAGGAACGAAGCGAAACACGAAGCGGCGTTCGATCTGTATCCTGCGCATGGCGAAGAATTGTTCATTTCGTTCAGTTGTGGGGAATTGTCGGTGAAGGTCAGGGGCTCGATCCTGGTGCCGGCGGAGGCGAATAAGATGGGGATGACGTTTAAGTTGAAGTACAAGCAGAAAAATGGTTTCCAGGAAGTCAAAGATTATGAAGAAGGCGGGAAACTGTTTGAAGATATCCTCGAAGCGAATTTCGAAGAAAAGGGCTGGGCGAAATCCGGCCAGCAGATCACTGCGACGGTACACAACGAAGAAGAGCTGGAGCTCAACACGTACGTGTGATCCAGCGTGTGTGCTGCGATGCGTGTGTGTGGAGTGGGGGGGCTCCCACGCACGTCTCGGCTGCGTGATCGCGGGAGTGAGACGACGACAATGAGAATGACGAGAAAGCAGAGACTGTACGCAAGGTCTAGTCGAGCGCGGTTGCGTCGCTTCGCGGGGGTAGGTCGCGGTGTTCTAACGATGTTGGTCATGGTTGTGATCCTGGTTGTGGTGTGTGGGGTGTGGTGTCCTGGGGTGTTTGCGCTGGCTAGCCGGGGTCATGTGTTGGGTTCGACGTTCGGCAAGGCGGGTGTGGGTGAAGGCCAGTTCTCGGGGCCGTCGGCTGTAGCGGTGGATGAAGCGGACGGCCTGGTTTATGTGTCGGATACGGGTAACAACCGGGTCGAGGTGTTCAGGCGTGCTGAAGGTGGGGGATACGAATACGTGTCGCAGTTCGCGGTACGTGATCCGGGGCCGATAGCGGTCGACAATTCTTCTGATGAAGCGGATCCGTCACGCGGTGAGGTGTATGTGGCCGGTGCGGGCGGGAAAGAAGAAGTGGAAGAAGGGGAGCGGAACACGCTGTTCGTGTATTCACCGGCGAACGGTGAAGTGATTGCGAAGATTCATGTGTTCAAGTTCAAGGAAAAGGGTGGGGAAGAACGGGAAGAAGAATTCGAAGAAGGCATCTCGGGTGTAGATGTAGACGACAACGGGGTGTTGTGGGTGTATTGGGACGAAGAAGGTGTGATCGATGGGTTTGTAAAAGGTGACTCGGGGACGGGGAAGTCGCGGTTGGAATGGCGGCCGGGGTTGCGACGCAGCATGGAAGAGCGGTTTGAATGTCGTGCCAGGGGCGCGTTTGCGGTGGCGCCGGACGCGAGCGCGTTCTATGTCGGCTATGAACGGCGCAACGAAGCTGAAGAATGTCCCGGTGAAGAAGCCGAACGCGAGGCGGACCCGACGGTGGTGGCGAAGCTCGATGACGCGTTGCCGCTGGCCGGGACCGTGATCGCCGAACTCGACGATCACGACACGACCGGCGTCGCGGTGGATGCGGCGAGCGGGGATGTGTATCTGGACGACGGGAGCAGCGTGGCGGCGTATACCTCCGAAGGGGTGCCGATCCAACGGTTCGGCGAGGGCGATTTGAGCTCGGGTGGCGGCGTGGCGGTCGATTCGAGCACCGGGGAGGTGCTTGTCGCCGATCGGAGTGCGGATCGGGTCGTGGTGTTCGGTCCGGAAGCGGCGGCCGGCGAGCCGGTGGTGGACAGCGTGTCCTCAGAGAACTTGACGCCGAGGTCGGCCGGATTGCGGGCGCAGATCGATCCGCGGGGCGCAAGGACGGAGTACGAGTTTCAGTACGGCACGAGCGAGTGTGTGCAGGACCTCTCGGCCTGCGCGGATCTAGCGGCGGGTGAAGTTCCGGTTGGGTTCGGGGATGTGGGCGTGAGCGCCCAGGTCGACGATCTGCAGCCGGCGACCGGCTACTTCTATCGTGTGGTGGCGAACAACGGGTTGGGTTCGGTGGCGTCCTCCTGGGGGACGTTCTCGACGTTGCCGTCGCCCGGTGTGTTGCCCGATGGTCGGGGTTGGGAGTTGGTATCACCGCCGGATAAGCATGGCTCGACGGTGAGCACAATGACCGGCCAGCGGGCGGGGGCGGTTGAGGCGTCGGTAGATGGGAGTCGATTGGCGTGGCTGGCAGCGGGCCCGGTGGTGAGCGAACCGGAAGGCAACCGAGCGTTTGAACTGTCGCAGATGATGTCGGTGCGGGGCAGCCAGGGATGGGAAACATACAGTTTGGAAACGCCGCACACGAATGGGTGGGGGTTGCTAGTGCCCTCGCCGGGCGAGTACTACCTGTTCAGTCCGGATCTGTCCAGGAGCCTGCTCGCACCGACGGAATACGAAGAGGGTAAGACCGAAGGCGTCGTCGAACATCCGCCGCTGTCGCCGTTGGCGTATGAAAAGACGATGTATCTGCGCAACGACCCGCCGTCGGCCTCGCCGGAATTCTCACCGTTGGTGACCGCGCAGAACGACACCGCGCAGACACGCTTCGGTGGGGCGTTGGACATCGCGGGTGCCACGAGCGACCTTTCGCATGTGGTGTTTCATTCCAAGGTTGGTCTGAGCTCCGCAGATCCCTCGAGTCCGGGGCTGTACATGTGGCAGCAGGCCAAGCCGCTCGAACTGGTGAGCGTGTTGCCGAATGGCAGTCCCGCGCCCGACGGGGAAGGTCTGGAAGCGTCGCTCGGCGCTTTCGAAGGGCTCACCGCACGCAACGCGATCAGCCAGGACGGGAATCTCGTGTTGTGGACGGACGGGACCGGCACGGGCCTGTATATGCGCGACATCGCGCTTGAAAAGACGATCCGGTTGAACTCCGCACAGGGCCACGGGGCGATCGAATCGGGTTCTGGCGGCGGGGAAGTGCCCGAACCCCCTGAAGAACAGCCCGAACGCGAAGTCCGTTTTCAGAGCGCGAGCGCGGACGGATCGAGAGTGTTCTTCACCGACACTGCACGGTTGACCGAAACCTCTGCCCAAGAACCGGTCGGCGAAGAATCCCCCGCCGACCTATACGAGTTCGAACTAACCAGCCAGGACCCGTTGCGGGGCCGGCTGATCGATCTGACGGCGGGAGCGCCGTCCGCGAGCGCGGACGTCTTGAACGTGATCCCGGGAAGCTCCCAAAACGGTGCGATCGTGTATTTCGTGGCCAACGGCGTGCTCGCACCGGGCGCGAAGCCCGGTCGCTGCGCGCGCGATCTGGAAGAGAGCGAACCGTCGCCCCCAGGCGCGACGTGCAACCTGTATGTCTCAGAAGAAGACCCCGCCGATCCCGGGAAACGTGAGGTCCGGTTCATCGCCGCTCTCTCCAGCGAAGACGGCTCTGACTGGGGCTCGGGGCCGACCTCGGAACTGCATCCCTCGCAGGTGAACCTGAGCAGCGTGACCGCGAGCGTGTCCCCCAACGGCCGCTATCTGGCGTTCATGTCAGAGCAGCCTTTGACGGGCTATCAGACCCAGGACGCGCTCAACGGTCAAGCGGACGAGGAGGTGTATCTGTATGACGCCGCCAACCGCCTGCTGAGCTGCGTGTCGTGCAACAGCAGCGAAGAAGAAGACGGGGGCTGGGTGGCGCCGCACGGGGTCCTTGACAGCGAAAACGCGGGGGAAGGCATCGGCCTGCTCGTGGACCGGCCACAGATCTGGAACGAACGGTGGCTGGCCGGTTCGATCCCAGGCTGGACGTTTAACATCAACGGCGACGCCGCGCCCGCGGCGCTGTATCAGCCACGGTACCTCTCAGATTCGGGCCGCTTGTTCTTCGATAGTCCCGACGCGCTGGTCCCCCAGGACACCAACGGCAAGGAGGACGTGTACGAGTACGAGCCCGAAGGCGTCGGCAGCTGCAAGGACTCCGGCGGTTGCGTCGGGCTGATCTCGTCCGGGACATCCGATCGCGAATCGGCGTTCCTGGACGCAAGCGAAAACGGCGATGACGTGTTCTTCATGACCTCGAGCCAACTGGTCGCCGCGGACACCGACCAGTCCGTGGACATCTATGACGCGCACGTGTGCACCACCAGTAGTCCGTGTCTGCAATATCCACTCGCCTCCACCGAGCGCTGTGAATCCTCCAGCGACTGCCAGCCCGGTACGGTCAGCACGCCGAGCAGCAGCACACCCCTGAGCGCAACCTTCGCGGGACCTGCCAACCCGGCCCCCGTCGCGAAACAGACCGTCAGGGCAATGAAAAACACCGGCAAACCAGCGACGCGCAAGCTCACACTCGCACACAGGCTCACCAAAGCGCTCGAGGCGTGTCGCGCGCACTACAAGCACTCCAAGAGTAAGCGGCACAGGTGCGAACGCGTGGCACGAAAGCGATACGCCACATCCACGCACAAGACCACTAAGGCTGAGAAGAAGAGCAAGGCGCATGGCTCCACGCAAGCGACCAGGGGACGTTCGGGGAGCGGGCGATGAGCTTCACTGGCGCGGCGCGAGCGGTTGTTGGGCTGGCGGGCGCGGCGGCGCTCGTGTGCTCGGGATCGGCGGCATATGCGGTTTCGGCGCTTGCGGCATCGGGCGGTGCACGGTGGGAGCTGTCCTCGCGTGCGGCGCCGACGAACCTGCCACCGGGCGGGGAAGGCGTCATCACCGTCGCCGCGGACGATCTCGGTGACGCGGGGATCAGCGGGCAAGCGAGCCGCCTGACGCTGACGGATGTGCTGCCCACCGGGTTGCGGGTCAGCGATCCGAGTGAGGTGAGCGGCCATCTCGCGCGCAGCCAGTCAGAAGAAGAGGCCGAGACCTGGGAATGCGCGGTAACCGGCGAAGAGCGGATTGTGACGTGCAGCACTTCGCTTGCGATCCCGCCCTATGAACGGTTGGAAATGGACATCCCGATCACTGTGCAAGAGCCGAACGGTACGACAGCGACGTTGCCCAACGAGGTGAGCGTCGAAGGCGGCGAAGCCAGCGAAGGCGGCGGACCGGTGGCGCAAGCCTCGTTGACGCGGCCCGTCAAGATCAGTGAAGAACCCGTTCTCTACGGTGTGGAAGAAGGCGGATTCGCGTTCGCCGCCGAAAACGAGGATGGTTCTCTGGACACACAGGCCGGCTCGCACCCATACCAGTTGCAGAGCACCGTCCTGTTCAACCAGGTGCTGGCTGAAGTGCAGCTGCCGGGGCAGCCCAGGCGTGTCGTGCCGGGCGCACCGGCGTTGACGAAGGATCTCAGTTTCAGCTTGCCGCCCGGGCTGCTCGGGAACGTTACGGCCGCCGGAGAATGCTCGGACACCGACTTCTCGACCTTGGCGAGCACGACCGGCGGGATCCGCAACCTCTGCCCGGACGATTCGGCGATCGGGGTCGCCAGCGTCACGATCCTCGCTCCCAGCCCTGTCACCTATAAAACGCTGGTCGTCCCGCTGTTCAACCTCGAACCGGCGGCCGGGGAGCCCGCCCGCTTCGGTTTCGAGACCGAAGCCGTCCCCGTCGTGATCGACACCACCGTGCACACCGACGGCGACTACGGAGTCAGCGCGACGATCAACAACGCGACCGCCGCGGCCCAAGTCCTGGGTGCTCAGGTAATCTTCTGGGGCGACCCCGGCGACCCCAGCCACGACGCCTCGCGCGGCTGGGACTGCCTACGCGCCGGACATCAGAAACGCGCCGGCGAAATCTGCCAGCCACCCGACCCCCATCCGACGGTCCCGTTCCTCACGCTCCCCACCAGCTGCACCGGCCAGCTCGCCGCGACCATGCAAGGCGAATCCTGGACCGCGGATGAGCTCGCTGACGAATACGTCTTCAAAACCCCGCTCGGCGAACCACTCACAGAACTCGAAAACTGTCCCGCGATCCCCTTCGAACCCGAGCTCAACATCCAACCACAACAACAAGAAGACCAGAACACGACCAGCGCAAGCACCCCCACTGGCCTCGACGTCAACATCAAAGCACCCCAAGAAGGCACTTTGACCAGCGGTGTGCTCGGCGATGCAGACGTCCGCGCTACCACCGTGAGCCTACCCCAAGGAGTGTTGCTCAACCCCGGAGCGGCGAACGGACTGCAGGCCTGCACAGAGGAACAGATTGGATATCAGGGCTCCGGCGCAAGCTCAGACTCGCTCTCCCCCGGTGCACCCGAACCACTGCACTTCTCAAACGAGCCCGCGCAATGCCCCGAAGCATCGAAGATCGGCAACGTCCGCATCAAGACTCCCCTGCTCGCCGAAGAACTATCAGGGTCGGTGTATCTCGCCGAACAGGAACACAACCCGTTCGGTTCCCTGATCGCGCTCTACATCCTCGCCGAAAACGAAAAGCTCGGCCTGCACGTGAAGCTCGCCGGCGAAGGCAAACTGGACGAACAGACCGGCCAGATCACCACCACTTTCACGAACACTCCCCAAGTTCCCTTCCAAGAACTCCGGCTGCAGCTGTTCGGCGGACCCCGCGGCTCGCTTTCGACCCCGCCGTGGTGCGGCAGCTATGCCACCACGAGCAGTTTCACGGCCTGGTCGGGTGCCAGCAGACAGCCCGGATCAGAACCGCCGTTTCAGATCACCTCAGGTCCCGACGGCGAACCCTGCCCATCCGATCCACTGGCGTTCGCGCCCTCCTTCCAGGCCGGCTCCGCCAGCCTCCAGGCCGGCGCGTTTACCGCGTTCACGCTGCAGATCGCCCGCCCGGACGCAGACCAGGCGCTCACCGGCCTATCGATACACCTGCCCGCCGGAATCGCGGCGCTGTTGTCCAAGCTCACGCCCTGCCCCGAACCTGCCCCGGGGCAGGAATGGGCGTGCGGGGCAGAAAGCCTGATCGGCCACGCCGTCGAGTCCTCCGGTCTCGGTGGCGAACCGTTCACGCTGATGGGCCAGGTCTACCTGACCAGCGGCTATGACGGCGCGCCATTTGGACTGCTGGTAAGGACCCTGGCCCAAGCGGGACCGTTCAACCTCGGCTACGTAAACGTACGCTCGCGGATCAACATTGACCCGCACACCGCTCAGGTCACCATCACCAGCGACCCCGGACCACGCCACGAAGCGATCCCCACGATCCTCAAAGGCATCCCCGTGCAGCTCAAAAGACTCGAAGTACTCGTCGACCGCTCCGAATTCGAGTACAACCCCACCAGCTGCAACCCGATGGACATCACCGGCAGGCTCACCGGCAGCCAGGGCGCGAGCACGAACGAGTCCTCGCCGTTCCAGGTCTCCAACTGCCAGAACCTGCCCTTCAAGACCACGGTCAGCGCCTCAACCCTGGGCAAGACCAGCAAAGCCGACGGCGCCAGCCTCAAGTTGACCTTCAAATCCCACAGCGGCGAAGCGCACGTCGCGAAGACCGTACTCACGATCCCCGGGACGCTGCCGGCACGGCTGACCACGATTCAAAAAGCGTGTATCGCCGGTGTGTTCGAAGCGAACCCGGCCGGCTGTCCGGAAGGCTCCGACATCGGCACCGCGATCGTGCACACGCCTGTGCTGAAAAGCCCGCTCGTCGGGCCGATCTATCTGGTCTCGCACGGCAACGCCGCCTGGCCCGACGCCGAGCTCGTGTTGCAGGGTGAAGGCATCGAGGTGATTCTCGACGGCCAGACCGCGATTAAGAAGGGTGTCACGACCAGCTCGTTCCTGTCGGTTCCGGACGCGCCGTTCGAAAGCGTCGAAGCCACTCTGCGGCAGGGGCCGCACTCGGCGCTGACCACCAATCTCCCCCTCAAAGACCACTACAGCCTCTGCGGCCAACACCTCACCATCCCCACCCAGCTCACCGGCCAGAATGGCACCAGCCTGACCGACAACGTCAAGGTCACCGTCCAGGGCTGCGCCGCCGTCAAGGCCAGCAAAACCAGACGGCTCACCCGGCGGCAGAAGCTCGCGCGCGCACTGAAAGCCTGCCGCAACGCCCACAAACACTCGCACGCCCGCCGGGCCAGCTGCGAACGAAAGGCACGAAGGCGCTACTCCCTCAAGGGCAACTCGTCCAAGAGAAGAACACGCACGACCTGAAGGCTCGGCAACCTGACCGGCGGACCGTCGGATTCAACTAGACCAGGCGCGTAAGATGCTATCTTACGGGTTGTGCGTACCTCGATCTCGACAAAGGGCCAGATCGTGCTTCCCGCGGAGCTGCGCGCCGCGGATGGCATCGAGCCCGGGGAGGAGTTCGAGGTGGACCGGATCGGGCCGGACGAGTATCGGCTCACTCGGCTCACGCCGCCGCCCAATCGGGGCGTGGTGAAGTGGCTGCGCTCGTGTCCTGAGCACGACTGGTTCGTCGAGATCGAGTCGGAGTCGACCGACGCCCTGTAGGCAGACCGACGCACTGTAGGCATTCTCATGGCTCGGTACCTGGTCGACGCCAACGTCCTGTCGGAGGCGACCAAGCCGAAGCCCGATTCACGTGTCATCGGATGGCTTCAGAGCAATGAGCCGCAGATCGCCGTCGATCCGGTGATCCTCGGTGAGATTCGCTTCGGCATCCTGTTGCTCCCCCGCGGCCGCCGACGGGCCAGGCTCGAGCGCTGGTTCGACGAGGGAGTGCGCAGGCTGCAGTGCATCTCGTGGGAGCCATCCACCGGGTTGCGCTGGGCGGAGCTGCTGGCGGCGCTGCGTGCGGCCGGACGAGCGATGCCCGTCAAGGACAGCCTGATCGCGGCGACCGCGCTCTCGCACGGCCTGGCGCTCGCCACGCTCAACCGCCGTGACTTCGATGCTGCCGGCGTCAGGATCATCGATCCGAGGGCCGAGCCCTGAGTCGGACGCGGCTCACGCGGCCTTTGCAGCGCGAGCTCCTCGAGTACCTCGGCGGCTTCGCGTTCGAGGCCCGGCTCGTGCGCCCACGGTGGCCTTGGAAGTCGGCGTGACTGTGCGAGCCGTCTCGAGAATCGCTCAGGCGATGACCTTCATTGGTGTCGCGAACGTCAGCGCGACTGCGGTGGCGATGCCCGCTTCCTGCAGCGGGCCGCCCAGCAGGCTGGCCATCGGCACATCTTCAGGGCCGCCCAGCAGGTGGGTGAGGCGCTGGTGCCCTTCCTTCTGGGTGAATTTGAACGTAATAGGTTCCTTCAGGGAGACCTTGCCTATCACCGAGCCGTACACTTCGACGCCTGAGTCTTCCCCACAGGTGAAGCTGAACACCTGGCCGCCGGTCGGCGATGACAGATCTATGCCGACCACCTTGGGCCGTTCGGTCACGTAGCCGAGCGTGCCCGCGAGGGGTCCCGTGACGATCACCCCTGCTTTGCTGGTGTTCTGACAGTTGAGGTTGGCTTTCTTGCAGCCCGTCCAGGTGAGGGTGATAAGCAGCGATTTGGGACCGCTGACTTCTCCGCTGCCCGTGGCAGCCTTGCAGTGCCCTTTGTTTCGTCCGACCGTTTCAAGCGTCGCGGTCCTGGTGGTCGACGTAAACGCGTCAGGAAATGATCCTGCGAATTCGGGTGCTGCCGCGGCGGCCACGCTGGCAACGACCGTGCTGAGCGCCAAAGCCCCAGCCAGCGCGACCCCGACGCTTGCTGTCCGTCTCATCATCCGCTCCCTTTCCTCTCGCACCCGCGCGCAGCGCGCATCGATGCCCGCCACCGACCCGGCGATCTCCTGTCGCCTGGCCTGCCAACAAGTCTACAGCGGCGTTAGCCGCGTCGCACGATCGGCGCCCCGGCATCCCCGAGCCGGATCATCAGCGCGCTCGCGATGCGCGCCGGCGCCGCCCGGCCCGCTCCAGGAGCTGCCTCGCTGGACCGGGGCCGGGGCGGTCGCGGTCGTGGGACGTCTGTGGGACGTGGCGCGAAAACCTCAGTCCTGATGCGGGATTACGGCAGGGCCCGCGACTACACCAGACGGGGGTCGCCGCCCTCGGCGACCACCTCGACCATCGCGGCGATCAGCCTTTCGCGCACAGCCGCGGTGTACCCCGAAGGCCCGGAAGTCCTGCGCCGAGCAGCCTTCTGGTGGGAGAGCGTGTGGCTGGAAAAGCGCTCAGCCACGCGGTTGATCTTGATCCCGTCTCCCATGATGCTGCTCGTTTCCCTCCGTCGTCCCTCTCGCCGATTCCCTCTTGCGCCTCTCGTGGCGATCTCGTCTTGCCTGCTCGAGACCCGCCTCCAAGCCGCTCTTCTGTCGTCTTCCCCAAGCCCGGCTTGTGGGAAAAAGAAGAACATACGCCGCCAGGTTTGTCAAGGGGTCCTGAAAAATAAGGCTCTAACGCGCGAGTGACCCCCGTCTGGTGTATGCGGTGGCCACGCGCGCGGGCGTCGCGGAGAACGTCCTCTTCGAGGTCTTCCCGACCGTCGAGCAGTGTTATCGCGCGACCTTCGAGCAGGGTCTGGAACGACTGTCGCAAACCGTAGCGGAAGCGACAGCGAGCGAGCAGGCCTGGCTCGAGCAAATGCGCGCGGGCCTGGTCGCGATGTTGGGGTTCTTCGATGACGAGCCGTCCTGGGCGCGCATGCTGGTGCTCGAGACGCCGGTGAACGCAGCGGTGACGCTCGAGTGCAGGCAGCGGTTGCACGAGGTGCTCTCGGCCCTGCTCGCACGTCGCGGGCAAGTCGCCCAGGCCGGCGGCAACGGTCGTGCGGCCGGTTCGCCGATGCTGCTGGACACACTGAGCGGCGAGCTGGTCGTCGGCGGCGTGTTCTCGGTCATCCGCACGAGCATGCTCGAAGGCGATGGCGGCAAGCTGGTGGAGCTGGCGCCGTCGCTGATGGCGTTCATCGTCGCGCCGTACCTCGGTCAGGCCGCGGCACAGGCCGAGCTGGAGGGTCGGCCATCCGGCACGTCTGAGGCGCTGGCGTCCGAGTCCAAGCTCACGCGCTCGCAAACGATCTCTCGTGCGGACCAACTTCCCATCAGGGTCACGCATCGCACGACGCTCGTGTTGCGCGCGATCGCGCAGGCGCCGTACTCGAACAACCGTGAGGTCGCGCAGGCGGCGGGGCTGGCCGATGAGGGCCAGACCTCCAAGCTGCTCGCGCGCCTCGAGCGCCGGGGAGTGATCGAGAACGTGGGAGTCGGCGCGGCGCGCGGTGAACCGAACGCGTGGCTGCTGACCTCCTCGGGCCATCGTGTTCTCGGACTGCTCGGCGAGAGCTTCGCGGAGCGCGCCCCGAGGCGCGCCGCCGCGCGCATCAGGGGCGGGCGATGAAGCGCCCGTGGGTATACGAGAGCTTTTCGGGGTCGTGTCGCGCGCGGTGCGCGGCAGGGCCGCTGAGAGGGCAGGCGCGACGACAGCTGGCGGATCGCAGCGATGCCGCGGGGTCGTCCGTCTGTGGTTGCAAAGACCGGCTGGGCTGCCGACGGCAGCGCTTGGGCCGGTCAATCGTTACCGAGAGGAAAAGGAGTAGTGGAAAAGTGAGACACGTAAGGATACTGGGACTGTGCCTGGTCGCGCTGTTCGCGATGAGCGCAGCGACCGCGGGTTCGGCGCTCGCCAAGAAAGCTCCCAAGCCCGGAAGCAACAATCCCAAGGAATGGCTGAAATTCGAAAACTGTCCACTGGCGGATGAAGGGAACCTTGGTTGCGTCTGGGGAGAGTCGAACGACGAAACCTATTTCCAGGCCGGCAATATAGTCGTACATTTCACCAAGCCGATCATTCTCCAGGGTGGGAAGCACAGCGAGGGATCACAGGAATGCGCTGAAGGAGATGAAATTTACTGGGAATGTGGTTCAGAAGCAGGGCTAAAATACTCCGGAGGCAAATTCAATCCCGAACTGTTTGAGGGACCAGAATATGGCAACCAGGTGTTGTCGAAGGCTGCCCAGCCGGCCCCTAGTTTGACCGAAGTGGTGGATCCGGAATTGCTGTCACCGAAAGAATTGGAACGGTACAACAAGTACGTCACGGCAGGCAAGACCAAGGTTACGGTGACGATCGAACTCGTCGGACCGGCAAGCGGCTTTTTCCTGAACGAGGTAGACCTGCTGGAGGGTTACGGTGAGGCGCTCGGGCTGCCGGTGCAGATCAAGATGAGCAATCCGTTCCTCGGCAACACGTGCTACGACGGCTCCAACTCAGATCCGATTCAGATCAAATACACGACGGGCACGACGAGTCCGCCGCCGCCAAACGAACCTCTCGAAGGCAAGCCCGGCAGCCTGTTCAGCACGAACGAAGGTGAAATCGTCCATATCGTCGAAGGTAAACTGGTCGATAACTCATTCGCGGCGCCGGGAGTGACCGGTTGCGGCATCGGAGGCGGCGCGGATGCTGCGGTGAACGCGGCGGCGGGCCTGCCTTCGGAAGCGGGTCACAACGCGACCGTCCTCGCAGGCGAACTTGCGCAGGACGGGCGCGACGCGGAGGAAGAAGCCCGGGGAGCGGGACTCTAGCCAGATGCGAAAGGAACTGGCCAGGACCTGGTCCGGCTAGTCCAGAGATGTGCATAGAGCCCATCGCAATGGCGATGGGCTCTATGCGGGCGAACTTTTAGACAACCAGATCGAAGGTGAGGGTGTATGAGGTGTTTGAGGACGATGGGCGCCGGCATAGTGGTGGCGCTGCTTGCCTGTGTCGCGGTTGCGGCGCCGGCGTGGGCATTGGAAGCCCCGGAAGTCGGGCGCTGCGTCTCCCACGCGGGAGGCAAGTACACGAACGATGTGTGCACCAAGGAAGCCAAAGGCAAAAAGGTTGGCAGCTTTGAATGGGAAGCGGGCGCGCTGAAGAAGAAATTCACGGGTGTTGGTGGCACGGGAACGCTCGAAACGGTCAAAGCGAACAAGGTTACGTGTAAAGCCGAGGCGTCCTCGGGCGAATTCACCTCGCCGAAAACTGTCGGCAACATCAACGTGACGTTCACCGGGTGTGAATCGCTCGGGTACAAATGCGTGAGCCCGGGTAAGGCGGAAGGCGAAGTGGTGACGGTTCCCCTCGCCGGCAGCCTGGTCTGGGAAAAATTCGGGAAGAAGGTCGCGATAGATCTCGTCCCGCAGTCGGGAGAACTATTCACTGAATTCCAGTGCGGACCGGCGAACGTGAAAGTCAAGGGTTCGGTGCTGACTAATCTCCCAGTGAACAAACCGGAAACGAAAGTCGAAATGAAGTTCACGGCCAAAAAAGGCAAACAGAAACCGGAATACTATGACACGTCGAAAACCGAAAAGGTCAAGGACGTGCTGATCAGCAAAATCGGCGCGACCGAATTCGAACAGGCTGGACAGACGATCACGAACGTCCAGACGGCCGAAGAACCGCTCGAGGTGAACACGGTCATCTAGGCGATGACGGCGCCTGAGCGAGTGTGACTGCATGTCGTGGCGAGAGGGTGCTGCGCGCGGGCCGGTGGCTCCGCGCGGGCACTCTCCGCGACGAAGCCGCGGCGTTTGACGAGCTGGAATAGAGCTATGGGAGAGCCGAGCTTCAGGAGAGGTAGCGGTGCCAGCGCGGCGGCGGCGTTGTGCCTGGTCGTGCTCGGCCTGCTTGCGTGCGCGGCGCCGGCGCTTGCGCTGACCCAGCGTGGGCACGTGTACGGGTTTTCGTTCGGTAGCGAAGGCGAAGGCGCGGGCCAGTTTCGCTTCGGCGGCGCTTTCAAGCTCAGCGAAGGCGCGGGCATCGCGGTCGATGAAGCGAGCGGCGATGTGTTCGTGGTCGATCGCGGCAATCATCGCGTGCAGGAGTTCAGCGAAACGGGCGCGTTCGTGGCGGCGTGGGGCTGGGGGGTGAGCGACGGCAAAGAAGAATACGAGGTCTGCACGAGCGGTTGTCATGCCGGAATCGCGGGCACGGGCAAGGGCGCGCTCAAAGAACCGGGGGCGTTAGCGGTCGACAACTCCTCGGGCGGTACGGGGATGGTGTATGTGGGTGCGGACGGGTCGGCGAAACGTCCGGACGTTCAGATGTTCACGGCCGGCGGCGAAAAAGCGCTCGGCAGGCTTCCGGTGGAAGAAGAAGGAAGGCTCGATGGTGTGGCGACCGACCGCGATGGACGGGTTTGGCTGTATCGCGGTGAAGAAGAAGAAACGGGCGTGATCGAAGGCTTCACCGACACCAGCCACCCGGTGGAGGTCGAACCGGTGCTGTGGTCACCGCTGGCGTGTCCGAAACCCGGCTTTGGCGTGGATGCGGGCGGCGAAGCGTTCTATGTCGATCATGAACTGCTGACCGGCGAAGGTGAATGTCCGGCGGTTGTCGAACGCGAAAAGGAAGAAGAAGGCGAACCGGCGCCGGACAGGTACGCGCGTCCAGTCGTCGCGGGCAAGCTGAGCGTCGAAGAGGCGCTGAACGATGAAGAACCGGCGATCGGCGCGCTCGACGCGCAGAAGACGTCAGGTGTGGCGGTCGACGAGGCGAGTACTGCGAACACGCCTCTGGGTGAAGCCGCGAGCGGCGACGTTTACATCGACAACGAAAACGCGATCACGGCTTTCAGTGCGAGCGGCGCGTTGATTCAACGCTTTGGTGCCGGACAGCTCGAGCGAGGCGCCGGGATCGCAATCGACTCGAGAACCGGGAATCTGTACGTCATCGACGCCGCCGCGGACAGGGTCGACGTGTTCGAGCCGGAACCGGTCGGTAAGCCCGTGATCGACGGCGTGTCTGCGTGCAAGGCGTTCTCGCGGGCCGTGTGTGCGGAAGATCTGACGCCGACATCGGTGCGATTGAGTGCGCAGCTCGATCCCGAGGGTCTGAGCAGCGAATACTACTTTCAGTATGGCACGGCCGATTGCATGACAAGTCCGTCCTCATGCGTGAGCACACCGTCGTCTGCGCGGATCATCGGTGCGGGCTTTGGCGATGTGCCTGTCGACGTCGAAGTCACGAACCTGAAGCCGAGCACGACTTACTACTACCGGATCATTGCGCGAAATCGGGAAGGGGAAGCCGAAAAGGGGGACAGCTTCGCCAGCATTACCACATTGCCGACGTCTGCCGGCGTGCTCGCTGACGGTCGCGCGTGGGAAATGGTCTCTCCATCTGAAAAGGACGGTTCGGGTCTCGAACCGCTCGCCAAGGAAGGCAGTCTCATACAAGCGGCTGGTAACGGCAGTGCGGTCACCTACGTGGCGAATGGGCCCGTCGTTGCGCAGCCCGAAGGCAACCGTTCTCCGGAACCGACACAGATCCTTTCGAGCCGTGGTGCGGGCGGCTGGTCTTCGCAGGACATCGTCACGCCGCACGAAAAGGGCGAAGGCATCGAAGCGGACGAACCGTCGGAGTACCGGTTCTTCTCTGAAGACTTGGCGCTCAGCT
Organism: Solirubrobacteraceae bacterium; assembly: GCA_035507415.1. Taxonomy (GTDB): domain Bacteria; phylum Actinomycetota; class Thermoleophilia; order Solirubrobacterales; family Solirubrobacteraceae; genus Palsa-744. Next base: position 18,120 of record DATJOF010000031.1, read on the forward strand.
TGGTGCAGCCGCCGGGCGGCAAAGCGGAACCGTTCGAAGCCCCGCCGCTGGCGCCCGGTGCAAGCGAAAAGACGCTGTATGTCCGCGACGACCCGCCGCTGGAACCCGAAGCGGCAGAAGACACCATGTATGCCGAAGCGCAGGCAGACGCCGGCTTTCGCGCTCCCGGCTATGTGCCGCTGATCACGCCGGTGTCCGACACGGCGAACACGCGATTCGGCGGGCAGCTCGAATTTCTCGACGCGACCCCCAATTTGAGCGATGTCGTCTTCGAATCCGGGGAAGTGCCGCTAACGGCGGGTTCGGCGCCGGGCTTGTACGAGTGGGAAGCCGGCGGACACGTGCAGCTCGTGAGCGTGCTTCCGGGTCAAGCACCGGCGTTTGCCTCAGAACTTGGCTATGAGAACGTCAATGTCCGCAACGCGGTGTCGGACAATGGTACGCGTGTTTTCTTCTGGGCCGAAGAAGCGCAGCTCAACGAAGAAGGAACCGAAACCGAAGGAGACGAAGCGCCGGCGCTCTACATGCGCGACACACTCAGGAAAGAAACGATCCAGATCAACGCGGCACAGGGCGTCGCCGAACCGGTACCGGCGGAAAGCGAAGTGGCGTTCCAGGGCGCCAGCAGCGACGGGTCGAAGGTGTTCTTCACAGACACGGCGCCGTTGAACAGCGAATCACGCCAACACCCCGTTTTCGGCGCGACAGACAACCCGGCCGATCTTTACGAGTGCGAAATAGTCGAAGCTGAGGAAAAACTGTCGTGCGATCTAAAAGATCTGACGCCCTCGGCGTCAAGTGGTAGTGCTGAAGTGCTCAATGTCGCTCCGGGGATCAGCGAAGACGGGTCCTCCGTGTATTTCGTCGCAAACGGAGCACTCACGCCGGACGCCGAACAGGGAGATTGCGAAACCGAAACGGCACCATCCTCGCAAGAGCATTGCAACCTGTATCTCTGGCGTGACGGCGCGATCACGCTGATTGCCAACCTCTCAAACGAAGACTCCGGTGACTGGGGGAGCTTGAAGGGGCCGGGCAGAACGGGCAACCACGTCGAGAAGCGTCCAGACCTCGCGGATCTGACCGCCCGCGTTTCACCAAACGGCGAATACTTTGCATTCATGTCCGACATGCCACTCACCGGTTATGACAACATCGACGTGAACCATCAGTCAGAAAGCGTCCGCGACCAGGAGGTCTACCTGTATGCTGCGGGCTCAAAGCTGTTGGTCTGCGCCTCGTGCAACACCGATGGGCCGTCGACGGGCGTGCTGGACACGCCGCATGCTGGCGAAGGCGAAGGACTGCTCGTCGACCGCCGTGAGGACTGGGAAGGCCAATACCTGGCCGGAAGCATCCCCGGCTGGACACCATTGGGGGTAGACGGCGCGATTCGTCAACCTCGCTACCTCTCAGATGCCGGCCGGCTGTTCTTCGACAGTCCCGATCAGCTCGTACCGCAGGCCACCAACGGCAAGGAGGACGTCTACGAGTACGAGCCCAACCACCTCGGCAGCTGCGGCGTGGAAGACGGGTGTGTATCGCTGATCTCCTCCGGTACCGCCGCACAGGAATCGGCGTTCCTAGATGCCAGCAACGACGGCGACGACGCGTTCTTCCTCACCGCACAACCCCTGAGCGCCGCCGATCACGACACCAACTTCGATGTCTACGACGCGCACGTATGCACACCGGAAGCCCCATGTCACAGCACAGAAGAACACGCAGAACCTCGGTGCGAAAGCTCACAGGAGTGCAGCCCCGGAACGTTCACACAACCGTCCGTCAGCCCGCCGCTCAGCGCGACCGTCAGCGGCCCGGGCAACACCGTCAAACAGCAGACGCCGGCGAGCCCCAGCATCAAGGCGAGGACCAAACCGAAACCGCCGACGCGAGCACAACAACTTGCCAACGCGCTCAAACAGTGCCACAGAGACAAAGACAGGCGTCACCGCGTTATGTGCGAAAAACGAGCACGCAAAAAGTACGCGCACAAAACGAGCGCAAAGAAGAAAGCCATCAAACGCACCGGCAAGGAGAAGAAGTGACGCGCCACCAACGACGCGCGATCGCACGTTCACTCGCGCTGACGGTCGCTGGCGCGCTGGTGCTCGCTGCGTCGCCGGTGAGCGACGCGATCGCGGGAACGCCGAGATGGTCCTTGGAATCCCGCGCGGCGCCCAGCTACCTACTACCCGGACGGGAAGGCAAGATCATCGCGATCGCGACCAATCTCGGGAACGCCGCGATCAACGCAAGCAACAGGCCGCTGAGCATCACCGACAAGCTTCCAAGCGGCCTGACGGTCCCCGCAGATGCGCTGCAAAGACAGGTCGGTGGACTCGAAGGCGAGCTGTGGGAAAGCGGCGGCCACGCCGGACACGAAATCGAGCTGGAATGCCAAATCGACGGGTCGGCCCGCAAAGAAGTCTCCTGCAACTCCACGGACGAACTCGTCGCAATCACGCCCTACCACCGTCTGCAACTCGAAATCCCGGTCGAAGTAGCAGCAGACGCCTCGTCGGGCGAACAGAACACCCTCAGCATAACCGGTGGAGAAGCCGTCGCGGAAACAGGACAGGCCCCCGCGCAAGGACCGCAGCCAACGATGATCAGCCGTCCGATAACCGTACAGGACGAACCGACGCCGTTCGGGATAGAAGGACCGGCCGGCTATCAGCTGACGCCGGAAAGCGAACAGGGCTCGGCCGATATCCAGGCGGGCTCCCGCCCATTCGCGCTGACGACCACACTCGATCTGAACCAGACGCTGGAAGCCGCAGACGACCAGCCCGGCGCGCCCGCGCTCCCGAGAAACCTCAGTTTCCGGCTCCCCCCAGGACTACTCGGCGACCCCCAGGCAGTCGCGCGCTGCCCGGATGTGGACTTCTCCACAACGCTGGACAGCAACGCCAACGCCTGCCCAGCCACCACAGCGATCGGCACAGCGGTCGTCAGCCTCAACCTCCCCCAGGACGGCGGCCGCGAGATCGAAACGGTTCCCGTCTTCAACCTCGTGCCCGCACCGGGAGAGCCCGCCCGCTTCGGACTGGAGGCCTCGAAAGTCCAGGCGATCCTCGACACCTCCGTGCGCACCAGCGGTGACTACGGCGTGGACGTCGACATCAGCAACATCACCGAGCTCGGCCAGATACTCGGTAGCCAGGTCACGCTATGGGGCGAACCGGACAGTCCCAGCCATGATGCTTCCCGCGGCTGGGCATGCATCCGCGGCAAAGAAGTCAACGGCGAAACATGCACACCGCCCGTCGAACGTCCGAGTACCCCCTTCCTGACACTCCCGACATCCTGCACAGGCCCACTCGCCACCCAGATGAACGGCGAAGCCTGGAACGGCGAACTGCTCAACAGCGAATACGCATTCAAGAACGGCCTCGCAGAACCGCTCGCCAGCCTGGAAGGCTGCGGCGCAGTGCCGTTCGATCCCTCGATCGCCGTCCAGCCCGTCGGCGAAGGCGACGGTCAGGCCGCGGCGGCGAGCGTCACCAGCGCAAGCACCCCAACCGGCATGAACGTCAACGTCGAACTTCCCGCGGAAGCGAACGGCCTGGGCGAGTCCGCGGTGCGCAGCACCACGGTTCAGCTGCCCGCCGGAGTGCAGCTGAACCCCTCCGCGGCGAACGGGCTGCAGGCCTGCTCGGAGGCGCAGATCGGCTACGAAGGCGCGGGCGCGAGCAGCGACCCCTTCTCCCCCGGCGGGGGCGAACCGTTGCGCTTCTCCGCGGCGCCCGCGAGCTGCCCGGACGCCTCGAAGGTCGGAGTCGTGCGCATCAAGTCGCCCGACCTCGAACACGAACTGGAAGGCGGCGTGTACGTCGCCGAACAGGAACACAACCCGTTCGGCTCGCTGGTCGCGCTGTACATCCTCGCCGAAGATCCCGTCTCGGGGATCCGCGTCAAGCTCGCCGGCGAAGTCTCGCTGAACGAAGAAACCGGCCAGGCCACGAGCACGTTCGCAAACACCCCGCAGGTCCCGTTCGAGAAACTGAGCCTGCACTTCTTCGAAGGCCCCCGCGCCTCGCTCTCGACGCCGGCGCTGTGCGGCAGCTACACCACCCTCGCGTCATTCACGCCCTGGTCGAGCCCCGTGCCGCAGACCCGCGAAACGAGCTTTCCGATCACCACCGGCGCCGGGGGGACCCCCTGCGGCAGCTCCGAACCGTTTCAGCCGGCCGTGCAGGCGGGCTCCGTGAGCAACCAGGCCGACGCGTTCACCTCATTCACGCTGACGCTCGAACATCCCGACGGAAACCAGGCGTTGCGTGCGATCAGCCTGCAGCTGCCGCCGGGGATCGCCGCGATCCTCGCGTCGGTCACGCCCTGCCCGGAACCCCAGGCCGCGCACAACCAGTGCGGTCCGGAAAGCCTGATCGGCCACTCAACGGCCTATGCCGGCATCGGCAGCGAACCGGTCGCGCTGCCCGGAACCGCCTATCTGACCGGGCCCTACGAGGGCGCGCCGTTCGGGATCGAGGTGGTCACGCCCGCGGTCGCCGGCCCGTTCAACCTCGGCGTCGTCACCGTGCGCTCGCGCATCGACGTCAACCCGCACACCGCACAGGTCACGATCACCAGCGACCCGATTCCCACCATCCTCAGAGGCGTCCCCGCCCAGATCAAAACGCTCAACGTAACCGTCGACCGACCCGACTTCCAGTTCAACCCCACCAACTGCGATTCGATGAGCATCAGCACGACGCTCACAGGGGCGCAGGGCGCCACCGCGACGCGCTCGACCCCGTTCCAGGCGACAGGCTGTCAGAGCCTGCCGTTCAAACCCAGTGTCAGCGCGGGCGCGCAGGGCAAGACCAGCAAAGCCGACGGCGCCAGCCTGAAGCTCACCTTCAAATCCAAAACCGGCGAAGCCCACGTCGCCAAGACGATCCTGACGATCCCCTCGACCTTGCCCGCCCGGCTCACCACGATCCAGAAAGCCTGTATCGCCAGCGTCTTCGAAGCCAACCCCGCGGACTGTCCGGAAGGCTCGGACATCGGCACCGCCGTCGTTCACACTCCGGTGTTGCGGAACCCGGTCGCCGGTCCGATCTATCTGGTCTCGCACGGGAACGCCGCCTGGCCCGACGCCGAGCTCGTGCTCCAGGGCGAAGGCATCACCGTGATCCTCGACGGCCAGACCGCCATCAAAAAGGGCGTCACCACCTCGAGCTTCCTGTCGGTGCCGGACGTCCCGTTCGAAACCGTCGAAGCCACCCTGCCCGAGGGACCGCACTCGGCGCTCACCACCAACCTGCCGCTCAAGGACCACTACAGCCTGTGCGGGCAACACCTCACGATCCCCACCGCGCTCACCGGCCAGAACGGCACCGCGGTCAACGAGACCGTCAAGGTCGCCGTCCAGGGCTGCGCCGCCGTCAAGGCCAGCAAAACCAGGCGGCTGACCCGCAGGCAGGAGCTCGCGCGCCGGCTGACAGCCTGCCGCGCCCGTTACAAGCACGCGCGTGCCCGTCGGGTCAGCTGCGAACGACGGGCGCGAGCGCGCCACTCGCCACGTCGCACCTAGCACGCGGACCGCGTACTCGAATGAGCGTGAGGGCTCGAGGCAAAGCCGGCGTCCCCGCACAAGACCGCCGCCGCAACCGGGTATTTGCCGGTACGATGGACGGGTCATGGGGGACGCGTGGGACGGGAGGGTGTCGCTTCGTGCCGATTCAGCGAGCGGTGATCGTCGCTCGCCGAGCCGCGTGAGCGGCGCGGGCCGCTTCGTGCGGGCGCCGGCGCTCCGGCGTCGTATGCGCCTCGTCGCCGTCACGACGCTCGCGCTGACCGCCGTCTGGCTCGTGGCGGCCGCGAGCGCGTCGGCCTTCAGCGCCCACGGGAGCGTCGAACAGGTCTACGTCACCGGTCTGGCGCCCAGCGCGCAGATGTCGCTGCTGCGCTCCGATGGCGAAACGGTCTCCACGCAGACCGCCGACGCGCTCGGGGGGCTGCTGTTCCGCGACGTCAAGCCCGAAGGCGGCTACCGCGTGCGGCTCAGCTCGAGCGGCGAAGAATCGGAACCGATCAGCGTCTACACGCAAGCCGCGGCGCCGTGGGACCCCAGCATCTACAACCAGTCGATCCCCGACAGCGGCTACAGCTACCTGACCACGCGCGACGGCACCCAGCTGGCGATCGACGTCCACCTGCCGAGCTTCGGGGGCCCCGCGGCCGGCTCGCGCTCGGACCTCGAGGGGCCGGCGCTCGCGAGGACGAGCCGCACGGCGCGCTATCCAACCCTGATCGAATACTCGGGCTACGGCTACGCAAACCCCGCGGGGCCGGAAAGCGGCATCGCCGAGCTCGCCAACCTGATGGGCTTCGCGGTCGTCGACGTGAACATGCGCGGCACCGGCTGCTCCGGCGGCGCGTTCGACTACTTCGAACCGCTGGAGAACCTCGACGCCTATGACGTGATCGAAACGATCGCCAAACAGCCGTGGGTAGCCCACCACAAGGTCGGCATGCTCGGCATCTCCTACGGCGGGATCAGCCAGCTGTTCGCGGCGCAACTGCAACCGCACGCGCTGGCGGCGATCGCGCCGCTGTCGGTGATCGATGCGACCGCGAGCACGCTCTATCCCGGTGGCATCCTCAACACCGGCTTCGCGGTTCCCTGGGCCGAAGAACGACAGCATGACGCCGAACCGGCCGGTCCCGAAAGCGGCGAGCACTGGGCCTACGAACAGATACAGGCGGGCGAACAGACCTGCGCGTCCAACCAGGACCTGCACGGAGAGGCGACGAACCTGCTGGAAGAAATCAAGCAGAACTCGACCTACAACCCGTCCGTGGCCGACCCGCTGGACCCGGTGACGTTCGTGCACAACATCAAGGCGCCGACCTTCATGGCGTGCCAGTGGGAGGACGAGCAGACCGGCGGTCACTGCGCCGATCTGGCCGAGCACTTCACCGGCACCAAGCACAAGTGGTTCACGTTCACCAACGGCGCTCACGCCGACTCGCTCGATCCGTACACCGTCGACCGCCTCTACGACTTCCTGGAGCTGTTCGTCGCCCGCAAGGCGCCGATTCACAACCGAGCCCTGCTCGACTCCGTGGCTCCCGTCATCTATCAGACGGCGCTGGGACTTCCCAAGGAAGACCAGGTGACGCTGCCACCGGACCCGATCCAGGAAATGCCGACCCGCGCACAGGCGATGGCGGCCTTCAAGGCGCTCCCGGAGGTGCGAGTCCTGTTCGACAACGGCGCCGGAGCCTCGCCGGGCGGGAGCACGACGCCCGGCAATCCCTATCCCGCCTTCGAACAGTCGTTCTCGGCGTTCCCGATCCCCGGCACGACGGCTCGCGCGTGGTATCTCGGGTCCGAAGGTGCCCTGAACGAACAGCCCGCCACGAGCCAGGGGGTCGACTCCTACACCTCGAATGCGAGCGCCACGCCGCTGACGGACTACTCGACCGACACGGGCCCCGGCGGGTTGTGGGGCGACGCGTCACAGTGGGAATGGAACTGGACGCAGCCGACCGCCGGCTCCGCCGTGTCCTACGTGTCGGCCCCGCTCGCCGGCGACACGACCGCGATCGGCGCAGGCGCCGTCAACCTGTGGGTGAAGTCGTCCACACCGGACGTCGACCTGCAGGCGACCGTCAGCGAGGTGCGCCCCGACGGCAACGAAACCTTCGTCCAGGACGGCTGGATGCGCGCCAGCGAGCGCAAGCTCGCCACCACCTCGGAAAACATGTTCAAGCAGACCCCCACGCCGCTGCAGCCGATCCCCACCTTCCTCGCATCCGACGTGCAGCCGATGCCGGCCGGCGAATTCGTCCCGGTCACGATCCCGCTGTACTTCGAGGGACACGTCTACCGCGCCGGCTCGCGCATCAGGGTCACGATCTCGGCGCCCAACGGCACGCAGCCGATCTGGTCCTTCAACCAGACCCAGCCGGAAGGCACCACCGCCAACGTGTCGATCGCGTACGGGCCCGGCATGCCCGCCAACCTCACCCTGCCGATCGTGCCCGGCGTGAGCGTGCCGACCGAACTGCCGCCCTGCCCGAGCCTGCGCAACGAGCCCTGCCGGCCGTATCAGGCGTTCGTCAACGACGGCTCCTGACAGCGGCCCGGCGCCGCCGCGAGCCGGTCCGGCGTCCAGAACCGCGCCCGATCCGAGTCGATCCTGCGATCGGCACCGCGCGGGGTGCTCGCCAGAGCTAGCCTCTGGCGAGGCACGCCGATGAGCTCCGACCTCTCGCTTCACACAGCCCAAGCCCGCGCCGAGCCGCAGTTGGGCGGCGTCGCGTCCCCGCGCAAGCGCCACGCGCTCGAGCTGTTCAGCGACCTGCCGCGTCGCTATGACCTGCTCTCGGCGCTGCTCAGCTTCGGCCAGGACCCGCGCTGGCGCCGCGCGCTCGTAGATGCACTCGCTCCGGTCGCCGGCCAGCGCGTGCTCGACGTCGCCACCGGCACCGGCATGGTCGCCGCCGAGCTGCTCGCCCGCGGCGACTGCCTGGTCACCGGTCTGGATCAGAGCCCGGAGATGCTGGCCGCCGCGCGCGCCCGCTTCGCCGCGCGTCCCGAGCTGAGCGAGCGCGTGCGGCTGATCGAAGGCGAGGCCGAGCAGCTGCCGTTTGCCGATGACAGCTTCGACGCGCTCACGTTCACCTACCTGCTGCGCTACGTCGACGACCCCGCCGCCACGCTCTGCGAGCTCGCGCGCGTCGTCCGTCCCGGCGGGCGCATCGCCTCGCTGGAGTTCGGCGTCCCGCCGCGCGCCCGCGCCCGCGCGGCCTGGCGCCTGTACACGCGCGTCGGACTGCCCGTGCTCGGGCGCCTGTGCTCGCCTGCCTGGGGAGACGTGGGACGCTTTCTGGGGCCGAGCATCAGCGGCTTCTACGAACGCCACCCGCTGCCCGAGCTCGTGGCGCTCTGGCGCGCCGCCGGCCTGGAGGACGTCCGCGTGCGGCGCATCAGCCTGGGCGGCGGCATCGTGATCGCCGCGACCAGAGCTCGAGCCCCGGCTCCGATCGCTCCGGCTCGCGATCCAAACGTCCGGGTGGGCGCGGGCTTCGGCGCAGATGTCCGCGACGCCTGAGCGCCCGGCCTTCTACGCGCTCGGCCGGGGCCTGCCCGGCGAAATCGTCACGCTGCTGCACCCGCCCTACACCGCCTGGCATCTGAGCTACTTCGCGATCGGCGCCGCGATCGCCCCGCACATGCATGTCAACCGCCTGCTCTGGGGCCTGGCGGCCTTCGCCCTGGCCGTCGGCGTCGCCGCGCACGCGCTCGACGAGCTGCACGACCATCCGTTGCACACGCGCCTGTCCGATCGCACGCTCATCGTGCTGGCCGGCGCCAGTCTGATCGGGGCGCTGGCGATCGGCGTCGCCGGCGTCCTGCACGTGTCCGTCGGCCTGGCCCCGTTCGTGCTCGCCGGCGCCCTGTTCGTGCCCGCCTACAACCTCGAGCTGGCCGGCGGGCGCTTTCACTCCGATCTCTGGTTCGCGCTCGCCTGGGGCGCCTTTCCCGCGCTCGTCGGCTACTTCGTCGAGGCCGAGCGCATCACCGTCGCGGGGCTCCTGGTGGCCGCCGCATGCTGCGCCACCAGCGTCGCGCAGCGACGCCTGAGCACGCCGGCCCGCGAGCTGCGCCGGCGCACGCGCTCGCTGCAGGGGGCCCGCACCCGCGCCGACGGCAGCAACGAACCGCTCACACGCGCCGCCCTGCTCGCGCCGCTCGACGGCGCCCTCGCCGCGCTCTCGGCCGCGATGGTCCTGCTCGCCTGCGCGCTCGTGCTCGCGCGTCTCGCGTGAGTGCCCTTCGTTTTCGAGAGCCCACGCGCGCGCGTGCGCGCGCGCGTGGGTTGGCGTTTGGATGGGACGAACACGGGCAGATTGCCTTCGGTGCGACACCGAGACGTGAGCCCCCGTCCCAGCATCGAGTGCGTTAGGCTTGCCGAGCATGGGTGAGCGCAGCCAGTACACGCCCGGGACCTTCTGCTGGGCGGACCTGACGACCACCGATCAGGAGGCTGCCAAGCGCTTCTACGGCGAGCTGCTCGGGTGGAGCGCCTTCGACGCCCCGGTCGGCGACGGCGCCTACTACTCGATCATGCGCCGCGACGACAAGAGCGTCGCGGCGATCGCCCCGCAGCCCGACGCGCAGCGCGAGGCCGGCGTGCCGCCCGTGTGGAACTCGTACGTGACCGTCACCGACGCCGACGCCGTGGCCGATCGCGCCAAGGAGCTCGGCGCAAACGTCCACGCCCCGCCGTTCGATGTGATGCAGGCCGGACGCATGGCGGTGATCCAGGACCCGCAGGGAGCCTTCTTCATGCTCTGGCAGCCGCGCGACATGCCAGGCGCGGCGCTCGTCAACGCCCCCGGCGCCCTCGTTTGGAACGAGCTCAGCTCACCCGACCTCGATGCCTCCAGCGCCTTCTACAGCAGCCTGTTCGGATGGACCGTCGCGCCGTTCGAGGCGAGCCCCGAACCGTACCTGTCGATCAAAAACGGCGACGCCAACAACGGCGGCATCCGTCCGCTCCCGCAGCCGGGGCCACCGCCCAACTGGCTCGTCTACTTCGGGATCGAGGATCTCGACGCCGCGCTCGCCAAGCTCGGCGAGCTCGGCGGCACCACGCACGCCGGCCCGATCGACATCCAGATCGCGCGCATCGCGGTCGTCGCTGACCCGCAGGGCGCCATGTTCGCGCTCTACGACGGCCAGCTCGAGCCCTAGGACGAGCCCTCGGTCGCCTGCGTGGGCCGGTCGGCGAGGTCGGCGCCAGTCGTGGTCGTCATCACCGCGGCGCTGTTTCCGGCCAGCACGCGGCGCACCAGTCGCGGCGTCAAGACTCGCGCCGCCGCCGTCAGCCAGTACGGTCGCGGCACGTACCGTTCGGCCCGGCGTTCGACTCCGGCCTGGAAGATCGCCTCCGCGGCCTGCTCGGGGGTCGACACCGCCCAACGCGTGAGGGCGCTTGCCGTGAGCTCTGCCTGAGGGAAGCCCTCGGTCGAGATGAACCCGGGCAGCACCAGGCCGACGTGCACGCCGTTCGTACGCTCCTCTGCCCACAGCGCATCCGACCAGCTCGCGAGCGCCGCCTTCGATGCGCTGTACGCGCCCGTCCCCGAGCGGGTCACGCGCGCCGCGGTGCTCGACACGTTGACGATCGCGCTCGGCGCCGACGCGCGCAACAACGGCAGCAGCGACTCGGTGAGCCGCACCTGCGCGTCGAAGTTGATCGCCATCGTACGCCGCACGTTCTCGTAGCCGCCGTCGGCGAACCGCCTGCGCCAGGCCGCACCCGCGTTGTTCACCAGCAGGTCCAGACGCCCGTACCGCTCGGCCACGTGCGCGCGGATCCGCTCAGGGGCCTCGTCGGCCACGAGATCCGCCGCCACCCAGCTCGTGCGCCTCGAGCCCAGTGCCTCCGCCAGGGCGCGCAGCCGCTCCTCGCGCCGTGCCACCAGCACGAGCGAGACGCCCGGCTCGCGCGCCAGCCGCTTCGCCGCAGCCTCACCGAGCCCGCTCGACGCGCCGGTCACGATCGCCGTCAGCGTTGGACCTGCCGCGCGTGCGCCGTTTTCGCCCATACGAGCAGCAGAGCTTACGCCTCCAGGATCCGCGCGCCCGCGCAGGGCGTCACCTCGCTCGCCCCGCCCGGCACGGCCACTCCGGGCGGCAGCAGGCCGAGCACGCTGCCGCCGAAGCCTCCGCCGAGCTGGCGCGCTCCGACGGCGCCCTCCCGCAGCATCCGCTCCACGGCGGCGTTCGTGGCCGGGGTCGTGATCTGGAAGTCGTCCCGCAGGCTGCGATGTGAGGCGTTCAAGAGCTCGCCCAGCGCCGGCATGTCGCCGGCCTGCAGCGCCGCCGCGGCCGCCAGCACGCGCTCGTTGTCGCCGAGCACGTGGCGCGCCCGTTCGCGAAGCGGCGCCGGCAACAACGCCACGCGCGCCGGGTCGGCGTCGCGCAGCGAGGCGACGCCCAGCTCCACGCAGGCCTGCGCGCATTCCGCGCGCCGCTCGTTGTAGCCCGAGCTCGCGTGCTCGCGCCGCTCCCCCGAGTCCAGCGTCGCGAGCTTCCAGCCGTTCAGCTGAAGCGGCACCTGCTCGACCGCCAGCGTGCGAAAGTCGAGCAGCATCGCTCTGTCACGCTCACCGTAAAGCGAGCTCAGCTGGTCCAGCAGCCCAGTCTGCGCTCCCGCCCACACGTTCTCGACACGCGAGCAGAGCTCCGCGAGCTCGGTGCGTCCGATCCGCTGCTGCCAGCTCGTCGGGCGCTCGCCATTGGACGGCACGCCGGACAGCGCCAGCAGCGCGAGCGCCAGCGACACCTCCAGCGCGGCCGACGAGGACACCCCCGAGCCACGCGGTATGTCGCCGCCGATCTCGAGGCTCGCCGCCGGCGGGCCGAGGCCCGCCTGCGTCAACTCGGACACCATCCCGCGCACGAACGCGCGCCAGCCAGACGCGCGGGCCGGGTTGCGCAACGGAAACTCGTCGCACTCACCGAAGTCCAGCGCACACGCGCGCATGCGCTCTGCCTGCTCTGAGCCGGGCGGCGCCGCCCGCCCGCGCACCGTGACGCCCTCGGCGATCGCGAACGCCAGGGCCAGGCCTTCGTTGTAATCGGTGTGCTCGCCGATCAGGCTCACCCGGCCGGGTGCGAACGCGCGCACGGGCCAGTCCGCGCCGTTGCTATCGCTGGCCATCGACCGCCCCGTTATCGCCGGCCTCGTTATCGCCGGCCTCGTTATCGCCGACCATCGACCCCGTCGCCGTCCGCCCGCTCGATCGCCGCGCGCAGCACCGGCGCCGACTCCTCGGGCAGCGTGTCGGAGATGAACGTGCCGGCTCCCTGCTCGGAGCCGGCGAGATACTTGAGCTTGGTCGCCGTGCGCAGCGGCGGATAGAACTCCACGTGCACATGTCCTCGAGCGCGCCCGTCGCTCGGCGCCTGGTGCACCGCCATGACGTACGGGAACGGGCGGTCGAACAGCGCGTCGTAGCCGCGCACGAGGGCCTGCAGGCCAGAAGCCAGGCCATCGAGCTCTCGCGGCTCGCAGTCGAGCAGGCTCGGCCGGTGTGTCCGCATCACCACATGCGCTTCATAGGCCCAGCGCGCGGCGAACGGGACGTACACCACGATCGCCTCGTTTTCGAACACCACGCGCACGCCGTCGTTCAGCTCGCGCGCCAGCAGCCGGCACTGCGCGCATCCACCAAGCCGCGCGTCGGCCTGCAACTCGTTGCCCGGCACCGGCGGCAGGAACGGATAGGCATAGATCTGTCCGTGAGGATGGTGCAGCGTAACGCCCACCTCGACGCCTCGGTTCTCGAACGCCATCACATACTCGACCTCGGCGTGCGCTCCCAGCTCCAGGTAACGGTGGCGCCACACCCACATCAGCGCGCGCGCGCGCGGGGGACTCAGCGTTCCCAGCGAGCCCTCGTGACCGTCGGTGTAGACCACGACCTCCGCCGCGCCGTGCGGTGCACGCAGCGCGGGAAAGCGGTTGTCGAACACCGCGATCTCGAAGTGCGCGAAGGGGATCTCGGTGGGAGCTCCGCCCGGCTGAGTCGGACACAGCGGGCAGTGGTCGGCCGGCGGCAGAAACGTCCGCTCCTGGCGGTCGATCGCATAGACGACCTGCTCGCCGCGCAGCTCGTCGAAGCGCTGCCCGGTTCGGGGACGCTCGCCTAAGCCGCGATCCGAGCGGTAGCCAGCCTCTGCCCCTTTCCGCAGCGAGTGTCTCCCGGTTTGGCCGCTCAGGCTCGGCTCAGTGGGGCCCGAACCGGCGCCCGGCTCACTCTCGGCAGCAGCGGCACCGTCGGCGACCCCATCGGCATCGCCGTCAGCGTCGGCATCGGCGCCAGCATCGGCGCGCGCGCGTGAGTACAGGATCAGCGCGCGACCGTCGTCTTTGACGTGGCGCGCCACCTCGAGCGGGCCGTAGAGCTCGCTCGGTCGGTTCGAGAGCTCCCGCGCCATCCGCCCACGGTATACCCGGACGTCGGCTCCGGCGGCCGCAATCTGCGGTGCCCGCGGTGTTTTGCGGCCCTGCCCGCGTCCAGATACTTGACTAGAACCGCGGATAGCGGGAAGGTAGATGGTGGGCGCCGGGTCGGCGCGGGAGAGGCCATAAGTCGTCTTGAGGAGG
>DATJOF010000032.1:0-5285 GCA_035507415.1 Solirubrobacteraceae bacterium
CCGGCCCGCCGGGCGAGGCCCCACCACTGTCACGCTATGTGATACACGCTTACTGAAAACGACAAATGCATCTTTCTAGGGCAGTCCTTCCTCAAACCTCGATCACAGTTCGCCGCTCGAGACTCCTTCTTCCGCGACCGAATAGGTTTCCGCGGTCCACAGGTCGCCCTTCAGCACGACCAGTCCGGTCCGTTCGCTCGGGAGTTCGAGCGCCTTCAGCAGCGCGCTCTGCAGCTCCGCTTCGTACGGTCCTCCACACCCGCTCGGATAGGATCCCGGTTCGATGTGCCACGCGACATCCACGAGCCTGCTTCCGAACAGGCCGATTTTACTGAATTCTTCGTTGAACTTGAGGGTGCCCGGGGTTCCCGACCCTTCAGAGGTCAACCTGATCTGGATTGGGTGTTCGTCGTTGCCGATGTAGCACGGTTCGGAGCCCAGCTTTTCGAACCACGGCCCGGTGATTTTCACCTTCAACGGCAGCTTGAACGCCGGTCCTTCGCGGACCAAGAGATTGTACGTGCTTATACAACCGTACTCTTCGAAGCATTCGTTGCCGGCCATTTCGATTTTCACGTAGACGGCGGTTTCCTTGTTCTTGACGGCTTCCTTCCAGCTTTCCTGCAACGCCGCGGGCCATCCCACCTCTTCCTGCAACTCCGGTGTGAACAGCTTGATACCGTTCGAGGCCTTTAGCTCCGGCGATTCCAGCGTTTCGTAGCCGTTTATCGCAGGGAACACTTTGATGGTGGTCGTTTCTTCGTTGTCGCCGTATCCTTCGAAGCCGCCCTGTAGCACGATCGACCTGTTCAGCGGAACCTTGAATTTGCCGAATTCGAAGAAGCCGCCTTCCCTGCCGCCAGCCGTGATCCCCATGTAGCAGGTTTCGAATTCGTTGACTTCACGCGAGTAGTCACAGGCTTTGAACTGGCCCCAGGAGTTTATGTTGTAGGGGTCCCCCACCCGCTTTTCTTCCCATTTTTCCAACTTCTTTTTGTTCTTTTCTTTTTCCTTTTCTTTCTTGCATTCTTCGTTACAGCTGCCCAGCGCGGGCGACGCGGCCACAGCCGTCATCGCGACGATCGTGAGCAGCGCCATCAGGCACAGCCCCAGCATCCTCATATGTTTCACTGTTCCACTACTCCCTTTCCTCTAGGCTATCACCCGCCCGCGGCCGAACACCCCGGTTCGAGCGGCGCGACTGCCGGTGGCGATCTGTCTGCAAGCGAACGAGCGGCCGGCCGTGTCCCCGGCACGCGCCATGTCCCGTCCCCCTGCCCTCTCACGGCGCGCCTCGCACACGCTGCGCCAGCACACGCCGAAAGCTCTTCCTGCTGGCCGTCGAACTCGTGCCAGGCCCTGCGCCGTGGTCCTCGTGCGCTGCGCGGCTGCACCCGCCTCGCCGTACCCGCGGGCCGCTCGACGGTGCGCCGCCCGGATGGCCTCAGCAGGCCCGTCTCGATCCCACTGCGACGGAGCCTCAGCCGATCCGGATGAGGCCCCGCCACTGTGGCTGCTGCGCTTCACCGTTGCTAGTTGTGGCTCTTACTGGCTGTTACGGCAGTTCGCCGCTTTCGAGGCCTTCGTTTAGAACCGCATTCATCGATGCGTCGTGCAGATCCCCCGTGAGCCAGGTGATGCCTGTTTTCCACGGGAAGAGTTCGAGCACGTTGCTGAGCGCGGCGTCCACGTAGGATTCATATTCCGGCCCGCCGCAGCCGCTTGGCGCCGATTCCGGTTCGATGTGCCAGGTCGTGTCGACCAGCTTGCTGTTTTTCAGCTCGACCTGAGTGAACGTTGGGCTGAACGTGAGTTCACCCGCTCGGCCAGCAGCTTCGCTCGTGAGAAGCTGTTTGATGGGGTGTTCGTCGGTGCCGATCGTGCAGGGACCGCCACCCAGGCTTTCAAGCCAGGCGCTGTAAACCGTGACTTTCAACGACAGCCTGAACGCGACGCCTTCTTCGAACAGAAGGTTTTCGGTGCTCAGACAACCTGGAACTTCATAGCATTCAGTCCCGGCCATTTCGATTTTGACGGACGCCTTCGTTTCTTTCGCCTTCTTGGCAGCCTTGAAGCTTTCCTTCAGAGCTTCGGGCCATTCCGCTTCTTCCTGAACTTTCGCTGTGATGGTGTTCAGTCCTTTGACGATGGGCTCCGGTTCGGGGTCTTCCAACGTTTGCCCGCCTTCTCTGAGTGCCGGGCTAACTTCGATTTCCTGCCCGGCGCCTTTGAACCCACCTTGGATCACGATCGGGTACTTGAGCTTAACCCGCACATGACCGTATTGGAATTCGCCTCCTTCGGACCCACCGTTGGTGCGCCCATAGAAGCAATCCGTGAGTTCTTCGCTTTCATAGTTTTCATACGGGCAGTATTTATATTGAGCCCAGGTGCCCGTACTATACGGATCCTTCTTCGCGAGGGCAGATCCTGCGAAGACGGCGCCCATGGCGAAAACGGCAACGAGGCAGAACCCCAGCATCCTCATGTGTCTCACTGTTCCACTACTCCTTTTCCTCCGGTGATAACTCGACCGTGCTACCAAGCCGCCCAACTTGCGTGGCGTGATGACCTGGTCGTGATCTGCCTGCAAGCGGATGAGCGGCAGCCCTGCCTTGCGGCGCCCACCGCATCTCATCCTCCCTCTTACGGCGCACGTCGCACAGACTGTGCCTCGGTGCGCCGAGAAGCTCGCGGGCGCGCCGTTCACGCCGCCCCCGCCCTCGTGGTTCTACGTGGCTGAGCTCCAGAGCCGACGGCGCTGTCGATGAGCTCGAGGGCGCGTCCTGCAGACCGGGAGCTCGTCCGCGCCCGTCCACTGCCAGGCTCTGCCACCGGTGCGCTGTTCCGACCGTAGGGGCTGCGCTCGAGCGCAGGTCGCGCGCCGGCCTGACCGAGACGCGGCGTGACGATGAACGCCATCAGCTACGGCCCCATGCATGCTCGTCATCCAGAAACCCCAGAAAGTCATCCAGAAACCCCAGAAAGTCTCTCGCGCAGCGCCTGTGCGTCGCCGTTAGGGCCGCCACTAGTGCGTGAGCGCATCTGCTGGTGTGGCTGGAAATGAGTTCAGCCACGCGGTCGATCTGGATCGGGTCCTCCATGGGCTGACGCCCTCGTTTCCCTCCGTTGTCCCTCCCGCCGATCCCCCCTTGCGCTGCTCACCTCAAGACCCGCCTGCGCCCGATGCTCTGAGCGGCCTCTGTGAACAAGGAGAACATACGACGCTTGCTTTGTCAAGAGCTCGTAAAACATATGGCCTGATCAGCGAGTGACCCCCGTCATAGTCACGGTCCCGCCCGAAATCCCGTATCAGAACTAGGATTCGGACGGCGTCTTACATCTTTCCTACAAAGAAGCCGTGCGCGCCAGCCGGCCACATCTTTCGGACCCCGGCCCTCCGAGCACACCCGACAGCACCCGCCCACGTCCTGCCGCCCACGTCTCGGCTGCCATTCGCCCACACTGCCGTACCCTCTGGATACGCGCAAGCTCGACCCGCCGGCCACGCTGGCGATCGGTGTGCGCGAGCTCGGAACGCTCGTCCTGGCGCGACGACTTGGGCCCCGTGACTCTCGGCCGCATGCTAGTGCAGCAAACCGGCGAGCGCAGTCTGTCACGATCCCGCACGGAGCGGCTTTTTCGTCGGTCCGGGTCATCGTGAAAAGTAGTGAACGTCCGCCGGCGGTTTTCACCTTGCGGAGCGGCTTTGCTATGTGCCGCCGAGCTTTAGCCGAGTTGCCGAGAAGATGCTACAAACCCACGGAAACGGTGATGCTCTGGCGGCTCCAGTGAGTCGGGCTCTTCCTCGTTGGGAGCAAGTCGGCGTACCTTGTGTTTGCTTCGCTTTTGATGGCTGCCGTTTTCTTCGGCAAGGTTTCGCGTGGTGTCCTCCGCCGCTTTGGCGGCGTGGGCGGCAATCTTTACCCACCGCCCGCGGGGCCTCGAGCACGCGCCCCCTCTGACCACCGGTCCTCCCCTACTGGCCGGGGTAGCTGAAAACCGCTTCACAGAGCCAAATAACCTAGATGTAGTACATCGACGTTCCGGCCTCGCGCGACTCGCGCTCGATGACGTCGGCGATCGTGGTCTGCTCGAGGACCTTGCGCGCGGCGGCGGCGGCGTCGGCGAACACACCCTCGGCGTCGCGCCCGAGCGGGCCGTCGAGCAGCTCGACGATCTCCAGCACGGTCACCTCGGCGGGGTCGCGAGCGAAGCGATAGCCGCCCTTGACGCCGCGCTGTGAGCTGACGATGCCGGCGCGGCGCAGCGTCGCGAACAGCTGCTCGAGAAACTGCACCGGGACTTCGCGCTGGCGCGCGAGCTCGCCGATCGGGACCGGATCGGCGCCGGCCCTGTGTCCCAGCTCGGCAAGCGCAAGCACCGCGTAGGGGGACTTGCTCGTTATCGAAAGCATTGCAGCACCCGCGATGCTAGGGATCCGCGGCCGGCCGCGCCGGGATGCGGGAACGCGCCGGCCGAGCCTGCGCGGCTACAGCCAGCCCCGCTCGGTCGCGATCAGCACGGCCTGGGCGCGGTCGACGGCGCCGAGCTTGCCGTAGATGTTGTGCAGGTGCGTGCGGACCGTGGAGGTCGAGAGCTTCAGCTCGAGCGCGATCTGCTTGTAGACCTTGCCCTCGGCGAGGCGCTTGAGGACCTCGAGCTCGCGGCCGGACAGCGGGCACGGGTCGATCTGGCGGCGCTGGCCGGTCGTCGGGTACGGGAGGTCGTACATCACCGTGCGCAGCTCGGCCGGGCCGAGGCCGATCGAGCGGGCGGTCTTCAGGAGCTCCGTCGGGGAGACCTGGCTGCCCTGCGCGTAGTGGGCCAGCATGTCCGCGAGGCGGACGAAGGCGGCCTCGCCGACGGCGTCGTCCGCGTGGTGGCGCTCGATGACCGACGCGACGGCCTTGGGCAGGCCCCACCGGCGGGCGAGGACGCCGCCGACCAGCGCGTGGTCGACGCCGAGCTCGCGGCGCTCGCGGTGCAGGCGATCCTCGGGCGTGCGGGCGCCCTGGTGGACCTGGCCGGGGTAGCCGGGGTAGGCGTGCATGAGCACGAGCTTGCCGACGTCGTGCAGCAGCGCGGTGACGATGAGCCGGTCGCGGTCCTCGTAGCCGACCTCCTGCGCGATCCGGTCGGCGGCGCGCTGCGTCGCGACGGCGTGCAGGCGGAAGCGCTCGGGCGCGGCGTCCCAGACGGACGAGCGCTCGAAGAAGTCGAAGGTACGGGCGCGGGTGGCCAGCGTGTGGACGGCCTCGGGCGACAGGAGCTCGACCGAGGAG
>DATJOF010000033.1:0-131941 GCA_035507415.1 Solirubrobacteraceae bacterium
GACGTGCTCGTGTGCGGCGCCTCCTTCGCGGGGCTGGCGGTGGCAAGCGAGCTGGCCGGCTCGGGGATGCGCGTGCTGGTGATCGATCGCTACGAGCTGGGCGAGCGCCAGACCTCGGCCTGCGCGATGCCCACCCGCTGGCTCGCGGCGATGGATCTGCTCGCCTCGCTGCGCCAGACCTTCGCAGAGCTCGTCGTGCACACCCCGTATCGCAGCTCGCGCTGGACGCTGCCCTGGTCGTTTTCGACCTTCGACTACCGCGAGCTGTGCGCGCTGCTCTACGCTCAGGCCGACCCCGCCGAGACCGAGCTCGAGATCGCGACGGTGACGGGGCGCGATCGCAATACGGTGCACACCGATCGCGGCGAGCTGCGCGCGCCGCTCATCGTCGACGCACTCGGGTGGCGGCGCGTGCTCTCCAACGCGAGCACGATCCAGCCGCCGCAGGCGCGGCTGTCGCGCGGCCTCGAGGTGCACCCAGTGGGCGCCGGCTCGGAGCTCGAGCTGTGGATCGACCATCGTTACGTGCGCGCCGGCTACGCCTGGAGCTTCCCGGCTCGCGACGAGCTGCGCATCGGTGCAGGCTCGTTCTGGCCGGCCCATCACGTCAAGGAGCCCACCGTCAGGCTCGCGCGCGAGCTCGGTGTCGGACCCGACGGCTATCAGGGCAACTGGATCCCCCACCAGCTGCGCCCGGCCGTCGAGGATGGCGTCTTCTTCGCCGGCGATTCGGCCGGACATTGCCTGCCGCTGACCGCCGAGGGCATCCGCACGGCGATCTACTTCGGCTTGGCCTGCGCGCGCGAGCTGCGAGCCGTGCACGCCCGGCGCGCCACCCGTGAGCAGGCGCTGGCCCGCTATGGCGCATTCTCCGACGCCCACGCACGCAAATACGCCTGGCTGCTGCGCGTGCAGCACGCGATCGGACAGCTCACGCCGACACGCGCGCCGACGTTGCTCTCGCGCGCGCTCGAGTCGCGGCGCTTCGCCGCGTGGGCATTCGAGCACTACCTGGCGATCGCGCCACCGTCGTTCGTGGGCCGCGCCCCCTACGCGACGCTGCGCAGCGACGGCCTGCTCGCGGCCGCATAGCCCAGCGCGAGCTTGCCGGCCTCGATCGCGCTAGCCCACGAGACCTCGGACAGCAGGCCCGGCGCCGCGACCATGTCACCGGCCAGGAACACTCCGTCGCCGCGGTCGACCGCGGGACGGTCGCGCCAGCTCTGCCCGGGCATGTCGAGCGCCCCGCTGCGCCCGTCCATCACCTGGCGACGCTGCCAGGTCGTGCGCTCGCGCCACGCCGGCAGCGATTCGTCGAGCAGGCGCTCGAGCCGCAGCGCGGTCTGATCGGAGCTCTCGCCGGGACGGATCGGCATCTGCGCCTGCACGAGCTCCTCGCCGTCTGGCGCGAGCGACGAGTCGGCGGCGCTGAAGCGCTCGATCCAGCC
Organism: Solirubrobacteraceae bacterium; assembly: GCA_035507415.1. Lineage (GTDB taxonomy): Bacteria > Actinomycetota > Thermoleophilia > Solirubrobacterales > Solirubrobacteraceae > Palsa-744. Next base: position 1,449 of record DATJOF010000033.1, read on the forward strand.
GGCCTCGTCGCAGTCCGATACGACGAAAGGATCGCCGCGGCGATGGCGCAGCCCGAGATCGACGCACACCGTGCGTCCGCTCAGCCAGCTCAGCGAAGCATCGCCGAGCAGGCGTCCGGCGTCGGTCAGCTCGGTCGCGACGATCACGGGCGGCGCCGGCAGCCCCTGCACCCGCTCGCCGGTCTCGAGCGCCACGCCGAGCTCGCGCGCCCGGCGCGCCAGCGAATCGACGAGGGCCCCCCAGCCTCCGACCGGATAGCGCGCCGGAGGGGGCGGACTGAGCAGGGAGCGGATCGTGCGCGGCCAGATGAAGGCCGCGGACAGCTCGCCGGGATCGTGGTGGAAGGTATAGACACCAGCCGCGCCCGAGGCCAGCGCTGCCATGCGCTCGTTCGTGTGCTCGGTCGCCCAGGTGCGAAAGTCGAGGTCGACCGGCGCTTCGCGCCCTCGCATCCGCAGCGCCGGGAGAATCGCGCCCAGCGGCGGCATGCGCCGCATCTCGCCCTGCCAGCGAAGCCGCACGCTAGCCAGCGGCACGCCGGCGCAGCTCGGGAGCAGCTTCCGTGTCGCAAGCCAGCGCCAGAAGGGGCCATCGCTGTACAGCGCATGGGGGCCGAAGTTGGCCTTGTAGGGACCGTCGTCGCTGCGCGCCCGGCCGCCGAGCCCGCCGTGCGCCTCGAGCACGGTCACGCTCGCGCCGCCTTCCGCACACGAGATCGCGGCGGTCAGACCTGCGATGCCTCCTCCGATGATCGTGATGCGCCTGCTTGTCGCCCCCGCTCCGGCCGTGCTCATAGCGGTCCTCCTATGTCGTGGTCCTCTGCACGGTGCTGCCGTGCAGGTCGGTGGCGTGCGCCACGTGCGTCGATCGAGAGGCCTCCACCCTACGCCGAGACTGGTCCGGTATACAGTTCCAGTAATGGCCGATATTGCAGGTCCAGTTATCGGGCCGACCGCGGGCCCTGAGCTGCTGATCGAGCTCGATCGTGCCGGCGAGCTGCCGTTGCACGAGCAGCTCGAGCGCGCGCTGCGACAGAACATTCGCTCGGGGCGCCTGCCCGCGGGCGCGCGCCTGCCGTCCACTCGCGGGCTCGCCCGCGAGCTGGGCCTCTCGCGCGGGGTCGTGACCGAGGCCTACGGCCAGCTGAGCGCGGAGGGCTATCTGGAGACTCGCCAGGGTGCCGCCGTGCGGGTCGCCAGGGCCGTGCGCGCCGCGGTCCCACACGTACCCGCGCGCTCCCTGCTGCCCTCGTTCCCCTACCACTTCCACTCCGGGCTGCCGGACCTGGCCGGCTTCCCGCGCGATCGCTGGCTGCGCTCGTTGCGTGCCGCCTGGCGCGAGTCGCCGCTCGGGGCTGTGGGCTACGGCGACCCGCGCGGCGTGCCACGGCTGCGCGAAGTCCTCGGCGACTACCTCGCGCGGGTGCGCGGCGCCGCCGTCGACCCCGAGAACATGATGATCTGCACCGGCTTCATGCAGGGCTTCTCGATCGTGTGCCGCCTGCTGGCGGCCCGCGGCGCCGAGGCCATCGCCGTCGAGGACCCCGGCTGGCCGATGCACCGTCTGATCGCCGAGCATGCGGGCCTGCGGCTGATCCCCGTGCCGGTCGACGCGGAGGGTCTGCAGGTGCAGGCACTCGCCGGCTCGGAGGCCAGCGCCGTGTTGGTGACGGCCGCACATCAGTGCCCGACCGGCAGTGTCCTCAGCCGCGAGCGCCGCGCGGCGTTGATCGAATGGGCCGAGGAGGGAGAGCGTTTGATCGTCGAGGATGACTTCGACGGCGAGTTCCGCTACGACCGTGTCGCGGTCGGCGCCCTGCAGGGCCTCGCGCCCGAGCGCGTGCTGTACATCGGCTCGGCCAGCAAGCGGCTGGCACCAGGCATGCGGCTGGGATGGATGCTCAGCCCGTCGTGGCTTGCCTGGCAGCTGATCTCGGCGAAGGCGATCGAGGACGGCGGCTCGGAGGTCGTCGGCCAGCTCGCCCTGTGCGACTTCATCGAACGCGGCGAGCTCGACCGTCACACGCGGCGCATGCGGCTGCGCTACGCGAGTCGTCGCGAGGCTTTGCTGCAGGCGCTCGCGCGCTGGCTGCCGCAGGGACGCGTCGGCGCCTGCGGCGCCGCCGGCCTGTTCGAGCTCGTGCGGCTGCCCGAGCAGGTCGACGAGGCCGCGCTGGCCAAGCGCGCCGCGACCCTCGGCGTCGGCGTCGAGGGTCTCGCTGCATACCGCTTCTTCCACGAAGGCCCGCCGGGCATTCTGCTCGGCTACGGCAACCTCTCCGAGCCCGCGATCGAGCACGGCGTGCGCCTGATCGCGCAAGCGCACGGGGCGACGGACGGGTCCGTCCCGAGCACCTGATCGCGCGGGCCCGAGCCGCGACGGACGAGTCCTGTGCGGAGCACCTGATCGCGCAGACTCGCACCGCGACGGACGAGTCCTGTGCGGAGCACCCGAGCGGCCCTGGCACTCGCCACAGGCCGCATTGGCTCTCGAGCAGCGCGCGCAACTGGACCTCCACCGCTCACGATCCAGGACATATCGTGCGGGCCGTGAGCTCCACGCGCGTTGGCGACGGCGCTTCGACCTCGATCTCGGAACCGGATCCGTCGACCGTGGCCGTCGGAATCGCGATCTTCGCCGCGATCCAGCTGGGCCTGGCGCTGTTCATGGCGGTGGCGCCACACGCGTTCTACACGGCGGTCGGCCCGTTCGGGGTCTTCAATGGCCACTACATCCGCGACGTCGCGAGCTTCTACGGCGCGATCGGGATCGGCCTGCTGCTCTCGCTGTCGCGGCCTTCGTGGCGCGTGCCGATGCTGGCCGTGACCACGATCCAGTACGCGCTGCACAGCGTCAACCATCTGCTCGACATCGACAAGGCCCATCCGCTGTGGAATGGCTACTTCGACTTCTTCTCGCTCGCCGCTGCGACGGTGTTGCTGGCCTGGATGTGGCGCGCCGCGGCGCGCGAGGCGACGCCGTCAGCCGTCGCGCCCCAAAGACGATCGACGGTTGTGAGCGAGAGGCGATCATGAGGGTGTTCGTCGCGGGCGCCACCGGCGCGATCGGACGGCCGCTGCTGCCCGCCCTGCAAGCGGCCGGGCACGAGCCGATCGCGATGACCCGCTACGAGCAGAAGGCCGCGGCCTTGCGCGTGCAGGGGATCGAGGCCGTCGTGTGCGACGCGTACGACGCAGCGAGGCTGGCCCGCGTGGTCGCCGACGCGCGCGCCGAGCAGATCGTGCACCTGCTGACCGACCTGCCCGAAGACATCAACATGCGCCGCTTCGAGCGAGAAACGGCGAGCACGGGCAGGCTGCGCCGCGACGGCACGCGCAATCTGATCGCCGCGGCGCAGGCGGCCGGCGTGGACAAGATCGTGGCCGAGAGCATCGCCTTCATCTACGCCCCCGGGGGGGATCGGGTCAAGGACGAGGATGCCCCGCTCGCGATCGCCGAGCTGCCGTTCGCCGCTGAGCCGATCGCCGAGCTCGAGCGCCAGGTGCGCGACGCGGGTGGCATCGTGCTGCGCTACGGCTGGATCTACGGGCCCGGCACCGGCTTCAGGCGCGACGGCTCGTGGGCCGCCAGCCTGCGGCGCCGGCAGCTGCCGATCGTCGGCTCGGGAACCGGCGTGTTCTCGTTCGTGCACGTCGACGACGCCGCCGCCGCCACCGTCGCGGCGCTGGGACGTCAAGGGCCGGCCACCTACAACATCGTGGACGACGAGCCCGTGCCGCTGTCCGAGTGGGTGCTGGAGTATGCGCGCGCGGTCGGTGCGCCCCGCCCTTGGCGTGTCCCCGTTTGGGTGGCGCGTCTCGCGGCCGGCCGCCATGCCGCCGCGATGATGAGCGAGCTGCGCGGCGCGAGCAACGCGCGCGTCAAGCGCGAGCTCGGTTGGCAGCCGCGCTACGCGAGCTGGCGCAACGGCTTTCAGACGGCGCTCGGCTGACGGCTGCCTGCACGCGACGCCGGCGCGCGCGCACGCTGCAGCCCGCCGCCGTGACCGGCACGAGCAACCCGACTGGTGTCACCGTGCCTCGGTCGACCCGGCTCAATCACTTGGCCTCGAGCCAGTTCTCGCCGATGCCGATGTCGACGGCCATCGCCGGCTCGCGATCCCACACACCGACCATCTCGCGCTCGATCAGCGCGCGCGCTCGATCAGCCTCGCCGGGCGGACCCTCGAACAGCAGCTCGTCGTGGATCGTCAAGATCAGACGGGTCTCGAGCCGCTCGCCGGCGAGCGCGTCGTGGCAGCGGATCATCGCCAGCTTGATGATGTCGGCGGCGGTTCCCTGGATCACGGTGTTCACGGCCAGGCGCTCGCCGAGCGTGCGCACCTGGTAGTTGCGCGCGCGCAGCTCGGGAATCTGGCGGCGCCGACCCCACAGCGTGGTCACGTGCCCATCCTCGCGGGCCCGCTCGATCGTGCTCTCGATGAACGCCGCCACGCGCGGAAACCGCTGCAGGTAGGCGTCGATGAACTCCTTGGCCTCCTCGCGCGGGATGTTCAGACGGTCGGCGAGCCCGAAGTCGGACAGGCCGTAGACGATGCCGTAGTTGATCATCTTGGACTTCGAGCGCATGCCGGGATCGATCTCGTCTGGCGTCACGCCGAACACCTGCGAGGCGGTCGCGGTGTGCACGTCTTCGCCGCGCTCGAAGATCTCCTCGAGCACCGGCTCATCGGCCGCGTAGGCGAGCACGCGCAGCTCGATCTGGGAGTAGTCGGCCGAGATCAGCAGCGCGCCGGGGGCCGCCTCGAAGCAGCCGCGGATCTCCCTGCCGAGCTCGGTTCTGATCGGGACGTTCTGCATGTTCGGGTTGGTGCTCGACAGGCGCCCGGTCTGCGCGACCGTCTGCAGGAAGGTCGTATGGATCCGCGAGCGCTCGTCGACCAGCTCGGGGAGCACGTCCAGATATGTCTTGATCAGCGTGCTCAGCTCGCGCCAGCGCTCGATCCGCGCGACGATCACGTGCTCGGCGCGGATCGCCTGCAGCACCCGCGCGTCGGTCGAGTAGCCGGTCTTACCGCGGCGCTTGCGCGAGAGACCAAGCTTCTCGAACAGCACCTCGCCCAGCTGCTGGGGCGAGGCGATCACGAACTCCTCGCCGGCGAGCGCGAAGATTTCGCCTTCGAGCTCCACGATCTCCTCGCGCACGCGCGTCGTGATCTCGGCCAGGCGCTCGCAGTTCAGGCGAACGCCGGCCTTCTCCATCGCGCGCAGCACCGCCACCAGCGGCAGCTCGATGTCGGCCATCAGCCGATCGAGGCCGCGCTCGCCGATCTCCGCGCGCTGCCACGACGCGAGGGCGTCCACCAACACCGCATCGGCGGCCAGCGGGTCGTCGGCCTGGCACTGCAGGCCGCGCTCTTCGCAAAGCTCCTCGAAGGGATAGCCGCGGCGTGCCGGCTCGAGCAGGTACGCGCCGAGCAGCGTGTCGTGGGCCAGCCGTGCCGGGATCTCGCCCAGGGCTTTGGCGTCGTGTACGAGCACCGGACGATCGGCGCAGATCGTGACGATCTCCTCGGGCCCGGCGCAATCGCCGACGAGCACCTCCGCGGGCGCTGCGCGCTTCGCTGCGCGCGCCGCCGCACCGTTTCCCCCCGCGCCGCTGCTCCCCGCCGCCGCACGGCTCCCCCCCGCCTCGCTGCTCCCCGCCGCCGCGCTGCTCGCGGCCACGCCGACGCCGACGCCCGCGGGCGTCGCCGCAAACCGCCAAGCTGAGCCCTCGGCGAACAGCGCGCCCTCGGGCGCCTCGCGCGGGCGCACGACCAGGCTCAGCGCCTGTGCCGGACCGAAGGCGCCGATGTCCTGCGCTGTGCCGGCGCGGGTGCGCGCCCGCAGCGTCTCGCCGTCGACCGGCGCCGAGCGAGCGGCGGCGAGCTCCGGGTCGCCGAGCGCCTCCTCCAGCCTGCGCAGCGGATCGCGCAGCTCATAACGGCGAAAGAACTCGCGCAGGCGTGAGCGGTCAGGCTCGCGCGAGGCCTCGACGCCGAGATCGACGTCGACCTCGAGGTCGCGGCGCACCGTCGCCAGACGCTTGGAGGTGCGTGCGTCCTCGGCATGCTCGAGCAGGTTCTGTTTGCGCTTGGCCCCGCCGATGTCGGCCACGTGCTCGAGCACCCCGTCGAGCGACCCGTACACGCGGATCAGCTCTGACGCGGTCTTGTCGCCGATCCCCGGAACGCCCGGGATGTTGTCCGAGGTGTCGCCCTTGAGACCGTAGAAGTCGGGGATCAGCTCCGGCGGTATCCCGTAGCGATCGAGCACCGCATGACGGTCGTAGATCTTGGTCTCGGTGATCCCTCGCGAGGTGGCCATCACCTTCACCAGCCCGGAGTCGTCGATCAGCTGGAAGACGTCGCGATCGCCGGTCACGATCATGCTCGCCAGCCCGGCGGCGCGAGCTCGCTCGGCCAGCGACGCGATCACGTCATCGGCCTCGAAGCCCTCGAGCTTGACGTTGCGGTACCCGAACGCTTCCACCAGCGGCTCCATCGCGGGCCACTGCATCTTGAGCAGATCCGGGCGCGAGCGCCGGGTGGCCTTGTACTCGGCGAAGATCTCGGTGCGGCCCGACGTACCGGCGTCCCACGCCACGATCGTCGGCCGCACGCCATAGTCGGTGACGATCTTCACGAGCATCGAGGCAAACCCGAAGATCGCGTTCGTGGGCTCCCCCGTCGAGGTGGCGATCGACTCCGGCAGCGCGTAGAAGGCCCGGTACACGAGGCTCGGCCCGTCGATCAGGAACAGGCGCTGATCGGGGCCGGCCGCACCGTTCGCGATGGCCTCCCCGTTCTTCGGCCCCTGCTTCGACTCGGCTGTGGTGGATGGCGCCATCGATCGTGCACTTTACGGGCCGGGCCGCGAACGCTCTGCAAGCACTGACGAAATAACATGCCCAGCCCCGATGGCAAGCCTCACTCCCAGCGCCCAATACCGCCTCAGCATCCGCGTCGAAATAGACGGCGGCGCAGAGGTGCTCGGCATGGTCACGACCGCGATCGGCGACGCCGGCGGGGTTCTCGGCGCCGTTGACCCTGTCGAAGTGGACTCCGGCCACAGCCTGCGCGACATCGTCGTGGACACCGCCGGGCCCGAGCACTGGGAGACGATCGTCGCCGCGATCGACGCGCTGCCCGGCGCCAAGGTGATCGACAAGATCGACCGCACGCTGCAGCTGCACATCGGCGGCAAGATCGAACAGCAGAACAAGCACCCGCTCAAGACCCGCGACGACCTTTCGATGGCCTACACGCCCGGGGTCGCGCGCGCCTGCCTGGTGATCGCGCAGGACCCGGACAAGGCCTTCCAGTACACGATCAAGCGCAACACCGTCGCGGTCGTCAGCGACGGCACGGCGGTGCTCGGGCTCGGCGACATCGGCCCACGCGCCGCGATGCCGGTGATGGAGGGCAAGTGCTGCCTGTTCAAGGAGTTCGCCGGCGTCGACGCGTTCCCGATCTGCCTGGACACGACGGAGGTGGATGAGATCGTTCAAACGGTCAAGCACATCGCGCCGGCGTTCGGCGGCATCAACCTCGAGGACATCTCGGCGCCGCGCTGCTTTGCGATCGAGGACCGCCTCAAGGAGGAGCTCGACATCCCGATCTTCCACGACGACCAGCACGGCACGGCCGTCGTCGTGATGGCCGCGCTGCTCAATGCGGTGAAGCTCACCGGGCGGCGCCTCGAGGATCTCAGGGTGCTGATCATCGGCCTCGGCGCCGCCGGGATCGCCGTGACGAAGATCCTGCTCGAGGCCGGCGTCAAGGAGATCATCGGGGCTGACTCGCGCGGGGCCTTGCACGTGCAGCGCAGCGACTATCTCGAGGGGACGATGAACTCGCAGAAGCGCTGGTTCGCGGAGGTCACCAACCCGGAGCGCCGCGATGGCGCGCCGGCCGAGGTGATCGACGGCGCCGACCTGATGATCGGCCTGTCGGGAGCTCGTGCCCTGCCGGCCGAGGCGCTCGCGAGGATGAGCGCCGACGCGATGGTGTTCGCGATGGCCAACCCCAACCCCGAGGTGGTCCCGGAGGAGGCGCGCTCCTACGTGCGGATCATGGCGACCGGCCGCTCGGACTATCCCAACCAAATCAACAACGTGCTCGCCTTCCCCGGCATCTTCCGGGGCGCGCTCGACGTCCGCGCCGCGGCGATCACGGACGAGATGAAGATGGTTGCTGCCCACGCGATCGCCGACATCGTGACCGACGACGAACTGGGCGAGGACTACATCATCCCCTCGGTGTTCAACCGCGACGTGGCTCCCGCGGTGGCCGCCGCGGTGGCCGACCAGGCCCGCGCCAGCGGAGGTGCGGCGGCGGGCCACGAGGTCGGCTTCGCACAGGGCGACACGCACACCGGAGCCCACACGTCGGCGTCGGCCGACGCCCGCTCATAGCCTGAGCACCGTCACTACGATGCCCGCATGAGGGTCGCGGTGACCGGCGCCGGCGGGCTGATCGGAAGGGCGCTCGTGCAGAGCCTGACCGCACGGGGCGACGAGGTGACGCTGCTCACGCGCGACCCGAGCCGAGCTGAGACCCGCGCAGAGGACTCCGACTCGTCCCGGTCACGCTCCGGCCAGCTTGCGCAGGCGCCGACGCAACCGCAGCTGGTGGGCTGGCAGCCGTCGAGCGAGCCCGCGCCGGCACAGGCGCTCGCCGGGCGCGATGCGATCGTCCACCTCGCGGGCGAGCCGGTGGCGCAGCGCTGGAGCGAGCGGACCAAGCGGGCGATTCGCGACAGCCGCGTGGCCGGCACGCGCAATCTCATCGAGGGTCTGCGCACGCTCGCGCCCGCCGCTCGCCCGCGCGTGCTGGTGAGCGCCTCGGCGATCGGCTACTACGGCGCGCACGGCCCCGAGCCCGTCGACGAGGACTCGCCCGCCGGCGCGGACTTCCTGGCGCAGGTGTGCGCCGAGTGGGAGGCCGCCGCACGGGCTGCGCAGGACCTGTCGATGCGCGCCGTCCAGCTGCGCATCGGCATCGTGCTCGAGCGTTCGGGCGGCGCGCTCGCGCAGATGCTGGCGCCGTTCCGCCTCGGTCTCGGCGGCCCGATCGGAAGCGGCGAGCAGTACATGGCCTGGATCCACCGGGATGACGTCATCGGGATCATGCTCGCGGCGCTCGAGGACGAGCGCTGGACGGGACCGGTGAACGCCACGGCGCCCGAGCCGGTCACCGCGCGGGTGTTCGCCCGCGAGCTGGGCCGCGCCCTGCACCGCCCCGCACTGCTGCCCGTGCCGACGTTCGCGCTGCGCCTGCGCTTCGGTGAGATGGCACAGATCATCACCACCGGCGTGCGCGCGATGCCGGCGAAGGCCCTGGTGCTCGGCTACACGTTCCAACATCCGCGCCTGCAGGAGGCGTTGCAGGCAGCCCTCGCGTGACCGATCAGCCGACGCTCCAGGCTATCTCCCCGCTCCGGTGATAACGCTCGGGACTCCCGGACCGGCGCTTGGAGGACTCCCGGACCGGCGCTTGCAGCGATCATTCGAGACGACGATCGGGATCAGCCGACGCTGAGCGACTTCCAGAACACGGGTTCCCCACCGGAGACGCGATCGACACCGAAGCTCGCGAGCGTGGTTTCGCCGTCGGGTTCGATCGCGTAGCGGCCGATCACCGAAGCGTGCGAGCCTCGCGCGAACAGGGCGTCGATCACCGCCTGGCGGTCGTTGCCGCGCACGCCGGCGCGCCTGATCGCCTGCAGGGTCGCGCTCATCGCCTCGAAGCCGAACAGCGCATACGCTTCCGGGGTCCCGCCGAAGTGCCTGTGGTAGGCGGCGAGCACGCCCTGGGCGGCAGCCGGATAGGAGCTCGCCGGCAGCACCGATGTCGTCAGCAGCGTCTTCGACGCGGCACGGTTGTCGAGCTGCTGCGTGAAGGACGCCTCTGCGAGCGTGCTCGGGCCGAGCAGCCACAGATCGGGAAGGGCGTTGTGCAGCTCGCCGAACAGCGAGACTGCGCCGTTGCTCGGTTCGCCTGCGAAGAACACCGCTTCGGCGCCGCTTTCGGCGATCTTGGCCGTCTCGGAAGAGAAGCTCGTGCTCGCGCTCATGTCGAGGCTGTCGTGGCCCACCACCTGGATTCCGGCGCTCTGGGCGTCCGCGACGACCATCTCGGCGAGCGTCGTCAAAAACGGGTCTTCGTCGTCGAGCACGTAGACCTTGCGGACTCGCAGTCCGTGCATCAGCTCGATCTGGGCGAGCGCCTGCTTCTCGTCGCCGGGCGTGAGGCGGGCGAAGTTGCGTTTGCCGGTCGGATAGAAGCGTTCGGGTTCGTCCTGGCCGGCGTACAGCGACGACGTCAGCCCGCCATACGGGCTCGACGGGCTGATCTGCAGGATCCCGGCCGCGTTGATCAGCGGCAGCGACACCGCGGTCGCGGCCGAGCTGTACTCCCCGAGATAGGCGATCGTGCCCGGGTCATCGGCGGCGGTCTTGGCGTTCGACGCGGTCGCCGCCGGTTCCCACAGGCCGCTCGAAGGGCTGGAGTCATCGAGCGACACGTAGTTGATCTCGAACGGACCGACATGACCCTGGGTGTCGTACAGAGCCAGCTTCTCGCCGTTGACGATCTGCTGGGAGCTGCTGGCCGTCGGACCCTGGAGCGGCAGGCTCGAGTAGACCGTCAGCTGGTCGCCCGGGCTGCTCGCCGCGCCGGACGCCGCACCGCCGCAGCCGCCGGCCACGACAGCCGCCCCGCCGGCCAGCGCGAGCGCGAGCACCGGGGCGGCGAGCGCAGCGAGGCGGCGCCGGTGCACGCGCGCCACGACTGTCAGCCGCTGCTGTGGCGACGGCCGGGAAGGTAGCCGGAGGCGATCTTCACCGTGCCGCCGATCAGGATGATCACGGCGGCGAGGATGAACGCATCGAAGCCTTTGATGCCGATCGCCCACAGCACGACCCAGACGACCAGCCCAGCGGTGGCTGTGAGGACCAGTCCCATCGCGCCGCATCCTACAAGACGTTCACACCGACCAGCGGCGATCGCCGGCCAGCTGCCGGCATCGGCCCGCACCGTCGGGCCTGCGCTCACGGCGAGCGGCGGTGAGACGGGCCGCTCTCAGAGCGAGAGCCCTTCGCGCAGTTCTGCGACCGCGGCGCCGACCGCCGCGGCAGGCTCGTCGGGCGAGTCGGCGGCCGCGCGCACGAGCCGCGTGCCGACGATCACGCCGTCGGCGCCGGCATCGGCGGCGAGCCTCGCCTGGGCCGGTGTCCCGATGCCGAAGCCGAGCGCCACCGGCACCTGCGTGCTTGCCTTGGCCGGCTCGAGCGCCTGCGCGAAGCGCTCCGACAGGCCGTCGCGCTCGCCGGTCGTGCCGACCACCGAGACCGCGTACAGGAAGCCCTGTGCCTGCGCGCCGATCACGGCCATGCGCTGCGGCGGCGTGGTCGGCGCCACCAGCGGCACGAGCGCAATCCCATGGGCTTCGCAGGCCGCGCGAATCCCGGCGCTCTCCTCGAACGGCAGGTCGGGCACGATCAGCCCGCACGCTCCCGTCTGCGCCAGACGTGCGAGGAAAGCGTCCGCGCCCGGGGCCAGCACGAGGTTGACGTAGCACATCAGCACGACCGGCACGCTAGGCGCGAGCCCGCGCGCGACCTCGAGCACGCCCGCCAGGTTCGCGCCCGCCGCAAGCGCCTGTGTGCCGGCGGCGTGGATCACCGGGCCATCGGCAAGCGGATCCGAATAGGGCACTCCCAGCTCGAGCAGGTCGGCGCCGGAGGCGACGCACGCTTCGCCGATCCGCAGCGACTCGGTCAGGCTCGGATAGCCGCCCATCAGATAGGGCATCAGGGCGGCGCGCTTGCCGGTGGCGGCGAAGGCGTGCGCGATCCGCTCGATCCCGCGCGCGGGCGCGGGCGCGTGATTCGGTGTCTGGGCGACTGAATCGCTCATATCGGGATCGAGACGCATGAACCTCGATCGAGGCGAGTCGCTGGGCTCACGTGAGGTCGAGCACCTCGGCGAGGTCCTTGTCGCCACGGCCGGACAGGCATATCAGGTCGAGCCCCGCGCCCGCCTGCGCGAGCGTCCAGGCGAGCGCGTGGGCGCTCTCGAGCGCGGGGATGATGCCCTCCAGTCGCGTGACCTCGCGGAATGCCGCGAGCGCCTCGGCGTCGGTCACGGCCACATAGCGTGCCCTGCCGCTGTCGCGCAGCTGCGCGTGCTGGGGCCCACTGCCCGGATAGTCGAGACCGGCCGATACGGAGTGGGCCGCCAGGATCTGTCCCTCCTCGTCCTGCATCACAGCCGAGAGCGAACCGTGCAGGACCCCGGCGCGACCGCCGACGGTCAGCGGGGCCCCGTGTCGCGGAGTGTCGATCCCCTCGCCGGCCGCCTCGACCCCTACGAGCTGGACCGCCTCGTCATCGAGGAACGCCGTGAAGATGCCGATCGAGTTCGAGCCGCCGCCGACGCACGCGATCACCCGCTCGGGTAGCCGCCCCTCGCGCTCGAGGATCTGGGCGCGCGCCTCGTCGCCGATCACGCGCTGCAGGTCGCGCACCAGTGACGGATACGGGGCCGGACCGACCGCGGAGCCGATCACGTAGTGGGTGCTGCGCACGTTCTCGACCCAGTCGCGGATCGCCGCCGAGGTGGCCTCCTTGAGGGTGCGCTCTCCCGCCGTGACCGGTTTGACGCTCGCGCCCAGGAGCTCCATGCGCTGCACGTTCGGACGCTGGCGGCGTGTGTCCTCGGCCCCCATGAAGACGACGCATTCGAGATCGAGCAGCGCGCACGCGGTCGCGGTGGCGACCCCATGCTGGCCGGCGCCGGTCTCGGCGATGATGCGGCGCTTGCCCATGCGCTTGGCCAGCAGCGCCTGACCGAGCGCGTTGTTGAGCTTGTGGGAGCCGGTGTGGTTGAGGTCCTCGCGCTTGAGATAGACCGTGCGTCCGCAGCGCTCCGACAGGCGCGCGGCGCGATACAGCGGCGTCGGGCGGCCGACGTATTCGCGCGCCAGCCGTGCGAGGTCAGCGCGGTAGGCAGGGTCGGCGCGCGCGGCCAGCCACGCCTGCTCGAGCTCGGCCAGCGCGGGCATCAGCGTCTCGGGAACGTACTGACCGCCGTACGGGCCGAAGCGGTGCTCGACGCCCGCCGCGGCGCTCATGCTCGCGCCTCAATGCCGACGGCGCGATCGAGACGAACACTCGCTCCCCCGGCTGGCTTGACCGCGCCCGCGGCGCTCATGCTCGCGCGTCCATCCAGTCGGCCCCCATGCGGCTCATGCCGGGACCGCCGCCGCTGTCGTCTTCGCCGCGGCGAAGAACGCCCGCAGCTTGGCCTCGTCCTTGTGCCCGGGGGCGCGCTCGGTGCCACTGGCGGTGTCGACGGCGAACGGGCGCGTCACGGCAACGGCCGCCGCGACGTTGTCCGGGCCGAGTCCTCCGCTGAGGATCAGCGGCGTGTGTCCGTGCCTGTGCGCCAGCAGCCGCCAGTCGAACGTCTCGCCGGTGCCGCCGCGCAGCCGGCGCTTCGCCGGCGTCTTGGCGCGCGCGTCGGCGAGATGGTAATCGGCGTGGTAGCGCTCGAGATCGCGCACGTCGCCGGGCCCCGCGACCTGGACGGCCTTGATGATCTGCGCCCCGCTGCGGCGCGCCGCCTCGGCGCAGAACGCCGGACCCTCGTCGCCGTGCAGCTGCAGCATCGTCAGCCCGAGCTCCTCGGTCGCGCGTGTGAGGTCGGCGAGCGTCGCGTTCACGAACACTCCGCACAGCTCGGTCTTGCGCCGCAGCGCCGCCGTGATGCGCAGCGCCTGCTCGGTCGAGCAGCGTCGCGGGCTGCCCTCGTAGAAGACCATGCCGATCGCCCACGCGCCGAGCGAAGCCGCGAGCTCGGCGTCACCTAGCTCGGTGACCCCGCAGATCTTCACCTTCGGTGCGGCGCCGGACATGCCTCAACGGTAGCGACCCGCTTTCAGCGCTGGGCGTTCGTCCGGCGCAGCAAGGCCTCGGCGCTCAGCGCTGGGGCGTGTTCGGGTTCGGGACCGAGTTGGGTCGTTCGCCGAGCTTGGCCGTGACGGTCTTGTGTTCGTAGCCGCCTTTGCCGTTCGCGCGCAGCAGTCCGATCGTGACGCTGTCTCCGGGCTGCTTGGCGCTGATGTAGTCGGCGAGGTCTTCGGAGCTCGTCACCGTCTTGCCGTCGAACGAGACGATGATGTCGCCACCGAGCTCGATCGATCCTTCTTCGGTGGTGCCGGTGACATCGCCGCCATGGATCCCCGCCTTTTCGGCTGCGCTTCCGTGCTCCACGCTCTGCACGAGCGCGCCGCTTTTGACCGGCAGGTTGAGGCTCGCGAGTGAGCCGTCGATCGTCAGCGACGTCAGGCCCAGGTAGGCGCCGCGCACGGTGCCGCCCTTCTCGAGCCGCGACAGCTGCGCCTTGGCGGTGTTGATCGGTACCGCGAAGCCGATCCCGACGCTGCCGTCGTCGCCGGAGCCACCGGTCTCGATCTGCGAGTTGAGGCCGATCACTTCGCCCAGCTCGTTGAGCAGCGGACCGCCCGAGTTGCCGGGATTGATCGGCGCGTCGGTCTGCAGGACGTTGTTGATCGTGAAGCCGTTCGGAGCGGTGATCTCACGCTGCAGCGCGGAGATCACACCGGTCGTCAGGGTCCGTTCGAGATCGAACGGATTGCCGATCGCCAGCACCGGGTCGCCCACCTGGACCTTGCTCGAATCGCCGAGCGTGAGCGGGTGCAGCGTCAGCCCGTCGGTGGGGATGCGCAGGATCGCGAGATCGTCGGAGGGATCCTTGCCGATCACCTTCGCTTCGACGTTCTGGCCTTTTTCGAAGCTCACCTGCACCTTGACCGCGTTCTCGATCACGTGGTAGTTGGTGAGGATCGTGCCGTTCGAGTCGATCACGATCCCAGAGCCCGTGGCGACCCCGCGTTTTTCGGCTTCGCCGCCGCCGCCGAACAGGTTGAAGGGAGACGACGATTCGCCCTGCTCGACCACCGTCGAGGTGATGAACGCCACACCCGGCGCGTCGCGGACGTAGATGTCGTGTGGGGTCAGTCCGCTCTTGACCTGCGACGCGTTCGAGGGCGCGATCGGCGTCGAGGCGGCCTGCACGGTGGTGATGGTCTTGGTGGTGGACGAGCCGAGCCCGCCTGCCGCCGCGATCACGACGGCGACCACGGCGCCGCCGATCAGGGCGGCCAGGAATGGGATGGTGAATGTGCGGTTCATGTGGCGAAAAGCATGATCGGCGGCTATGAAGCGTGCCTAAAGCGAAACATGGGTCCAGCTAAAAGTGTGGCTCGCCGGCTCCGGCCGGAGAACTCTAGGGCAACGAGGGGAGCAGCTCTCTCAACGCACGCTTGGGGTCGGCGGCGCGCATCAGCGACTCCCCCACCAGCACGGCGGCGACGCCGGCGTCCTGTAACCGCGCCAGCTGCGCACGTGTGCCGATCCCGGACTCCGAGATCACCGTGGCGTCCGCGGGCATGCATGACATCAGGCCGTATGTACGCTCGACGTCGACGCTGAAGTCGCGCAGGTCGCGGTTGTTGATCCCGAGCAGTCGCGCCTCGACCTCCAGTGCCGTGTGCAGCTCGCGCTCGTCGTGCACCTCGACGAGCACGTCGAGCTCGAGGTCGTGCGCGCTCGCGAGCAGCGCGCGCAGCCGCTCGACATCGAGCGCCGCGACGATCAGCAGCACGGCGTCGGCGCCCGCTGCGCTCGCCTCGTACAGCTGATAGCGGTCGACCACGAAATCCTTGCGCAGCACCGGCAGGCTGCTCGCGCGGCGCGCGCTGCGCAGATCCTCGAGCGAGCCGGCGAAGTGCGCCTCCTCGGTCAACACCGACAGCGCGCAGGCGCCCCCGTGCTCGTATGCGGCGACGATCTCGTCGATCTCGGCGTGCTCGCGCAGGGCCCCCGCCGAGGGCGAGCGGCGCTTGAACTCCGCGATCACGCCGATCCCGGGCGCGCGGACCGCCGCTCCGAAGGCGCGCCCGGCGCCCGGCGCCGCGCCGAGCCGGTCGGCGTCTCGCCCCGTTGCCGGCGCCGCGCGCGCGCGTTCGACCCGCACGGCCAGCTCGCGTTCGGGAAGCGCCTGCTTGCGGCGCTCGAGCTCAGCGCGCGTGCTCTGCAGGATCTGCGCCAGCACCGTCGGCGTCGACTCGCCGACCGCGGTCACGGCGTGGCCGCCGGTTCGGGCGCGTAGCGGACGCTCGCCTGGACGAAGCGCTCGAGCGCGGTCTCGGCGCGGCCGTCCGCGATCGCCGCGCGCGCGAGCGCCACGCCGGCGGCAATCGAATCCGCAGCGCCCGCGGCGTAGATCGCCGCGCCGGCGTTGATTGCCGCCAGCTCGCTGTGCGGCCCCGGCTCGCCGCGCAGCACCGCGCGTGTGACGTTCGCGTTCTGCTCCGGGTCGGCCCCGGCGGTCGCCTCGAGATCCGACTCGGCAGCGGCGAGCTGCACACCGACCTCGCCCGGCACGAGCGTGTAGCGAGTCAGCTGCTCGCCGTTCACCTCGACCACCTTGGTCGCCGCCGCGATCGAGATCTCGTCGAGGCCGTCCTCGCTGGAGACCACCAACGCCCGCTCGGCCCCGAGCCTTGCGAGCGCGCCCGCGATCGTCTCCTGAAAGGAGGCGTCGGCGACGCCGATCAGCTGACGGCTCGCGCCTGCCGGGTTGGTCAGCGGGCCGAGGAAGTTGAAGATCGTGCGCACGGCCAGCTCGCGCCGGACCGGCATCACGAAACGTGTCGCCTGATGGTGAGCCGGTGCGAACATGAAGCCGAAGCCGGTCTCGTCGATGCACGCGGCCACCGCCGCCGGATCGAGGTCGATGCGGGCGCCCAGAGCCTCGAGCACGTCCGCCGACCCGCAGCGGCTGGTGGCGGAGCGATTGCCGTGCTTGGCCACCGCGCAGCCGGCGCCCGCGGCGATCAGCGCGGCGGTCGTCGAGACGTTGAACGTGCTCCGCCCGCCACCCGTGCCGGCGGTGTCGAGCAGGTTTTCGCGTCCGACCGAAACCGGCACCGCCAGCTCGCGCATCGTCCGCGCCAGCCCGGCGAGCTCGTCGACGGTCTCGCCCTTGGTGCGCAGCGCGATCAGAAAGCCGGCGATCTGCGCATCGGGCGCCTCCCCGCGCATGATCTGCGCGAGCACCTCGCCCGCCTCGTCGGCGCTGAGGTCCCGCCGCTGGGCGAGCGCGTCGATCGCGCGCGTGAGCGTCGCGTTAGGCATCCGACTCCCCCGTCTTGCCGGCGCTCACCGCTTGGGAGCCGGCGACCCGGCCGTCGAGGAAGTTGCGCAGCAGCAGCTTGCCCTCGTCGGTCAGGACCGACTCGGGATGGAACTGCACACCCTCAGCCGGCAGCTCGCGATGGCGCAGGCCCATCAGCACGCCGCCGCCGCGCGCCGACTGCTCGAGGCAGTCGGGCAGCTCGGCGCTGACCACGAGCGAGTGATAGCGCCCGACGCGCAGCGGGCTCGACAGGCCGCTGAAGATCGTGCGGCCGTCGTGCTCGATCGTCGTGGCCTTGCCGTGGACCGGCGGATGCAGCTCGATACGAGCGCCGAACGTCTGGCCGAGCGCCTGATGACCCAGGCAGACGCCGAGCGTCGGGATCCCCGCCTCGGGCAGGCGCCTCGCCGCCTCCAGCGAGATGCCGGCCTCGTCGGGGGTGCACGGGCCCGGGGAGATCACACATCGCGCATACCCGTGCTCGAGCAGCTCGGTGACCGTTGCTCGGTCGTTGCGCACCACGTCCACGTCCGCCCCGAGCTCGCCGAGATATTGCACGAGGTTGTAGGTGAACGAGTCGTAGTTGTCGATCATCAGGACTTTCATCGCTGGTTTTTCATCGCTGGTTTTCGTTTCTGCTCGGATACTGAAAATTGGTCCATCATGCGTGCACGCGCGCAGCCTCGCCGGCCGGCCGTGATTGCATCCCTCGTCGCTATGGCCACTGCGGCTGCGCCACCGCCAGCTCGATCGCACGCAGGACGGCCTTGGCCTTCGCCTGCGACTCGGCCAGCTCATAGGCGGGCTGGGCGTCGGCGACCGTGCCACCGCCGGCCTGGATGTGGGCCGCGCCGTCCTTGACCACGACGGTGCGGATGTGGATGCAGGTGTCCATGTCACCGGCGTAGGACAGGTAACCGATCGCGCCGCCGTAGCCGCCGCGCTTGACCGGCTCGAGCTCGTCGATGATCTGCATCGCGCGCACCTTCGGCGCCCCCGACAGCGTCCCCGCCGGCAGAACCGAGCGCAGCGCATCCATCGCACTGACGCCGTCGCGCATGACGCCGACCACCGAGGACACGATGTGCATCACGTGCGAGTAGGTCTCGACCGCCATGAACGTCTCGACCTCGACCGTGCCCGGCTCGCACACGCGTCCGAGATCGTTGCGGCCGAGGTCGACGAGCATCACGTGCTCGGCGCGCTCCTTCTCGTCCTCGAGCAGCTCCCTGGCGATGCGCTCGTCCTCGGCGGCGTTCGCGCCGCGCGGGCGCGTACCCGCGATCGGCCTGGTGCTGACCTGGGCCCGGCCGTCGGCGCGGGCGCCGGCGCTGACGGTCAGGAGCGGCTCAGGGCTCGCGCCGGCGACCTGGAAGTCGCCGAAGTCCAGGTAGTACATGTAGGGGCTCGGGTTGACGGCGCGCAGCCCGCGATAGATCGAGAACGCGTGCACCGGCGTCGGGGCCGACCAGCGCTGCGACGGCACCACCTGGAAGGCGTCGCCGGCGTAGATGTACTCGATGATCCGCTTGACCATCGCTTCGAAGCGCTCGGGCGGCATGTTCGACTCGAACTCCGGCATCGCACGCGAGCCGGAGGGCGGGGTGTCGGCCGGTGGCACCGGGCCCGCGAGCGCGCCCCGGATCTCGGCGATCGTCGCCGCGGCGGTAGCGTAGGCGCGCGCCAGCGCTGGCTCGGCGCCGGTGTCGGCATTGGCGAGGATCGTCACCGTGTGCTTGAGGTGGTCGAACACGACCAGCGCATCCGAGAGCATCAGCGCCATGTCGGGCAGCCCCAGGGGATCCGGCGGGGGTGTCCCGAGCGGCTCGACGGTGCGCACCAGGTCGTAGCCGAAGTAGCCGACGGCCCCGCCGGTGAAGGGCGGTGCGTCGGGCATCGGCGCCTGGCGAAAGCGCGCCACGTGCGCGGCCGCCAGCGCGTACGGGTCGCCGCCGTCGGCGAGCGACCAGCGCACCACCTCGCGCGGGCGAAAGCCGATGAACGACCAGCGCCCGACGCGCTGGCCCTGATCGGCCGACTCGAGCAGGAACGCCGGCTCGTTCGGAGCCAGCCGGCGCAGCTTCAAGAACGCCGACACCGGTGTCTCGCAATCGTCGATGAAGCTGTGACGCAGCGCGATCAGATTGCACGCCTGTCCGACGGAGGCGTCCGATGGTGACTCGCGCACATACGCTTCGGCCTGCTCCAGGCTCGGCTCGATCGCAAGCCCGGACGCGCCGGACGGCGCCAGCGTCTCAGCGGCGGCGGCCATCTAGGACTCGCTCGGCGTCGGCCAGCTCACGGCCGCGGCCGTGCACCAGCACCAGCAGGTGGTAGAGCAGATCGGCAGCCTCTTCGTCGACTCGCTCGTCGGACTCCGCGCGCACGGCGCGCACGACCTCCTCGGCCTCCTCCCGGACCTTGGCACCCGCCAGCTGAGGATCGTCGAGCAGCTTGACCGTGTAGGAGCCTGCCGGGCGTTCGGCGGCGCGCGCGCGCAGCGTGCGCTCGAGTGTCGGCAGCGTCTCGTGTGGCGCCGGCGGCTCCAGCTCGCCGCGATGAAAGCAGGTCCGCTCGCCCGTATGACAGGCCGGGCCGGCGGGCTCGACCAGGGCGAGCAGCGTATCCCCGTCGCAGTCGAGTCGCAGCGATCGCACCGCTTGGATGTTGCCGCTCGTTTCACCCTTGTGCCAGAGCTGTTCGCGCGAGCGGCTGTACAGGTGCAGCTCGCCGGTCTCTCGGGTGCGAGCGAGCGCATCGGCGTTCATGTAGGCGAGCGTCAAGACCTCGCCGGTCCGCCAGTCCTGAACCACGCACGGCACGAGGCCATGCTCGTCATAGACGACCAGTTCGTCCTGGGTGTGACTGCCAGCGGAGACGTTCATCTGTGGAATTGTAGGTTGCATGGCGAGCATGGCATCGCCCTTGCAACGCGATCTCGTGGTTGTCACCGGCAAGGGTGGCGTCGGCAAGAGCACCGTCGCCGCGGCGCTCGGCGTGAGCGCAGCCCGCGAAGGCCGGCGCACGGTCGTGGTCGAGCTCGGCGAGCAGCGTCACCTGCCGGCCCTGTTCGAGCGCGCCGCCGTGCTCCAGCAGATCGCGCCGGAGGCGCCCGCTGGGGAGTCCGGCGAGCCCAACGGCAGCTCCGCGCGATCGGAGCCCGCGGACGCGAGCTCGGGGGCCGAGGTTGCCCTCGCCGAGAACCTGTGGAGCCTGACGATCGATCCAGACCGTGCGCTGCTCGAGTGGCTGCAGCGGCTCGGCGGCCGCGTGCCCGGGCGCATCCTCGCGAACAGCGGGACCTTTCAGTACTTCGCGGGAGCGGCTCCGGGCGCCAAGGAGCTGGTCAGCATGGTCAAGGTCTGGGAGCTCACGCAGGTCAAGCGCTGGCGCAGGCGCGCGCGTGGCTATGACCTGGTCGTGCTGGACGCGCCGGCGACCGGGCATGCGCTCGGGTTGCTGCGCTCGCCGCACACGTTCGGCGCGATCGCGCGCGTCGGACCGGTCTTCGGCCAGGCTCAGAAGATTCGCGAGCTGCTCGAGGATCCCGGCCAGACGAGCTATCTGGCCGTCGCGCAAGCGAGCGAGATGGCGGTCGGCGAGACGCTCGAGCTGAAGGCCGAGCTGCGCGCTCAGCTCGGCTGCGAGCTGAGCGCGACGATCGTGAACGCGACGCTGCCGCGCCGCTTCGCGGCCGACGAGCTGGCGCGCATCGCTCGCCTGAACGGCGACGATCCCGTCGTGCGCTCCGCCGTCGAGGCCGCGCACGCCGTGCACGAGCGCGGACGCTCCCAGCAGCGACAGATCGCGCGCCTGCGCCGCGCGGGCCTATCGGCGATAAGCGTTCCGTTCGTGTTCGCAGCCGAGCTCGACCTGGAGGACGTACGGCGAATCGGCGCGAGCCTCGCGAAGCGCCTGTGAGCGGTGCCTGAGCTTCACCGCCCTCGCGGCCCGGCCGCTCACACGATCCCGAGCCGATCGAGCAGTGCGTCGTCCCCGCGCCAGTCGCGGCGTACGCGCACCGACAGCTCGAGGTGCACCTGGCAGCCGAGCTCGCGCTCCAGTTCCCGGCGGGCGCCAATCCCGATCGCCTTGATCATGCGGCCCTTCGCGCCGACGACGATCCCCTTCTGGGACTCGCTCTCGACCCAGATCAAGGCCCGTATCCGCGCCAGTCCCTCGCGCGGGTGCTCGACCTCCTCGAGCACCACCTCGACGGCGTGCGGAAGCTCGTGGAAGGTGCGCCTGACAACCGCCTCGCGCACGAGCTCGGCCAGCAGCAGCTCGCGCGGCTGATCGGAACGTTGACGGGGCTCGAACATCAGCGGTGCCTCCGGCAGCAGCCCCGCCAGGTGCGCGACGAGCGCCTCGACGCCGCTCCCGCGGCGCGCCGAGATCGGGAAGATCTCGCCGTCGACGCCCAGATCGGCGGCCGCCGCAAGCGCCGACGCGGTGGCCGCTCTGTCGAGGCGATCGATCTTGTTGACCACGGTCGTGACGCTCGCGGCGGCACCCTCGAGGCTCGCGGCGATGAAGCGGTCGCCCGCGCCGATCCCCTGCTCGCCGTTGAGCACCAGCAGCGCCGTGTCCGCCGCGTCGAGCTCGTGCCCGACCCGCTTGGCCATGCGCTCGGTGAGCGCGTCGCGCGGACGCTGAACGCCCGGCAGATCGACCATCACGAGCTGGCTGTCGCCGTGCATGCGCACTCCGCGGATCGCGCGGCGCGTGGTCTGCGGACGATCGGAGATGATCGCCACCTTCTCCCCCACCACGGCGTTGACGAGCGTCGACTTGCCGACGTTCGGCCGCCCCACGACCGCGACGAAGCCGCTGCGCGTCAACGGTTTGCGCTCGCCAGCAGCTGAGCCTGGAGCGCCAGCATCTCGCCGTTGTCGGCCTCGTGGTCCATGCCGAGCAGATGCAGCACGCCGTGCACCACCGCCTCGCGGATGTCGCTGGTGTGCTCGGGACAGATCAACACGTCGCCCAGCTCGCGCGGCTCGCCGGCCCGCGTGCGCGAACCGTCGATCGGAAACGACAACACGTCGGTCGGTTCGGCCCTGCCACGATGCCGGGCATTGAGCTCGGCCATGCGCCGCGCGTCGATGAACTCGACCGCCAAGTGACCGTCGCTCGCTCCCCGCGCGCCGGCCGCCAGCAGGCACAGGGCGCGAACCTCCTCGGCGCTCGGTCCGTGTGCGAGCGGCTCGACGCCGAAGACCTCGACTTCGACCACGGTCGGCTGCTCCTCACGCACGACGTCGGTCGACGGTGCGGCGCTGCCCGGCCCAGTCGTCGAGGCTGCGGGCCTGTGACGGATCTGAGGGGACGCGCTGCCCGGCGGCGGCGTCGCGCTGCCCGGCGGCGGCATTACGCTGCCCGGCGGCGGCGTTGCGCCGCCCGCCGCGGGCGTCGCGCTGGGAGTGCTCGTCGTAGGCCTCGACGATCCGCTGCACCAGCCTGTGCCTGACGACGTCCTCACCGCCGAACCTGACGAACTCGATGTCCTCGACGGCGCCGAGTATGTCGCCGACGACGATCAGGCCCGACTGCTGCTCGCGGGGCAGATCGACCTGGGTGATGTCCCCTGTGACGACCATCCTCGAGCCGAACCCGAGCCGCGTGAGGAACATCTTCATCTGCTCGGGCGTGGTGTTCTGCGCCTCGTCGAGGATCACGAACGAGTCATTCAACGTGCGACCGCGCATGAACGCCAGCGGGGCGATCTCGATGACGCCGCGCTCGAGGTGCTGGGAGACCTTCTCGGGGTCGAGCATGTCGTGCAGCGCGTCGAACAGCGGCCGCAGATAGGGATCGACCTTGGCCATCAGATCGCCCGGCAGGAAGCCGAGCCGCTCGCCGGCCTCGACGGCCGGACGCGTCAGGATGATGCGGTTGACCTCGTGCCGGGAGAGAGCGGCGGCGGCCATCGCGACCGCGAGGAAGGTCTTGCCTGTGCCGGCCGGTCCGACGCCGAAGGTGACCGTGTTCTCACGAATCGAGTCGACGTAGCGCTTCTGGTTGACGGTCTGCGGCGCGATCTGGCGGCTGCGATACCGCCACACGACGTCCTCGAGCACCCGCGCCGGCGACTCGTGCGCGTCGAGTGCGCCGGTCACCGCCGCGATCGTCCCCGGGCCGATCTGATGGCCGCGCGAGATCAGCTCGGAGAGCTCGCGCACGACCCGCTCGCCGGTTCTGGTCTCGCCTTCCTCGCCGTCGAAGGTGACCAGGTTTCCGCGCAGGAACACCTTGCATTGCAGGTGCGCCTCGAGCGCGCGGAGCACCATGTCCTGACTGCCCGCCAGCTCGGCGGCGACCTCGTTGGGCAGCTCGAGCTGGGTCCTCATCCGCCCGTCGCGCTCAAGGGCTCACCCATCCAGCTCCGCCTTGACGAAGCCCGAGACGCGTCCTCCGTCCGCACGTCCATCGACGGCCGTCATCGCCTTGCCGATCGCGCGGCCCATGTCCTTGGCGGACTGAGCGCCGCTGTCGAGCACGGCCTGGCGCACGATTGCTCGCAGCTCCTCGTCGGACAGCTCGGCGGGCAGATAGCCGCTGATCAGCCGCGCCTCGGCCTCCTCGCCGTCGGCCAGCTCCGGGCGTCCGCCGTCGCGATAGGCCTTTGCTGCTTCCAGGCGTCGCTTGCGCTCGCGCCGCAGCACGGCAAGCTCGTCATCGGAGCCTTCCTTCGCCGACTTCTGCAGCTCGGAAAGCAACATGCGCAGGGCGCCCACACGCTCCTTCTCGCGCGCACGCATCGCACCCTGCAGATCGGTTTTGATCTCCTCCAACACGGCCATCCTCGCCCAGGATACGCGCTCACGGGGCATCCGATGGGGACCATCCGGTGAAGGCGTGACCGGGCGGGGCGGCGGCTCCCGCTAGGGTGCGCGTCTGTGAACGAGTCCCTGTACGAAAGCGCGCTCGCGCCGTTCCTCGACGAGGTCGTGCGCCTGCGGCCGAGCGACGCCGAAGTGATCGACGCCCACACCCATCTCGGTCTCGACGAGGATGGTCGTTCGCTTGCGCCCGAGCAGCTGCTCGCGCAACTCGACGCTGCCGGCGCGCGACGCGCATGCGTGTTCCCCCTGCACGACCCCGAGCGCCGGCCCGCTTACAGCGTGCCGAACGACCGGGTGATGGCCTGGGCTCAGGAAAGCGACGGACGCCTGACCGCGTTCTGCCGGCTCGACCCGGCCGAAGATCCGATCGCCGAGGGCGAACGCTGTCTTGCCGCCGGCGCGCGCGGCATCAAGCTGCACCCGCGTGCCCAGGACTTCAGGTTCGACGGCGAGGAGATGCGCGAGATCTTCGCGCTCGCCGAACGCGCGCAGGTGCCGATCCTGATCCACGCCGGGCGCGGCCTGCCGCCGCTGGCCGACGGCCTGGTCGACCTCACCCTCAGCCACCCGGGCGTCGTGCTGATCCTCGCTCACGGCGCGATCTGCGACCAGGGCATTCTCACCTCGCGCCTGGCCGATCATCCCGGGGTCCTGTACGACATCTCCTGCTTCTTTCCGCTCGACGTGATCGAGCTGTTCGCGCGGGCGCCCGCGGAGCGCATCGTGTTTGCATCGGATCCGCCCTACGGGCTGCCCGCCACGACGCTCTATCTGGCGCTGCGAGTCGCCGCTCAGGCCGGACTCGACGAGCAGGCGACGCGCCTGATGCTGGGAGGGACGATGGCGAGCCTGCTCGACGGCGATGATCTGCCCCCGACGACGCCACCGCGCAGGGGTCCGTCGATCACGCTCTCGGGGCGCCTGGCGCGCGCGTACGGGTACGGCAGCCTGACCGGTCCCGCGCTGTTCGCCGGCATCCCCGAGCAGGCGGCGGCGATGCTCGAGATGGCCCTGGCCGCATGCCGCGATCCCGAGCCCGGTGACGTCGGCGATGCCCTCGAGACGATCGGCGCTGCCTTCTCGGCGGCCGCGAGCCTGATCAGGAGCCCCGATGGCGTGCGTCCGGCAATCGACCTCGTCTACCGCGCGATCGTGCGCGCCGCCACCGAGGAGCGCGACCCGGTCGTGCCAGGCATCCCGGCGTGAGCGCCTGGCCGCGCGGCCGCGATCGCGTGCAACCGCGACCGTCACCGCGCGCGTGCGTCTGCCTGCAGCCACAGCGCTCCCCACTCGGCCCCGCAACGGCGGTCGCGCTCGGCCAGGCCGGCTCGCGCGAACACACCGCTGACCTCGTCGAGCTCCGCGACGAGCAGTCCGCCGGCAATCAGGTGCTGCGGGGGACGATCGCCGAGGCCTGAGGCCAGCTGCAGCAGCAGCGGCCGTACGAGATTGGCGAGCACCACCGCGGCTCGCGGTCGCGGGAGCTGCTCGTGGCGCAGGTCGAACAGGCGCGGATGAATCTCGGCGGCGTTGGCCTGCGCGTTCTCGCCCGCCGCGGCGACGCTGTCGGGGTCGTTGTCGAGCGCCCACACCGGTCGGTAGCCGAGCCCCGACGCGGCGATCGCAAGGACGCCCGAGCCGGTGCCGAGATCGACCAGCGGATTGGGGATTCCGCGCGCCGGATGCAGCATCGTCTGTGGCCGCTGCGCCGTCAGCTCGAGCAACAGCTCGAGACACAGCCTGGTCGTGGCGTGCGCGCCGGTACCGAACGCCCGGCCGGGATCGATCGCTATCTCGAGCATGCCGGCGCGCCCGCTTGGCGGTTCCCACGGCGGACGCACGTACAAGGACGGCACCCGCCCGGGCGAGGGCGAATCGATCGTGACCGGCTTGTGAAAGAGCTTCCAGCGCTCGGCCCAGTCGTCGTCGAGGTTGCTGCTCGAGACTTCGACCAGCGCCTCGCCGACGGCAGCGCGAACAGCGGGCAGCTGGGGCAGCTCACCGGGCGATCCGTACACCGCGAACTCGACAAGCCCCGGGGCGGGCGAGACCTCTTCGACGCCGCCCGGGGCGAGCTCGAGCAGCTCGGCCAGGACGATCTCGGCGTCGTCGCTCCTGACGCGCACCGCCAGCCGGATCATCGCGGCGCCCGCCAGCTCACGCCCCTGCCAGCACGCCGGCGCACCGCCAGTCGAATCATCGAGCCAGGGCCCTCGCTCACGCCGCTGCCAGCCCGCTCATGCCGTGCCAGCCGGATTACGCCGAGTGGCCGCGAAGGGCGCGCCTGAGCTTCCCCAGCAGCGAATCGTCCGCGCGCAGGTTCTCCTCGGTGAGCGTCTCCTGCAGACGCTCGATGAGCTCGCGCTGCTGATCGCTCAACCGCCTGGGGATCACGACGTTCAGCACCACCTTGAGATCGCCCTTGCGACGCGAGCGCAGCGAGGGCATCCCCAGCCCGCGCAGCGCGATCACCTCGCCCGGCTGTGAGCCGGCCGGGACGTCCACCGTCGTCGGCGCCTCGAGCGTGGGCACCTGCAGAGTCCCTCCCAGCGCCGCCAGCGGGGCCGGCACGTCCAGGGCCGTGATCAGATCCTCGCCTTCGCGCACGAAACGCTCGTCTTCGCGCACGCTCACCAGCACGTACAGATCTCCCGAAGGAGCGCCCGCCTCGCCGGCGTGCCCCTGGCCGCCGAGCCTGATCCGCTGGCCGTCGGCGATCCCCGCGGGAAGGTCGACGGCGACCTCACGGCGAGCCACACGTCGCCCGCGACCGCGGCACTCGGCACAGGGCTGCGTGGCGACGCGTCCGTCTCCTTCGCAGCTATCGCACACGACGGTGCGCACCATCTGGCCGAACGGCGTCCGTGTGATCGCCTGGAGCTGGCCGTTGCCGCCGCAGCGCTCGCAGGTCTCGATCGGCGTGCCGGGCTCGGCTCCGTTGCCGTGACAGTGATCGCAGCGCTCGGCGACCTCGACGTCGACCGTGACCTGCACCCCCTGTGCCGCCTGAGCGAGCGATATCTCCACCGCCGCGGCCGTGTCTTCGCCATGCATCTGGGCGCCGCGCGCGCCGAACGGGCTGGCGCCGCCGAAGAACGCCTCGAACAGGTCCCCGATCGAGCCGAACCCGTCGAAGTTCGGCGCGTAGCCTCCCGAGCGCAGGCCTTCGTGGCCATAGCGGTCGTAGGTTGCTCGACGCTCCTCGTCGGAGAGGATCTCGTACGCCTCGGCCGCCTCCTTGAACTTCTCCTCCGCGCTCGGATCGTGCGCGTTGACGTCAGGGTGCAGCTCGCGTGCGAGCGCCCTGAACGCCTTCTTGATCTGCTGGGTCGAAGCGTCCCGCTCGAGGCCGAGCACCTCGTATGGGTCGCGTGGCATCGACGTCCGGCTCATCCTGACCTCACAGCTCAGCGCTCCGCATAGGCGGTCTCGACGAACCGCGAGAGCTCGTGTGCGGCCTCGCGCACGGTCACGATCGCCTCGGCGTAGTCCATCCGCACCGGCCCGATCACCGACACGGCCCCGAGCTTGCGCCTGGCCACGCCGTATCCGGTCGCCACGAGTCCGAGCGACTGCATCGCCGGGATCTCGTTCTCGTGGCCGATACGCACGTACAGGCCGTCCTCGCTGAGCGCGGCCCGCAGGACGTGCAGCAGCACCACGCGCCGCTCGAGCAGGCCCATGAGCTCGTTGATCTGACCCGAATCTTCGATCATGCCCGCGGCGAACAGCCGTGAAGTGCCCTCGACGAACAGCGCATCCTCGTCGTCGCTTTCGATTTCGACGAAGGCCGGCTCCAGGCGCCGCAGGAACGCCAGCTCGGTATCGGACAGACCCGTGTCGATCATCCGCTGGTGCAGCATGCGGGCGCCCAGTGCGATCCCGCCGAGCCGCTCGTTGAGGTACTCGCCGGCCCAGGTCACGAGCCCGGGATCGACCGGCTGATCGAACGTGAGCAGCATCTTCGAGACGCCGCCGGTCGAGCTGATGATCACCACCACCACCACGTTCGGCTGCAGCGCCAGCACCTCGACGTGCCTGATCGCGGCGCTGTCGACGATCGGCACCGATGCGACCGCCAGCAGGTTCGTCACCTGCGAGAGCGTCTCGGTGGTGGCGCGCACGGCCTCGTCGACTTCACGCCTGATCAGCGAGAGCTCGAGCCGTCGCGCGAGGTGCCGGGCGGGCTCCAGGCCGTGTCCGGAGGCAAGCATCCGGTCGACCACGTAGCGCTGTCCGGTATCGGTGGGCACGCGACCGGCCGACACGTGAGGGTGCGCCAGCAGCCCCCGCTCCTCGAGCAGGGCGAGCTCGTTGCGAACCGTCGAGGCGCGGCAGTCCAGCGCGGGGTCGGCCGCGATCGTCTTCGATGCAACTGGCTGGCCTGTGCGCAGGTAGTGCTCGACCACCGTGCCCAGGATCAGCTCCTGCCGGGCACTCAGCATGCCTTGATTCTATGAGCCCGAGCGTCGGATCCTGTGGGAAGGACCCGCTCAGGTCAGCTCGCACCCGCTCAGGCGAGCTCGACCTCGGCCTCGGCGTTGCGCACGATCTGCTTGTCAGCCTGTTCGGCCACCGTGTCGATCAGGGCGCGCCCGTCGCGGATCTCGCGCACGGTCCCGGTTACGAGCACCTCCTGCTCGGGCATGCCCATGCCGCGAAACTGCACCGACAGCCGCTTGAGGTGATCAGGCCCGCCGGCAGCCTCGGTCTGAGCCCGTGCCACCTGGGCCATCGTCCACAGCCCGTGCAGGATCCGGCCGGGCAGGCCCACGGCCCGGGCGAACTCGTCATCGATGTGAATCGGGTTGAAGTCCCCCGAAGCGCCCGCGTAGCGGACGGTCAGGTACTTGTCGGGAGTGACCCTGAGCTCGGGGATCTCTGCGCCGGCCTGCTGCTCGAACTTTGCTTGCCCAGCCATATCGTCACACTCCTCGCACGATCTGAGTCCATATCCCCCGACAGACCTGCTCGCCACGCTGATTGTTGGAGACGGACTCGAACACGTAATAGCCGCGGCCGTCGCGTTCGGAGATGTCCTTGACGCTGGCCGTGGTTGTGATCTCGTCACCGGCCACCACCGGCGCGCCCCACTCGAACTGCTGGCCGCCGTGGACCATCATGGCGAAGTTGATCTCGAGATCCGGATCGAAGATCGGCGGGCCCACGGAAGGCGCGCTGTAGACGACCGCGAACATCGGCGGTGCAACCACGTCGGCGTAGCCGGCATCGCGCGCGGCATCAACGTCCAGATGGACGGGATTCGTCTCGCCCACCGCACGCGCGTACTCCCTGATCTTCTCCCTGCCGACGGCGTACACGGTGGGCTCGTACTGCTTGCCGATCGCTGTGTCGTTGACTGGCACCGAACGTGAGCCCCTATGCAAATCGATGTTCCGGCCGCTCACGGCGACCACGGGCGCGCCAGTTTACGCGCACCCCGCTCGGCTCGCATCGCCGTCGGCTGGAGTTCCCGGCGACATTCGTCAGGCCGCGTAAACGCATACCGGAGGGCTGCGCCGCGCGCTGTGCCGGATGTGAAGCCGTCCTGCCGAGCCAGCGGGCGAGCAGGTCGGTGCACGGGGCCGAGTGCTGATCCTTAAACGCGAAAACGACCCCGAGGAAGCCCGCGAGCTCGTCCGGCGACGCGAGCGATGCCGGCGGCGGGCCGGCGACAGGGCAGATTGCCTGTGCGCCGCCACCGCCGCCGGACGGCGAGCGCTCCGAGTTGGCTGACCTGGGCCGCCCCGCCGGCTGGCGAGCAACCTCGTGGCAGCCGGCCTTGCCCGAAACCGCCGCTAGAAGACGAGATCGTCGCCGGCGGCGCCCGCCCCGACGCCCGCAAGCTCGCCGTCGCCATCCTCCTCGAGCTCGGAGCGGCCGCCGGGACTGTCGAGGAACTGAACGGTATCGGCGACGATGCTGACGGCCTGGCGCGTCTGCTGCTCGGCGGTTTCCCACTCGCGCCACTCGAGGCGTCCGTCGATCGCTACGCGGCTGCCCTTGTGCATATAGCGGCTGACGTTTTCAGCATGACCGCCGTAGACGTTCACGTCGAAGAAGTTGGGCCGCTCGTGGTACTCGCCGTCGGGGTCCTTGCGTCTCGAGCTGCAGGCGATGCGCATTCCACACACGTTCGTGCCAGAGGGCAGCGCGCGCAGCTCCGGATCGCGAGTGAGGCGTCCGACCAGCACGACCCGGTTGATTGTGAAGATAGACATGTTCGGCTCCGTGTTCGCTGTTGCTCCCCCGGCACGCAAGCTAGAGATCGCTTGGGACGAAACTCTCGGCGAGCCCGTCCTCCAGCTCACGCGGCCACGGCAGCGTTTCCAGTCCGACGATCACGATGCGCTCCTGGGCCTGTGCGCGATCGACGGCCCGCTGCAAGGCCCGCGCGACGCTCGGAGGCGCCAGGTAGAGGACGCCCGAGATCTCGCGGCAGCGCGCCCAGGCACGGCAGATGGCCGTCAAGCGGGCCGGCGCCTTGATTGTCAGCTCGACCTCGACGGCGACCGGCTGCGGGGCGGGATGGGCGTTCGGCCACAGCATGAGGTCGCAACGATGCAGCTGTGGCTCACCGCGCGCGTCGAGTCCAAGCTCGGCGCGCGCACATCGGTGAGCGTGTTCACGTTCGTGCTGGCGAAGCTCGCGCTCGCCGACGATTCCGTGGTCCGGGTAGCAGCGCTCGAGCGCGGCCGCCACGTGCGCGCACGCAAGCAGGTGTGCCGCGCTGGCGGCGCTCACGCAACCCGGCTCGATCCCGTCCGCGGCGGCCACACGCAGTCCGGCTGCGGTGACGGTGTACAGCGCGGGACGGCCGGCCAGGGGTCGGGCACGGCCGATCCAGCCGTTGCGACGCGCAACCGCAAGGCGAGCTCTGGCCGACGTCAGGCTGATGCCGAGGTGGTGCGCGAGCGCCTCGGCGCTGACCGCGCCGAGCGATCCGATCCAGCGCAGGATCTCGCTTTGCTCCGGTGTGGCGGTCCTTCGCCGCAAACCGGTCGAGGTTGGCTTCTGCCGACTTTCGGCGGCGGCTGTTCCGCCGCATCGCCCTGCCGCGGTGGTGTTCGCTTGTCGTTTCATTGCATCCGCTCCTTTGTGCGGTCGGTGGTATGTCCCCCTGCCGGGGTCGAACAGGCACGCGAGCGCAACCGCGGCCGGCTGATTGCCCGCACCGCGGCCGCGCCGGCGCCTGCCTGACCCGAACGCGTCAGTGCCGGGACGTCGCTTCCCGCGCGGTTGCGCGACGCGCGCGTGCGCGTCCGCGCCCGATCCGCGACGCTCGCGCCGGGGGGCGCGGGCCGGAGCGCAGCATTTGCGCCACGCGCACCGGATGATCGCCGCCGAGGTCGATCACCGCCGCGCACCCGTCCGGCAGGCTGCGCACCGACTCGGCTGTGAGCAACGGAGCACTGACGCGCGTTCGCGTCCAGCGGCCGTCATTGCTCTGCGACGTCCGCCAGACCCCGTGACTTCCCGCCAGGCGCGAGACCAGCTCGGCGGAGTCCGGCACGACCTGGCGATGGGAGATGAACGAGGAGAGGTTTCCCTGTACCTGCTCGAGAACCTTCTCTCGCCCCGCGAGACGCAGGTCCGCGAGCTCCTGCGTGCTCAACAGCAGGTTGAGACCCGCCGCGCGGGCGCGTCCGAACAGGCGCGTCACCTGCTCGGCTGCGATCGCCGAGAACTCATCGATCACAGCCAGGGCGGCGGTGGGGGTTCGCTGCAGTGCAGCGACGGCGGTCTGCAGGTCGATGACGATTGCCACGCCGAGCATCTGCCCGACGAGCGGGCGGCTGTCGGACTGCAGATCGAAGTACACGACCGCTCGGTCGCGGATTGCCTGCAGCAGGTCGAACGACCTGCTCTCGGCCGTGCCCGGATCAAGCCAAGCCGCGAAATCCGACTCCGCCAAGATCGACAGCCGGTCGCGCACCCCGGAGAGGTCGCTCTGCTGGCGTGAGCTGAGCGCGTCGAGATATCGGTGGGTCGCGCTGGCGAGGGGTTCAGGCAGATCCCTCGCCAGCAGCTCGAGCCGGGCGGGCGCCAGATACTCCACGAGCCTGGCGAGGCTCACTTCGAGGCCTGCTGCGCGCAGCGCGCGCACCTCGTGGCCCAGGTATCGCTGGGCCTGGCGCAGGTAGTGGGGCTCGGTGAACCGCTCGCCGGCCAGCGCCTTGTCGGCGATCTCGCTATCGCTGCCGCGTGCATACGGGTTGTAGACGGACGGGCCATCGGGCGTCCACCAGAGCATCGGTCGCCCGCGCAAATGGGCGGCATGAGCGAGCTCTTCGCGCATGCTGCGATCGCCCTTCGGGTCGACCACGATCGCGCTCATGCCGGCGTGCACTGCCTGTGTCGCGATCCACGTCGCGGTGACCGTCTTGCCAGAGCCGGTCGCACCCACGATCAGGGTGTGTCGGCCGCCGCGGCGGCCGCCCAACGGGATCGAGACCGCCCGACCGGCGGGCTCATGGCCGACGATCAGACGACCGTCGCGGTAAGCGTCTGCCGACGCGGGCGTCTCGTTCGCGATCTCGCCCACAGGCGCGCTTGGGATGCCCGCCTCACATCGGTCGGCATCGAGGCGATCGGCCGCGAAGATGCCGCGAAGCCGCGCGAGCATGGAGCGAGCGCCCACGAGCCGAAGGGTTCTGGGCCCCGGCGCGATCGAGTCGGCGATCGATCGCAGCGCGTCAAGGGGACCGCTCCGTTGGCTGGCTATCTCCCCCAGGTCTGCTCCGGCCTGGATGTCTTCCCGGTGCCAGCGGCGTCCACGCACTGCCGCGCAGAGCGCTGCCGAGGCGATCGTCAGGGCATTGTGGCCGAACAGCGGACGCGCGATCAACACGACCGCCAGGGCGAGGGCCGCCCAGGTCCAACGTAGGTGCATCGCACGCATCTGACGCGCGAGCACGAAACCGATCACGAGCCCGAGCGCGACGTGGGTCGTTGTCGTGACGAGCCAGTGCCCGAGTTGCTCGACGGGTGCCAACGGGTCGATCGGCGGCCCCGCCGCCTGTTCGGAGGTGTAGCGAGATGACTGCATGCGCCGCTCCTTTCATGAAAAAAGGGCCGGCGCTATGCCGGCCCTCTCGGGTTTCGTGCCGGGTTTGACGCCGGCGCGGTGATTTGTGCCGGCGGGGTGCCGGCATGTTGCGACCCGGCGACGAGCGCCGGGTCGGCTCAGCGACCTACCAGCAGCCAGAAAGCCGCTGTCGCGCCGCCTGGTGGGCCGTTCGGGCCCATCGGCTGCTTCTCAGCGCAGGCGGTAGCCCACGCCCCAGACGTTGATGACCCAGCGCAGTCCGCTCTCCTGCTCGAGCTTGCGTCGCAGTCGGCTGGCGTGGCTGTCGAGCGTGCGCGTCGATCCGCTCGCGCGATACCCCCAGACAGCTTGCAGAAGCTCGTGCTTGGAAAACACCCGTTCCGGCTCGCTCGCGAGCTGGACCAGCAGCTCGAACTCCATGCGGCGCAGACCGATGCGCCGATCGTGCACGCTCACCGTGCGACGACGGGGGTCGATGGCGAGCGGGCCGATCTCGATCAGCGCCGTTGGCGCCTCGCCACGATCGGCCCGGCGCAATAGCGCGCGCACGCGCGCTCGCAGCTCGAGGTAGCTCGCGGGCCGAGCCATGAAGTCGTCGGCGCCGGCTTCGAAAGCGCGAAGCACGTCGAGCTCCTGCGTGCCGTCTCCCATCACGATCACGGGCGCGCAGACCGACCCGGCGCGGGTTCGCTCCTCACGGCGTATCTCACTCAGCAGCTCGATCGCGCAGTGAGCGGGATCGAGCCCACCGATCAGGAACAGCTGATGGGGTCGGCTTCCGGCGAGCAGGCGCGCGTGCTCCACCGTGTGAGCCAGCTCGACCCGACATCCGTCGGCGCGCAGCTGTGCGACGACAGCATCGGCGACGTCGATATTTGCCTCGACGAGCAGAACGTGCGTCCCGTACAGGAGCGTCGTCGTGCTCGCGGCGAGAGCGCTCGCCGGCCCTTGGGCGAGGCATCGCGTCGTGCTCGCCGGCACGTTCGACACGCCGCCAGCGCCCCCGGAGCGACCGATCATTCGAGCTCCACCTCGCGCGGGCTGACGCCGAGCCCGGCTCGGGCGATCAGCGCAAGGACGTCGCTGTGGATCCACGGTGTCGGCCGCGCCGCGCCGCTCTCTGGCACGAGCCCGATCCGACGCGCCAGCCAGCTCGTCTCGCCGCTCGCGTTCCCCTTGCTGTCACGCTTGACGCGCCCGCAACGGAGGGCGATCTCGCTCATGCTGACTCCATCCAGATCTATCGCCGCCAGAACTGCATCGCGGAGCCGTCGGTTGAGCACGATCGGGCTGGCTCGCAGGCGGATGTGCTCACCGCGTAGCACGCCGATCGCCACGCGCGGATCGCGACGGTAGTGAGCAAGCGCCCCGAGCGTCAGCTCACATGCCGGCTCATAGCTTTCCAGCGCGGCGACTACGTGGCGCAGGCTCACGGGCCTGGGCGCTGCACCCTCAGAGCAACGGCGATGCGCCCGCCAGCGCAAGGCACGGGCCGACCGGCCGGGCACGCGATCAAGGCGGTAGAACACCGCGTCGCGTGGATCGGACAGCTCGCTCGCACGGATGCGGAGGGCGCTGACCGCCATGGCGGTCGCTTCGCTCGCGTAGGGATCACCCACGAGATCGCACGCGACCACCCGCCGGCAGCTGCCTCGGTCAGCGTCCCGCACGTAGCGGTCGCACACGAGCGTCGCGTTCTCCCGCGGCTCGTCGGCGCCGAGATGAGCGACGAGCCGCCGGTCACGGCGCGTTGCGGCATCGCGGTCCATCACGAGCGTGCTGCCAGCGGCTCCTGGCCGGACGATCAGCTCACGCACGCTGCCCATAGAGTCGCGGTAGCGGGCCAGACACTCCTCATCTGGGTCTGACCGTCGCGATCCAGATGTCCGTGCGCCGGGTTGCCGACCCGCCCCGAGGCCGCGCCGACGGGCCGGCAGCGGGCAGGTCTCGCGTGACGCACGCCGCCCAGTTCGGGGGCTGGCCGTGTCCAAAGACGGTGAGCTGGGCGCTGAGGTGGTCATGGTTCTCCTGTTCCGATGATGGGCGACCGCGCTGACGTACTGAACCGCGCTTGTAGGACGTCCGGGCATGTCCGTCAAGCGGCCATGCCGCGGCTCTGACGGGTCGCGCCGACGATCCGAGAGCCCCTTAAGGGGTCTCGGAAGCCTCGACGGCGCCGGCCGCGCACTCCGCAACTTGGCGCGAAATGATCCGTGGTCGGCGGAGTGTTCAGACGTCAGCTGCTGAGCTGGCCGCGACCACGGCAGTCACGGCTGGCTCACGGCTTTGCCGATCGCTCGCGGATCGCGGGCACCGGTCGAGGCGGCATCGCTGATTGGACGTGGCTGCGCACCGCTCTCCGAGCGTGTGATTGGTGTCTCGATCTGGAGCCTGCTGCCTGTCGCGCCGTTCGCGGCGGTCGCTGCGGGCGCCGGAACATCGGGCTTGGCCGGCGTGCGGCGGTGTTACATGGGGTCGTGAAGTAGGGGCCCCGAGCCTAGCGGCGTGCGCCGGGGCTCCGCGGACGCTTGCGCGACGCAGATTGCCGACCACGGTGACTGCGTGGCTCTCGCTCTCGATCTTGGCTGGGCAGAGCGATGGCGGCACCCGCGCACGCGCCGTTGCGTGGCGCCGGCGTCCTGACGCAACTGCGCAGAGACGCCTCGCCAACTGTGGGCAACTGCAGCAGCGGCCCCGCCAACTGCAGCAATTGAGGGGCAAACGCGCGAGCGTTGGCGCGCCACGGGACGAGCTTCGACGTCGTCGACGTCGTTATTCGCGTGCGAACTGGCCGTGAAAGCTGAACGGGATGTGGTGAGGCGCCTGAGCACGGGCCAGCTCTGACAGATCCGCAGCGTCGAGCACGAGCAAGAACGAGCTGCGCGCCTCGGCGTCGAGGACGATCGAAAGCAGCACGCCATCATCCTCATCGCCAGCGTCGGGTCGCGCCACGAACACCGGCTCGCCGGGGTAGCAGCCCGGCTCGGACCAGGCCAGTCGCTCGTCGCCGACGGTGTCGATCTTGCGGATCTGCTCGATCCACCCCTGGGGGCCGCCGCCGCTTCCCCAGACATAGCGATAGGGGCGCTCGTTGCAGCGCGCGTAGTTGATCCGCGGCAGCTCGAGATCCTCCTCGGCCAGGCGTTCACTGCTTACCGACCGATCGCCCGGCCGCAGGCGGAAGCGGGTGAGCGCGGACGGCGAGATCGGCTTGCCCGCGCGCAGACGGTCGAGGTACAGGTCCTCGACGATGCTCGGGTCGGCATACGCGCACAGGTCGACGACCGCCTCCTCGCCGTCGTCATAGGCATTGACGTGGTGGAAGGCGAAGCAGGGATCGGTTTGGAAGCGGGCGGCGACCGCCCCGGTGGCTCGATCGACGAGCGTGAAGCGCGTGCCAAGCTCGGGCTTCCAGCGGTAGTTCTCGATGTAGGGGCGGCCGGAGAGCGCAAGCGCCAGCGGATTGACGACGTACGGAAACTCAGCCAGCACAAACCAGCGCACGGTCAGCCCGAAGGAGTGCATGTAGGCGGGCTCCCTGACGGCCAGCGACGCGAGCAGGCGAGGCTCGCTCGCATCTGCACCGACTTCGAAGAAACGGTAGCTGCTGCGCGCCCCGAGCTTGGCCGCGTAGTTCAGCATCGCGCCGTTCTCGCGTTGCATGTGCGGGTGCGCGGTGGTCAGCTGGCCCGGGGTTCGGTAGGGCCGCACCCCGGCGGTCTGCAAGGTGCGGCCGTCGAACTGGACCGGCAGCGGGGTCTCGGTCATCGCGATGAAGCGCTCCCCGAGCTTGACCACGTTCACGTTGGCGTTGTCGGGCAGCGCGTCACTCGAGAACAGGGTCTGAACACGCTTGAACAGCGAACGGCAGGGATCGGTGGCGAACTCGCCAAAGGCGATTCGGCCTTGGTCGCGCGCAGCCTTGTACGAACGGCTCTCGAGAAAGCGGTTGCCGTAGGAGACGCGACCGTTGCCGACCGTGAAACGGTGCAGCATCGCCAGACCGTCAAACCAATGGCGCATCCGCTGTTGGCCAACCTCGAACTTCGCGGGGCCAGTGCGCAGCAGCGATCCTCCGAGCCAGGCGGGCAGCTCGCCGCTCAACGGCAGCTCGTCGATGGTCACCTCGTCGTCGAGTGTCGAGAGGCCGAGTTGCCAGGCCGTCGTGGGCCGTGTCGTGACGCTCATAACCATTCCTCCGGTATCGTTCGGGCCGAACGATGCGAACGCTACGCTAGCCTGGCGGCCGTGTCAAGCCCGCGCCTGACGGAGACCTCGTACATCGTTCTCGGCCTGCTCGAGCAGATCCAGCCGGCGACGCCCTACGATCTCAAGCGCCTCGCCCAGGTCAGCACGTTCAACTTCTGGGCGGTACCGCACACCCAGCTGTACACCGAGTGCGGGCGCCTCGCCAAGGCCGGGCTGCTATCGGAGCAGCGCGAGGACGGCGGGCGGCGTAGACGGATCTATCGCGTCACCAAGCTCGGCCTGCGTGAGCTCGCGGCCTGGCGCGACGAGCCCACCGAAGACTACGAAGAAATCCGCGACGCGGCTACGCTCAAGCTCTTCTTCGGGGGCGATCCAAAGCGGCTCGCAGGGGCGCAGCTGCATGCACATCGAAGGCGACTGCGCGCCTATCTGGAGCTGCGCGAGAACCTGCCGGACGCGCCGCATGGGTGGCGCTGGGCGCTCGAGGCGGGCATCGGCCATGAGCGCGAGTGGGTGCGCTTCTGGTCGCGCGTCGCCAGGGACGCGCCCGGCTGAGCGCGTCGCGGCGACGCGCTCTCGCGAGTCCGCACGCTCGAATCGTCCGCCATGCCGCAACGTGCGGCATTTTTCGATCTTCCGTCTCGTGAGCTGGTTCCAAGTAAGCGAATCTTGATCCGTTCGAAGGAGCGGAAGCAAAAGTAAGAGACGGGTCTCGACTTGTGGGCTTCGAGCGATGAACCTCTGTGTCGCGCATGGGGGGACTCGTCTCTGCTCACGCGCCATTGCACCGGCGGCGGCCGCGGTCCACATGGATGCGGGCACGCTCAATTCCAAAGTCGAGCAAGAGGTGAGGCAGGCACAACATGGCTTCGATCGATAAATCGCGCACGATGGCCCCGGCGCTGCGCCCGGGCCCAAGCGGGCTTCCGCCTGCGCAGGTCGCCGAGATTCAGCGCAGCCGCATGCTGTCCGCGGCGATCCAGGCGGTCGAGGAGGTCGGATACACGCGCATGACCGTCGCTCAGGTGATCAGCCGAGCGAAGGTCTCGCGCAAGACCTTCTACGACGTGTTCATCGATCGCGAAGACTGCTTTCTGGCCGCGTTCGAGCAGACGATCACTCGTGCCAGAACCCGCGTGACCGATGCGTTTGGACGGCAGCCGAGCTGGCGCGACGGCATCCGCGCGGCGCTCGAAGTGCTGCTCGAGCTGATGGAGCGCGAGCCGGGCCTGGCGCGGCTCGCCGTCGTCGAGGCGCTCGCCGCGGGTCCGCGCATCCTCGAGAGCCGAGCCCTCGTGCTTGCCGAACTGGCCGGCGCCGTGGACCAGGGTCGATCGGCGGCCGGCGCGCGCGATGGCTCCTCGCCGGTCACCGCCGAAGGGGTCGTCGGAGCGATCTTCGCGGTGCTGCACTCGCGCCTGCTGGAACGCGACGGCGAGCCGCTGACCAGCCTCGTGGGTTCGCTGATGAACATGATCGTGCTCCCCTACCTCGGAGCGGAGGTCGCCAGCAGCGAACTTCAGCGGCCACAGCGCGCGTCTCGGCCGACGGGCCGCCCGGTCAAGCACTCCGATCCGCTCGAGGGGCTCGATATGCGCCTGACATATAGGACTGTTCGTGTGCTCGTCGCGATCGGCGAGAAACCTGGCGTGAGCAACCGCGACGTGGCTCGTGGCGCGGGCATCGCCGATCCGGGGCAAATATCGAAGCTCTTGAGGCGGCTCGAGCGCCTGGAGCTGGTCGAGAACCGCGGCAACAGCCAGACGCGAGGCTCAACCAATGCGTGGTATCTGACGGCACGCGGCATCCGCGTGACGCGCGCGACGCGCAGGCATTGAGGCTTGGCCGTCGGCGCGCGGCCTCCGCGTGACGCGCGCGACTCGCAAGCGTTGAGGCTTGGCCGTCAAGCGCGCGGCGAGTTCCTCCAAGCGGAGCGAGTTCTCCCCCAGGCGCAGCGAGTTCCCCCAAGCGAGTACCCCGAGTGTTGCATTCGGCGCCCGCGGTGTCGGGATGCTTCGCCGTCAGCACAGGATGGTCCCGCTTCGGGCGGGCCGTCGGAGCAGACGCCAGGGTGCTTCGAGCTCTGCTGTGGCTGTTGTTGTGCGTGGCCGCGTTCCTGGCCGCGATCGCATGCTGCGCATGGCTGCTCGACGGTGGACTCGGGGCGGCGCTGCGCGGGACAAGCGGCACGAGCGCCGCACGTTTCTCACTTGCGGCGCTGGAGCACGATCTCGCCGCAACGGGATGGGCCGCGCTCAGCTGGGCGCCGATCGACGGAGCCTCATTCGCCGGCGTGCTCGGCGCAGCGGCCGCCGCGGCCGCCCTGGTCCTGTGCGCAACGCGCGCCGGGGCGCGCCGCGCCCGCTCGTATGCGCGGCTGCGGGTTGAGCCGTACCGCACCGACAGCGCCGACGTGCAGGGGCTGGCGGCCATGTACCAGTCGCTGCACAAGCGTGTGCTGCGCCGGTGGTGGCGGCGCTTGCTGTGGGGCCAGCCGTCACTGGCGCTCGAGGTCCATCGCAGCGCTCCCGAGAGTGACGGCGCCTCACCGGGAGAGCTCGATCAGGTCT
The DNA here is from genome assembly GCA_035507415.1 of Solirubrobacteraceae bacterium. Lineage (GTDB taxonomy): Bacteria > Actinomycetota > Thermoleophilia > Solirubrobacterales > Solirubrobacteraceae > Palsa-744. Next base: position 41,353 of record DATJOF010000033.1, read on the forward strand.
GGCTGGCGGTCGTGTGCCCCGCCGGTCTCGAGACGCTGGTGGAGGCGGCCGTACGTGCGGCCTACCCCAACTGCCGACTGCGCTCCTGCCGCTACGAGCCGGCGCCGCCGCGCGCCGTCGTGCGGTTGAAGAAGCAGGCCGGGTTCATCAAGCGCGTCAACACGCTCGAACGCGACGACCAGTTGCGCGAGCCTCCGATGAACCGGCTGATGAGCGTGATGGCCGCCTGCCGCGAGCCGGTGTGGGTGCAGCTCGCGCTGACGCCGACGCCGGCGCTGTTCGAGCGCCACGCCAAGCGCCTGTACAAGCGCCACGAGGCAAGGCTTTCGCGCGAGCGCCGCGAGCATCTGGTGATGCGTGATCGCTCGATGGTGGAGGACGCGGAGCTGCGCGGAGGTCTCGAGGTGCAGCACAGGCCGCTGTTCTTCACCGACCTGCGTGTGGTCGCGTCTACTCGAGTCGCGTGCGAGCGGATCGCGTCGGAGCTGCGCACGCTCGGCGCCGAGAATCGTCTGGTCGAGCGTGGCACGGTCGTGCGCAACGGCCTGCTCGGTCTTTACCGCCGGCGCGTTCTGCGCGGCGAGGGCAACCCGCTGCCCTCCCTGCACAGGGGAGTGTTCGCCTCCACCGAGTTGGCCTTGCTCTGGCAGCTGCCTTCGATCGAGTTCGACACGGTGCCGTTCGCGCGGACCGGCGTGCCGCAGGCGCCGGCTCCGCCCAGCATTTCGCGACCGCGCGACGGCCTTGGGACGCTGCGCGACGGGTTGGGCGCAGTGACGATCGATGAGCAGCTGCGCCAGCAGAACACCGCGGTGCCGGGCGCCGTCGAGCAGGGCAAGTCGAGCTACCTGGTCGCGACGGTGGCCGAGGACCTGCACCGACGGCGCTGCGCCGTGATCGTGCTCGACCCCAAGGGCGACGCCGCCGACGCGGCGGTCAGCCTCGTCGCGCCTGAACGCACCTGCACATTGCTGGACCTCGCGCGTCCGCGTTGCGGCTTCAATCCGCTGGCCGTCGATGCTCCCGCCGACGTGATCGCCGATTACGTGGTCGCGGCGCTGAAGCACCTGTTCACTGACGCCGACATCCGCGCGTCCTCCGACCGCTATCTGCGAAACGCCATCATCGCCGTGCTCGCCTACGACCGCTGCGCCAACCTCTGGGATGCGGCGCGGCTGCTGTCGGTCGGCGAGGAGGGATACGCGTATCGCAATGCGGTCGGAGCGCGTGTGCGCACGATGCCCGCGTTCAAGGAGATATCCGAGTTCTTCACGGCGGAGCTCTCGGCCCAGCTCGCGGACGCGCGCAGCACGACGACGGCCAAGCTCGACGCCCCGGTGAACAAGCTCGCGCGCCTGCTGAACTCGCCAACGATCAAGCGCGTGCTGCTCAACGACTCGCTGTTGGTCGACTTCGACAAGCTGATCGCGAACGAAGAGGTGCTGGTGGTAAAGGGCGCGCTCGGCGCGATGGGCGCAGGCAACACGTCGGTCGTGATGCAGTTGCTCGTCGGCATGCTCGATGCCGCGCTGGCGCGCCAGCAAGATCTGGTCGCTCCCGAGCGACGCGTGACCGTTGCGCTCAAGGTCGACGAGGCGCCGCTCGTATTGAATCGAGGCTTCGCCGAGACGATGGCCCTGAAGCGATCGGCCGGCCTCGAGACCGTTGCGTGCTGGCAGAGCGACGCGCAGTGGCTCGACAAGGATGTCCGTGAGCAGCTCGATGCCCTGTTTGCTCACCGTGTCTACTTCGCCACCGCCTCGGCACGCGACGCGCGCTCGTCGGCGACGCTGGCAATGCCCGAGTACTCGGACACCGTGCGGCCCGAAATCGAGCATCTGCCTGCGCTCGGCCGCCCTGACGCTCGTCTGTATCTGCCAAAGCACCACGCGATCGCGAGCTGGCTGACGCCGCACGGACGAGCATCGGCGTTCGTCGCACAGACCATCCCACTGAGCGTCGACCACGAGCGCCTCGAACTGCACGCGATACGTCAGGCCGAGCGAGGGGGACGACATCGCAGCGATCTGCGCCAGCCACATTGGGATCGTCCTCCGCGCGGCTCCACCCGCACGCCAGCTGGGCCCGAAAACTCGGCTCAGCCGCATTGGGATCGTGGGCAGCCGGGGGCGGCACACGAGCCTGCCGGGCGCGAAAGCGAGGTTCAGCCGCATTGGGATCATCGGCGACCCGATCGGCGGCCCGGACCGGCGAGCACGCCACCCGGGTGCGCGAGCGAGAGCTCGAGCAAGGCGCACCGCGCCGGCAGCGGCCAGCAGCCGACGGACGACCACCCTGATGAGACCTCTCCCTGCGGGCGCAGCGTCGCTCCGACGGTCGGCCCGAGCGCCCAGCGCACTGTCGATCCGCCCGCCAGCTATCGCGAGCTCGTGGAGCTGGACCGAGCGCACAGCGTGCGCTGGGCCCATTCCAGCGCGCACCGGCGAACGGGGCCGATCGAAGTGCTCGATCTCGAGATCCTGGCTCTGCTCGCCGGTTTCCGGCATGTTCTGGCGAGCCAGATCCATCGCCGTTACAACGCCGAGCGGGCGATGACCACGACCCAGAGAAGGCTCAAGCGGCTCTCGGACGCGGGTCTGGTAGAGCGATTTCAGTTTCACCGCCGCGACGGGGGCGGCGTCCCGATGTGCTACGGGATCACCGCCCAGGGCCTACGTGTCCTGCAGACCGACGAGACGTCAGCTCCGAGCCGCTCCGCGCCCCCGCCGGCAAGCGTCACCCGCGAGCCTCGGCGGCCACAGGCCGGCGAACCGTCGGCCGGGGCGGCAACGCATCGGCGGCCGGTGCGCGGCGAGCGGCACCTGCAACAGGCGCGCCACGATGTGCATGTTGCCGGTTGCGCGCTGGCCCTCGAGCGCAGCTTCGCCGGCAATGTCGTCGGGCTGCTGGGTCCCGATCAGAGCGTCGTGTCGCCTCCCTCGCGCGTCCTCGACGGCGGCCGTGTCGCGATTGGACCGAACGACCTGCGTCTGCCGAACGGGCGGGCTCCCCACGGTTTCGAACGTACCGGCGCCGATGGCCAGCAGCTTGCAGTCGAGCGCTTCGAGACCGTACGCCCGGACGCGATCCTCCAACTCGCCGGAACGGCGTGGAACGCCGGGGTCGCGTTCCCGGCAGGAGCGGGACGCGAATGCGAGCCCACGCGCGCGCGCGTGGGCTCGCCTCGAGAGCAGGTTTCGATCTGGCAGCCCACGCGCGCGCGCGTGCGCTCCGAACCTCGACACCCCGACACGGGCGCGTCGACGGCGAGGACCGACGTGATGCTCGAGCTCGACGACCGCCTCGCCCCCGGGCCGGTTGCGGCAAAGCTCGAGCGCTATGACCACTTCGTCGCGGGCTGGTCGACGCACACGCGTCGATACGGTCCGCAACGAGCGGTGCAACCTCTCGTGGTGTTCGTGTGCCGCGATCGTGCGCGGGCTCGAGAGTGCGCCCGGCGAGCCGACGCCGTCCTGCGGGCCTGCCGGGCTTACGCAGGGGAATATCCGTTCGATTGGGAGTATCCGGGGCGAGAGAGCATCGTGTTCGCCGCCGAGCGCGACATCCACGAAGGCGTCGCCCAGGCCTACGGGCTGTCGCCGCTGCCGCCGCCTGTACGGGTGACCGCCGCCCGCGAGGATCCTCGCGCCGGTCGAGCGATTGTCGAGCCCCGTCCGCTTGTCCCACCGATCGTGCCGACCACCCAAGGATCGGCGCGGGCACGCGAGGGCGCCTGACGAGAACCGATGCGGCCGCCGGCGAAGATCGGCGCGGCTACCGAACAACACCGACGCGACCCAGCGTCCCCGACGCGGCCCAGTGTCCGCCCCGCGCCGCGCCCAACCCGCGCTAGCGAGGATTGGCGCGGTCGAGGTTCCAATGACGCGCCGTCGCGCAGACCCACAACCAAGGCTCGTCATCGCGCGAATGCGAGCGCGGCGTGAGGGAGAACCGCGTGATCGTGCGCTGCCCACCCTCGTGATCGCCGTAAAGTATGTCCACGCTGATGGGGCTGCGCCCGGTGATCGCGTCACGGACCGACCCGTACAGGGGGTCCTGAGGGTCTCGCAGCGCGGCCTGCCAGAAGCTGACGTCCCCGGCGGGCACGTACAAGTCGCGCGTCTGTCGACGGAAATCGTCCGGCGGAGGGGCTGAATCGATGTTGCCGCGGCCCAGCGACACATGCCAGCCATGGAGCACGGCCAGCCCAGACGCGACGTTGCGCAGCGGCACCGCCATATAGAGGTTGTCCTCGGAGAGCTGCAGCGCGGCGAGCCCGTCGCGCAACACCAGCCAGTGGTCATCGATGAATCCGACCTTCTGCGAGGGATCTTGTGGACGAGCATTGAACAGGACCGGGCGCAGGCCGACTTTGAGCGCCTGCTCGGAGACCCGCGTCGCGCGGTTGGCCGAACGCGTCGAAGAGAACGTCGCGACCGCGAGCACCAGCGTCCCACCGGCCGTGGCCAGCGAGGCGATCGTGCTCGTGTCGGCCATCGCTCGCCAGCCTACCGATCGGTCGCGCGCGCGAATGATCGGATCGTCCCATGCCTCGACCACGGGGTCGCGCACGCGCAACCGTCGCGTCGTGCGCCGAATCATCGCGTTGCGGGCGCCGACCTTCGAGCTGATCTCAGCCCGCGGCGATGCAGCTCACCGGCGGCGCGTTCCCATGGGCGGCAACTTTGATTACCCGCGTCCGCCAACGGGTACCGTTGGCAGCGTGAGGCCCTGATGCGGTCACCCGTGAGATCAGAGAGTGAGGCCTTCCGCTTGGTGGTGGCGGGTGTCCTGGCGATCGCTGTCGTGGTGTTGATCGGCTGGCTCACCGTGCCGCTGATCGGCGCTGCGGTGCTCGTGCTGATCCTCCTCGCCGCCGTGATCGCCTATGCGCGAGCCGCGAACCCGGATCGGCGTGCCTCGCTGCGCACCGCGGCGCAAGAACACCATCCCCATGGTTCGAACGGCCGCGGCCGGCACGTGCTGGTGATCGCCAACGAGACGCTTGTGGGAAGCACGCTGCGAGAGCAGATCGTCGGCCGGGGTCGCGAACGAGTCGAGATCGACATTCTCGCGCCCGTGCTCAGCTCGCGCGTTCACTATGGGGTGTCGGACATCGACCGCGAGCGCGAGCGAGCCGAGGCGCGCCTACGGAGCTCGCTGCAGTGGGCGCGCGAGCACGGCATCTCCGCTCACGGCGCGGTGGGGGACGTGAACGTGCTGAGCGCGATCGAGGATGAGCTCCGCGACTTCGGGGCGGCCGAGGTGATCGTGCTGACCGGGCCGCCGGAGACGCAGACGTGGCAAGAGCGCGATGAGCTCGAGCGCCTGCGCGACGAGCTCGAGGTCCGGATCACTCACATCGTGAACGACGGCGGCGGTGGCGCCGGCCCCGAGGCATCCACGTCGATCCCGTAGCGCGTATCGACACCACGCCATGCTCCCGGTGGCCGTCGAGCGTTGCGGCCACAAAGAGCGCGAGCGCGCGAGGATTTACCGCGACGCCGGCGCGCCGACCGACGCGCCGAGAGCGATGCGGCGGTCAAGCAAGGCCATCAGATCGGCCAACATCGCCTCGACCGGACGGTCGCTCCGCAGCGTCACGTGGGCCTCGGACGGCACCTCCTCGAGCGGCTCCCACGAGGCGCTCTCGCGCTCGACGACTGCTGGCGTGGCATCCGATACGCGGTCGACCTCGCCCTCCCGCCGAGCGGCGCGCTCAGCCAGCACAGCGAAGGGAGCCCAGCACTCGACAAACAGCAGCGGCGCCGAGCCGGCAAACCCCTTCGCAAACGCGTCGCGGTCGACACGGTGGCGAAATGTAGCGTCCACCAGCGCCCCGCCGCGGGTGCTCACCTCGATCGCCGAGCGCCTGCCGAGCTCAGCGTATGTGCGGGCGTTCCAGCTGGCGCCGTAAAGGGCCGCAGGTCCGCGCTCGGACGGCTTGATGCCCGCAAGCCGCTTGCGCGCCAGATCCGAGCTCAGATGGGTGAGCTCGGAGATCGCGGCGAGCCCTCTGGCGAGCTCGGACTTGCCCGACGCGGGAGCGCCGCAGATGACGATCACCAGCGGCAGCCGTGCGCGCCAGGAGAAGCGCTCAGCCAGCGCGAGCAGGTCACGGGCAAGCGCCCCGTGGCGTCCACGAGCAGAGCTGTCCCCCTGAGCCTGGGAGGCCCGCAGCAGCTCCACCTTGGCGCGCACCAGCGCGCGATGAACCGAGTAGAACGCCACCAGACTGCCGGCTCCGGGATCGCCCCCCTCGCCGCGATACGCGTCCAACAGCATCCGCGCGAAGCGCTCACCACCGTGAGCAGTGAGGTCCATCACCAGGAACGCGAGATCGTCGGCCACGTCCAACCGGCGCAGTCGCGGCTCGAACTCGACGCAGTCCACGATCTGCGGAGGGTCCTCGAGCAGCACGTGCTCGGCACGCAGATCGCCGTGGACCTCGCGCGTCAGGCCGCGCCGGGCGCGCGTGTCGAGCATCGACTCGTGAGCAGCGACGAACGCGTGGATGAAACGCTCGAGCGCGAGCACTCGCTCGAGCTCGGCGCGCTGCTCCACGAGCTCGAGCAGCTCCTGCACGTTGTCGATGAGCCTTCGCTGAACCGCCAGCGCGGGCGCTCCGGCGGGCTCCAGGCGGGGCGCGTCGGCGTGAAAGCTCGCCAAGAGCCGACCAACTGTGCGCAGCTGCTCAGCCTTCAGCTCGCCGCGGTCGAGCCGCCGGGCCAACGTCATGCGCTCGTCGTAGCGTCGCATCTCGACCACGTAGTCGACGGCGCGCGGGTCGTCCTCGGCCGCGAGCGCGAAACCGACCGGTGTCGCCGCCACCCCGCGAACGCCGAGATACACGTCGGGCGCCAAGCGCCTGTTGAGACGAACCTCCGCGCGGCACATCTCGCGCCGGCGCTCGGGGCTGCCGTAGTCGACGAACGGGAGCACGAGCGGCTTCTTCAGCTTGTAGGCGCGATCGCCCGCGAGGAACACCCACGAGATGTGCGTCTCGCACACGTCCACCTGCGGCGGTCGTGACGGGTAGAAGCCTGGATCTGCCAGCGCCGTCAGCAGCGCGTTCGAGCCGCCCACGACGTCAATTCGGCCCGGTGGTGCGCATGCTGTCATCAATCTTGCACGTATACGCCGGCGCCTGGCGACCGCGACCGGTACAGCAGAGGGTTCGGTCGGCTGCCCCAGGTGACCTCAGCCACGATGACCCGCGCACCGCGGCATTTCGCGTGTGCCCGGTCCACGACGTCCTGCAAAGATGCTCTCGATGCCGCGCGCGGTCAGATTCGACCACTACGGCGGACTGGACGTCCTACAGGTAGTCGACGTCGAGCGGCCCGTGCCGGGCCGTGGCGAGGTGCTCGTGCGCGTGAAGGCGGCGGGGATCAATCCGGGCGAGGTGGCCATCCGCGAGGGCCGCTTGCACGAGCGCTTCCCCGCTACGTTTCCCTCGGGAGAGGGCAGCGATTTGGCGGGCATCGTCGAGGAGGTCGCTGCCGGCGTGAGCCCCTCCTGGAGGGTCGGAGACGAGGTGATCGGCTTTACCGACAGGCGAGCCAGCCACGCCGAGCTGGTCCTCGTCGATGCCGGGCACCTGACGCGCCGACCGCCGCACGTGTCATGGGAGGCGGCGGGCGCGTTGTTCGTCGCAGGTACGACGGCCTATGCGACAGTCCGGGCGGTCGCCCTCAGCCCGCACGACACGGTCGTCGTGTCGGGAGCGGCGGGGGGCGTCGGGACGCTGGCGATCCAGCTCGCCGCGCGCGAGGGGGCGCGCGTGCTCGGGTTGGCGAGCGAGCACAACCACGGCTGGCTGGCCGACCATGGCGTGGTCCCCGTCAGCTATGGCGAAGGGGTGGAGGAGCGCATCCGCGAAGTATCCGGCGACCGCACCGACGCGTTCATCGACACCTTCGGAGGCGGCTACGTCGAGCTTGCGCTCAGGCTGGGCGTCAGGCCGGAGCGGATCGACACGATCGCCGACTTCGCGGCTGCGAGGCGGCACGGCGTCAAGTCCGAAGGCACTGCCGCTGCCGCGAGCGCCGAGGTCCTTACGGAGCTCGCCGCCCTGATCGAGACGAAGGACCTGGAAGTGCCGATCGCGCACGTCTATCCGCTCGAGCAGGTCCGCGACGCCTATCGCGAGCTCGAACAGCGGCACACACGCGGCAAGATCGTGCTGGTGCCCTAGACGGGCCCGCGGCTCTGAGTCTCCTGGCTGGGCCGCGAGTCCCGATTCGTATGGACCCGCGCAAGTCGGCGCGTGCCACCAACCGCGCCCCGCGAAAGGCTGGCGCGCGCGTCTCCGCGCCCAGTGCGGCGCGTCATCGCCCGCGCCGGCTGATCGATACCGCCAACGGGATTCGAACCCGTGTTACCGCCGTGAGAGGGCGGCGTCCTAGTCCCCTAGACGATGGCGGCTAGAGAGTGCGCACCGAGGCTAGCAAAGCGCGATGCAGCACCGCCGCGGGGCTCGGGATCGCACGGGCTGACCGAAAACGTCCGTGCTCTGTCGGTCCGGAGCCCAACTGGACCGTCGAGCGTAGCCCACTCGTGCCGGCCACGACAGGACTTGGTGCGCGACGCTTGCCGGGCACGTGCGGCGATTCGAGCGCGAGTGCGCTGCTATATCTTCGCGGCACGCGGATGTGGCGGAATTGGTAGACGCGCACGGTTCAGGTCCGTGTGGATGTAAGTCCGTGGAGGTTCGAGTCCTCTCATCCGCATTGCGAGGAGGAGCTCCAAGAGGCCGGCGAAAGATCGTCAGACGAGCTCAACTCAGCGCTGGGTGCGCCCTGATCGCGGCTCGTCGGCGCCCTGATTTCAGGCGAGCTCGATCCGCACGCTGACCGGCTGGCTTTCGAGCGCCCTGAACATCGCGGCCGTCATCGTGCGACCGAGGCCGGTGTCCGCGAAGGTGGCGATGCGAGCGCGGACGTCATCGTCGGGAACAAGCTGAGCCGTCCCCGCGAGCCAGCGGCGGCCGAGCTTCACCCGCACTGCCGGGCTCGCTTCGAAGTTCCGCACCCAGCCCGCGTGCGCGCCGTGCTGTGCGATCAGCCACAGCTCGCCGCCGGCCCGCGAGCAGACGACGGGCGTCCGGCGCACCTGCCCCGTTCGCCTGCCGACCGTCTCGATGATCGCCATCCCCGGCAGGGCGACACCGACCCTGAAGAGGCTCCGGATGAGCGGGTTGAGCGTGTAGCGACCCGCCAGGATCTCGACGCGGCGCTTGACCGGCCGGTCTTTAGTGCTCGCCGAGGGCGTCGTCGCCGCCGGAGGACCGGTCGCCGGAGGATCAGGCACGTGGCGATCCTAACTAATACGTTCGTCTTAGTCAAGGCTAGGATGTATCGATGGTCGCGATGGTCGCCGGAACCCGCGAGCGGATGATCCAGACAGCTGCGCGCCTGTTTCAGCGCGACGGGTACCGCTCGACCAGCTGGCGCGGTCTGGTAAAGCAGGCAGGAACGCCGTGGGGATCGATCCACCATCACTTCCCGGGCGGCAAGGAGGAACTCGCCATCGCCGCGATCGATGCCGGCGGGGAGGCGGTTGCCGCTCTGATCGACCATTGCTTCAGCGAACGCGTCGACCCTCCCGCTGCAGTTGCGCGCTGGTTTGAGCTCAGCGCCGAGCTGCTGCTCCTGAGCGAGTACACCGCGGGCTGTCCTGTTGCGACGGTCGCACTCGAGACCGCCGCCAGCTCTCCGGCGATGAGGTCGCAGACGCAACGCGTCTTCAGCCGCTGGCAGGCGCAGGTCGCCGCCCATCTTCGCGCAGCCGGAGCCACCTCCCGCGCCGCGCGCGACGCAAGCGAGGCGGTGCTGGCCTTGCTCGAGGGCGCGCTGTTGCTGGCTCGCGTCCAGGAGACACAGCGCCCGCTGCGAACGGCGTCGGCGCAGGCGCAGGCGATCGTTCGCGGCGCGCTGAACGCCAACGCGGGAGGAGGGGCTGCCGAGCGTGCGCCTCGGTGATCCGTTATGTCACCTCACCTGCTTCGAGCGCCCCGTGCGTCCGAGCGCGGCCTGACGCGGGTCACCGCCAGGTCGTCTTGGTCGTGCGAGATTCCCCCGACTGCTCCGGGCGAAGTCAGCTCGCCGGCTCGGCGGCGGCTCCCTGCCGCTCGTGCAGGGTCACGAAGTCGCTCTTACCCTCGGTGTAGGCCTCGCGATCGTGGCGATGGCGCTCGGCCAGCTCGCGCTTGAGCGTCTCGTACTGGCGGGCGAGCGCCGGATCCGCGCGCAGGCGGTCGCGAAAGCGCAGATAGCGGGTCAGCTCGTCGGGATCGTCGATCAGGTGCATGTGATGGGTGCGCCAATCCGACCTCGGGTAGCAGAGGAACCGGCGCTTCTTGAGCGTCGCGTTGAACGCGCGCGGATACTGATACCCGGCGTCGGCGACGAGCCTCGCGATCGGCAGCTCGAAGGAGTCGACCACGGTGATCATGTCGATGATCGGCTTGGCCGCCAGGCCCGGCACGGCCGTGGAGCCGATGTGATGGATCTCGGCGCCTTCGAGCAGCGGCGCGAGCCGCGCCCGCTCGCCCTCGAATGCAGCTGGCCAACCCGGGTCGTACGCGACCACCCGCACCGGCATGTCCCGCCCGCCGGCTCGCTCGAGGTCTTCGAGGCTTGCCCTGCGACGATCGGCGGCGTTCATCGCGAATAGTTTCGCCGATCCTCGCGAACGGGTACCGCCCGGATCGGCCCATCGGCCGACGCTCGCCGCGGGAGCGCGGGCGCGACTATAGGATCGAGCCGCTGCCACATGCCAGACACGGGAGGCCGATGATGCAGGTGCAGGCGAGCGCGATCGACGGGTTGCTGCAGGGCGCCGTAGACGGAGGCGCGGTTCCAGGGGTCGTGGCGGTGGTCGGCGACCGCGACGGCACCGTCTACGAACAGGGCTTCGGCCGGCTCAGCGTCGACGGCGAGGCGCCCGCGCAGCCGGACTCGATGATGGCGATCATGTCGATGACCAAGCCGATCGCGAGCGTCGCGGCGCTGCAGCTGATCGAGCAGGGCAGCCTCGAGCTCGAGCAGCCCGTCGCCGACGTCCTGCCCGCGTTCGCCGAGCTGCAGGTGCTCGAGGGCTTCGACGGCGAGACGCCGCGCCTGCGCGCGCCCGCGCGCCAGGCCAGCATGCGGCATCTGCTCACCCACACCTCGGGCCTCGGCTACGCGTTCGTCAACGCCGATCTGCTGCGCTACTACCAGCTGACCGGAATCGATCCGAACGTGATGTCTCGCCAAATGCTGGACGGCGTGCCGCTGATCGCCGACCCGGGCACACGCTGGGAATACGGAACGAGCACAGACTGGCTCGGCCGGGTGATCGAAGCCATCAGCGGCCAGAGCCTCGCGGCCTACTGCGAGCGACACATCTTCGCGCCGCTCGGGATGCCCGACGCGACCTTCACGCCGAGCGACGCGCAACGCGCGCGTGGGATGGCCCTGCACACGCGAACGGCGGACGGCGGGCTGGCGCCCCTCCCGTTGCAGGCGCCGGACGAACCCGACTTCTTCTCGGGCGGATCGGGCGCATACGCGACCGCGGGCGACTACCTGCGCTTCATGCGCGCCGTGCTGCGCGGCGGCGAGCTCGACGGCGAGCGGATCCTCGCGCCCGAGACCGTCGAGCTGGCGTTCAGCGACCAGCTCGCCGGGGCCCCGCTGCCGACGATCCTGCGCAGCCAGGTGCCCGAGCTGAGCCACGACGTTCCGGCGCTGCCGTTCCGCCAAGCCTGGGGCCTGGGCTTCCATCTGCTGCTCGAGGACATCCCCGGCATGCGCCGCGCCGGCAGCGGCGACTGGGCGGGGCTGTTCAACTCCTTCTTCTGGATCGATCGCGCGAGCGGTCTCACCGGCGCGTTGTTCACGCAGCTGGTGCCCTTCTTCGACCCACAGGTGATCCAAACGCTGCTCGGCTTCGAGAGCGCTGCCTACGCTGGGCGGGGCGGCGGCTGACCAGCTCACGCTTTTCCGACTGCTCGACTGAGCAAATTGTTACGCTGCGCCGAGCGGGCCGTCGATGAGCAGCGCGCTGCCCAACATCCTCTATCTGCATTCGCACGACACGGGTCGTTACGTGCAGCCGTACGGCCATCCCGTGCCCACGCCGAACATCCAGCGATTGGCCGATCAAGGCGTGCTCTTTCGCGAGGCGTTCTGCGCAGCTCCCACGTGCTCGGTCTCGCGGGCGTGTCTGCTGACGGGCCAGTATGGGCACAACAACGGCATGCTGGGCCTCGCGCATCGCGGCTGGTCGCTGAACGACTACCACCAGCACATCGTCCACACGCTGCGCAAAGCCGGCTACTACTCGGTGCTGATCGGCGAGCAGCACATCTCCAAGCGCCCCGACGTGATCGGTTTCGACAAGGTGGTCAAGATCGACAAGACCCATGTCGAGGCAGTCGCGCCAGCCGCCAGCGAGATCCTCGGCGGGCCTCCGCGGGAGCCGTTCTTCCTGTCGGTCGGCTTCTTCGAGACCCACCGCGAATTTCTCGGTCCCGGCTCGCTGCGCGACACGCTCTACTCGCTGCCCCCGGCCAACCTGCCGGATACTCCGGAGACACGGCGCGACATGGCGGCTTACAAGGCCAGCGCCCGTTCGCTCGACCAGGGCGTCGGCGCGGTGCTGGACTCGCTCGACTCGCACGGACTCGCCGATGACACGCTGATCATCTTCACCACCGATCACGGTCTGGCCTTCCCGGGAGCGAAGGCGACGCTGTTCGATCGCGGGCTCGGCGTGATGCTGATCCTGCGCGGACCGGGAGGCTTCGGCGGGGGCAAGGTGATCGATGCGCTGGTGTCGCACATCGACGTCTATCCGACGGTCTGCGAGCTGGTCGGGATCGATCGCCCGGGCTTCTTGCAGGGCGTCTCGCTGATGCCGCTGATCCGCCGCCAGGCCACGTCGGTTCGCGCCGAGATCTTCGCCGAGATGACCTGGCACGCCGCGTACGAGCCGCAGCGCGCGGTGCGCACCGAGCGCTGGAAGTACATTCGCCGCTTCGGCGAGCGCAGCACGCCGGTGCTCGCCAACTGCGACGACTCCCCGAGCAAGGATCTTCTGCTGCGCTACGGCTGGGCCGAACGCGAGATCGCATTCGAGCAGCTCTACGATCTCGCGTTCGACCCCAACGAGGCGGCCAATCTGGCCGCAGACCCCGCTTGCGCCGGCGCGCTGGCGGAGCTGCGCGGCCGGCTCGACGCGTGGATGCACGAGACCGACGACCCCCTCTTGCACGGCGATCCGATGCCGCCCGCCGGAGCCGAGATAAACCGACCCGATCAGGTCTCGGCGAGCGATCCGCTGACACGAATCGGCTGACCGATGAGCTCTGAGCCGGCACGCTCATCGACGGGGAACGACGGCGCGACGCTCGCGCCGCAGCGGTCCTATCTGGTTTGCGCCACTCCGCGGAGCGGCAGTACGCTGCTCTGCCGCGGCCTCGAGCGCACGGGCGTGGCCGGCCGTCCGCGCGAGTACTTCGAGGCGCTCAAGGAGACGGGTGTACCGCGGCGCCCGCGTGAGTACTTCTGGGGTCTGCGCAGTCCCGAGGTGTTCCGGCTGCTTCCCTCGGAATCCGAGCTGGACCGCCGCTCCGAACAGGCCTCGACCTGGAACCGCGACGACTACGCGCGCCATCTCGAGGCGTCGCTGCGCGAGGGCACGACGCCCAACGGCGTTTTCGGCGCGAAGCTGATGTGGAGCTATTTCGGCGACTTCATGGAGCTGATGCGCGGCATTCCCCGCTTCGGCGGGATGGGTGACGGATCGCTGCTGAACGCCGCGTTCCCGGGCGTGCGCTTCGTGTTCATTTCACGCAGCGACAAGGTCCGTCAGGCGGTCTCGCTGTGGCGTGCCCTGCAGACCTGGGTCTGGCGCGACGAGCGCCGACGTCCCGACGAGGCGGCCGCGCCCGATCACCGCTCGCTGTACTCGTTTGACGCGATCGACCATCTGCTCGATCAGCTGCGCCGCCACGAGGATGCCTGGCGAGGCTTTTTCTTTCGTATCGGCCAGCGACCGCTGTCGTTGCTGTACGAGGACATCGCCGGCAACCTCGCGGGCTCGGTCGACCGCGTGCTCGATGAGCTGGACGTCGAGCGCCCGCGCGAGCTCGAGCTCGAGCTCGACCAGCCCATGAGCCGCCAGTCGGACGAGCTGTCCGAGAGCTGGGTGCAGAGCTATCTGGAAGGCGTCTCGCGCCGCTGAGACCGCGCGCGCTGCCGGCACGGCCTCGCCGGGAGATCGTCATGCGCGCGAGTCCGCCCGCCGGCGCCGGGGCTCGACGAGCTTGCCAGCGACCGCGTCGTGGCGGCTCTGTGCGGCGGCGAACAGCTCGGACGCGCTCACGGACAGCGAGTCTGCGATCTTGAGGATGTTGGTCAGGCTCGGGTTACGTGTCCCGCGCTCGATGCCGCTGATGTAAGTCCGATCGAGCTCGCACTTTGCGGCCAGCGCTTCTTGGGACATGCCGCGACGCTGGCGCAGCGCGCGGATCGTCCATCCGAATGCTTCGTGTCTTGGCGATCTAACCGGCATCTCCACAGCTTTCCGTCCTGACGACTATTAGTCTATGGACTATCAGTCACGCACGTTCCACCCCTTCCGCCGGGCGCACGGCTCGGTTGTTCGGAAGGTGAGCACACAAGGAGGGCTTCGATGTATGAGGACGAGATGGTTTCAAGCGACGAAGAGCGCCGGCTCGAGCGGGTGATCGTCCTGGAGGTGGTGTCCGACGACTCCGGCGCGGGCCTTTCGCGCCAACAGCTCGAGGCGCAGCTCGACCAGCCCGACCCGCGCGATCTCACGGACGCGCTCGAGCAGCTCGGCGCGGCCGGCGTGGTCGATATCTCGGGCGAGAACGTGCGGGCCTCACGCGCCTCGCTGCGCCTGCGCACGCTCGGGCTGATCGCCGTATGAAACCGGCTGTCGCCTCGTGCTGCGAGACCCGGCCGGGCGCGGCCCGAGGCGACTCGCCCAGGCTCAGCGCCGCCCGCGACGCTGGCGGCGCTGAGCGAGCACGATCGAGGCTCCTGCGCCGAGCATCAGCAGACCGAAGCCGACGACCCAGCGCAGATCGAGACCCGTGAATGGGAGCGTGCTCGAGCGCGACTGCGACGCCGTCGTCGTCGGGCTCGTCGAAGTGCTCGTTGCCGGAGCCGCTTCGGTCGCCGGGGCGGCGGACTGCGACGGTTCCGACGATGACGTGGACGGCTTGGTTTCCTGGGCCGCCGTGGGTGTCGGCGTCGTGGTCGGCGCGGTCGTCGAAGACGTGGGTTTGGTTTCCTGTTTACCGGTTTCGGTGTGGGTGTAGCCCGACAAGCCTTCGGCGGCGAGGGCCGGCCCCGCGCATGCGGCCGAGATCACGAGCGCCACCGCGAGGACCGGCAGGCCCCGTTTCGGGACACGTCCCCGAACGGCGTGCGCGTCCATATCAGTCCGGCTCATGACTACCTCCGCTTTGTCGTGGTGAGCGCTGGCCATGCGGGCCGCCATCCTTGACCGTCATAGCCGCGATTCTAGAAGTGGGGCCGGTCCGATCCCGGCCGTTTGGCGTGACGACAGCGCGTGGAAGCACCCCGTATGCAACTACGACGCTAGCCGGCCGGCCAGACGGGCCGGCAATTTTTCGCCCATCGCTGCTCTCGCCTGCTCGCGAGCAGCGAAGCCCAAAGGCCGTCCACTCGTCAGCCGCCTGGCCCGACGGTGACGCGGTTCGCCAGCTCGTCGTCGGCCAGCATCGCGCGCAGCACCTTCTTGTCGAACTTGCCCACGCTCGTCTTGGGGATCTCCGCCACAAATGCGAACTCGTCGGGGATCCACCATTTCGCGACGCGCCCGCGCAGGTGATCGATCAGGTCATCGACGTCGGCGCTCGAGCCCTCGCACAGCACCACGCAGCAGAGCGGTCGCTCCGACCAGCGCTCGTCCGGCTTGGCGATCACGGCAGCCTCGAGCACGTCCGGGTGAGCCATGACCTCGTTCTCGAGCTCGACCGAGGAGATCCACTCGCCGCCCGACTTGATCACGTCCTTGGAGCGGTCGGTGATCTGCACGTAGCTACGCGCGTCAACCGAGGCGATGTCCCCTGTGCGCAGCCAGCCCGAGTCGAACTTCTCGTCGTCCGACGGCCCGCGGTAGTAGCGCGCCGCGATCCACGGCCCGCGGACCTCGAGCTCACCCGTGGACTCCCCATCCCAGGGCACCTCGAGGCCGTCGTCGCCCATCAGCCGAAGCTCGACCCACGGCAGCGGGCGGCCCTGCCTGGCCCGATCGCTCCAGTAGGCCTCGTCGTGCTCGCCACCCTCGTCGGGGCGCGAGTAGGTCGCGACCGGGCTGGTCTCGGTCATCCCCCAGGCCTGAAAGATACGCACCCCGTGGCGCTCCTCGAAGCTTTGCATCAACTGCCGCGGCACGGCGGAGCCGCCGCAGGCGGCGTTCGACAGCGAGGACAGATCCACCTTCGGGTGGGTGTCGGCGTAGCGCAGCAGATCGGCGAAGATCGTCGGGACGCAGCCCATCAGCGTGGGGCGCTCGGCCGCGATCAGGCGGGCAAGCGGCTCTGCCTGCAGGAAACGGTCGGGCAGGATCAGCTCGGCCCCCGCGAGCGCGGCGCCGTGGGGTAGGCCCCAGGCGTTGGCATGGAACATCGGGACGACCGCCAGCACGCGATCGGCGCGCGACAGCGCCGCTCCGTCGCACATGAGCGTCGCGGTTGAGTGCAGGCTGATCGAGCGGTGCGAGTAGAGCACGCCCTTCGGGTTGCCGGTCGTGCCGCTGGTGTAACAGAGGGCGGCGGCCGCGCGCTCGGACACCTCGGGGTAGTCGAAGTCGCCCGGCCCGGCCTGTTCGAGCAGCTCCTCGTAGAGCAGCGCGCCGGGCAGCGCGTCCGTGTCGGGCTGTGCGCCGTTCGCGCCACTCTGCTGAGCCTGCGCGGAGCCTTGCTCGACGGGCTCGTCCATGATCACGTAATGGCGTACCCCATCGAAGCTCGGCGCGAGCTTGGCAAGGACCGGTACGAGCGTGCGATCGACGAAGATCACCTTGTCCTCGGCGTGGCGCACGATGTAGGTGAGCTGCTCGTCGAACAGCCGGATGTTGAGCGTGTGCAGGACCGCGCCGATGCACGGGATCGCCATGTACAGCTCGAAGTGGCGCTGGTTGTTCCAGGCGAACGTGGCGACGCGATCGCCCGGCTGTACGCCCAGACCGCTCAGGGCGCGCGCCAGCCGGTCGATCCGCTCCGCGCTCTCGCCATAGCTCGTGCGGCTCGTGCGGCCATCCTCGCCGAGCGTCACCACCCCCGCGTGCGGGTGGCAACTGCGCATCCGGTGAAGGATGTGATGGACCGTGAGCGGGAAGTCATCCTGCATCAGCCCCTCGAGTGTTCCGGTCATGTTCCTTGGGCCTCCCCGTCGTTGCTCGCCGATCGCGCGCGCGCCGATCTCGTTCGTGCCAGTGTCGCAACGGATCCCGGCCGTGCGCGCACACAGATCATGCCGGTCTTACTCCCTCGCCACCACCGGCTCTCGTTCTGTGACGGGCCCCGTTCGCGCGAACCCGATCGCGTGCGGTCCCGTTCTCGGCCGCCGGCGCTTGCGCTCGCTTGCGCACCGACAGGTCGCTGTAGACCGAGAGCGTGCGCCGGGAGATGTCGTCCCAGTCAAAGCGCAGCACGTGCTCGGACGCCTCGGTCACCAACCGATCGCGCAGCTCTCGGTCGACCAGCAGGCGCTCGATCATGACGCCGAGGTGCTCGGCATCGCCGCCGTTGAAGCGCAGCCCGACCCGCTCACCCGATGGCACGACCTCGCGCAGGCCACCCGTGTCCGCGACTATGCACGGGCAGCCCGAGGCCATCGCCTCGAGCGCCACCAGGCCGAAGGGCTCATAGATCGAGGGCACCACGCACAGGTCGCTGATGCGGTAGAGCGAGTGCAGGGCGTCATCGCCGATCCAGCCGAGGAAGTGGCCGTGCTCGCAAAGCCCGAGCCGCTCTGCCTGCGCCCTGAGCTCGCCCTCGTGGGTGCCCGAGCCGGCGACGAGGAAGCGGACATGGCCGACCCGCTCGATCACGCCGGGCAGGGCGTCGAGCGCGAGCTGAAAGCCCTTCTCGT
The DNA here is from genome assembly GCA_035507415.1 of Solirubrobacteraceae bacterium. GTDB lineage: Bacteria > Actinomycetota > Thermoleophilia > Solirubrobacterales > Solirubrobacteraceae > Palsa-744. The sequence goes on from DATJOF010000033.1 coordinate 59,496, forward strand.
AGACCAGCCGCCCGACCAGCAGGACGAGCTGCTGGTCGGGCGCCGCGAACTGGCGTCGCAGCGCGTTCAGATCATCGACCGGTTGCAGGTCGTTGGGGTCGATCCCATTTGGGATCACCACGATGCGCCGCTCGTCGATGTCGAAGATGTCGGCGACGTGCCCGCGCATGTAGTGCGAGCAGACGATCACCGCCTCGGCGCGCTGCGCCATCCATCGCTCGACCCCGTGGATGTGCGCCTGCGGCTGCTCGTGCACCCAGCCCTGGTGGCGCCCGTGCTCGGTGGCGTGGATGGTCGTGACGTACGGAAGCCCCAACCGCTCGGACAGAGTCGCGGCGGCGTCGGCCACCAGCCAGTCGTGGCCGTGGACGAGATCGTACGAACGCTCGCCAGCGAGTGCCAACCCCGCCGCCAGCATGTCGTCGTTCATCTGCTGGACCCATGCGACGAACCGGTCGAGGTCGCGCGGCCAGCCGGGCTCCGGCACCCGGTAGACACTCACGCCGGCGCGATCTTCCGAGCTCAGCGAGCTGGCGGCGGCCCCGGCGCCTCGCGTCAGCACATCGACGGCCAGCCCGCGCCGAGTGAGTGCCTCGGCGAGCTTGCGCACGTGCCGCGCCAGGCCACCCTCGATCACGGGGGGGTACTCCCATGAGAGGAGCAGCACGCGGTCGTTCATCGACAAGACCCTATCTGTCTGGCGCCGCTCGCTGCGGGTTGACACGGGGCGCCCGGCTACCCGTGAGCCGGCGGCCCGGCCAGGGCGCCCGACCGTGTCCGAGCTGTGGCGCGCTAGTCGCCGATGCCGGGGCGAGCGTCGTGGGCCCCGGCTTCGGGATCGTCGGTGATGCGGATCATGAAGCCGAGGGTTGCGGCGCCCACGACCACCATCGCGACCACCGCAAAGATCAGCACAGCGATGCTGTTCCGTACGGCCGCGAGCGCGGCGAGCGATACCGGTATGGCTGTGGCGAACAGCATGATGGCCAGCGGCGATACCTCGCGCGCACCGTCGGGCAGCTTTTCGAAGACGTCGGTGTCGAGAGCGTCGTTGTCAGGCACAGAACCTCCGAGGGCTGAGCTGCGTTGCGGGGCAAGGCAACATACCAGCGCATCCAGCAAGCCACGCCACTCGGTGCCACCGCCAAGGGCTCTCTCATCGCGTCGCACCGGCGGGCGGCAGTCGCTTCGGCACCGATTGCTTCACCGATTGCTTCGGCACCGATCGCTGCGGCACCGGTCAGAACGGTTCGCCGTCGAGCTCGACGGCGCCGCTCGGCCAGGCGGCCGCAGGGCTGAGCGGTCTCCACATCGCGGGCATCGGCATCACGATCGTGCCCGTCGGCTGGCGCGACGTGACCGGGACCTCGATCGGGCGGAACCCGAACTTCTCATACAGCCCGACGTTGGCCGGCAGGCAGAACAGCATCGCGCGTTCGGCGCCGATACCCGGGGCGATCGCCAGTAGACGCTCGATCAGGACGCGAGCGAGCCCGCGCCCGCGCGCGCAACGGGTCACGATCACGCCGCCGACGCCCGCCACCTGCAGCCGGGTGTCACCGGCGCGAAGGTCTGCCAACACCAGCCCCGCGAGCCCCACGAGCTTGCCGTCGTCATCGCGCAGGGCCAGGTTGCGGCTCTTCTCTCGCCACCGCAGGTCGTCGCCGACGAGCCCGAAAGGATCGTGCTCACCGGCGATCACCTCCTGCCAATCCGCCTCGGTGACTCGGTCCAGCTCCACCAGTCGCACGTTTCCACGGTAGCCGGCGCCTGCATGAGCCGGCCGCCGCGACTAGAAGATCTTAATCTCGATCGTTTGGGTGAAGGTGTGACCGTCGACCGTTGCGACCACTGTCGTGGCGGCGCCGTGGTGCGCTCGGATCAGCCTCAGCAGGTTCGGGCTGATGCGAATCGAAACGAGGCTCGTGGTGTCGCCGCGCAGGTCGAACGTGGCCCTTCCGACGACGTCGGCGGCGCTCTCACCGACGCCGGGGGTCGTGAGCATGGCGCTGCCCGGACAGCCGCCCGAGGGTCGGCAGTAGATCGCGATTTTCACGACCCGGGAGCGGTTGACGCCGTCGGTCTGCGGTCGAACGTGAATCACGGGCAACACCGGCGGCGCGCCCTTGCGCCCACCGCAGACGTAGGCAGCGTCGGCGCCGGTGCCGATCTGCGCTTGCATCAGCAGTTCCTCGTTCTGGTTCGTCGCGAAGCCTTCGTTGGCGTTGACTTCGGACGGCGACATGATCGCGCCGTTGCCGGTCCCGTTGCCCTTGATGAAGGAGTCGGTCGTCGAGCCCTTGACGGCCCCGAGCACCTCGTACGGGACGCCCGCGCGATATACGTTTTCCACGTACCCGCCGTCGTCGTTGAAGCCCAGATAGTCGCCCTGGGCGACGCACAGCCCGGACGGTTCGTAGGCGGTGACAGTCGAGCCGCTCGCCCCGTGGACGCCGCAGACTGGTATTTCGAACGCCTGCGAGGTCAGATTCACCCGCGCGCCACCGCCCGGGAGGGGTGAGAGATCCTGAAAGTGGATCTGCGTGAGCGGCGCGGGGCCGCCGGCGGCCGGCTGAGCGCAGCCCTCGAGGCTGATCTTGAGCGCCTGCCCGGCGGTCGGCACGCTCAGAGCGGCGCCTGCCTGGGAGACGTCCCAAAGGGCGGTGTCGGCGCCGTAGTGGAACGTGTGGAAGACATAGCCGGGCAAGGGCGTGTAGGTGCCCTGATAGGAGAGATTTTCGGCCGTGTTCAGCGTCGCGGAGACCGCGAGCGGGCTGCCGTAGGTGATCACGGCGGCCGGGGCGGTTGCCGGCGCGAACGTCGCCAGCGCGCTCGCGAGCAGGCCTGCGAGGGCGCCGCCCAGGATCACGCGCCTGAATCGGCAGATCGCGGCGCCGGAGCGCGCACCAGGCTGAGCGAGGGGCAGCCGCGACCGTGCGGCGCGCGCCCGTGCGCGGCGTCTGTTTGCGGCGCGTTCGCTGCTCGCATGCCGAGCGAAAGCCCTCATACGGTAGTGGAGTCGGTAGCTCATCTGCGTGCCTTGAAAACGCTGAGCGATATGCAAACGAACTGGCAACGATTCGGTCGAGGTCCGAGACGCCGCGCGACTCGCCTGCAACCCTGTCGGCACGGCCGCCGGGCAACACCCGCCGTCCCGACCCGCCCGCAACCGTCCCCACGCGTCACTACGTGCAACGTCCACGGCACGTCAAAAAGTCGGGGCGCCCGGATTCGAACCGGGGACCTCGGCCACCCAAAGGCCGCGCGCTACCAGGCTGCGCCACGCCCCGCTGTGTGAAGCGTAGACGAGTCGCCCCGGGTCGCCGCGGGCTCACGCCGCCGCGCGCCGCCGGGCCGAGACGCGCGCTGCTAGCCTCGCGTCCGCGATGGCCGACGTGCAACCACTGCGTGCGCTGCACTACGACACCTCCGTCGCGGGCGACCTGGCGAGCGTGACGGCGCCGCCCTACGATGTGATCGACTCCGAGCAGCGCGCCGCGCTGTTGGCGCGGTCGCCGTTCAACATCGTCGCGATCGACCTGCCTCAGAGCGACGCCGGGAGCCACACCGACCGCTACGCGACGGCGGCCAACCTGCTCGAGAGCTGGCAGCTCCAGGGGGCGCTGGTGCGCGACGAGCAGCCGGCGATCTGGGCGCACACACAGGAGTACGAGGGCCCCGACGGGAGCAGGCTGACACGCCGCGGGTTCTTCTGCCGGGTCCGCATCGAGGACTACGGGCCCGGCCGCGTGCGCCCTCACGAGCGCACCCACCCCGGGCCCAAGGAGGACCGTTTGCGCCTGACGCGCTCCACGCGGACCAACATCTCCCCCATCTTCTCGCTGTACTCCGACCCGTCACAGGCAGCTTGGAGAGCGCTCGCGGCAGGGACGGAGCGCTCACCGTGGGGCGAGGTGTCCGACGGGGAGGGCACGACACACCGTCTCTGGCGCGAGACCGACCCGGAGGTGATCGGCGCGGTGCAAGCCGCGGCCGGTGGCTCGGAGCTGCTGATCGCGGACGGGCACCATCGCTATGAGACGATGCAGGCCTACGCCGAGGAGGTCGGCGGTGAGGGGGACCATCGCTACATCCTCATGTGCTTGGTGGCGCTCGAGGACCCCGGACTGACCGTGTTTCCCACGCATCGGCTGGTCGGCGGTCTCGACGAGGCGCGTAGGCGGGCATTGGCGCAGACGCTCGAGCGTGATTTCGAGATAAACGAGGTCCCGAGCGATCAGATCGACCCTCCGTGGCAAGGTCCGGGAGCGCGGTCGCCCCTGCAGCTCGGCTACATCGACCATCGTGACGGGCGGGCGCTGCGGCTTACGCTCAAGGACCAAGCAATCGCCGACGAGGCGTTGCCGGGGCGTTCGCAGGCCTACCGTGAGCTCGACACCGGCGTGCTCGAGGCGCTGCTGCTGAAGGGCGCGCTGGGTCTCAGCGACGACGACATCTCGCACCTGCGCGGGCTGTTCTACGCGCGCTCGACCGAGGAGGCGCTTTCACTCGTGCGCAACGGCGCGTACGACGCTGCCTTCTTCATGCGCCCGACGCCCGTGGACCAGGTCAGCGAGATCGCCGCGGCCGGCGAGAACATGCCCCCGAAGTCGACGTTCTTCTATCCCAAGCTGCTGACCGGCCTGCTGCTGAACCCGCTTGCGTGATCGCACGCCATCGCCCATGGGCGACCGCACGCCATCGCTCACGATCGCTTGCAAGGCGCACGCCATTTGTGCGTGACGCCGGAGCGGGAGTAGCATTGAATCGAGGGTGGATCTGAGAGGGGTCGATCGAAGCCGGTGATCGATGATCTAGGAGAAAGGTGGCGGGCATGAAAGCTACGGCGCGAAGGGATGGCAAGACGCTCAGGCACACGGTCCAGGTGCGCGAGCACGAGCTGACGATCGATGAGCCTGAGGACAATGGAGGCGAGGACACGGGACCCGGCCCGCAGGAGCTGCTGGCTGCAAGCCTCGCATCCTGCACGGCGATCACGATCGAGATGTACGCGGCACGCAAGGGGTGGGAGATAGGCCACGTCGAGGTCGACGTCGAGTACAACCCGGCTGAGCGCGGTTGTCCAACCAAGTTCGATCTCGTGGTCCGGCTGGCGGACGACCTGCCCGAGGACCAGGTCGAGCGCCTGCTCGTGATCGCGGCCAAGTGCCCGGTGCATCGCGCGCTCGACGGCGAGGTGATGTTCCGCGAACGCGTCGAGCGCGTGCACATGGCCGCCTGAAGATGACCGGTCCGGACAGCGCATAGAGGCGTTCGCTGGACACACACCGGCGGCGGTGCTGGTGCCGCTGTTCCTTGCGCCGGACGGCAGCGACCCGCACGCGGTGCTCACGCGTCGGCGTACGGACCTGCGCCGCCACGCCGGCGAGATCGCGTTTCCGGGCGGTCGCCGCGACGACACCGACGCGGATCTGCGCGAGACGGCCCTGCGCGAGGCCGAGGAGGAGATCGGCCTGACGCGAAGCTGCGTGAACATGCTCGGCGAGCTGCCGCCCGTTTCGACGTTCGTGACGAACTACGCGATCCATCCGTTCGTCGGGCTGATCCCCAACGGGCTGAGCTGGCGTGCGTCACCGACCGAGGTGGAGGCGGTGCTGGAGCTGTCGCTGGCGACGCTCGCTGCCTCGAAGACGCGCAGTCGCATCGAACGCCGCGGTGTGGCGTTCGACACCGACGCCTACGTCGTCGACGGTCACGTCATCTGGGGTGCGACGGCGCGGATCCTCGACAGCCTGCTCGATCGGGCGGGAGCTCTGCTCGAGCAGCGCCCGCGAGGTTGATCATCGTACGAACGCCAGCCCGGGCGCCGCGGGCGCCCGCTCGCGCGGGCCGCATGGGCCGCCGCGCCGATCGATTGCACCGGCGCGGCGACACGACGAATCGGGACCGGGCCCGAGAGGAGGAGGGCCCGCGGGGGGCTTAGCGGGCTCTCATGCCCCGGTCTCGACCGGGACACCGACCAGGCTGCCCCACTCCGTCCAGGAGCCGTCGTAGTTCTTGACCTGATCGGCGCCGAGCAGCTCGTGCAGCACGAACCACGTGTGCGCCGAGCGCTCTCCGATACGGCAGTAGGAGATGATCTCGTGGCCGTCCAAGACGCCTTTGTCGGTGTAGAGCTGGCGCAGTTCGTCGGCGGACTTGAAGGTGCCGTCCTCGCGCACCGCCTGGGCCCATGGGACGGACGCTGCGCCGGGGATGTGGCCGGCGCGCTGGGCCCCCTCCTGCTCGTAGCCGGCCGGCGAGATGATCTCGCCGGCGAACTCGGCAGGCGAGCGGACGTCGACGAGCCGGGTCGGCCCGTCGATTGCCCCGAGCACCTCGTCCCGGCGCGCCCTGATGGTTTCGTCGCCCGGTTGGGCGGTGAAGCTCGTGGGCGCGTAGGAGGGCTGCTCGGCGCTGGTCGGGCGCCCGTCGGCGATCCACTTTTCGCGTGGCCCGTTGAGCAGCAGGACCTTGTCGTGCCCGTAGTACTTCAGGTACCAGTACGTGTAGGCGGCGAACCAGTTGTTGCGATCACCGTAGAGCACGATGGTGTGGTCGTCGGAGACGCCGCGCCCGGCGAACAGACGACCGAAGTCCTCGGGGCCCAGGAAGTCTCGCCTGACGTGGTCCTGAAGATCCTGCTTCCAGTCCAGCCCGATCGCCCCGGGGATGTGAGCGTCGGCGTACAGGGAAGGGTTCTCGTCGACCTCGACGATGCGGATCGACTCGTCGTTGAGATGCTGCTCGAGCCACTCGGGCTCTACCAGCACGTCCTTTGCGTAGCCGGACAAGAGAGCCTCCTCATGGAAACTGGATCGGCTTTTGGGGGATTCTGCTCAGCATAGCGAAGCAGGACCCGCTGATCGAACAGGAGCGCGCCGTTCTGCCCGGGTTCGCGCCGGGACGAATGGTTCCACCGGTGTATGGGCAGCTTTGCGCAGACGTGGCTGGCCGGCTTTCCGACGAGATGAGCGCGAAAGCTCCGCCTCAGACAGTGGTGCGTAGGCTCGCGCCGCGCTGACCGGGCCCTACGCCCAGCACCGAGGCCACGGCGGCGCGCGCATCGGCCAGCCAGCCATCTCGATCGGCGGGGTCGGCGGCGATCACCGACAGCGGAATCGCGTTGTGCTCGGCCAGCGCGGTTGCGATGCGACGGCCCTCGATCACGACGCTGTCCGCGACCCCGTTCCTCGAGCCGGCGCGGGTCGCGCCGGAGCTCGCCGAGGGCGCCTCGTAGACGAGCCCCCGGACCGTCGTGTCGATCAGCTGATGCACGAACTGCTCCAGGCGAGCCCCGTGCAGCGCCTCGACCTGTTGGCGCGGGCCGCTGGCCGTGGCAAGCAACCAGCACGCGACCGTGATCGCCTCGAGCGCCGGGCGCAGCGTCCCGAGCCGGTCGGGATCGCCGATCACGCACTCGGCGCCGCGCGCCTCGATCTCGGCACGCCGGGACTCGCTACGGGTGACGATCCGAACCGCATGCCCTTCGGCGACGAGCTCTGCGGCCAGGAGCCTGCCGCGGCAGCCGCCGCCGACGATCAGTAGCCGGGCCACGGCGCGCGATCTTAGTACCGCCCGTTAAATGCGCCTCGGGCCGCAGTACTGCCGGCCCGAGGAGCCCCGAGATGCGTGAGTGAGACATGCAATTTTGCCGGGCTGACGCCCGACACACGGCCCGAGACAGGAGCGGGACGGACCGGGCGTCGCGACCCTTTCAGGCCGCGACGCCCTGTTGAGGGAGGTCGGCACGAAGCGAACACGTGCCGAGACCTGCTCGAGCGCCACCGGAGAGGTATGGGTAGCGGCGCTCGAGCAAGCCCCGGCGAACCGGTCGCGTCGGGCCTTGACGCCTCGTCGAAAGTCCTTCAAGCTTCTGTCGGCTACCGTGCATTGCCTGAAGAAAAACATAGTTTTTAGCGTCTGTCAAGGGCTGGAGCAAAAAGTCTTGTCAAATCATCTGCGCGGGGCGTGTCCGGACTGGCGTACGGCCGCCGAGTAGCGTCCGCCGGGCTCGTCTCGAAAGCCCGCGGCAGAGCCGCTCCCGGGCCGCCTGGCAACGGCCCGACCAGCTCGCGAGACCGGCTCAAAGGCCTGACAAGAGGAGTGCTCGAAAGCCCGGCGAGGACCGCCCGGCGGGCGTCCAATAGCATCCGCTGACGATGACCGAGGCGGTGACGATGGACAAGATCGTGGCGCTGTGCAAGCGGCGCGGATTCGTGTTTCCGTCTTCGGAGATCTACGGCGGAGTGGGCTCGACCTACGACTACGGCCACTACGGGGTGCTGCTGAAGAACAACGTCAAGAACGCCTGGTGGCGCGCGATGCTGCAGGAGCGCGACGACATCGTTGCGATCGACTCGGCGATCCTGCAGCACCCGCGGGTGTGGGAGGCGAGCGGACATCTCGCCGGGTTCACGGATCCGCTGGTGGACTGCCGCACCTGCAAGCAGCGCTTCCGGGCCGATCACCTGGCCGAGCTGCAGTGCGGGCGCAAACCGTCCAAGCACCCCGGCGAGACCGACGAGTGCTCGCTGACCGAGGCACGGGACTTCAATCTGATGTTCGAGACCACGATCGGCCCGGTCAGGGAGTCGGGCGCCACGGCGTACCTGCGGCCCGAGACGGCGCAGGGGATCTTCATCAACTTCAAGAACGTGCTGCAGTTCTCGCGCAAGAAGCCCCCGTTCGGGATCGCGCAGGTGGGCAAGTCGTTCCGCAACGAGATCACCCCGGGCAACTTCATCTTCAGGACGCGCGAGTTCGAGCAGATGGAGATGGAGTTCTTCGTGCCCCCGGCCGAGGCGCAGCGGTGGTTCGAGCACTGGCTCGCCGAGCGTGAGCGCTGGTACACCGATCTCGGAATCCGGCCCGACCACCTGCGCCTGCGCGCACACGAGCAGGACGAGCTGTCGCACTACTCCTCGGGCACGAGTGATGTCGAGTATCTGTTTCCGATCGGCTGGTCGGAGCTCGAGGGGATCGCCAACCGCGGCGACTTCGACCTGACACAGCACGCGCGACACTCGGGCGAGAAGCTCGAGTACTTCGACCAGGGCAGCGGAGAGCGGTATGTGCCGCACGTGATCGAGCCGGCGGCCGGCGCCGACCGCGCCATGCTGGCGTTCCTGGTGGACGCCTACGATGAGGAACTGGTCGAGCGCGAGGGAGCCGGGCGGGGCGAGACGCGCACCGTGCTGCGGCTGCACCCGCGCCTCGCGCCGGTCAAGGTCGCGGTGTTGCCGCTCGTGGGCAAGGACGGCCAGCCGGAGCTGGCGCGCGAGGTGTACGAAGGCGTGCGCGAGCTGCTCCAGGCCGAGTACGACGAGGGCGGCGCGATCGGCAGGCGCTACCGGCGCCAGGACGAGATCGGGACGCCGCTGTGTGTGACGATCGACCACGACAGCCTGCAGGACGGCACGGTGACGGTGCGCGAACGGGATTCGCTGGTGCAGGAGCGGACTCCGATCGAAGGGCTTGCACGCGAGCTGGAGCGCCGGATCCAAGCGCCGTGGAGCACGCCGAAGCTCGCAGAGCCGGCCGATGGCCCCCAGCCCAGCGCGGCCGGCACCAGCTACTCCACCGAACCCGTGTAGCCATGGCTGTACGAGGTCTGCAAAACGGATACCCACCGATAGGAGCGCAATGGACTTCGACCTGACCGACGAGCAGCGCCTGATCAAGGAGACGGCGCGCGAGTTCACCGACAAGGAGATCGTCGAGCGGGCACGTGAAAACGCTCGCAACCACCACTTCGACCTCGATCTCGTGAAAAAGGTGGCCGAGCAGGGGTATCTGGGAGCGATCGTGCCGCGCGAGTACGGCGGCGCGGGCCTCGACTACCTGACCTACGGGCTGGTGGTCGAGGAGATCGGGCGCGGCTGCTCGGCCGTGCGGACCGTGATCTCGGTGCAGACCTCGCTGGTGTGCTCGGGCATCATGCGCTGGGGCAGCGAGCAGCAGAAGCGCCTGTACCTGCCGCGGCTGTGCTCGGGCGAGTGGCTCGGCTGCTTCGGGCTGACCGAGCCGGACACCGGTTCGGACGCCGCCAACCAGCGCACGCGCGCGCGCAAGACCGACTCCGGCTGGGTGATCAACGGCGCGAAGATGTGGATCTCGATGGGGAACTACGCCAAGGTGGCGCTGATCTTCGCCCAGACCGACCCGGACAAGGGCCATCGGGGCCTGGCCTGCTTTCTCGTCGACACCGAGCAGCCCGGCTTCAAACCGCAGCCGATCGAGCACAAGATGGGGCTGCACGCGTCCGACACGGCGGCGATTGCCCTCGAAGACGTCGAGGTCGGCGAGGACGCGATGCTGGGGCAGGTCGGGGACGGGTTCAAGGTGGCGATGACCTCGTTGGACTCGGGGCGCTACTCGGTCGCGGCGGGCTGTGTGGGCATCTGCCAGGGATGCGTCGAGGAGTCGGTCAAATACGCGCAGGAGCGCGAGCAGTTCGGGCGGCCGATCGCGAGCTTCCAGCTGGTCCAGGGGATGATCGCCGACATGGTGCTCAAGACCGACGCCTCGCGCATGCTGGTCTGGCGGGCCGGCTTTCTGAAGGACAAGGGCAGGCCGAACACGACCGAGACGTCGATCGCCAAGCTGCACGCGACCGAGGCCGCGGTCGAGTGCGCGAACACCGCGATCCAGGTGCACGGCGGCGCCGGCTACGTCGACGATCACCCCGTCGAGCGGTGGTTCCGGGATGTGCGCGTGACCACGCTGTACGAGGGAACGAGCCAGATCCAGAAGCTGATCATCGGGCGCGCGATGACAGGCATCAATGCCCTGGTCCCCGGCTGAGACACCGCTGCGGGCGTGTTCACCGACGCGGCGGCATGAGCTCGATGCAAGCTGAGATCGAGCTCGCGGGACCGGTCTCGAAGAGGGCTGCGCCGGCGTGCGCACGCGCGCGCGTGGCCTGCTGAAATGGAGGCGGCTCGCGTGATCGGGGTCGTGGGCGCGGGCACCATGGGCTCGGGCATAGCGCAGCTGGCGGCGCGCTCAGGGGCGCGGGCGCTGCTGCAGGATCCCCTTCAGGAGGCGCTCGAGGCGGGCGTGCGACGCGCGCACAAGGGACTCACGCGCGAAGCCGAGAAGGGCCTGCTCGCCGACCGCGACGCGCAGGCCGCAGCCAGCCGGGTGGAGCCCGTGGCCGAGCTCACGGATCTGGCCGCGTGCGACCTCGTGATCGAGGCCGCGCCGGAGCGACTGGAGCTCAAGCGCCAGCTGTTCGCGAGCCTGGCGGGGATCGTCGGCCCCGAGTGCGTGCTGGCGAGCAACACCTCGTCGCTGCCGATCACCGCGATCGCGGCCGCAGTGGACGGGCCCGAGCGCGTAGTAGGCATGCACTTCTTCAATCCGGCGCCGCTGATGCGCCTGCTGGAGGTGGTGGCGGGGGCGCTGTCGGACGAGCGGTCGCTGCAGCTCGCACAGGCGACGGGCGAGGCGATGGGCAAGGACACGATCAGGGCGACCGACGGCCCGGGCTTTCTCGTCAACCGCTGCAACCGGCCGTTCGGTCTGGAGGCGCTGCGCCTGCTCGCCGAGCGGATCGCCGACGTCGAGACGATCGACAGGATCGTGCGCATGGGCGGGGGCTTCAAGATGGGTCCGTTCGAGCTGTCGGATCTCGTGGGAGTCGACACGGGGCTGGCCGTGTCGGAAAGCTTCTACGAGCTCAGCTTCGGTGAGCCGCGCTGGCGTCCGTCGCCGATCCAGGCGCAACGGGTCGCCGCCGGGCTGCATGGGCGCAAGAGCGGGCGTGGCTACTACGACTACAGCCGCGAGCCCTATCGCCCAGCCGACCCGGCCCCGCCGGAGAGTGTGGCGGGCGAAGGAACGGTGGCGATCCTCGGCGACAGGACGGTCGCCGAGCAGCTGCGTGAGGCCGCGGAGCGCGCGGGCTACACGGTGAGCTCGCAGCGACCGTCCCCGGGCGAGCTGACGGCGCTGATCGTCGAATGCGATCCGCATCGAGGCGGCTCGGGGGGCTCACGCCCGGCATTCGAGCCGGAAGCTCGTCAGGCGCGACCATCCCCGCCGATCCCGCTGCAGGCATCGCCCCCCGAGCCGCTTCCGACCTCCTCGCCGGATTCGTCGCGACCCGCCGCGCCCCTGCCGTTGCGACCGCCACCGCCGGAGCCGCTGTACTCACCGCGGCTGGTGCTGTGTGCCACGGGCTCACTGCAGGCGCTCGACCGGGATGGCGACGCGGTCGGGTTTCATGTGCTCGCGCCGCTGGAGCGCACCAATCTGATCGAGCTGACGCGCGGCGAGCGCTCGTCTCCCGCCGCCGTCACGCGCGCCGAGCGGTTCTTCGCCGCGCTCGGCAAGCACACGGCTTGGGTGGCCGACGCCCCCGGGCTGGTGCTCGGCCGGATCGTCTGCCAGCTCGTCAACGAGTCGGCGTTCGCGCTCGGCGAAGGCGTCGGCAGCGCCCGCGACATCGACACGGGCATGACGCTCGGGCTCAATCACCCTCGAGGGCCCCTCGGGTGGGCGGATGAGATCGGCTTGGACACGGTGCTGGCAACGCTCGACGGCCTCTGGGCGGAGTACCGCGAGGAGCGCTACCGGGCAGCACCGCGGTTGCGCGAGCTGGTGCAGGCCGGCCGTTTCGGGCGCAGCACCGGGGCAGGCTTCTTCGAGTACGGCCCCGCCGCTTGAATCGGGCACCGTCTCATGACGGGGGGCGGGAGCGCTCTCTGTGGTGACGCAAGGCGCGGCAGTCCACGTCTCTCGCCGCGTACACGGTCCACCGTCGTGACAGAGCGCACGGCACCTCACATCACGAGCCGCGTGGGCGTTCTATCGTCGTGAGCCAACCCGCGCCAGTGCACATCACGAGCGGCCCAAGGCGCTCCACGCAGGTACGGGCGGCGGCACCGCCGTTCCAGCGCTTCGTCGATCGCCATCGCGAGGACGTCTGGCGTTTTCTCGTGGCCTCAGTGGGTCCGAGCGACGCGGAGGACTGCTTTCAAGAGACGTTCATCTCAGCGCTCAAGGCATACCCGCGGCTGCACGCCGGCTCGAACCTGAAGGCGTGGGTGCTGACGATCGCCCATCGCAAGGCGATCGACGTGCATCGCCAGCGCGGTCGCGGCGCAGTTTGCGTGGCGGAGGTCGAGACGCTGGACGGTCACGCCACGCCGAGCGCGGCAGCGCACGACGGCGAGCTGTGGGAGGCCGTGCGGGAGCTCCCCCCGCGTCAGCGCTCGGCGGTGGTGCTGCGCTTCGTGGGCGACATGGCGCACCGCGAGATCGCGACCGCGATCGGCTGCTCAGAGCAGGCCGCGCGGCGGTCGCTGCACGAGGGACTGGCGAAGCTGCGAAAGGAGCTGATATGAACGCCGACTCGGTCAAGCGGACAGGCAGGGAGCAGGGCATCGAGCAGGCATTGAAACGCGGGCCCCAGGAAAGCCAACACGCTTCGCGAGCCGCCAGGGACGCGGCCGGGCGCCTGACGGCGCGGATCTCGGCAGACGACCTCGCCGAGATCGGATACGGCCCGGTGGACTCCCCGTTCGGCACGCTCCACGGAGCGGTGACGCGGCGCGGACTCGTGCGGCTGGCGTTCCCGGAGGAGGATCCCGACACGATGCTCGACCTGCTCGCGCTGCGCGTGTCGCCACGGATCGTAGAGGCACCGCGCCTGCTGGAGCCCATCGAGCGTGAGCTGGAGGAGTATTTCGCCCGGCGTCGGCGCCGCTTCGACCTGACGCTCGACTGGGCCTTGATCGGCGCTTTCGGCCGGCGCGTGCTGAAGAGGACGGCCGCGATCCCCTACGGCGGGTATCTCAGCTACGGCGAGGTGGCCGCCGAGGCGGGCAGCCCGCGGGGGGCGCGCGCTGCGGGCAACGCGCTGGGCTCCAACCCGATCCCGATCGTGATCCCCTGCCACCGCGTGCTGCGCTCGCAGGGCGCGCTCGGCGGGTACGGCGGCGGGCTGGACCGCAAGCGCTTCCTGCTCGAGCTCGAGGGCGCGCTCACGCCGCCGCTGTGATGCACGGTCAGGCCGCGCCGGACCGTCCTAGGCGGCGGAGTCGGCGGCCGGCGCCCACTGCGCCCCGGCGGGGTCGCCCGCCGGCATCTCCTCGGGAACGGGAACACCGGGCGTGTCGCGCAGATACCACTCGGCGTCGAGCGCGGCCTGACAGCCGCTGCCGGCGGCCGTGATGGCCTGCCGATAGGTGTGATCGACGAGATCGCCGGCGGCGAACACGCCCGGACGATTGGTCCGCGTGGAGCCGTCCTGGGTGATCACGTAGCCGTTCTCGTCGAGGTCGATCTGGCCGCGCACGAGGCCCGACTGTGGCTCGTGGCCGATCGCGATGAAGGTTCCCGAGACGGGAATCTGGCGCTCCTCGCCGGTGACGGCGTTGACCAGCGCGGCATGGCCGAGCGCGCCGTTGTCGCCCGGACTGAACTCGGTCACCTGATACGGGGTCAGGAACTCGATGTTGGACTGCGCGCGAGCGCGGTCGAGCATGATCTTCGACGCGCGAAACTCGTCCCGGCGATGCACGACCGTGACATGCGCGGCGAACTTGGAGAGGAAGATCGCCTCCTCCATCGCCGAGTCGCCGCCGCCGACGATGATCGTCGGAGCGTTGCGGAAGAAAGCCGCGTCACAGGTGGCGCAGTAGCTGACGCCGCGGCCCGCCAGCTGCTCCTCGCCACCGACGCCGAGCTTCTTGTGCTCGGCGCCCATCGCCAGCACGACCGTGCGGGCCTGATGCTCGACGTCGTCGGCCCACACGCGGTGCACGCCGCCGGGCCGATCGGCCAGCTCGACGCGGTCCGCCTCGGCGGTCAGCAGCCGTGCACCGAAGCGCTCGGCCTGGTCGCGAAACTTCTGCATCATCTCGGGACCCATGACCCCCTCGGGGAAGCCCGGGTAGTTCTCGACGTCGGTCGTCTGCTGGAGCAGTCCGCCCCACGCGTAGCCCTCGATCACGAGCGGATTGAGGTTGGCGCGGGCGGTGTACAGCCCGGCCGTGTAGCCGGCGGGTCCGCTGCCGACGATGATCACGCTCTCGACGTCGCTCATCTCATCTCCCAAAGCTATACTTTACTTTTTATAGTGTAGCACCCGCAGGGCTTTGCGAGACAGTGTGGCTCGGTGGGCGGCCAGACCGTGCGGTGCATCTTCGCGCACCCTTACTCGCCCACCATCACTCGCCCGCGCCCGGATATGCTGGCACGGACTTGGGAAGCGAGCGCGCAAGCGGCTGGCCTTCGCCGAGGCTCGCATCCCAGTGACTGACCGTCCGGCGTAGCTGGAAGTAGGCGATCGCCCCGGGAATGCTGGGGAGCCAGAAGGCGAACAGCCGGTAGGTGAGCACCGCCGGCACGGCCAGGCCGACACTCACGCCGAAGGCCGCAAGCGCTCCGATCATCCCGCCCTCGACCCCGCCGATGCCACCCGGGATCGGAAGCAGGTTCGCGAGCATGCCGACGAAATAGGCCTGCACCAGCACCGCAACCGGCGGCGGCTCGCCGAAGGCGCGAAACGAGGCGTAGAACACGCCGATGTTGAACCCCCACCAGCCGATCGTGCCGAGCAGCGCCCATTCGGGGTGGCGCAACAGGCCCCAGGCGTAGTGGACGCCGCTCGACAGCGAGGCCGGGCCGGCGGCGAGCCGGCGGATCCACAGGGACGCCCGCTGGTGACCGGCGCCGACCCAGCGCGGACGACGCTCGAGGTCCTCGGGCACGACCGCGATGCCCAGGAACACGCCGATCACGGCTACGCCGAAGATCGCCGGAACGATCGTGATCGCGAAGCCGTAGGCGCCTCCGAACAGGCCCACGTAAAGACCGATGCCGCAGACGATCATCGCGACCATGTAGACGCCGTAGACGAGCACGAGAAACGCGATCATCCGCTGGGCGACCTCGCGACGACCCATTCCCGAGCGTCGCAGCGCCCACGCCGTCACGGCAACTCCGCCCGCGCCGCCGGCGGCGAACAGACGCGTCGCGGCCAGGCCGGCCATCATGATCAGATAGCTCTCGCGCAGCCCGATCGGCGAGTCGGGCGGCACGTGGACGCCCTTGAAGATCGCGATGTAGCTGGCGATCGACAACAGCTCGAGCACCAGCGCGATCCCGAACCACCAGGCGTCACCGTCGTTGAGGCGATCGAGCGAGTGCTTGACGCTCCCCAGTTGTGGAAGCACCACGTAGAGCAGGGCCAGCGCGACGACGACGAACGCCGCGAACAGGATCGCCCGCCGGCGCGTGACCGGTATGCGCGGCATCTCCTCCTGGGCAGCGCTCGCGCGCGCCGCGCCGCTCTCCTGCTGCACGGCGCCCCCGCTCACCCGCCCGGCATCCGGCATGGTCTCAGGGCTCGTCAGCTGCTCCTCCTCGTCCGGGGCGGCCCCTGCGGCAGCGCGGGCGGGCGAGCTGGTGGCGTGCCCGTCGCTTCCCGCCACCGCGACTACGACACCGCCTCGTGGGCCATCGACTCGAGCGCGCCGACGGCGCGGCCGAAGCGGACCAGGAGTGGAGCGGCGCGCGGGCCGAGCCGGCGCACGGCTGCGGTGAGCGCCGCGCCCCCGAGCAGGTCCACGACGTAGTGCTCGCCGAGGTAGACGAGCGCAAAGGCGAGCATCGCGGTGTAGGCCCCGCCGAGCGCGCCGGCAACCGGGCCGGTCTCGGCCAGCAGGAGCGTGGCCATCAGCGATGTGGCGAAGTGCAGCGAGGGCATCGCGGCGAGTGGATTGCCTCCAAAGACACTGTAGAGCGGCCCCCAGCCGTCCTTCCAGAAGTGCTCGCCGTACTCGACCATCATGCGTCGCACGTCGGGCTCGCTGTCGCCGATGCGCGCACCCAGGGAGGCCGCGTACCAAGGCGGTGCCGTCGGCAGGACCCAGTAGAAGCTGGCGCCGAGGTCGAAGGTGGCATACGTCATCACGGCCGCGCGCGGCAACGCGTCGGGATCGCGCCAGAGGATGTATGCCACGGCCGAGTGCGGGACCATGAACCACAGCCAGTGCGTCCACACGAGCGTGCGATCGAGCGCCGTCCAGTCGGGCACGCCGCTGGCTGGATCGACGCGCGCGAGGGCGCGCTGCAGGCGCGAGGTCGGCAGCTCGCCCAGGCCGATCAGGCGGTCGATGTCGATCGGATAGTCGATGTGCACGCGAGCAGCCTGGGCCTGCTCGTCGTCGTGGGGGGTCTTGTACGCGGCGATATAGGCCCACATCTGCAGGCAGCAGACGGCCACGTCGCGCGTGCGCGAGCGTGGCACCGCCACGCATAGTCCGACAGGGCCGGCGAAGGCCACCGTCTGTGTGAGCACGGCATGGGCCCGCAACCGCTTTCTGGCGATCGGCGCCGCCACGCCCGCCGCGACGACTGCCCAGGCGGTCGCTCTAATCGCCTTCGACAGCCGCACTGGGCGGTGAGTATATGTTCGCGGCAGGTCGGCCCCGCGGTCAGGCGGCCCCGCGGCTGGCGGCCCCGCGGCTGGCGGCCCCGCGGTCAGGCGGCCCCGCGGCTGGCGGTGTTCATCGACGCCTGCCCGCGCGCGCGCACGCGCGCGCGTGCGCCGGCCGCCGCCACGAGGGCGCCGAGCACACGACTGCGCGCGTCGGCCTCCGGGTGCCACTGGACGCCGAGCACGAACTGCTTCGCGGGCAGGCTGCCGTCCCACTCGATCGCCTCGGCCAGATCGTCGAGCGTCGAGCGACCGCTCACGGTCAGGCCCTCGCCGAGATGGTCGACGCCCTGGTGGTGGTGGGACTTGGTGGCGTGCCTGAGCTCCCCCGCCGCCTGTGCTGCGAGCGATCCCTCGAGCAGGGTCACGTCGTGGTCGGCTCCGTCGAACGAGCCGACGACGCGGCGGTGCTCGTGATGACCGAAGCGCTCGGGCAGATGCTGGAACAGGGTGCCGCCGCAGGCGACGTTGATCAGCTGCATGCCCCGGCAGATCCCGAGCAACGGAAGGTCGCGGGCAATCGCAGCCCGGGCGAGCGCGATCTCGAACGCGTCTCGCTCCAGAACCGTGTCGACCGTCTCGGGGTCGGGCTGGGCCCCATAGAAGGAGGGATCGATGTCGGCCCCTCCGGCGAGCACGAGGGCGTCGATCAAGTCCAGCAGCTCGTCCGGGTCCTCGCCGAGCAGCGGATCGACGGGCACCATCAGGGCAAGGCCGCCCGCCTGCTGGATCGCCTCGATGTAGTTGCGCGGCAGCAGCATGGCCTGCTGATCCCATACGCTCCAGCGGGCCCGCTCGAGCGCCGCGCAGATGCCGACAACAGGCCTCGCCATGGCGCAAACGATAGGGCGCGCGGGCCTCGCAGGCCGCGCAACCGGCCGGCGGGCATCGCGCCGGGCCCCGCGGCGAGCGCGCCCGGCGCACCGCGACCCCTTAGGATCGATGCGCACATCCGCAAGGCGAGGCGCACCGCAAGCCAGGCGGCGGCGCCCGCACCATCGCACGCGAGGAGAGCAGCGCCATGAGCAACCCGACAGCCCAACTCGAGACCGTCAACCTCTCAACGAGCGACGGGGTGGCGACGATCGAGCTCAATCGGCCGCAGACGCTGAACGCATGGAACCACAAGTTCGGCGAGGACCTGCTCGCGGCCGTGCAGAGCGTGGCCGGCGATGAGGCCGTGCGGGCCGTCCTGATCACCGGCGCGGGCCGCGGGTTCTCATCCGGGGCCGACCTCAAGGATGTGAGCGGCGGCGAGACGACCCCGGACGGCCGCCCCGACGTCTACAAGACGCTGACCGCGCGCTATCACCCGATCATGGTGGGCATCCGCGAGATGCCCAAGCCGGTGGTGGCGGCCGTGAACGGGCCGGCGGTCGGGATCGGCTGCTCGCTCGCGCTGTGCAGCGACCTGATCGTGGCGGCCGAGAGCGCGTACTTCCTGCTGGCGTTCGTCAATATCGGCCTGGTTCCGGACGGAGGCTCCTCGCTGTTCGTGCCGACCCGCGTCGGGATGGCGCGCGCGATCGAGCTCGCGATGCTGGGCGAACGGCTGCCCGCGCGGCAGGCGCTCGAGTGGGGTCTGATCAACCGCGTGGTGCCCGACGAGGAGCTGGCCGAGCAGGCGGGCGCGCTGGCGGCGCGACTGGCGGCCGGCCCGACACGCTCGTACGCGGGGACCAAGCGGCAGCTGAACAACTGGCTTTACTCGCGGATGGAGGAGCAGCTCGAGCTCGAGGCCCAGATCCAGCGTGAGATGGCGGGGAGCGAGGACTTCGTCGAGGGAGCGTTGGCGTTCGTACAGAAGCGCCCGGCCCAGTTCGCGGGCCGCTGACGCACGCTTCGACGCCGCGCACGCCGGTGACGATGAGGCGCCCGCCTGCCCGCGCGGGCAGCGCACAGCGATCGTTGCGACCGTTACCAATGCTCGTTGCGACTGTCACCAATGCTCGTAGCGACTGCCACCAATTGTGCTTGTGGCAGCTGTCATCAAGCCTGTCGCCCCCGCGCGTGAATACAATCCGCCGGCCTTGAGCCACAGCCTTCCCGCATTGCTCGCGTTCTTCACGCCCGCTCACGGCGCGTCCCCGAACGCCGAAGAAATCAACTCGCTCTACGAGATCGTGCTGGTGATCGCGCTGGTCATCTTCTTCCTGGTGATCGGAGGGCTCTGCTACGCGCTGATCAAGTTCCGCGCTCGCAAGGGTGCCACGGCGGCGCAGATCAGAGGCAACACGCGCCTGGAGATCGGCTGGACCGTGGCTGCCGCGGTGATCCTGGTGGGTCTCGCGATTCTGACGTTCACGCGGCTGAGCGCGATCGAGAACCCGCCGAACTCCGACGCCGCCGGCGCCAATCTGGTCGGTGAAAGCGGCGAGTACTACGCCACGGCCAGCCGCAAGCTGCCGCCGAACGGCAAATCGCTGAACATCACTGTGATCGGGCGCCAGTACATCTGGCAGTTCGTGTATCCGGGCGCCAACGAACCGGACGGGCTGGGAGCGCCGTACTCGTACGAGGAACTCGTGGTTCCAACGAAAACGACGGTGACGTTGAACATCGTGTCCGAGGACGTGGTGCACTCATGGTGGGTGCCGGAACTCGGCGGCAAGTTCCAAGCCGTCCCCGGCTATCACAACTACGCCTGGTTCAAGGTCAACAAGCCCGGGATCTACCGCGGCCAGTGCGCGGTGCTCTGCGGGCGCGGACACGCACGCATGATCGCGACCGTCAAGGCGGTCGAACCGGCCCAGTTCGAAGCCTGGCTGACCGAACAGAAGCGGCTGATCGCGGAAGCGAACGCCGCCGCGAAGATCCAGCGGGCGAAGCTCGCCGGCAAGGCCGGACCCGAACAGGTAAACCCGTAACCCGAGACCCAGTCCCAGGAGAGCAACTCCACATGGCCACAGTCGCAACTACGAACCCGGAGCTGGTCGCCCACCACGTAGAGCCCGAACGCCAGAGCTGGACGAGCTGGTTCACGACCACCGATCACAAGAAGATCGGGATCATGTACATCGTCACGACGTTCGTGTTCTTCTGCCTCGGCGGCACCGAGGCGCTGATGATGCGGCTGCAGCTGGGCGCGCCGGAAAACACGCTGGTGACGCCTCAGGTCTACAACCAGCTGTTCACGATGCACGGAACGACGATGGTGTTCCTGTTCATCGTGCCGATGATGGCGGGCCTGGCGAACTACTTCGTGCCGCTGATGATCGGGGCCCGCGACATGGCGTTCCCGCGGCTGAACGCGCTGTCCTACTGGCTGCTGCTGGCGGGCGGGATCGTCTTCTATGCCTCGATCTTCTGGAACCCGCCCGAAGCCGGCTGGGTGAGCTTCGTGCCGCTGGCGAACTCGGTGTATTCGCCCGGCGGCGGCGAGGACGCCTGGATCTACATGATTCACCTGACCGGCATCTCCTCGCTGCTGGGCGCCATCAACTTCTATGTGACGATCGCCAACATGCGCGCGCGCGGCATGAGCTGGGGCCGCCTGCCGCTGTTCATGTGGACGATCCTCACGTACGCCGTGCTGCTCATCTTCGCGCTCCCGGTGATCGCCGCGGCGGTGACGATGCTGCTGGCGGAACGTCATTTCGGAGCTCATTTCTTTGACCCGACCGAGGGAGGCTCGCCGATCCTGTGGCAGAACCTGTTCTGGTTCTTCGGCCATCCCGAGGTCTACATCATGGTGCTGCCCGGCTTCGGGATCATCTCCGAGATCCTGCCCGTGTTCGCGCGCAAGCCGGTGTTCGGCTACAAGGCGATCGCGGCGTCGACGGTGGCGATCGCGTTCCTCGGCTTCCTCACCTGGGCCCACCACATGTTCACGGCCCCGATCCCCGAAGCGATCGTCGTGTTCGTGATGTTGAGCTCGTACTTCATAGCCGTACCGACCGGAGTGAAGATCCTCAACTGGATCGGGACGCTGTGGCACGGCACGATCGAGTTCACCACTCCGCTGCTGTTCTGCGTGGGCGCGATCGCGATCTTCTTGATCGGCGGCATCTCGGGAATGTTCCTCGCGACGTTCCCGATCGACTGGCAGGTGAACGAAACGTACTTCGTGGTGGCGCACCTGCACTTCGTGCTGCTGGGCGGCGCCGTCTTGCCGATCTTCGGCGCGATCTACTACTGGTTCCCGAAGATCAGCGGAAGGATGCTCTCCGAAGGACTCGGGAAGCTGAGCTTCTATCTGATGTTCTTCGGCATCCTGATCACGTTCATGATCCAGCACGTGATCGGTCTCGACGGCATGCCCCGGCGTGTCTATGAGTACCCGAACGTCGGCAACCTGGCGCTGTACAACCTGATCTCGACGATCGGCTCGTTCATCCTCGCCGCCGGCGTGATCACGACGATCGTCAACGTGTGGCGCGGCCTCAAATACGGCGCGATCGCCGGTCCCGACCCGTGGAAGGCAAACACGCTCGAGTGGTTCACGACCTCGCCGCCGCCGGTGAACAACTTCGACGTCGTTCCGCTGGTGCGCTCGGCCGAGCCGATGAAGGACATCCGCAGAGAGGTGCAGCGGCGCAGCGGCGCCGAGGTGCACGCTCCGGGTGGCGCGACGGTCCCGGCCGGGGCGCGGCAGGTCGGCGTCTGACGCGCGGCGACCGCTGCGCCCGTGACCGTGGCCCTGGAGCGCGCGCGTAGCGTTATGCTCGCGTGAGCATGCCTGCGCGTCCGACAGGAGCCGTTTCCGCGATCGACGTGCCGGCGCTTGACGCTGCTCCGCGGGCGAGGCTGCTGATCGCGGACTACATCGAGCTGACCAAGCCGAAGGTCCAGTCGCTGCTGCTGCTGAGCACGATCGCGACGATGTACATCGCCGGCGATCCCTCGGCCGCCCTGGTGGCGCTGACGTGCCTCGGCGGGTACCTC
Source organism: Solirubrobacteraceae bacterium (assembly GCA_035507415.1). Lineage (GTDB taxonomy): Bacteria > Actinomycetota > Thermoleophilia > Solirubrobacterales > Solirubrobacteraceae > Palsa-744. The sequence goes on from DATJOF010000033.1 coordinate 81,832, forward strand.
TCGGCGGGAGGGGCAGGCGCGGTCAACCACTGGTTCGACCGCGACATCGACGGGCTGATGACGCGCACGGCCGATCGGCCGATCCCGTCGGGTCGCATCTCGCCCCGGGCGGCGCTGTCGTTCGGGTGCGTGCTGGCCGCGCTGTCGGTGCTCGAGCTGTCGCTGACCGTCAACGTGCTCGCCGCGGCGCTGTCGCTGGCGGGGTTCCTCGGCTACGTGTTCGTTTACACCGTGTGGCTCAAGCGGCGCACGCCCCAGAACATCGTGATCGGGGGCGCGGCCGGCGCCGTGCCCCCGCTGGTCGGCTGGGCGGCCGTGACCGGCTCGGTCGGCGGGACGGCGGTGATCCTGTTCTTCATCGTGTTCTTCTGGACGCCCCCGCACTTCTGGTCGCTGTCGCTGCTGATGAAGAGCGAGTACGAGAAGGTCGGCGTGCCGATGCTGCCGGTGGTGCGAGGCGAGGCCGAGACGCGCCGCCAGATCCTGCTGTACACCGTGCTCCTGTACGCCGTAACGCAGCTGCCGTTCTGCGCCGGCGAGTTCGGCGTCTTCTACCTGGTCGCCTCGATGGCGCTCGGCCTCGGGTTCATCGCGGGCGCGGTCAGGCTGTATCGCAGCGGCGAGCGGCCCGCGGCCACTCGGCGCAAGGCGGCGCTGCAGCTGTACCTGTACTCGCTGGCCTACCTGGCGCTGCTGTTCGGCGCGATGGTCGCCGACGTCCATCTATAGAATGGCTGCTCGCCCATGAACCGACGGCTGGCGCGCAAGAACATCATCACCGGGCTGATCGTGGCGGCGATCTGCATGTTCATGTTCGGACTCACGTTCCTCGTGGCCGCGGCCTACATATCGTGAGCGCTCCCGAGCACGAGCACGAGCGGACCGGCGAGGAGATCCATCTGCCGGGGCCGTCGATCCTGCCGCTGCTGACCGCGGTGGGCGTGACGCTGGCGCTGGTCGGGATCACCACGATGATCGAGCTGAGCGTGATCGGGGGCATCCTGACGATCGTCTGCGTCGTGCTCTGGGTCAAAGACACGCGGCGCGAAGTGGGCGAACTCCCGCTCGACTGACCCGGCCGAGCGGCGCAGGCCGCGACAGGCGACCGGGCCGAGCGACCCAGGCCGCGACAGGTGACCGGGCTGAGCGACCCAGGCCTCGACGGGCGACCGGGCTGAGCGACCCAGGTCTCGACAGGCTTTGCGGGGCGGCGCGCGGTCCCTCCACCGCGCGCGTGTCCGCCCCTATTGGGGGTCCCCGAGTCCCCTCACCCCACGCCCGCGCTGGCGGGCACGGGGCAGAAGGCCCCGTCCTCGGTCCAGCGGCGGACGATGTCGCGCACCGACAGAACCCCCGCGGTCTCGCCGTGATCGACGACGATCAGGTGGCGAAAGCCGCCGCGCAACATCGCGACGGCCGCCTCCTCCAGGGACCAGTCCGGAGCGGCGAAGACCACGTCGCGCGTCAGATGGTCTGCGACCACCTCGACGTCGGGGTTCTGATCTGACCCGAGCGAGCTCAAGATGTCACGCTCGGTGATGATTCCCGGACCCGGACTGTCCGGGTCCAGGACAACGGCGGCGCCAACCCGGCGCGCCGCCATCGAGCGGGCCACGGCCCGCAGGGTGTGTGCAGGACCAACCGTGAGAATCGCCGGCGTCATCGCTTCCCGAACCTGCACTCGAGCTCCTTTCGTGCTCGCCCGGACCGATTGCGGTCCGTACGCTTTGCAACGATTGCCTCAATCTAGTACCAGACGCCGCCCCCGTCAAGAGCCGACCAGAGCGCATCGCATCGGCCCGAGGCATTAGGATCAAGTCACTTGGGTCACAAGCCGTTCTCTAGGAGGAGGACGGGAAGAATCGCTGAAGGATCGCACTAGGGTCGTCGTTTTAGGAGGAGCCCCAAGAGGGCGTGTAAGGCAGGGAAGCGCAAGCTGCAGTCGCGGTGAGAAGGGGATCGCGGTGGGGAAAGTCGTAAACCTGAGCTTTGAGACGGGCAGCTGCGGCGCCGAGCGGCGCGGAGAGGTCGTGGCTCGGCCGACGCGGGGACGGGCCACGCCGGCCCCACACGTGCGCGCGGGCGCGCGTATGCGTCGCCGAAAGGCTCGAGCTCGACCCGCCCCGGCCGGGACGACCCCGGCCCCACACGTCCGCGCGGGCGCGCATATGCGTCGCCGAAAGGCTCGACCTCGGCCCGCCCTGGCCGGGGCGACGCCGGCCCCCCAAGTGCGCGCGCGGGCGCGTGGGTGTCTGCGGGGCTGGTGCACGGATCGTCGCGGCGAGGGGCACGATGTCTGACGGTCCCAGCAAACGGGCGATCGTCGGCACGATCATCGCCGGCCTGGTCGCGATCGGCATCGGGATTGCGCTGAGCTACCAGATCCACTGGTTCCCGGTGCAGGCGAGCACGCAGGCGAAGAACACCGACCGGCTCTATCACGTGCTCGTGATCGCGTCGATTCCGATCTTCGTGCTGGTGGTCTCGGCGATCCTGTTCTCGGTCTGGCAGTTCCACATGCGGCCGGGACAGGAGCTCGAGGACGGCGTGCCGATCCACGGCAACACGCGGCTCGAGGTGTTCTGGACGGCGATCCCCGCGATGCTGCTGCTGGGTCTCGTGTCGTACTCGTTCGTGGTGCTGCACCAGAACGAAGAGAAGCCGAAGGGCGTGCCGGAAGTCCAGATCGACGTGATCGGCCAGCAGTTCTTCTGGAGCTACGAATATCCGTCGTCGATCACGCACGGAGCGCCTGTCAAGAGCTATCAGCTGTACCTGCCCAAGGGGTACACGGTGTACTTCAACATGCGCTCGAGGGATGTGATCCATGCGTTCTGGGTGCCGGCGTTCCGTCTGCAGGAGGACGTCGTGCCCGGGATCACGACCCACTACCGCGCCACGCTCGACCGCTTGGGCAACTATCCGGTTGTGTGCAACCTGCTGTGCGGCTGGGGGCACGCGCTGATGCGCTCGACCGCGCACGTGGTCCCGCCGGCGAGGTTCTGGGCATGGCTGAAAGCGCAGCAGAGCGTTCCCTCGACCGTCGCCACCGCATCGACGGGCAATCCGCGACGCCCGCGTGCGCCCGGCGCGATCGCGAGGGCCACGGCGTGAGGGCGCGAGCGATGAGATCACGGCGTGCGGTGCGGGGACGGCTAGCGATGCGGCGAGGAGGGATCTGATGGCGACCACGGTGCCGGCGCCCAGCCCGGTGCAACCGAGCCCCACGCGGGGCGGCACGCAGCGCACGCTCGGGCAGAAACTGCGCGCCCCCGGGTTCTACCGCGCGGCGTGGCTGATGGTGCTCGGCGTGGCGTTCGCGTTCGGGCTGACGTGGCTCGTGCGCATGTCCACGGGCCACAGCACCTTCCACCACTACATCGACGGCGAAGCGATCCTGACCGTGGCGCTGATCGCCGCGCCGCTGCTGTTCCTCGTCGGCATCGGCGGCTTCGACTACTGGTTCTACTGGGCGCTCGGCAAACCGACGCGTCCCGAGGATCACTCCGGACACGGGGCGTACACGTGGAGGGACTACTTCCGGATCAACACCGATCACAAGGTGATCGGCGTGCAGTACACCGTCACGTCGTTCGTCTTCCTGCTGATCGGCGGGATGCTCGCGATGCTGATGCGCGTCGAGCTGGCGCAGCCGGGCGCGCAGTTCGTGTCGGCGAACGTCTACAACGGCCTGTTCTCGGTGCACGCGTCGCTGCTGATCTTCTTCTTCGTGATCCCGGTGTTCGCCGGCTTTGGGAACTTCGTGATACCGATCATGATCGGCGCGCCCGACATGGCGTTCCCGCGACTGAACGCGCTCTCCTACTGGCTGCTGCCGGTCGGCGGGTTGATCATGCTGTCGAGCTTCCTGGCGCCGGGGGGCGCGTTCGCCGACGGCTGGACGGCCTATACGCCGCTATCGACGGACATGCCCGTGGGCCAGGTGTTCTTCTCGCTCGGCGTGCAGTTCGCGGGAGCGTCGTCGATCATGACGGCGCTCAACTTCCTGGTCACGATCATCACGATGCGCGCGCCCGGGATGAGCTTCTTCAGGTTGCCGCTGCTGGTCTGGGCGAATTTCGCGACCTCGCTGCTGGTCGTGATCGCGACGCCGTTCATCGCGGCGTCGCAGTTCTTCATCCTGCTCGACCGCAACCTCGGCTTCAACTTCTTCAACGCGGGCTCGGGCGGCGACGTGCTGATGTACCAGCACGTTTTCTGGTTCTACTCACACCCGGCGGTGTACATCATGATTCTGCCGGGGTTCGGGATCATCAGCGAAATCATCGCCGTGAAGTCGCGCAAGCCGATCTTCGGCTATCGCATGATGGCGTTCTCGCTGCTCGCGATCGTGGTGCTCGGCTTCACGGTTTGGGCGCATCACATGTTCACCTCGGGGATGGCCGATTGGATCAGGATCCCAATGGCGATCACGACGGCGATCATCGCGGTGCCGACGGGCATCAAGATCTTCTCGTGGCTGGCGACGCTGTGGCGGGGCATCCTGCATCTCGACACGCCGATGCTGTTCGCGCTCGGCTTTTTGACCACGTTCACGCTCGGCGGGATCAGCGGCGTGATGCTGGCGATGATCCCGTTCGACATCCATGTCAGCTCGAGCTACTTCATCGTGGCCCACCTGCACTACGTTCTGTTCGGCGGTTCGGTGATGACGATCTTCGCCGGCGCCTACTACTGGTTCCCGAAGATGACGGGGCGCATGTATGACGAGCGCCTCGGCAAATGGCACTTCTGGAGCACGTTCATCTTCTTCAACCTGACGTTTGGCCCGATGCACATCCTCGGTCTCGAGGGCATGCCTCGACGGGTGGCCACGTACGCCACCCAGTTTGCCGACATGAACCTGTTCATCTCGATCTCGAGCTGGATCCTGGGCCTCAGCACGCTGATCTTCGTCTACAACATGGTCACGAGCTGGCGCGGCGGCCCGCACGCCCCGAACAACCCGTGGCGCGGCATGACGCTCGAGTGGCAGGTGAGCTCGCCGCCGCCGGTGTTCAACTTCGACCAGGTCCCGACCGTGGTCGGTGGACCGTACGAGTACGGCGTGCCCGGTGCGGTTCACGGCATCTTCAAACCCGCGCACGTGGGCGCGGGCGCGGGCGCCACGTCGCGCGTGGCGCTGTCCCCGAGGGAGTGAGGGCCGACAGGCCCTCGGACAGGAGGAGGAGGCGAGATGACGGAATACCTGGTGGTGGCGAACCGGACGCTCGGCGGCGAGAAGCTGCTGGAGCTGATCCGCGAGCGGGCGCGCGCCGAGGAGGACGTGCGCTTTCGCCTGGTGGTGCCGCAGAGCAAGCCCTCGGCGGGGCTCGTGATCTATGACGAGGCGGTGCGCGAATCGGCCCAGGTGAGGGTCGATCTGGCGTTGGCGCGCGCCTCGGAGGAAGGCATCCGGGCGGCAGGCGAAGTCGGTGACGCCGACCCGTTCCTCGCGACCATGGACGCGATCGCCGCCCGCCGGCCGGACGGAGTGATCGTGTCCACGCACCCGGCCACCCACTCGGGCTGGTTGCGACGCGATTTGATCGATCGGATCCACAACGCGTCGGGCCTGCCGGTCGAGCACGTGGTAACGGATCTCGAGCGCGAAGGACTGCCGTTCGCGGTGACGCTGGTGATCGCCAACAAGACCTCGAGCGGCGAGGAGCTGATCGAGCGCCTGCAGGCCAAGGCCGCCAAGGACGGTGACGATCGGCACCTGTTCATCGCCGTGGTGCCCCAGCAGGAACGCAGCGGGCGCGCGCCCGCGCAGGCGCGGGCGCGGCTGGAGGCGATGCTCGACCGTCTGCGCGCCGCCGGCCTGCTCGCGGCCGGCATGATCGGCGACCCCGACCCGTATACGGCGGCGCTGAACGCGCTCGAGCTGTTCCACGTCGACGACGTCGTGATCTCGACGTTGCCGAACGAGCGCTCCGGTTGGCTGCGCGCGAACCTGATCGAGCGCGTGCGCGGCGCCACCGCGGCCCCTGTGGAGCATGTCGTGGTCGACGTCTCGGACACCGCCTCGGCCGTGGCGCCGGCGGCATAGGAGCGGGCGGTGGAGGCTGCGAGCATCTCAGCGCACGGCGCCGCGGGCGATCACGAGCACGCCGCTCCGCCGCCCGCGAATCGCAGCTCGCGGGTCGATCCACAGCTGCTCGGGATGCTGCTTTTCATCATCTCCGAGGTGATGGTGTTCGGCGCGTTCTTCACCGCCTACTTCTTCATCCGCGTGGGCGAAGGCGATCCCTGGCCGGCGCCCGGGATGCACCTGCCGGTGATCCCGACGCTGTTCAACACGGGGATCCTCGTGTCATCGTCGTTCACGATGCACTGGGCGCAGATGTCGATCCGCAACGGCAACCGCTTCGGCCTGAAGGCGGGCATCGTGACGACGTTCCTGCTCGGCTGCACGTTCCTGTTCATCCAGATAAACGAGTACGCCAATCTCGGGTTCGCGCCCCAGGACCATGCCCAACAGACGGTCTTCTACGCGCTCACGGGCCTGCACGGCTGTCACGTGTTCGTCGGCCTGTGCCTGCTGCTGTTCGTCGTGATCCGTTCGTTCCGCGGGCACTACTCGCCGGAGGAGCATCGCGGCGTCGAGATCCCGGGGATCTACTGGCATTTCGTCGACATCATGTGGATAATCGTCTACACCACGGTGTACGTGATCTGACGGTCGTGGACGCGGCGCGGAGCTTTGTCCTCACCAACCGCTTCGCGGTCGGTGCCGGCTCGCGTACCCAGTACGCCACGCTCCCTGCGTCCGCGCTCCGCTTGATCCACGACCGTCAGAAGGATGCAGCCGTGGGCACGGCGCGGAGCTTCGTCCTCACCAACCGCTTCGCGGTCGGTGCCGGCTCGCCGGCTCACGGCCGAGCGGCAGCCGCGATGCGTTCGTGCTGAACCCGCTTCGCTCAGAGGGCGAGGCGTTCCGGCTGCTGATCTACGTGGTGGCGGTGTTCGCGGTGATCATCGCCGCGATATTGATCGTGCGCGCGCTCACCTGAGCGTTCGAGCCCGACGCGTCCAGACCGCGTGCACCGTCTCCCGAGAGATACCCGCGCCGCTGACGCGACGCCGGCGGCGGCTATTTGACGGTGAGCGTGCCCCACATGCCGGCGGCACGGTGGCCCGGGGCCTGGCAGAAGAACGTGTAGGTGCCCGGTTTGAGGTTGACGGTCACTTTCGCGGTGCCCTTCGTCACGAAGCTGCTGGCGCCGAGCAGGGGCTTACCCGCGGGGGTCGCCCCGCCCGTACCGGGTTCGATCGCGATGTTGTGCATGACGCCGGACATGTTCCCCATTTCGATCGTCACCGGTCCGGAGCTCGCGGTGGCCTTGTTGGTGGTGTAGGCGAGCTGGCCTTCGGGGTTGGCGTCGATGGCGAGCTTGCCGGCCTTCTCTTCGGCCGGCTTGCCGGATCCGGGAGCCGCGACGGCGCTCGCGAGCAGGCCCGTGTCTTTGCCCGGGTTGGCCGCCGCCGCGGCTACGTAGGCGGCCACATCGGTGACGGTCTGACCGCTGACGAGGTTCTTCGGCATCACGCCCTGCGGGTTGGCGTAGCGGATCTGAGCTTCGACGACGCCGCGGATCGCATGACGCCCGTCGGCTTCGGCGACGGCGTCGGCGAAGGCTTCGTCGAGGTTGGGGCCGACTGTCCCCTTCGTGTCGGCGCGCGCGAGCGTGTGACAGGCGCCGCACTTGGCCACGAACTGCTGCTTGCCGACGATCAGGTTGGCGTCGGCGGTCGGGTTCGTGGATTCGCCGCAACCACCGGCGGCGAGCGCGAGGCTCCCGGCGACCGCGACCAGTCCGAGCGTGCGCAGGCCGCCCGTGTACAGACCCTCGTGCAGTGACATCCCCGGCGCGAACTCTACCCGAACGTCAGGCGAGAGCGGTCGCGCGGCGGAGTCGATCAGGGCTCGGCCAGCGCGTCGAGCTCGCCGCTCGCGGCCGCGATCACCCCGCGCGCGACGCCCGCCCAGGACCAGCGCTCGCGCACGGTCGCAACCAGGGCCGCCTGCGTGTGGGCCCGCACGGCCGGCTCGGCGCGCAGCCACGCCACGACGCGTTCGGCGAGCGCGCGCACCGCGCCGTCGTCGACCGGGAACGTGAGCAGCGGCGCGATCGCCGGCGGCACCGCCACGGCGAACGTCTCGGCGACCTCGGCCAGACCCGAATGTGCGGCGCTCACCGGCAGAGCGCCGCAGGCGGCGGCCTCGACGGCGACCATGCCGAAGGCCTCGGGGAACGTGCTGGGCACGATCACCGCCTCGCAGGCCGGCAGGATCTCGCTGAGCTGATCGTGGTCGAGCCGTCCGGTCAGGAGCACGCGCTCGGACAGGGAGCGCGCGTCCATCAGGTAGCGCGCCCGCTCGGCTCCGTGCAGGCTGTCGAAGAACGCGAGCAGATGACGCAGCGGCGCTCGTCCGGACTGGGGCAGGTCGGCGCTCGCGGGAGCCTCGCGCGAGCGACCGGCGCAGGCGATCTCGCGGGCACCGGCCAGATCGCCCGCGTTGAGTGAGCGCAAGAGCTCTTCGAGCCCGTCGCGGTAGGCGCCGAAGCCGACCACCACGAGGCGCGCGCCGGGAACCTCCTGGAGCACGAGCGGCCACGCCGCGATCAGCAGGTCGATGCCCTTGCTGACGATCAGCTTGCCGACGAACGCGACCAGGCGATCGCGCGCGGAGTCGATGCGCCCCAAGGCTGCCGCCGCCGGCGCGTCTTCGGGGGCGAACGCGTCGTCGCCGGCGTCAGGGTCGGGCTCGGCCAGACCGCGTTCGGGGTCGCGGTCGTGGGCTCGGTCTTCGAGCCGCTGCGCGAGCGCCCGCAGTCCGGCGCCGGCGCGCGCGCGATCGCGCGGGGCAAAGCGCTCGACGTCGACGCCGGGCGGACCCAGGCGCGTGCGCCGTGGCAAGGCCGGATCGTCGATCGTCTGCCACAGGCTCGCGGCGGTGTGGTGTGAGCCGACGAGCACCGCGCGCGCCCCGCCGAGGCCCTCGCTGGCGTAGCCGAGAAACCGCTCTGGGGCGGGCTTTACGGTGTACTCGAGCGCGCTTCCGTGGACCTTGACGGCGTACGGGACGTCTTCGAGTGCGCGCGCCAGGATCGCCGGGCCCATCACCAGATGGTTGGCGAGCGCCAGCTGCGGGCGGGCGCGCGCGAGGACGTCGCGAACCGCGGCGACGTTCGCGTCGACGTACGCCGCAACCTCGGCGTCGCTGCAGTCGGCAAACGTTCGGGCTTCGATGCCCTCATAGCGATCGGCGACGTACACCGGCAGCAGCGGGCCGATGTCAGGACGGTAGAGCGTCGCGCGCGCATCGGCGGGGCGTCGTCGGGGGAGGGCCCGCACGCGGAGCTCCCCACGCTCCCAGCTGCCGGTGGCGTCGAGAAACGCATGGCGCTCGGGGTGCCGGTCCTGGCACAGCAGATGCACCTCGTGGCCCAGCTCGGCGAGTGTGGCGGCAAGGCGCGCGTTGTAGACGTTCGAGCCGGTGCCCTCGAGCAGATAGCCGTGGAAGATCAGGATGCGCATCGGCGCGGAGCCTAGTCATCGCGCTGGCGGTCAGCTGTCGCAGCTTGCATGGCGCGGGCCGCCGTGTCGGACGACGTGGTCGGGCTCCGATAGAGTTGCCGCGATGAGCGACCAGCCGAGGGACCGTTACCGTCTGCGCAACCCCGCGAACGGACGCGAGATCGTCATCGAGGCGCGGCCGGGCGAGATCTATCGGGATCGCGAGAGCGGCGAGGAGCTCGAGGTGGTGGGCCGGATGCTGCCGCTGCCTCCGTCGCGCTCGAAACTTGCCTGGGCAGTGGAGAACCTGCGGTTCTGCCCGTGGTGCCACCAGCTGGCGCAGAAGGACCTGAACGACTGCCCGACGTGCGGGCGGCGCATGGGGCCGCTCCGCGAGCCGGCGCCGCAGGCGTGAGCGGGCTCGCCGAGCCCAGCCGGCGCGCGCGCGCGGCGACGGTCGGATTGCTGCTCGTGTGCGTGGCGGGATTGAACGCATGCGGCGGCTCGAGCAACGTCACGGACCCGACGCCGAAGAGCACGCCGAACATCGTTCCGCCGACGAGCACGGCCGCTGAAACGCAGGCCAGCAAGACGACGACGACATCGACGACCGCGAAGAGCAAGTCCAAAACGACGGGCGAAGCGGAAGCCGCGCCGGCGGGCGAAGAAAGCGAATCGACCGCCGCGGCCACCGGCGGGACCGCTGAAAGCGGTTCGGCGGCCGGCGGCGCCAACGAAGCAAAAGCCGGCGGCACGTCGGCAGCGGGGACGGGCAGCGAAGGCACGGGCGCGAGCAAAGGCGGCAGCGAAGCCGCCAGCGAACCCGGCGCGTCCGGCGCCACGGGCGGAGCGGGCGCCCCCTAGCGCCCGCAGCAGCCGGAAGCCGGGCCCCAGAGCGGGCGCCCCCTAGCGCCCGCAGGCGGAACGCGGCGCCCCAGAGCGGGCGCGGCGCAGCGCCCGCAGCAGGCGGACGCCGCGCCGAGCGGTTACGGCGTCGAGATCAGCGTGGCGCTGTAGGTCAGGCGCGCCGTGCGATACAGGCAGTAGTACTGGACCGAGGCCCCGACCTGGGTCTGGGCCGTCTGCGTAGACGTGCTCGAGCACTGGCTCTTGGACCGCGAGGCCCGCCACGAGGTGGTGTTCGCGAAGCCGAGCGCGAGCGCGGGAGCCCATGTCGGAACCGTGAGCGCGATCAGCTGGCCTCGCTTTACGGGGATCGTGTTCGCGAGCGCGAACTGGGCGGATTTGCCGAAGTACTTTTCGAGCTTGACGACGGGGCTTTGGGCGACCAGCTTGTAGGTCAGGTTGGGCTTCTTCTGGGCTTCGAGGACCGAGATGGCAGCCGTCGCGGCGCCGCCCTCGTTGGTGTTGAAGAACTTGGTCTGGCTGGCGTTGGGCTTGCCGAGCGTGATTGTCCATGCGACGATCGTGCCTTCGCGGGGCACGGTCACGAGGTTGTCGGTGGAGCCGACCTTGACCTGAAAGCCGGTGGTGCGGCTGACCGCCAGGCATGGGCTGCCGGGACAGCTGGGTTCGGTCGCGGGCGTGGTGGCGGGGATGACTCCGACTTCGGTGAGCGTCGCGGGCGCGAGCGACGGGAGCGCCAGCAGCAGTGCAAAGACGGCGGTGATCGCGAGCAGGGTACGTTTCATATGCGCACTGAACACGCCGGGCCGGCGGATGGTGCGGTCGATGGTCCCCCCGGGCTCATCGCTCTAGCTTCGCTCCGCAGCCGCGAGTTCCTGCGCGGCGCTCGCGATCTCGGCTGGATCGCCCGGCGTCGGGACCCACGGCAGGCGCAACGGATCGCCGTCGTAGCGCGGAATGACGTGGACGTGGAAGTGGAACACGGTCTGCCAGGCGGCGGCGCCGCAGGAGTTGACGAGGTTGACGCCCTGGGCGCCGAGACGCTCGCGGATCCGCGAGGCCAGCCGCTGCGAGGCGGTTGCGACGGCGGCCAGGTCCTCGGGATCGACGTCGAGCAGATCGCGCGAGTGGGCGCGCGGGATCACGAGGGCGTGGCCGCGGGTGCCGGGGTTGATGTCCATGAAGGCGATCGTGCGCTCGTCCTGGTCGACGATCGTGGCGGGCAGCTCGCCGGCGACGATCTTGCAGAAGATGCAGTCGGGGTCGGACATCGATCGGAAGCGTAGAGGGTCGGCGCGTCGAAGCTCGCGCGGTCAGAGGGTCGGCGGCCTGTCGACCCGGTCGGGCCCGGCGGCGGCCAGCTGGGCGCGCGCGTGCGCGAGGGCCTGCTCGCGCGTGGCGAGCTCGCCCGCATACTGCGCAGCTTCGAGCTCGGCCAGCAGCCGGCCGAGGCGGGGTCCGGGCTCGAGACCGAGCTCATGCGCCAGCTCGTCGCCGCGCCACAGCGCCGGCGGGGGTCCGAGCTCGCGCCAGCGGAGCGCGTCGGCGAGCACGGCGCGCGCCAGACGCAGGTGCGCGCCGATCGACTCGGCGGCGCGATCGCCGCGCGTCGCGAGCCGGTCGGCGACCGATAGGAGCGTGACGTCGACCTCGACCGGCGCGGTGGTGCGCAGATACTCGAACACGGTGCGCCGGGCCAGCGGCTGGGGCTCGTGGACGAGGAATCCGAGGCGCAGGTGGTGGCGCACGAGTCCTGCCACGTGTGCGCGCAGGCGCTCGGAGGCGCGCAGGCGTCCCAGGACCGAACGTGCGAGCTCGGCTCCTCGGGCGTCGTGGCCGAAGAACGTGACCCGCCCCGCGGGGTCGACGGCCGCCGTGAGCGGCTTCGCGAGATCGTGCATCAATGCTCCCCAACGAAGGGCTTCGCCGCGCGTCATCTCGTCCGCGAGCGGCTCGGCCAGCAGCGACGAGACACCGTGCACGAGCTCGCCCGCATCGACGTCGCGGCCACCGGCATTCAGAGCGCGGCCGCCGGCCTCGATGCCGCGAGTCCGCGCGTCGCTGCCGCGGCCACCGGCCTCAACGCGGTGAGCGCCCGGCGGGGCGTCGCGGCTGGCGGTCCCGTCGAGCCCGAGGACGGCCGCGGGGTCGTCGGCGAGCGCGACCGTGCGCTCGAGCACCTCGAGCGTGTGTCCGTAGACGTCGCGATGATGAAAACGGCTCTGTTCGACGCCCTGCAGCGCTTCCAGCTCGGGCAGCACGGCGGCGGTCAGGCCGAGCGAGCGCATCATCTCCAGACCGGCGAGCACGTGCGGCGAGGCGACGATGCGGCGCAGCTCCATGAAGATCCGCTCGCCCGCCACGTGCTGCAGCTCGCCGGCGCTGCGCGAGGCAGCCGCGAGGGTGGGCTCGTCCGGCTGCAGCTCCAGCTCCAGCGCGATCCGCACCAGACGCAGAGCGCGCAGCGGGTCATCGGCAAACGCGCGCGGGCCTGCCATGCGCAGCCGCCGGGCGTTGAGATCGGCGATCCCTCCGAGCGGGTCGACCGGTGCGCCACCGGCGAGCGGTTCGGCAATCGCGTTCACCGTGAAGTCACGGAGCGCAAGGTCGGCCGCGAGCGAGTCGCCGCGCAGCGGCTGCAGATCGACCTGCCACGATCGATCGCGCGCCACGACCCGCCAGCCCGAGAACTCGGCGGAGAGCTCGAAGCAGGCCGCGCCTCCGGCGGCGCGGGCGATCGCGCGGGCCGCCGCGGCCGTGCTGCCGTGTACGACGACGTCGAGGTCGCCGGTGGAGCGGCCGAGCAGGCGGTCGCGCGGTGCGCCGCCGACGAGCCACGCCTCGGCTCCGGCCAGCGCGGCGTGGGTGGCACGCAGCGCCTGCTCCGAAGCGCCGGCGCTCACTGGTGCGCCAGCGCTCACAGAGCTGCCAGCGCTCACGGAGCCCCCTGCACTCACAGAACCGCCTGCGCTCACAGAACCCCCTGCGCTCACAGAACCGCCTGCACTCACAGAACCCCCTGCGCTCAGAGAGCCCCCTGCACTCACAGAGCCGCCTGCGCTCACGGAGCCGCCTGCGAGACGGGCCGGTAGGCGCGGGCGACGCGCGTGGACAGCCCACAGGTGATCTCGTAATTGATCGTCTGCAGGCGCCGCGCCAGCTCCTCGGCGGTTATCCGCGCCTCGCCGGATCCGCCGATCAAGATGGCCGGCGCGCCGCACAGCCGCAGCGCGGCGGGATCGGGACCGAGGTCGACGGCGACATTGTCCATGCTCACCGTGCCGACGAGCGGCCAGCGGCGTCCCTCGATCAGCACGTCGGCGTTGTCCGACAGCCCGCGTCGCCAGCCGTCGCCGTAGCCGATCGGGAGCACGCCGATGTGAGTGTCGCGCTCGGCCACGAAGCGCCGCCCGTAGCCGGTGCTCTCGCCGGCGCGGCAGGGCTTCACCTCCGCCACGAGCGAGCTCAGCTCGAGCGCCGGTCGCAGCTCGCGCTCGAACGGGTCCTCGCCGAACGGGTCCAGCCCGTAGATGGCGACGCCGCAGCGAGCCATGTCGAAGTGGGCGCGAGCGTCGCGCAGCACGGCGGCGCTGTTGGCGGCGTGCACGAGGATCTCGGGATGGGCCCGCTTGAGCTCGCCGGCCCAGTCGCTGAAGAGCTCGAGCTGGCGCTCGAAGAAGCCGTCGTCGTCGAGCTGGTCGGCCGTGGCGAAGTGGGTCATCACGCCCGCCAGCTGCACCCCCGGGGTCGCCAGCGCGGCGGCGGCCACCTGCGCGGCCTCGCGCGGGTCGCGCGTGCCGAGGCGTCCCATGCCGGTGTCGAGCTTGACGTGGACGCGCGCTGGGCCAGGGGTGAGCTGGGCGGCTTCGCCCGCGAGCGCCACCGATCGCTGACGCCAGATGACGATGTCGGCGCCGAGGGCGGTCGCGCGCTCGATCTGCTCGCGATCGCGCAGCGCTCCCATCACGAGCACGGGCGCTTCGATGCCGGCGTTGCGCAGCTCGGCCGCCTCGTCGACGGTCGCGACCGCGAGCCAGGTCGCGCCCCCGCGCAGGCTGGCGCGGGCACATTCGACCGATCCGTGCCCGTAGCCGTCGGCCTTGACGACGGAGCACAGCTCGGCGCCGGCCAGCTCGCGCAGGAGCCGCGCGCAGTTCTCGCTGACCGCGTCCGGGTCGACGCTTGCCTGGGCCCGTGGCGCGCTCATGGACGACGACTCCCCTGCGCGGCGTCGCGCCGGCGCCCTTGGTGCGGCTCCCGCGCGTCGTGCGCGACGCCGTCGGCGAACAGCCACGGGGCCGCCTGCAGGTCGCTCGCTCCGTCGACGCCCCGCGCGTGCGCACGAGGCAGCATCGCGATCACGTCGGAGGCCACCACGCCCTCGGCGGCGCCCTGTGCCCAGGCGGCCAGGCGACCCGCCTCGGCGTGCAGACACACACCGGCCGAGGCGGCGATGAACGCGCTCAGGCCCTCAGCGAGCAGCGCGGCGATGACGCCGGACAGCACATCGCCGGTGCCGGCGGTGGCGAGCGCCGGACTGTCACCGGGGCTGACAGCGACCAGACCGCCGGGATCGGCGACGAGCGTGTCGTCGCCCTTGAGCACTACCGTGGCCTGTGCGGTCTGTGCCGCGGCGCGCGCATGGGCCAGGCGTTCGGCTGAGATGTGCTCGCTGTCCAGGTCCAGCAGACGCCCGAGCTCGCCGGCGTGCGGCGTCAGCACGGTGGGCGCCGGTCGCGCGGCCAGGCCGCCCAGACGCTCGCCACCGTGATCCGCGTGGGCATTGAGGCCGTCGGCGTCGAGCACGAGCGGAAGCGCGGCGGTTCGCGCCAGCTCGCGCGCGAAGGCCTGGGCGCCGTCGCGGCGTCCGAGACCGGGACCGAGCGCGAGCGCGCCGCCGCGATGCGCAGCCTCGAGCGCGGGCGCGGCGGCAGCAGCGATCAGGCCCTCGGCGTCGTCGGGCAGGCCGATCGTCATCAGCTCGGGCGGGCCGCAGGCGAGAATCGCTTGCAGCGATTCGGGGACGCACGCGGTCACGTAGCCTGCGCCGGCGCGCATCGCGCCGAGCGCGGCCATGCGCGGGGCGCCGGTGAGCCCGCGCGAGCCGCCCACCACGATTACGTGCCCGGAGGAGAACTTGGTGGACTGCGCTTCTCGCCGGGGCAGCAGCGCGAGCACGGCCGGCGTGATCAGACCGATGTCGGCCTGCAGCGGTGCGCCCCGGGGAATGCCGATGTCGAGCACCTCGAGCGCACCCGCGTGCGCCTTGCCGGGGTCGATCCAAAGGCCGGGCTTGGCGGCGTGGAAGGTGACGGTGGCGGTCGCGCTGACGGCCGCGCCCGCGACCACGCCGCTCGAGGAGTCCACGCCCGAGGGCACGTCCACGCTGACGACCGGGGCCGAGCAGGCCGCGATCGCCTCGATCGCCTCGAGCACAGGGCCGTGAGGCTCGCCGGCGAAGCCGGTCCCGAGCAGCGCGTCGACGATCACGCCGGCCTCCTCGAGCAGGCTGCGAGCCTGCGCGAGCGCCGTGGGCGGGGGCCCGGGAAGACGCTTCAGGTTCGCCTCGGCGTCTCCACGCAGCTCCTCGACGGGCGCCGTGCAGATCACCGAGACCGGCCGGCCGGCGTGGCGCAACAGCCGCGCGACCACGAGTCCGTCGCCGCCGTTGTTGCCCTTGCCGCACACGACGGCGACAGGCCCGTCGGGCGCGAGCCGCTCGACCGCGCGCGTCACGCCCGCGCCGGCACGCTCCATCAGCTCGAGCGATGGCACGCCGCGCTGGTCGATCGCCCAGCGGTCGATCGCGCGCATGCGCTCTGCGTCGGGCAGCGGCGCCAACCAGTCGGGAAACGGCTCCACGACGAGCGATGCTAATCGGTCGCGCGCCGGTGTTCCGGGCACGGTCGCGGTTGCGGCGCGAGCGCCCGTCCTGCAAGGACGCGCCGATCGTCGCCGGCGCCGCGCCACCTGCTGACTGCCACTCGACCTCGGCCGAGCGTGCCTTCGGTTGGGCGGTCTACTCGACCGTGACCGTCTTGGCGAGGTTGCGCGGCTGGTCGACGTTCAGGCCGCGCCGGCGCGCGATCTCATAGGCGAGCAGCTGCAACGGGATCACGGCGAGCATCGGCTGCAACATCCAATCGACCTTGGGCACGGCGATCGCGGCGTCGGCCTGCTTGGCGATCTGCTCGTTGCCGGCGGTCACGATCGCGATCACGTGGGCGCCGCGTGCGCGGACCTCCTGCATGTTCGACGCGAGCTTCTCCAGCACCGGCGAATCGGTCGCGACGCTGACGACGGGGGTGGCGTCGCTGAGCAGCGCGATCGGCCCATGCTTCATCTCGCCCGCGGCGTAGGCGTCGGTGGCGATGTAGGAGATCTCCTTCAGCTTGAGCGCGCCCTCGAGAGCGACGGCGAGGCCGGTGTGGCGGCCGATGTACAGGAAGAACTCGCTCTGCCAGTGCTCGTCGGCAGCGCGCGCCGCCTGCTCGCGCGTGCGCTCGAGCA
The DNA here is from genome assembly GCA_035507415.1 of Solirubrobacteraceae bacterium. Lineage (GTDB taxonomy): Bacteria > Actinomycetota > Thermoleophilia > Solirubrobacterales > Solirubrobacteraceae > Palsa-744. The sequence continues at coordinate 98,734 of DATJOF010000033.1, forward strand.
CTTCGTCGATGCGGCGCGGCAGTTGCTTGATCTCGCCGACGAGCTGCGCGACGCGCGCTGGATCGAGCGATCCGCGCAGCTCGGCCAGGCGCAGGGCGAGCAGGTACATGACCGCGACCTGGCACAGGAAGGTCTTGGTGGCCGCTACACCGACCTCGAGCCCCGCACGGGTGAACAGCGTTGCGTCGCACTCGCGCGTGGCCTGCGAGCCCATCACGTTGGTGATCGCCAGCACGCGCGCACCCCGCTCGCGGGCCATGCGCATCGCCGCCAGCGTGTCCGCTGTCTCGCCCGACTGGGAGATACCGACCACCAGATCGCCATCGCCGAGCACGGGGTTGCGGTAGCGATACTCCGACGCGATGTCCATCTCGACCGGAAGCCGCGCCCACTCTTCGATCACGTAGCGGCCGATCAGGCCGGCGTGGTAGGAGGTGCCGCAGGCCACGATCACGATGCGCCGCACGTCCTCGAGCACGCGCTCGTCGAGCACGTCCGGCTCGTCGAGCTCGACGCCCTCGCCGCCGGCGGTGCGGTCGGCGATCGTCTCGGCGACCGCGTCGGCCTGTTCGTAGATCTCCTTGAGCATGAACGTCTCGTAGCCGGCCTTCTCGGCCGTGGCCTCGTCCCAGTCGACGCTTTCCACCGGTCGCTCGATCGGCTCGCCCGCCGGCGTCGTGATCAGCACGCCGTCGGGACGCAGCACCACGATCTCGTCGTTGTCGAGGAACTGCACGCGCCGGGTCTCTGACAGGAACGCGGGCACGGCCGAGGCGACGAACTGCTCGCCATCGCCGCGCCCGACGATCAGCGGACACTCGCGCCGCGCGCCGACGAGCACGTCGGGCTCGTCGAGGCTGATCGCGACGAACGCATAGTGGCCTTGGAGCTCGCCGTAGGCGCCGCGCACCGCGGCGGCGAGATCGCCCTCGTAATGGCTGGCGATCAGGTGCGCGATCACCTCGGCGTCGGTCTCCGAGCTGAACACGCAGCCTTCGCCGGCGAGGCGCTCCTTCAGCGCCATGTAGTTCTCGACGATCCCGTTGACGACGACGTGGACGCGGTCGCCCGTGTCGCAGTGCGGGTGCGCGTTCTCCTCGCTGACCCGCCCGTGCGTGGCCCAGCGGGTGTGGCCGATGCCGATCACGGCCGGGCGCTGGGCGACCGCCACGGCCGGTCCTGCGCCGTGGCCCAACGCCGATGCCTCGGCGTCAGCGGCCGCGGCCGCGCCGCCATCGACTTGCCGAACAGCAGCGAGCTGGTCGAGCTTGGCCTGCAGCGCACCGAGGTTGCCGACCGCGCGCACGGCGTCGATGCGATCGTCCTCGATCACGGAGATCCCGGCCGAGTCATAACCGCGGTACTCCAGCCGCTTCAACCCGTCGAGCAGGAGCTGTCTGGCCGGGCGATTGCCGACGTAGCCGACGATGCCGCACACCCGCTCGAAGATATCAGCGGCGCCTACCGGGCCCGGCTCGTGCAGGTCGCCGAGACCGACGCTGCTCCGCTGCCGAGGGCTCTTTCGGCATGCGGATTCCGAGGGACGAGCCCGGCAGAAGCTTCGAGTCGATCTGCCGGCTCTACCAACGGTACAAGCCAACGAACGCGCGGACAGATCTGGAGCGCGGCAGTCGTTGCGTACGATATGTGCCGACGGTCGAACCTAGGAGATGAGACCGCGGACTGCCGATTCGTACTCCTGAGGCTCTATCTTGCGCCAGGTTTCGACCGTACGCGAGATCGTCGCGGCCTCGCGCTCGTTCATGTAGCGAAGATCGGCGCAAAGACGCTCTCCGGGTTGGTGCGCCCCCCCTGCGACTCGAGGCAATTGATCCTGCTCGTTGTTCCGCTTTGGATGCTCAACTTGCCCCATAACAGGCCCGATCATACCAGGATGTGGAACTGCCTCGGATCGACATATATTGCTTGCTCCTTGATCCGAGCTCGTAGAGTCGCATCGGCGCCGTGGTCCCCACGCTTGCCTCTGGCCTCAGCCCAGCTCGCGCTCGACCAGCGCGGCCAGGCGCGTACAGATGTCTTCGGCCTCGGCGTCGGTCGGGGCCTCGACCATCACGCGCACGAGCGGCTCCGTGCCGCTCGGGCGCACCAGCACACGGCCGCGGCCCGCCAGCGCCTGGTCCTCGGCGCGCACGGCCGCCGTCACTCCGTTGGCGTTGTGCAGCGCCTCGCGGTCGCGCACGCGCACGTTGACGAGCCGCTGCGGCAGGCGCGCCATCGCGCCCCGATCGCTGAGATCGCCGCCGGCGAGCGCCTCGAGCGTGAGCAAGGCACTGGCGATGCCGTCGCCGGTGCGGTTGAAGTGCAGGTCGATGATGTGCCCCGACTGCTCGCCGCCGAGCGTCCAGCCCCGCGCGCGCAGCTCCTCGAGCACGTACCTGTCCCCCACCTTCGTGGTCGCGACCGCGACACCGGCGCTGTCCATCGCCCGATGAAAGCCGTAGTTGGTCATCACCGTGACGGCAACGCCGTTTCCGGGCAGACGCCCCGAGCGCTGAAGGTGCAGCGCCGCGAGCGCCAGCAGCTCATCGCCATCGACGAGCTCGCCACGGCGGTCAACCGCCAGCACGCGGTCGCCGTCGCCGTCGAACGCGAAGCCGAGCGCGTGCCCGCCCGCGACGACATGCTGCGCAAGCGTCTGCAGATGCGTGGAGCCGCAGCCGTCGTTGATGTTGCGCCCATCGGGAACGTCGCCGATCGTCGTGACGTTCGCGCCCAGCCGCCTGAAGATCTCCGGAGCGACCCTGCAGGTGGCGCCGTTGGCACAGTCGAGCACGACGTCCAGCCCGTCCAAGTCGAGCTCGACAAAGCGCACGTGCAGCTCGCGCAGATAATCCTCGTCGGCCCCCCGAAGCTCACGGATGCGCCCAATCGAGCGAGGACTCGCGCCGCGATCAGCCGACTCACGCGTATCTACATCGCGCCGGCGCGAGCTCGAAGCTGGCTCACGCGCTCCGCCAACGCCGCCTCCATGTTCGGCAAGCTCCCGCTCGATGTCCGCCTCGATCTCGTCCGAGAGCTTGTACCCGTCGGAGCCAAAGAACTTGATCCCGTTGTCCTCATAGGGGTTGTGCGAAGCCGAGATCACAGCCCCCATCTGCAATCCATACCGAGCGACGAGCAGCGGCACCGCCGCAGTCGGCAGAACGCCACCCAGGAGCACATCACCACCAGCCGCGGCGATCCCCGCCGCCAGAGCGGCCTCGAGCATAGGCCCGGACTCGCGCGTGTCGCGCACCACCAAAACCTGCGGGCGCTCCCCCCCCAGCAATCGAGTCGCGCTCCGGCCCAGGCCCAGCGCCAGCTCAGCGCTGAGCACCTCACCAGCGAGACCCCGTACACCGTCGGTCCCAAACAGTTTCCGAGTCATTTGGCGCTCTGCGAAGACATTCGATCTGAAATTGAGATAGCCAATCGGAACCAGCAGACCCCACAACATCAGCTAGCAGGGCGGATTTTCTCATCCGGCCCGCCCGCGAAGCGGTTTCGGGCCGGAGGAGAATGCCGCCCGGCCCGCGGGTTTACGGCCGGATGAAAATTCGCCTGCTACCTCTTCGAGAACTGCGGGCGCTTGCGAGCCTTCTTCAAACCCGCCTTCTTGCGCTCCTTAGCGCGCGAGTCGCGCGTCAGGAAGCCGCGGCGCTTGAGCTCGCCGCGCAGGTTCGGGTCGGCCTCGAGCAGCGCCCGCGAAACGCCGTGGCGCAGCGCGCCGGCCTGCGCCGCGATGCCGCCGCCGTGCAGCCTTGCGACCACGTCCATCCGCTCCTGGTAGCCGACCGTCTCCAGCGGCTGGCGGATGTTGCGCTGCAGCGTGCTGCGCGGGAAGTGCTGCTCGAGCGTGCGCCCGTTCACGGTGTACGTTCCGCTGCCGGGCCTCAAGGTGACGCGCGCGATCGCCGTCTTGCGCTTGCCGGTGGCCCGGTAGCGAGCGTCCGCCGCTAGATCGATCGCGGCCGTCGAGATCGGCTCGCTGAGAACCTCCTCGAGCACCTCCTCCTGCGCCTGCACCTCGCCGTTCTCCTGGACGACCTCCTGCTCGTAGACCTCTGCGACCTCGGCATAGGGGTCGGCCGGCGTGCGATCGCGGCCCAACGGGTCGACGCCCTCGGGGACGATGTCGACCTCCAGGTGCGCCCCGGGCACGGCCGGCTTCTCGCGTGGCGCGGCGGCCTCCACGTCCTCGTCCTCCTCGGTCTCCTCCGCGTCCGCGGGGGCTGGACCCCCACTGGCCTGATCGGCTCCGGCCTGAGCGTCCTGGCTGGCCTCCAGCGCGGCATCCTCGGCCACGCCCGCGATCTCGAGCGCGTCCTCGCTTGGCGCCGCGTGGCCCGGCACGGGCTCGAACTGCTCGCCTGCCTGCGCCGGCGCCTCGCCGCCCGCCTCCTCGAAAGCCTCCAGTGCGGCGTCCTCGGCGGACCCGGCGATCTCGGCAGCCTCCTCGCTGGGAACGGCACGCTCGGCGGCCTCGGCGGCGGCCTGCTCGTCCGCGCCGACCTGCTCGCCAGCCGTTTCGGGTGCCTGCTCGTCCGGCGTCTCGGGCGCCTGCCCGCCCGCGCTCGGCTGCTCGTCCGGCGTATCGGGGGCCTGCCCGCCGGCGCTCGGCTGCTCGTCCGGCGTATCGGGCGCCTGTCCGCCGGCGCTCGGCTGCTCGTCGGGAGTCTCGGGTGTCTGCTGGTCGTCGGCCATGTCTAGCGCTCCGCTTCTGCTCTGTGGCTCGGCTACTGCTCGGTCTCGAGCGTCCGCGGCTTCTGCGCCTCGTGCGGATGCTCGGGGCCGGCATAGATCTTCAGCTTGGTGATCTGCTTGCGGGCCAGCCGGTTGCGCGGCATCATGCCTTTGACCGCAAGCCGGATCACCTCCTCGGGCCGGCGCGAGATCATCTCCTCGAAGCTCCGCGACCGCAGGCCCCCCGGATAGCCGGAGTGACGGTAGTAGCGCTTGTCCGTGCGCTTGCTGCCGGTCACGGCGACCTTCTCGGCGTTGATCACCACGACGAAGTCTCCGGTGTCGATGTGCGGCGTGTACGCGGGCTTGCGCTTACCGCGCAGCAGGTCGGCGATCTGCGTCGCGAGCCGCCCGAGCGTCTTGCCGTTCGCGTCGAGCAGCACCCACTCGCGCTCCCGATCGGTCGGCTTGGCCACATACGTTTTGCTGGCGACTGTGCTCATCTTGCGGGCATCGAAGCAGGTGCGATCCTGGTCGTGGAAATCGGCGTGCTGGTCTTGTGCTCGTGGATCGCCTCGCGCTGACGGCGAAGGCGCAAAAATACCGCGCTCCGCCGCGCGGCCCTGCTCATGATAGGCCAAGTGCGACGATGCCGCACGCGCCCAGCGCTCATCAGCCTCGGGCGAGGCCGCGACGGCCGCCGTCGAGCCCGCCCTGCCGGCGCGCCCACCTGCTGCATCGACGCATAAATCCCGACAGGATCTGGCGCGACGCCCGGCTTGCGTGCGCGGGAGCTGTGGCCCGAGTATCTGGAAAGGGCTAATCCTCGACCAGCACGGCGGCCTTGCCGTTGACCGCGCCCATGCCGATCTCCTGGTCGCGCTGCAGCGCCTTGCCCTCGGTCTGCAGCGCCGGCGCGATCACCACCTCGGCGCGGTTGAACTCCGCCAGGTCCTTGTGGCCGCACGTCGCCATCGAGGTCCGCAGCCCGCCGAACAGGTTGAACGTGCCGTCGTTCTCGCGCGCCGGGCCCACGAGGATTTCCTCGAGCGTCCCGTTCTGGGTCGTCGCCACGCGCGCGCCCCTGGGCAGCGTCGGGTGGAACGTCGCCATGCCCCAGTGAAAGCCCCTGCCCGGCGCCTCGTACGCGCGCGCCAGCGGCGAGCCGAGCATCACCGCGTCGGCGCCGAGCGCTATCGCCTTGGCGACGTCGCCGCCGTTGCGCATCCCGCCGTCGGCGATCACCTGGCAGTACTCGCCCGTCTCGAGCATGTGCGTCGAGCGCGCGTGCGCCACGTCGGCGATCGCGGTCGCCTGGGGCACGCCGATCCCCAGCACACCCCGCGTGGTGCAGGCCGCCCCCGGCCCCACCCCCACCAGTACCCCGGCCGCGCCGGTGCGCATCAGGTGCAGGCCCGTGTGATAGGACGCGCACCCGCCCACCACGACCGGCACGTCGAGGCTCGGGATGAACTCCTTCAGGTTGAGCGGCTCGGACACGGTCGACACGTGTTCGCCGGACACCACCGTGCCCTGGATCACGAGCACGTCGAGGCCGGCGTCGAGCGCCAGCTCGTAGTGGTCGCGCACCCGCTGCGGCGTCAGCGACGCCGCCACCACGACCTTCTGCTCCTTGATCTCCTGGATCCGCTGGACGATCAGCTCGGGCTTGACCGGCTCGCGGTAGATCTCCTGCATCTCGCGCGTCGCCAGGTGCTTGGGCAGCTCCGCGATCCGCTCGAGCTGCTCGTCGGCGTCCTCGTAGCGCGTGAAGATCCCCTCGAGGTTGAGCACCGCCAGCCCGCCGAGCTTGCCGAGGATCCCCGCCGTCTCCGGCGACACCACGCCGTCCATCGCCGCCGCCAGCAACGGCAGCTCGAACTGGTAGGGCCCCAGCTTCCAGCTGATGTCGATGTCGTCGGGATCGCGCGTGCGCCTGGACGGCACGATCGCGATGTCGTCGAACCCGTATGCCCGCCGCGCCTTCTTGCCGCGCCCGATCTCGATCTCCATACCGCATCTTTAGCACCTCCCGCGGATGAACGCGGGCGGCGGCGCACGCGTACGCGCGCGCGTGCGCCGGAGCTCGCGCAGAGCCTCGGATATCCTCGATTGCCGATGCGCGAGCCCGATTTCACGGGCTCGACCCGCGCGTCGCAAATGCCGATGAGTGAGCGCCTCCGATGAGCCAGCCCAATACCCCAAGCTATGACCCGCACGCGGTCGAGGCCCGCCGTCAGGCGGCCTGGCGCGAGCGTCACGCTTTCGCCACACCGTCGATCGACGGCGACCGTCCTCGCCGCTACATCAAGCCGTCGGCGCCCTTCACCTCTGGCAATGTGCACATCGGGCACGTCCGCTCGTACTCGATCGGCGACGCCTACGCGCGCTTCTGGCGCGCGCGCGGCGAGGACGTGCTGTTCGCGTTCGGCTTCGACGCCTTCGGCCTGCCCGCCGAGCTCGGCGCGATCGCCGGCGGCGAGCCGCCGAGCGACTGGGTCGCGCGCTGCGCGACGCACATGCGCGGCCAGCTCGATCGGCTCGGCTACTCGTTCGACTGGGACCGCGCCTTCGTCAGCTCGGACGCGCTCATGTACCGCTGGTCGCAATGGCTGTTCTTGACGCTGCTCGACGCCGGGCTCGTGTATCGCGGCACGGGCGCCGTGGACTGGTGCGATCAGTGCCAGACCACGCTCGCCACGATCCAGGTCGAGCACGGCCTGTGCTGGCGCTGTCACTCCCCGGTCCGCCTGATCCAACGTCCCGAGTGGTATCTGCGCATCAGCGCCTACGTGCCCGAGAACGACCGCCGCCTGGACGAGCTGGCCGCAAGCGGCATCTGGGACGAGGTGGCGCTCGCCAGCCAGCGCTTCGTGCTCGGCCGCGTCGACGGGGTCGAGCTCGACCTGCGCGCCCCCGACGACCCGCCCGCGCTCGGCGACCCGGGCACGCTGACCGCCTTCACCCCGCACGCCGATGCCGTGGCGCTGGCCCGCTTCGTGCTGATCTCGCCCAAGCACCCGGACATCGACAGCTGGGTGCTCGACCCCGATGCGCGCACGCAACTCGAGGACCTGCGGGCCGGCGGCCTCGAGCGCGGCGATCGCGACGCCGAGGCGATCACCGTCGTGGACAGCGGCCGCACGCTGCTCGCGCCGCTCACCGGCGAGCCGCTGCCGCTGCTCGTCTCCCCGGCCGTCGACGGCCGCTTCGGGGCCACGGCCGTGCTCGGCATCCCCGGCCGGGACCGCACCGATGCGCTGATCGCCCAGCGCTTGTGGCCTGCGCGGGCGGAGCTTCAGGACGCGCCCTCCGATCAGCCCGTCCCCTCGGTCCCCGGCGTGCGCCCGGCGTTTCGCTACCGCGCGGGCGACTTCTCGATCTCGCGCCAGCGCTCGTGGGGCACGCCGATCCCGATCGTCTACTGCGCCGCCGACTGCGGCGCCGTGCCGGTCCCGCCCGAGCAGCTGCCGGTGCTGCTGCCGCTCGATCTCGAGCCCACCGGCGCCGGCAATCCGCTGGCCGAGCGCGCGGACTTCGTCGATACCACCTGCCCGCGCTGCGGCGGGCCGGCACGGCGCGAGACCGACACGCTGGACTGCCACTTCGATGCCCTCTGGCTGTGGGTGCCGGTATGCGTGCCCCCCGACCAGCGCGAGCGCACGCTGCCGGAGATCCTCGCGCTCGAGGACCTGCGCGCGTGGCTGCCCTGCGAGCGCGTCGTGGCCGGCTCGGACAGCGGCAACTTCGTGTTCGACCAGCGCATCGTCACCAAGGCCCTGCGCGACATCGGCCCGCTCGCGTTCCTGGCCGACGGCGAGCCGTTCGCCGGCTGCCTGTTTCACGAGATGGTGATCCGCGACGGGCGCAAGATGTCAAAGCACCTCGGCAACGTGGTCGACCCCGACGAGCTGGTGGCGCGCTTCGGCGCCGACACGGTGCGCCTTGCGACGCTCTACGCGGCCCGCCCGCAGCGCTCGCTCAACTGGAGCGACTCGGCGGTCCTGCGCTGCCATCGCTTTCTCACCCAGGTTTGGGACTTCTCGCAGGCCAGGCTCGCGGCCGCCGGCTCCGAGCCGGTCGCCGGTGTCGCCGGCAACGGAGACATGCCCATCCCGGGCAGCGCGGACACGCCTGCGACCGGGAGCGCCGACCGGCCCACGATCGGAAGCGCAGACACGCCTGCCGGCAGGGACATGACCGAGCATCTGCGCACGCGCCTTGGCAAATGGTGCGACACTGCGGTCGAGAAGACCACGGAGGAGGTGGCCGCCTTGGAGATGCACAGCGCGGTGCGCAACGTCATGCGCCTGTTCGACCGCATCAAGGACTACGAGAAGCGCGTGCTCGCGCGCGCCGGCGTGCTCGCGGGCGCCGATCGCGACGCCCTGCTGGAGGCTCTGCAGGTTCTTTCCCAGCTGCTGGCCCCGCTCGCCCCGCACCTCGCGGAGGAGCTTTGGATCGCGTTCGGTAACGATCCCGATACGCAGATGCCGTGGCCCGGCGTATCTTCCAGGGTGCCCGCATGAGCCCACCCGCCCCCGCAGCCGGCGACGGCCCCGCTCGCACAGCAGGCGAGGCCTCCAATGGCGAGAGCCCACGCGCGCGCGCGTGGGCCACGGATCAGGAGTCCCTCGATCGGGACGCCGCGCGTGCGCGCACGCGCTCGTGCGCCACGGGCCTGGCCTGCCATCGCTGCGGGCACCGCTACCCGCTCAGCGAGCCGGTGTTCGCCTGCCCGGACTGCGGCAAGGGACTGGACGTCGAGTACGACTACGAGCGCGCCGCCCGCCACTTCGAAGAGGTGCCGCGCTCGCAGCGCCCGCTGAACATCTGGCGCTTCGAGGAGCTCCTGCCGATCGTCGACGCCTCCGCGCAGGCGCGCGTCGGCCGCTACGCCGGCTGCACGCCGCTGATCCATGCCGACCGCCTCGGCGCCGAGCTGGGCCTGTCGAACCTGTACCTGAAGGACGACTCCACGCAGCGTCCGAGCCTGTCCTACAAGGACCGCGTCGTGTCGATGTCGGTCGCGCGGCTGCTCGAGCTCGGCCGCGATGAGATCGGCTGCGTCTCGACCGGCAACGTCGGCACAGCGGTCGCTTCGCTCGCCGCCAAGGCGGGCGTTCCGGCATACGTCTTCTATCCCAACCGCCTCGAGGACATGAAGGCGCGGGCCTGTCGTGCGCTCGGCGCCGAGGTCTGCCAGGTCGAGGGCAACTACGACGAAGTCAACCGCCGCTGCCGCGAAATCGCCGAAGCGACCGGGATGGAGTTCGCCAACATCACACTGCGCCCGTTCTACGCCGAGGGCGCCAAGACGGAGGCGTATGAGATCGTCGAGCAGCTCGGCTGGAACGCGCCCGATCACATCGTCACGGCCGCGGCCGGTGGAACGCTGAGCTCGCGCATGCACAAGGGCTTGGGCGAGCTGCAGCTGCTGGGGCTGGCCGAGACCGACCGCACGCGCATCCACATCGCGCAGCCGAGCGGCTGCAACCCGATCGCGAGCGCGATCCTCGCCGAGGAGGCCGAGATCCACGCCGTGGCGCCCGAGACCGCCGCCCATTCGCTGGCGATCGGCAACCCCGGCGACGGCTATCTCGTGATCGACGCCGTGCTCAAACGCGGCGGCACCGGCGGCTTCGCCAGCGACCCCGAGATCTTCGCCGGCATCGACCTGCTGGCCGCGACCGAGGGTCTGCTGACCGAGCCCGCCGGGGGCACGACGATCGCGGTGCTGCAGAAGCTCGCGGCCGAAGGCCGGTTCGCCCCGGACGAGACCGTCGTCGCGATCATCACCGGCAACGGCCTGAAGACGCTCGACGACCACCCCGAGAAGCCGTGGCCCGCGAAGATCGCGTGCGAGTTCGACGCTATGATCGCGGCGCTCGAGGAGCTCAAGCGCAGGCCCAGCCCGCTGCCCGCTTAGCGCTCAGCGGTGAATCCGAGCGCTCTCGCTCACGCGGCCCCGCTCACTCAGGCGGCCCCGCTCGCTCAGGTGGCCCCGGCTTTCGCGCCGGCGGCGCGGGGGGCCGATTTGGCGGCCGATTTCCGCGCTTGCGGGCGTCGCGCGGCTTTGGCCCGCGATTTGGTGGCAGCTTTGGCTTTCGCGCGGGCTTTGCCGGCGGGTTTCTTGGCGGCCGACCTGGTTCCCGCTTTTGGGCGCCGCGAGCCGCCCCGCCTGCTCGACGCGCTCTTGGCGGCCGACGACAGCTCCTTCTGCAGGCGCTCGAGGTCGGCGCCCACGGTCTTGCTCAGCTTGCCCGCATCGCGCCGGGCGTCTTTGAGGAGCTTACCGAGATTCTTGGGCAGGTCGGTTGCGCCCGTGCCGAGACCGCCGCGCAGCGAGGTCAGTTCCCTTTGAGCTGCATCGAGCGAGGCCGCGACCTTGTCGAGCGCGCGGCGGTTCTGCTCGTGCCGTTTGCGCTCCGCCGCGTTCGTGCGCCCTTTGGCCGCGCTCCCGCGACGCGCACCCGCCGTTTCACTGCTGGCTTTCCGTGTTGCCGGCATCGCTGCTCCTTCCCCTGTACAGCTGGCTTGTGTTCAAGATCAACCCGATCCGATGACCCGCGCCTGGATCATAGGCGCGCTGACGTGAGCGTATGCGAGCGACCGGCCGTATGCGCCCAACGGGCGATCGGCGAACGCTTCGGCCGGCACGCGTCGGCCTGGGCCGGGCCGTGTCCTCACAGCGGTTCCGGGGTGACCGGCGCGGGCTTGGGCAGGTGCGCTTCGGCGACCTTGACGTCCTCGCGTTCCTCGTAGGCCAGGTAGCCGGCCAGCCCCGCGCGGTGCGCCGCGCGCAGACGCGCGGGCAGCGGCGCGCGCAGCTCGTGCGGGATCGCCTGCCCTTCGAGCGTCGCCCACAGCTGTTCCTCGAGCGCGGACCCCGCCCGCAGCTGGCTGGAGAGCTCGAGGCTGCCTTCTTCGCTGTCGTATTCGTAGAGCTCGGATTCGTGGCCTGACTGTTCGATTTCGATCGTGCCCGGGCGCCAGTTCGAGTACAGCGCGAGCTTGCCGGCGCTCGAGCGCAGCGCCACGACGTGACGCGGCGCGTCCGACGCGTACGGTTCGGAGGCGAACTCGGTGACGTCCTCGTCGGTCGCGTGAACGATCCACTCGCGACCGGGGGCGGCGGGTTCGCGGCAGATGCTCGCCAGGTCGAGCCGGCTCGCCAGATGCGCGTACTCGGGCTCCGCGCGCCAGCCGTCGGATTCCGCGGCGATCGTCAGCATCAGCGCGGCGATGTCCGCGCTCGAGGTGAGCTGGGTGCGCACCGTGCCGGGCGCGCTGGTGAGCAGGCCACGCGGGTCGTACACGTACAGCGGAACCCGGATCGCCTCCTCGTAGGCCGAGGCGCCCTTGCCGCGCATGCCGTGCGAGCCGCCGTACTCGCCGTGGTCGGAGGTGAACAGGATCACCGTGTTTTCGGCCACCTCGGGCCTGCTCGCGAGCGCCGCCAGGACGTTGCCGATCTGCATGTCGACGTAGCTCTGCAGCAGCAGGTAGGTGTCCATCATCTGCGTCCACCAGCGCAGCGCTTCGGGTCCCGCGAACGCCACGGGACCGAACGCCTTGGCGGCCGTGTCCTGCAGCGAGCGCTGCAACGCCGGCTTGCCCTTTTCGGCGAGCAGCTCGGGCGTCTCGTAGTTGGGCGGCAGCGCGGTCGCGTACCCGGGCGGGTCGGCCTCGCTTTCGATCCGTTCGGTGAAGCGATGCCACCAGGCGATGTCGTGCGGATTGACGAACGACACGGTGGTCGCCCACGGTTCGCGCGCCGTGCCACCGTCGAACCATTCGACGAACTGGGCGGCGATCGCCGGATCCTCGGCCGTGCCCTGCCCGGGACTGCCGTTCGGCGAGGGATACGTGCCGCCCGAAAACCCGTACTGCTGCAGCGAAGCCCTGGGGTTCGGGTTGAGGTGCCACTTGCCGTAGTAGGCCGTGTCGTAGCCCATCTTGCGCAGCATCGTGCCCCACGTCGGAAAGCGCGGGTCGAGCCGGCCCGAGCCCGTGATCATCACGCCCGTCTGGTGTGTGTACAGGCCGGTGAGCAGGACGCTGCGCGAGGGCGAGCAGTCGTTGGACGCGGTGTAGTGGCGTTCGAAGCTGACCGCCTGGGCGCGCAGCGCGGCGAGGTTCGGCATCGCCGCCGCCGCCCCGAAGGCGGGCGGCATCCACACCGGCGCGCGCAGCTGATCGACGATGATCGTGAGGATGTTCGGCGGCTGCCTCGGCCGGCCGGCGCGTGCGGGGTGGTGGCGGTGGTGCCGTTTGTGGCCCGCCGGGGCTAGACGCGCGGCTTCGGCGCGGCCGGCTCGCGGGAGCAGCCCGAGCAACGCGGCGCCGGCGGCGAGTCCGCGCTTGATCACCGTGCGTCTGTCCAAGCCGGGCTCGGGCACGACAGCAGCACGGATTCCCCGCTCCGCGGCGGCAACCGGCCCGGTGGACGATTGGGGAGCTCCTCCAACCGGCTCGTGCACTCCAGCTACAACAGCGCCAGAACCCGGATGATGCGGCCGACCGCAGACGATCTTCCTGAGCCGCGCTGGACCACCCCAGATGCGCCGAAGCCGCGCTCGACCGCCGACGATGCACGCGAGCGCTCGACCGGCGTGCGACGCCGTCCGCGCGGCTACCCTCACGCGGATGCCGACCGGGATCAGAAGCCTGGCGATCGCGGCCGCCGCCGCCTGCCTGGCCGCGACGGCGATCTGGGCCGCGCCCGTGCAGGCGCGGGGCATCGCCAGCTACATCTCCGCGCCGGGTCTGCATCCGCCGAAGCTCGCGCCCAAGGTCGACCGCGCCGGCAAAGCCGGCGGTCTGCTGCTGCTCGATCCGTTCGCGATCTCGGCCGCCGCGCCGGCGGGCCAGACTGGTCCGCTGATCGTCGAAGACGACGGCATGCCGGTCTGGTTTCACCCGCTGCCCGCGGGCGAACTGGCGCTCGACTTCACCGAGCAGACATACGCCGGCAGACCTGCGTTGAGCTGGTGGCAGGGCAGGCGCGGGGACGGCGGGTTGACGAACCTGGCCGCGGGCCCGCCGCAGCCGGGCGCGCGCTACTACGTCTACGGGCAGCGCTACCGCCAGCTGGCAACAGTGCTCGCCCAGGAAGGCTGGACGGCCGACCCCGACGAGCTGACGCTGACGGGGCACGGAACGGCGCTGTTGATCGCCTCGAAGGTGGTGCCGATGGACCTGGCTGCATATGGCGGCGCGCCGAGCGGCGAACTGCTGGACAGCGAGATCCAGGAAGTCAGCCTCAAGACCGGACGGCTGCTGTTCAAGTGGGACATGCTCGAACACGTCCCGCTCGGACAGTCCGAGACGGTGCCGCCGCTGACGGGGATCTGGGACCCCTACCAGCTCGACTCGGTGCAGGAGCTCGGCGGCCGCCGGCTGCTGATCTCGGCGCGCAACACCTGGACCGTGTACGAGATCGACAGCTCCTCAGGCGAAATCGTCTGGCGGCTGGGCGGCAAGGACAGCAGCTTCCAGCTCGGTCCGCAGGCGAGCTTCTACTGGCAGTCGGACGCGCGCCTGGAGCCCGGCAACCGCTTGACGCTGTACGACGACGGCTGCTGTGAAGCCACCGCCTCCGGGCTCGGGCCGGCGCAGGGAGCCGCGCGCGGCCTGGTGCTGGGGCTGCACGAAAGCGAACACACCGCGACGCTCGTGGGCCAGTACCGCCACTCCCCCGGCCTGCAGTCCTCGGAACTGGGCAGCGTGCAGACGCTGCCCAATGGCAACGCCCTGATCGGCTGGGGCGGGCTGCCGAACCTGTCGGAATACACGAGCGCCGGCAAGCTCGTCTATGCGGTCAGCCTGCCGGCCGCGGACGCAAACGATCGCGTCGTGCGAGCGCAGTGGCACGGGATGCCGGCGACCCGTCCGAGCGTCGTGGCGCGCCGCGCCGGCGGACGCACGACCGTCTACGTGAGCTGGAACGGCGCCACCCAGGTCCGCTTCTGGCAGGTGTTCGCGGGCCCGAGCGCCGGCAGCCTGAACGGCGAGATCGCCGACGGAGAGATCATCGCGTTCGCGCTGCCCAGCGGCTTTCAGACCGCGATCCCCGTCAGCGTCGGCGGACCCGTGTTCGAGGTCGAGGCGCTCGGAGCGAACAACCGCGTGCTCGGCGTCTCGCAACCTGTGCGCGCCCTCGCCGAATAGGCCTCAGCCCGACTGGCCGTTCGTGTGCCCGCTCGGCGCTTCCTGGCCGCCGGTCGCCGCCGGTTGGCCGCCACTGGGCGCCTGGCTTTCGCCGCTCGGGGACTGAGTCGCGCTGGGCGTGTGGCGCTGAGCGCCCGGCGCGGGGCTCGTGCCCGGCGTTTGCCGCCCGCCGTTTGAGCTCGTGTGGTTCGGCTGTGAGCCGCTGCGCTGCCCACCCGATGGTCCGTGCCCGCCGGTCGTTCCGTGCCCGCCGGTCGCGCCGGGCTTACGTTCGGGCGAGGCCTTGCGCGATGGCCTGCCGGCGCGGCTGGCGTCCGGGGCCGGGGCGGACGTGCCGCCCGGCTGGGCGAGCGTCGAAGCCGTGCGATGAGGCCGGTGCCCGGTCGTCGTCGGCTTCGAGCCGGGGTGACGCCGAGGCGCACGGAGCTGAGAGTGGACGGACTGCAGTTCGGAACCGCCGGCCGTGCCGGCGCCATTCGCGCTCGACTTGCTCGAGCCCTTGCCAGCGGATGTGCGGGCGCCCGCGGGATTCGTACGGCCCTTCCCGGAACCGGCTGCGGCGACCGCGGCCGCCGGGCCCTGCACGGCGGCGTGGCGTGTCACCGATCCTGCTTCGCGGCCGTGCCCGTCCTTCGCCGTCGCCCCGCTCAGCGCGCCGCTGAGGCCGACCGCGAGCGCGACCAACGCCAGCCCCGCAGCCACCGCGGCGACCGTCCAGGCTCCAACCCGACGACCGGTCCCCGACCCCGCGCTCTCGCCGTCGGCACCGGGCTGGGCCGGCACGTCTCCTCGATCCGGCGTGACCTGCGAGGGGTCAAGCTGAACGCCGAGCTGCAGACAGAGGCCGCCGGCGCTGGGCTCGTGCACCTGCGCGATCGGCAGACCGGCGATCTCCAGCTCATAGGCGAGCGTGGCCGGGTTTTCGATGCCGTGGGCGCGCAGCGCGTCCAAGCTCAGCGGGCCGCCGTCGGCGGCCGTCAGGATCTCGAGCAGACGGGCCTGCTCCTCGTCGAGCGGCCGGACCGGCACCGTGCGCTGGCCGAATCCGTCCGCGGTGGCGATCATGCCTCGCATTGGCTACCCCAGGATGGCAGTTTCAGACATCGGGATCCAGCATTGGCCCTGCGCTGGCGGGGCCCGCACGGCGCGCGATGCGGCTTGGCGGCAGGCGCGCGCCGCGCAGCCGTAGTTCGGCGCGGGCGCGCGGGGAGTGGCTCGGCGCAAACCCGCTGGCCCAGCCTCAGACCCGCCCGGTGTCGCGCCGGTAGGCGCGGCGAGCGAGCAGCGCGAGGATCACCGTCCAGGCGGTCAGCACCACCCACGCCCTGGCCGGCCACGCGTGCCCGCTGAGCACCACGTGAGACGCCTGCACCAGCCAGTAGGAGGGCAGGATCTGGGCGACGGTGTAGAGGAAGCCGCTGCTGTGCGAGATCGGAAACCAGGTGCCGCCGAGGAACGCCAGCAGCGCCACCCCGCCGCCGATCGCCGGGCCGATCGAGTCGGGCGTGAGCATGTGGCCGATCGCGATCCCGAGCACCGCGAAGGGAATCAGGCAGATCAGGATCAGCACCGTCATGTGCAGCCACTCGCCGGCGGGCAGCGAGACGCCGAGCGCCGCCCCGCAGATATAGAGAACGGCGATCGTCAGCAGCGCCATCATGTAGGCCGTGAGCACCTTGGCGCGCAGATAGGCGCGCGTGGACAGCGGCGAGATGCGCAGCTGGCGGTTCCAGCCGACCGCGCGCTCGGCCGCGATGCGGGCGCCGCTCGACATCATCCCGCTCATCGTGCCGAACGACACCATGCCGATCATGTAGTAGAGCGGCGCGAACACGCCCGTGCCGGCGAGATCGTGGTTGTGACGCTGGGGGCCTGCGATCAGCAGGTAGAGCACGA
This sequence comes from Solirubrobacteraceae bacterium, assembly GCA_035507415.1. Classification (GTDB taxonomy): domain Bacteria; phylum Actinomycetota; class Thermoleophilia; order Solirubrobacterales; family Solirubrobacteraceae; genus Palsa-744. The sequence continues at coordinate 115,486 of DATJOF010000033.1, forward strand.
GCGGAAAGCCGAGCGAGAGGACGAAGAAGCGCCGGTTGCGCACGGTGCGCAGCAGCTCGAAGCGGGTATAGGCGACGGCGTTCACGCGTTGGCCCTCTTGCCCGGCGCGCCGGTGCGGGCCTCCTCGTCGGCCCGCGCCCCGACGCCGGCATCCTCGCTGGCCCTGCCGTCCGGCCTGCCGATACCGGCCTGCTCATCGACCCTCTCGACCGGCGCGCCGACGCCGGCATCCTCGGCGGTGAGCTGCAGGAACGCCTCCTCGAGCCCTGCGGCGGCGATCTCGATGTCGCGAGCGTCGGGATGGGCGCCGAGCAGCGCGCGGATCGCGGCGTCTGAGTCGGCGCAGCTGAGCACGATCGACTCGCCACGGCGGTCGGCGCCGCTGACACCGGGGAGCGCCAGGAGCGCGTCGAGCTCGGCCCCGGGCAACGTGGCGCGGATCGTGCGGGTGCCCACCATCGCCTTGATCTCGGTGGTCGGGCCATCGGCGACCACCAGACCGTGGGCCATGAGAATCGCGCGGTCGGCATAGGCGTCGGCCTCCTCGAGATAGTGGGTGGCGAACAGGATCGTCTTGCCCCGCGCCGCCAGCTCGCGCATCGTCGTCCAGAACGAGCGCCGGCCCTCGACGTCCATCGCCACCGTGGGCTCGTCGAGCACCAGCAGCTTCGCGTCCGACACGAGCGCCACGGCGAAACGCACCCGCTGTGTCTGCCCGCCGGACAGCTTCTGGGTGCGTTGGCCGGCGATCTCCTCGAGGCCGGTCAGCTGCAACGCCTCGACGACCGGCAGCGGCGCGGGATAGAGCGAGGCGACCATCGCCACCAGCTCGCCGACCGTCAGGTCGCGGATCAGCTGGCCGGTCTGCAGCATCGCGCCGACCTGTCCCGCATCGACGGCCGCGCTGGGCGTGCCCCCCAGCACCGACACGCTGCCGCCGTCGGGCTGGGAGAGACCGAGGATCATGTCGATCGTGGTCGACTTGCCGGCGCCGTTCGGCCCCAGCAGAGCCACCGTTTCGCCGGAGCTGATCGCGATGTCCACACCGCGCACCGCTTCGACCTGGCCGTAGCTCTTGCGCAGGCCGCTGGTGGCGATCGCACCGTCGCGCGTGTCGTTGTGGGGTACGGGCACGACGGTGACACGCTAGCGAGCGGGAGGCCGGAGCCGGATGGAGCGAGAGACATATAGAAAACCCCCGCCGGAGCGGGGGTTTCCCTTAGCAGGTCGGTAAGCCGGATTCTGTCGTTGGGCAGCCATCCATCTGCGCGGTCTACCTGGGCCTCGGCGGGCAGCCTGCGAACGGCCCTGCTTGACCTTGCACCGGGTGGGGTTTGCCCAGCCGCCGCGTCACCGCGACGCTGGTGCGCTCTTACCGCACCATTTCACCCTTGCCCGCCCGCCGTTCACGTGGGACGGCGGGCGTCGGCGGTATGTTTCTGTGGCACTTTCCCTCGGGTTTCCCCGGGTCGATCGCTCGACCACCTCGCCCTGTGGTGTCCGGACTTTCCTCGAGGCCTCACGACCCCGCGGCTGCCTGACCTGCGCGTCCACGGTAGCGCGTGGCCACGGATCGCGAGAGCCGCCGGCGTTGAGATGACCTCCGGCGCACGCGTCAAACAGGCACGTGCGCGCCGCTCGGGAAGTGGCTCAGACGGTCCGCAGCAGGCCGACGACGCGTCCGAGTACGCGCACGTCCTTGCTCCTGATCGGCTCCATCGTCTCGTTCTCGGGCTGCAGCCGGATGTGATCGGACTCGCGGAAGAAGCGCTTGACCGTCGCCTCGTCGCCGAGCAGCGCCACCACGATGTCACCGTCGCGCGCGGTGTCCTGCGAGCGAACGACCACGTAGTCGCCCTCGAGGATGCCGGCGTTCTTCATCGATTCGCCGCGTACGCGCAGCAGATACTGCCCGTCGCCACCGCCCGCCAGCTCCGGCACCGATATGTACTCCTCGACGTTCTCCTCGGCCAGCACGGGCGCGCCGGCGGCAACCGAGCCGACCAGCGGCAGGCTCTCGGGCCGGACGAAGCCGCGCATGCTGTCGACGGCGCTGCCGACGGCATTGCCGACGGCGCGGTCGAGCAGCTCGATCGCGCGCGGCTTGGACGGGTCGCGACGCAGCAGGCCGATCTTCTCGAGGTTGGCCAGATGCGCGTGCACCGTCGACGAGGACGCGAGCCCGACTGCCTTGCCGATGTCGCGCACGGTCGGCGGGTATCCGTACTTGGCCGAGTGCTTGCGGATGAAGTCGAAGATCTCCTGCTGGCGCTTGGTCAGATCCATGCCTGCTCTGCTCCCTGCTCGAGTGGACTGGGGCCTTCAACGAACATGTGTTCGCAGCCTACCGTCCGGTGCGGACCGAATCAAGCGGGCACCGGTCGCGGGGGACGCGACGCCGCAGTCGAACGCGTCTCGCGGGCCGCGCCTGCCGCGCTCGCGCCCCGTCTCAAGGGGTCGCGCGCTCTCGTGCCCGCAGGTCTCGCGCTCTGTATCCACGGGGCCCGCAGCCGTGGCGCGCGCGGTCTGGCGCCTCCTTTGCGCGGCTATACTCGGCCCCTCTGCGCTCGTGGCGGAATTGGTAGACGCGCAAGGTTGAGGGCCTTGTGGGGAGATTTCCCCGTGGTGGTTCGAGTCCACTCGGGCGCATCGAAGGTACCTCCGGTGGCCGTTTCTCGATACGCGGCGCAGAGCAGTCGATGCCGCGTGATTGGTTGGCCGTCGCCGATTGGCAGCACTCGGCCTTCCGGTGTCGGCGTCGTCTCCATGCCCTCCTTGACCGGCGCCTCTGCATCGCGGCCAGCGACTTTCCGTGCCGCGGGGCGCCGGTCCAGGCGGCAGTACTACAGCCCAGCTGAACTCCTCGGCTGGTACCCGGCCGAGGCTAGTTCTGTAGTAGACAACGCCCCACATCGGGGCGACTTTAGGGAGCTGCCCGGATACGGCGGATAGACGGCGTCAGGCGGCCTGTCGCACGCGACGAGCCGCTCTGCTCGGCTTCGTCTGCCGGGCTTTGCTCGGCTTCTTTCGGCGCAGCTTGCTCGGCCTCGGGACGATCTTGACCTCGGCTCCGAGAGCCTGAGCCATCGCGACGACCGTGCGTAGCTCGGGATTGCCAGACGCGGTGAGCAGTCGACGAATCGCGGCGGGGTTCTTGTCGATCGCCCTGGCGAGCTCGACCTTGGACATGCGGTGCGCCTCCCGCAGCGCATCGAGCTCGTTGACGATCGCGTCTATCGCGGCAATCTCGCCTTGTTGGCGCTCAAACTCGGGCCGGAACTCCGGGTCCTCGTGGAGACGTCGAGCCAGACGACGGTCGTGATAGCCGACGTCCTACTTGGTCTGTCGCTTGTCGAGCGCCGTAGCCATGAGATCCTTGGCGCAAACTGTAGCACCTGTGGTACGTCGTGTACCACGTACGTTGCGACGCCTCTTCCGAGAGCTCAGACGAGCCCCCTCCCGGGCCCAATAGCGGCGGCTCCGCCGGCCAACGCGACGGACTTACGGGCCTGATCTGCGAATCAGCCACATTGGTTGATGTGCCCCGCGCGAACCTCCAAGTACGTTGGGACTCCACTGCCAACCCAGGACAGGAGTTCAGATGAGCGACAACCCCGTTTTCATCTACGCAGCGACCTACGCCGACCCCGCCGGCGCCGATGCGGACTACGACGCGCTTCTTGAACTGCACGCGGCGAAGCTCGTAGGCACCTACGACGTAGCGCTCGTCACCAAGGACGCCGACGGCAAGGTCCACGTTGAGAAGCACGAGAAGCCGACGCAGCACGGTGCCTGGGGAGGTATCGCCGTCGGAGCAGCGGTCGGCGCTTTGGCCGCGCCGGCTGTCGTACCGGCGGCACTGGTCGGCGGCGTGATCGGCGGCCTCGGCGGACACTTCAAAAAGGGCATCAAGCGCGACGACGCCAAGGAACTCGGTGATCTCCTCGACGCGGGGGAGGCGACGCTGTTCGTGATCGGGGAGTCGCGCCTTGAAGAACAGCTCGACAAGTGGCTCACGCGTGCGGAAAAGTCGGTCGAGAAGGAACTCGACGTCGACCGCAAGGAGTTCAAGCGCGAACTCGACAAGGCCGAGAAGGAATACGCCGCGGCCTAGTTGGCTCGACGGGCTGTTGCCGAGGCTCGGGGCAGCAGTCCCAGTCGGCCGCCAGAACGCGGACATTTCACCATCGTTCAGCTTGACGCGGTGGTGAGATGTCCGACGCGGCGACCGTGACGCAGGAGCCAGGGTGCGGGGGTCGGCGACGGTCGCGGCGTCTCCCCAGCGATGCGCGTGGGCGCCTCAAGAAACACGCGCTGAAGCTGCTGGGCTTCATCGTCTTCGCCGTCCTCATCCTCAAGCTCCTTCCAGGATTGGAACAGGCGTGGAGCGCCCTTCAGGGCGTCAGCTTCTGGTGGATCGTAGGAGCGATGTCGAGTGAGACGGTTTCGGAGTTCGGATCTGTGATCTCTTGGACGGCGATCGTGCCACACCTACCAAGAACGGAGGCTTCGCTATGAACGTTGCAGCAATGTTGCCGCTGGCGGTCGTGATGATCGCCGGGCCGCAGATCATCAGTGCCATCTTCTTTGCGACGAGCGAGAAATGGAAGGGTGACTCGGCAAACTATGTCGCCGGGGCGGCGATCTCCATCACGGTCATCTACACGGCTGCCTACTTCATCTTCAGAGGGGCCAAGCAGAGCGGTGGCTCGCACAGCGGTTCGACCGCGCACGTGATCGACATCGTGATTCTCGCGCTCCTGCTCTTCGCGATGTTCTACACCTTTCGCAGGAGGAAGACATCGGAACCCCCCAAATGGATGAGCAAGCTGCAGACCGCAAGCCTGCGCCTCTCGTTCAATCTCGGTCTGTTGCTGCTCGGGGTATTCCCGACAGACATCGCGACCTCTGTCTCGGTGGGCGCCCGTCTTGCCAACCAGCACGAACCGTGGGCGGCTGGTCTTCCGTTCGTGCTGCTCGTTCTGCTCCTGCTCGCGCTCCCGGCGCTCCTGGTCCTGCTGCTTGGCAAGAAAGCGCAGGCGTTCCTTCCGAAGGTGCGCGACTGGATGAACGACAACTCGTGGATCGTGAGTGAGATCGTGCTCGTGTTCATCATCGTCATCATCAGCAAAAGCCTCTAGAGCTAATGCTTCGACAGCTAAATCGCTCGCCCGTGGGGAGCCTTACGAGGGGAGATCTGGACGTGGGATCGTGACCTGGGCGAGACCGTCATGCTCGATGATCTCGACCGCCTCGGATCGACCTGGGACGCCGAGCTTGTTGTAGATCGATGCGACGTGGGTCTTGACGGTCGGGCGTGCGAGGTAAATTCGATCGGCGATCTCTTGGAGCGAGAGGTATGTCGGAAGGAAGCTGAGGACTCGCAGCTCGGCCGAGGTCAGGCCGTAGTCCTGGCCTTGCCTGATGCGCTCTTCGAGACGCCGTAGGCGGGCGGGAAGTGTTCCGGCGTCGGGATATCCCTGGAGTGTGTCGCCCGCAACCTGTTCGAAGTCCACGGCGCCGTCACGGTCGCCGAGCTCGAGGCTGATGTCCGCGCAGCGGAGCGCGAGATCGGCGTTGCCCCATGGGACCGCGCGAAGTTGTGGGCGGAGCCGCCTGACGTTCTCGAGCTCGCGCGCGGCCTCCGTGTAGTCACCGCGTTGCTGATGAGCGAGCGCTCCCGCCGTGTAGGCGACAGCGCCGCCGGCGGTCTCCTCGAGGTGCGCTTCGGCGATCAGCCACGTGGCCTCCACGGCCCATCGTTGCGCGTCTCGCCGATTGTCCATCTCCGCGGCGGCGAAAACCAGATACCCGAGGGACACTATGTGCACGTGGGCCAGCTCGGGTTGGGCGCGCAACAGGGCAACTGCCTCGCGCAGCACGGTGATCGCCTCCCGCGGGCGGCCCTGGAGAACATATGCCACCCCCATCGCGCGACAGCCGCTGGCATGCCATCGGGTGCCCGCGGCCCGCTCGGACCAGTAGGCCAGCTCTGCATCATGCAGCATCTGTGAGATTCCGTCGGGAGCCAGGATGGTTCGGAGGCTCGCGAGCGACGAGCGAAGCGAGGACGCCCCATCAGCCGATGGTTCGTCCAGCCGCCCCCGCGCGGCCACCGCGCTGAAGTGCCTCGCTCGGACCGTGTCGCCGGCATAGAGGAACGCCCACGCGGCGGCGAGCGCCAGCTGGGTGTCCGACGCGAGCTCCTCGTCGCTGCAGCGGTCGAGCCAGAGTCGCACGCTCTCGCTCCGCCCCCGCATCGCGAACTCGTCTCGATGCCTAAGCGCGATGCGGCCCGCCTGAGCGAGATTGCCGCTCTCATGCGCGTAGGTGAACGCCTCGTCGGGAGTGCCGTGCTGCTCACACCAATCTGCCGCCCGCTGCAGGTATGTACGCAGCAACTCCTGGTCGCGACGACCCAGCTCCGCGCGGAGGAGATCCCTGAACAGGTGGTGGTAGCGGTACCACTCTCGGTGATCGTCGAGCGGGACGACGAAGGCGTTTGAACGAGCGAGAGCCTCCAGAGAGGCGGCCGCGTCGGTTGTTCCGAGCACCGCATCGCACAGGGGTGCCGTCATCCGCTCGAGGCTCGATGTCCCAAGCAGGAATCGCTTCACGTGCTCCGGCTGGCGGTCCAGCACCTCCTCCAGGAGGTAGTCGGCTATCTCGGTTTGATCGCCCGACAGGCCGGCGGCCCTGGCGCCGGCATCGTCACGGCCGCGGAGCGAGAGGGTCGCCAGCACGACCGCGGCCGCCCACCCCTCTGTCCGCGCGCACAGACCCGCGGCGGCCTCCTCGGAAAGCTCAAGTCCGCCGCTCGCAGCAACCTCACGGGTCTCCTGAGCGTCCAAGGCGAGGTGCTCGGTGCCGATCTCGACCAGATCTCCGCCTGCGCGCAGACGGGCCAGCGACACTCCCGGATCGCCGCGCGTTACCAGCACCAACTGCGAGCCGGGTCGAACCTGGTCGACGAGGAACGCGAGAATCGCCCGGCTCGTCCCAGCCGTGATCACGTGCACGTCGTCCAGGACGAGAACGAACGGGTCAAGCCTCCCGAGGTCGGCGGCCAGGAGAGGAAGAGCGGCCCCTTCGATCCTGGGCGTCATTCTCGACAGCTCCGTGAGCAGCTCGCGATCCACTGGGCCTATACGCTTGAGGCTGTCCGCGATGTGGGCGAGCAGCACAACGGGGTCGTTGTGGCCGTGGCCGAGGCGCACACAGCAGTTGGGCCTTGGATCGAGGTCGCCCCACTGCGCGACCAGAGTCGACTTCCCGTACCCAGCCGGGGCAGCGACGAGCACCAGCCGGCTTTGCTGCGCCACCGTCTGGAGCGGAGCGAGGCGAGCTCGCGCTACGACGTTAGGCCGGACAGCCGGAACGGGAAGCGCCGGCTCTCTCCATAGCTGCTTGGGCTCCGAAAGCGCAGTGCTACTCATCGCTCTGATCTCTCCGTCTCACGCCCTGCAGCGCCGACTGCGAACGCGCTGATGGCGCTCGCTCTGACAGGAGGGCGCGGCGCCAATGTCTCAGACAAACCGGTGCACATGGAGGCACATTTCAATCTCGTTCCCGACGCTCAGCTAGGCCGCGTCAGCCGCTAGATGCCACCGAGGGCCCGTCGACCACGGACAACCGAAGGCTATCTAGGCGCCGTGGGCGCCCAATCGGTGGAAACTACGAAGACCCACCCGTAGATATCAGCCACTTGGGCCGATGCGGACCCATGGGCAGGCGACGTATGGTCGGGTGAGCACCAGTCCGGACCAGACCGACACCGAGACCTGCAGGAGACCCCGCATGACGGTTTCCCTGACGCCAGCCGAGACGCGCGTCCTGTCGCTCCTGCCGACGCATCGAACGCTCGCTGCGATCGGCACCCAGCTCGGCATCGACCGGCCCACGGTGAAGACGCACGTCGAACACATCTACAAGAAGCTCGGAGCCACCGATCGCGCCGAAGCCGTCGCGCTGGCTGAGGGCGCCGGACTGCTGCCCCATCAGCCGGCAACGGAGTCATGGGCACGAGCGGGTTCAACATGAGCGAGTTAGCCAGAACGACACGACCGGCGGTGAATCCGCCGCTGAGCGTGGCCACAGCCGGTGAACCGTCAAGAACGAATAGTGCCGAGCCAAGGGCTGCGCGGTGTAGCGCAGTTTGTGTCAATCCGATGGAGGAGGTCAACGATGTCAACGCCTGCCGATGAGCGCTTCGGAAGTCTGTGGTGGCTGGTTATCTTGTTCGGTATCGCCGTATTCGGCGTTGGCGTGTTCTTCGTCGCCTCGCCGCACGAAACCCTCAGCACGTTCACCATAATCGCGGGGATCCTGCTGCTCTTTGACGGCGTTGTGGCGATCTTCGCGTCCATCTTTGGCCGGGGCGAAGGCCGCGGGATGCTGGCGATGATCGGTGTACTCGGTGCGATCGCCGGCCTGGTCCTGATCAAGAAACCGTTCGAGACGCTCGTCGTCTTCGTGCTGATCTTCGGTGTCTGGCTGATCGTGGCCGGAGTGGTGCGCTTCGTCGCCGCCTTCGGCGAGCCAGAAGGGCGCGCGGGAAACATCGCAATCGCGATCCTCGACTTCATCGCCGGCATCGTCATCCTCTCCTGGCCCGCTCCCAGTCTGGCCACGCTCGCGGTGATAATCGGCATCGTGCTGATGTTCCGCGGCGTCCTCTGGATCGTCGCCGGCTGGCAGCTGCGCGGCCTGGGCCACGAGCTCGACCGCGAAGTCCATGCGCGACCTGCAACCTGACGGCTGCACCAAACACGCGCAGAGCGCCCGAGAAAAAATCGCCCAGCCGTCCGAGTCGCGCCGGCGCGCAGCACGCTCGAAAGGCCGCGTCCTGGGGCTGGAGCACCCGCTCCGAGAATCGGCCACATCGGCCGATGTGCCGGCGCGACCGTCCAGGTACGTTGGATCGGGAGTCGTCCGCAAACCCAGAACAGGAGTTCAGATGAGCGACAAACCGATCTTTGTCTACGCCGCAACGTATTCCAGCACCGATGATGCGTGGCTCGACTACGACATCCTGGTGGAGCTTCATGCCGAGAAGCTGATCGGCACATACGACGTCGCGGTGATCGACAAGGACACCAGCAGGAAGGTCCATGTGCACAAGCACGAGAAGCCCACCCAACACGGCGCATGGGGAGGGATTGCGGTCGGTGCGCTCGTCGGGGTCATATTCCCAGCGGCTTTCGTCGGCGCCACGGTCACCGGGGGCCTCGTCGGCGGTCTCGGCGCACACTTCAAAGAGGGTCTCTCGCGCAGCGACGCCAAGGAACTCGGAGAAATGCTCGACGGCGGCGAAGCGGCGCTGGTCGTGATCGGGGAGTCGCGCGTCGAAGAACAGCTCAGCAAGGCGCTAACGCGCGCCCAGCGGTCATTTGAGAAGGAAGTAGACGCCGACAGCAAGGAATTCAAGAAGGAACTCGAAGCGGCGGAGAAGGAACTCACGACGAAGCAGCCGGCCGCCACGAGCTAGATCCCGGCGGCGCGCGCTGCCGGTGCGCATCGCGCGCATGAAAGCTGCCCAGGGCGGCCCGTCAGTCGGGTCCCGTTGGGGCTACGCAAGAAGGACGACCAGACGATCTGAGAGGAACGGAGAGCATCGTGAGCATCCCATTCAAAGGTGTCATCAACATCGACATCAAAGATTCGACGCCGGATTGGTCGCCGTACGCCCAGCCGGTCCCGCCGGAAGGCGCGCCGAGCGTCATGTACGTCGTCCTGGACGACGTCGGCTTCTCGGCGCTGGAGCCCTATGGCGGCTTGATTGAGACGCCGAACATCAAGCGGATCGTCGACCGGGGCCTGCAGTACACGAACTTCCATACGACGGCGTTGTGCTCGCCGACGCGTTCGTGTCTGTTGACCGGCCGCAACCATACGACCAACGGGATGGCGTGCATCTCCGAGGCGTCGTCGGGATTCCCGAACGCGAACGGGCACATCCCGTTTGAGTGCGCGATGGCCCCCGAGGTGCTGGGCGAGCTCGGTTGGAGCACGTTCATGGTCGGCAAGTGGCATCTGTGCGCCGAGGATGAGGAGAATCTGGCCTCGAGGCGGCATGGGTGGCCGTCGGGGCGCGGCTTTGACCGCTGGTACGGGTTCATCGGCGCGGAGACGAACCAGTGGTATCCGGACCTGATCCATGACAACCACACGGTCGACCCGCCGCAGACGCCGGAGGAGGGCTACCACCTCTCGATCGACATCACCGACAAGGCGATGTCGTACATCCGGGACATGAAGGCGGTCGCTCCGGACAAGCCGTGGTTCCTCTACTACGCGTTCGGCGCTGGCCACGCGCCCCACCATTCCCCGAAGGAGTGGGCGGACAAATACAAGGGCAAGTTCGACATGGGCTATGAGGCCTACCGCGAGCAGGTGTTCGAGAAGCAGAAGAAGCTCGGCATCATCCCCGCCGCCGCCGAGCTCTCGCCGATCAATCCCTACACCGACCTGAAGGGCCCGGAGGGGCAGGACTGGCCGGCGCTGGACACCGTCCGGCCGTGGGCCTCGCTCACCGACGACGAGAAGAAGCTGTTCTCCCGGATGGCGGAGGTCTACGCGGGTTTCGTCAGCCACGCCGACCATCAGCTCGGCCGGATGCTCGACTACCTCGAGGAGTCGGGACAGCTGGAGAACACGCTGATCATTCTGGTCTCCGATAACGGCGCCTCTGGCGAGGGTGGCCCGAACGGCTCGATCAACGAGAACAAGTTCTTCCAGGGCATCCCGGACACGATCGAGTCGAATATGAAGTACCTCGACGTGCTCGGCAGCCCGCTGACGTACAACCACTACCCGACGGGCTGGGCGTGGGCGTTCAACACGCCGTTCAAGATGTGGAAGCGCTACTCCAACTACCAGGGCGGCACCGCCGACCCGATGATCGTCTCGTGGCCGGCGCAGATCAAAAAGCGGGGCATCCGGACCCAGTACCTGCACGCAATCGACATCGTGCCCACGATCTACGACTGCCTCGGAGTGGAAATGCCGGAGGTCTACCGGGGCGCCACGCAGGTGCCGCTCGAGGGCGAGAGCTTCAAGGCGACCTTCGACGATCCGCTCGCCAAGGGTAAGGAGACGCAATTCTACTCGATGCTCAGCACCCGCGGCATCTACCACGACGGGTGGAAGGCCGCGTCGGTGACGCCTGCCACACCGGATGGGTGGGCTGATTTCACCAACCAGCGTTGGGAGCTGTTCAACACCGAGACCGACCCCAGCGAGTGCCACGACCTGGCCGAGAAAGAGCCCAAGAAGCTGAACGAGCTGATCTCGCTCTGGTGGTCGGAGGCGGGAAAGTACAACGCGCTGCCGCTCGAGTCCCGCACCGCGCTGGACATTCTCACGACAGAGCGACCGCAGCTCGCAAAGCCCCGCGATCAGTACGAGTACTACCCGGGCTGCGCCGAGGTGCCGGAGTCGGTCGCGGTGAACGTCCGCAACCGCTCCTATGCCATCGTGGCTGACGTCACGATCGACACGAAGGAGGCTGGTGGCGTGCTGTTCGCGCACGGATGCCGGTTCGGTGGCCACGCCCTGTACATCAAGGATGGCAAGCTGAAGTACGACTACAACTACGTGGGCGAGGAGGACCAGTACGTCGTGTCCGACAAGCCCCTGCCGACGGGGGACGTTCGGCTGTCGGCCAGGTTCGAGAAGGAGGGCGACAAGCAGCCCACGACGGGCACGCTCAGTCTCTACTTCGGCCAGGAGAAGGTCGGCGAGGGGAAGATCAAGACCCAGCCGGGCAAGTTCTCGCTCGCCGGCGAGGGACTCAACATCGGCCGCGACGGGGGCGAGCCAGTCACCCGCGACTACCCGGGCGACGCGCCGTGGGCGTTCACCGGCGGAACGATCCACAAGGTCATCGTCAACGTCTCCGGTGCCCCGCTCGTCGACGTGGAGAAGGAGCTCATCGCCGCGTTCGCGCGCGACTGACAGATACCCGGCGGGCTGCGCAGAGGACTGCCTCGTGCAGCCCGCCCCAATCCGATTGGAGGCTGACGATGACTGACACAACAACCGAACAGCTCGAGGCCGAGGAGGCGATGTTCGTGCAGACCGCACAGGGCATCGAAAGCGCCGACGGCACCCTTACGCTACGAGGAATCACCCCCGCGACGCTGTACTTCTCCGACCGCCCCGAGCGGGTCGTCGGGCAGATGACCACCACCGATTTCGTCGATCTATGGGACGCCGGCGAGAACAGCTTCGAGACCGACCCACCGAACGCCGTGCTCTCGTTCCTCGAACCCGGCGGAGAGGTTCCCGAGAACGCCGTTGTCGTCATCACGGAACCCCAGCTCAGCGACGGCGAGCTGTCCTACTCCATCGACGTGCTCGAGGGCGCGGTGCCCGCGCGCACCGGACCGGTCACGCTCTTCATCGACCCGTTCGGGCGGCCGCTGTCGCCGATCTCGGTGTGCGGGGTCCGCAGACGCGGGCGGCGGCGGATGCGACGGCGGATGTAGGCCGGGCCAGCACCTGGTTCCCAGTCGCCGACTCGATCGCGGGCCTGTGGCCGCCCCCTTCAAAAAGAGGAGCGAATCATGAGCACGGAATTGGCGAGCTGGAACCAGGGCGCCGCAAAGGCAGCGATCGTCGCGTTCGTGGAGCAGACGGTGGCGAGCGCCGTGCCGGTCGCAGAGCGCATCGCAGTCTTCGATGCCGACGGGACGCTCTGGTGCGAGAAGCCGGTGCCCGTCGAGGCGGACTTCCTTCTCCGGCGGCTGGCCGAGATGGCGACGGCCGATCCCAAGCTTCGGGATCGCCAGCCCTGGAAGGCTGCCTACGAGCACGACAACGACTGGTTCGGCGAGGTCATCATCGAACACTACGCCGGTGAGGACGCGAAAGCGCAGACACTGCTGAGGGCCGTGTCCGCCGCCTATGCAGGGATCGGCGTCGAGGCCTTCGAGTCGAAGGCGGACGCATTCCTGCGCAGCGCCAGACATCCGACCCTCGGCCGCGGGTATCTCGCGACCGCGTATGCGCCGATGGTCGAGCTGCTCGGGTACCTGGCGGCGAACGGGTTCTCGAGCTACATGGTGTCGGGGAGCGGCGCCGACTTCATGCGTCCGATCGCCGAGGAGATGTTCGCCATCACGCCCCGGCGTGTGATCGGCAGCACCACGTCGCTCGAGTACACGAGTGACGACAACGGCGGCATGATCACTCGCGGGCCAAAGCTGGGCTTTCTGGACGACGGACCGCAGAAGCCGATCCACATCTGGAGCCGGCTCGGCCGCCGACCGGTGCTCGCCGGCGGGAACTCGAACGGCGACATCCCGATGCTCGAGTTCGTGCAGCGGGAGGACAAACCATCCCTTCGTCTGCTCGTCCTCCACGACGACGCGGAGCGCGAGTTCGCATACACGGGCGGCGCCGAGCAGGCACTGCAGAAGGCCAACGCGAGCGGCTGGACGATCGTGAGCATGAAGCACGACTTCAAGACCGTGTTCTAGTGAACTGGCTGTTTCCCTCGCTCCGGGGCTATCAGCGCTTGTGGACTGGTCATCGGGCCCGAGGGCTCGATCGCCACGCTCGTCGCGGCCGCGACCTTACCGCTCGGCGCCGCGGCGATCAGAGTCGCGATGTCGCCGCTGTGGAGGAGCGCAAGCGCGCCCGCGCCGATCGCGAGCGTCGCCGCGTTCGTGTCGCCAAGATGCGTGAGAAGGTGGGCGAACTAGCGGATCGTGTTACCCGTTCCGCCCTCGATCCCGAACAGCTTCGGCAGCTGCTTGACCGTCACGAAGATCGCCAGTCCGGGCACGAACCCTGCCATCACGGGCAGCGACAGGAATCGCGGCCTGTGACCGGATGCCGGCTGGTCCCGAAGATCGCGTACGCGGCGAGCGTTGCCAGCAGCGTGCAGAGCCCCGCCTCGGGCGGCAGGCCCGCCAGCCCCGCATACGCGATCGCCTCCGGCACCAGCAATCCCCAGACGGTCGCACCCGCGATTGCGTCGGAGCGCAGGAAGCTCTTGTCATACGCCGGGAGCCGGCCAGGATCGGCAGATAGCGCCCGCCCCGGACGGCCCAGCTACCGCCCATGCGTGGGGATCCACGCGTGCCACGCGGGGTCTGGGCGCCGACGAGTTCGTTTGCGAGTGACTGGGCATGGGGTTGTCGGCTTGAGTCGTCCCTGCCTGCCGAACGCTATGCGCGCGGTAGCCGAGCCCGCATCGGCCAAACAGACTGAGCGCCCCGTGTGCCGCGCGGCCCGTGAAGGGCGGGGCGGCCGATATCAGCCCTTTTGGCCGATGGCGCATCCTTCGATGGCGCCGTAACGTCGCATCACCGTGCGGGACCGGGAAATCGACCGAGCGCTCTCGAGGATCTGATGTGGGCGTCCTTCGGCTGGGGAACGCTGGCCGCGTCCACGCTCGTGATCGGAGCCGTCCTCGCAATCGCGTTTCGCATCAGCCTACGTGCGATCGGGCTCATCATGGGGTTCGGCGCAGGCGTGATGATCAGCGCGGTTGCGTTCGACCTCGTTCAGGAGGCTTCAGACAAAGCCACGGCGAACTGGCCGCTGGTAGTGGGGTTGTTCGCCGGATGCGCGGTCTTCGCCGGCGGAGATTGGCTGATCGACCGCGCGGGCGGCGGCAAGCGCAAGGACCCGACCGGCTCCCAGGAAAACGGTTCGGCGCTCGCGATCGTGCTGGGCAGCGTGCTCGACGGGATCCCCGAGTCGACGGTGATCGGCCTGACGATCTTCGAAGGCGGGAAGGTCGGCGCCGCGTATCTGATCGCCGTCTTCATCTCCAACCTGCCCGAGTCGATCTCCTCCACGTCCGGCCTCCTCGGCGGCGGCTGGAAGAAGTCGCGGATCCTGTGGATGTGGACCGGGATCGCCCTGATCTCAGGGCTCGCCTCTCTCTTGGGCTACAGCCTCTTCCAACACGCCTCCGCGAACACGATCGCGTTCGTGCTGACCTTCGCGGCGGGGGCGATCCTCACGATGCTCGCGGACACGATGATGCCCGAGGGCTACGAGCACGGCGGCAAGTGGGTCGGGGTCGTCACGACGCTCGGCTTCGCGGTCGCGTTCGTGATCCACACGCTCGACTGAGGCTCGGGGCCTGCGTGAAACGACTGCCTCTCACACCGTCTTCGAGCAGGGCCGCAACGCATGGCTGAGGGCCTGTCGCCAACCGAGCTGGACAAAGAGATCTACAAGCACTCCGAGCACTCGGCTGAGGATCACAGCCGGCGCGACCGGCTCGCTTCGATCGCCGAGGCCGTCCTGCTCTCGCTGGTGGCGCTGATGGCCGGGTGGTCTGGCTACGCGGCGGCGAAGTGGGGCACCGAATCGTCGCTGTCGCTCGCGAAAGCGTCGTCGACACGAACCAAGGCGAACCAGGCCGCGATCGAAGCAACGCAGATCCGCACCCTGGACTCGGTCTCCTTCAACGCCGCGTTCACCGCCTACGCCACGCACGACAAGGCTCTCTACCGCCTCGCGCTCAAGCGGCTACGACCCGCCTACCGCGTCGCTTTCGATGCATGGGTGCTCACCCGCCCCCTCCTGAATCCCAACGCGCCGCCGGATCCGTCCTACATGCCGCAATACCGCATCCCGCAACAAGCCCAGGCCATGGCCCTCAATGCGAAGGCGGACGCCTACTTCTCGGCGGGTGAGTTGGCAGCCACGAGGGCAGACAAGTACGTACGCCTGACCGTCTTCCTGGCGGCCGTCCTGTTCCTCGTCGGGATCGGCAGCCGCCTTTCACTCCCTGCGGCACGCTACGGGCTACTCGGGTTCGCTGCGGCGCTGTTCGTCGTAGCGGTGGTGCAGCTCGCCCTCCTCCCCGGACCGCCGAGCTAGCTGCTCGACGCCGGAGACAGAGCCGAGCCGGAGTTGAGCTCCTCGCGGGGCGGCGCGCTTTCGACGGCGCGTCGAACCCAGAGAGGTGACGCGCCCGCGCGCAGCCTGCTTGCCGCGCAAACGGGGACGGCGGGAACGAGTTCTTGATGAACGCCACGCCAGCGAAGCGGGTGTCCCGTAAGCCAATCCGCTTGCGACACGGCTCGGCCTGCCTGGCACGGGATCAGCTCGAGCGGCGGTAACGGATGTGCGTCGCCAGCGGCGAGTGCAGCACCTCGACCGGCTCGAAGCCGAAGGACTCGACGCCGTCGAACATTCGCTCGCCTGACCCGAGCAGGACAGGAACGACGTCGAGCGTGAGCTCGTCGATCGCGCCCGCCGCGAGCGCCTGGCGGACCGTCGATGCGCCACCCGCGATGTCGACACCGCGCGCGCCGGCCGTTGCGCACGCTCGAGCGTAGGCTGCGTTAAAGCCCTCGACGAAATGAAAGGTAGTCCCGCCCTCCATCTCGATAGGGTCGTGGGGGTGGTGGGTGAGCACGAACACCGGCGCGTGATAGGGCGGCTCGGGGCCCCACCAGCCGCGCCAGTCCTCGTCCCACTCGCCGCG
>DATJOF010000034.1:0-217274 GCA_035507415.1 Solirubrobacteraceae bacterium
CCGTCGTCGACGCCACCGTCGCGGCCGTCGCCGGGCGCGTGCCTGTGGTCGTCGGCTCATCGGACCTCACCACCGCCGGAACGGTGGCCCGAGCCGAGTACGCCCAGCAGGCCGGCGCGACGGCAGTGATGGTGATACCCGTTTCATACTGGGCGCTCAACGACCGCGAGATCGTGCAGCACTACACCTCGGTGAGCGACGCGATTTCGATCCCGATCATGGCCTACAACAACCCGGCGACATCGGGAATCGACATGTCGCCGACGCTGCTCAACGACATGTTCGAGTCGATCGCGAACGTGACGATGGTGAAGGAGTCGACCGGCGACATCCAGCGCATGCTCGATATCAAACAGCTGTCCTCAGGGGAGCTGCCGTTCTACAACGGAAGCAACCCGCTCGTCCTGAAGGCGCTGCTCGCCGGAGCGAGCGGGTGGTGCACCGCGGCTCCGTGCCTGCGACCGGCCCCCGTCATCGCGCTGTACGAGGCGGTTGCAGCCGGGGAAACCGCGCGAGCGACAGAGATCTACGAGGAGCTTCTGCCGCTGCTCAGCTTCATCGTCTCCAAGGGCCTGCCCACGGCGGTCAAGTCCGGACTGGACATCCTCGGCGAGCCGGCGGGCGTTCCGCGGCCGCCGCTGCTTCCTCTGGACTCCGACGACCGCGCTCGCCTCGAGTCGATTCTCTCGCTCTCACATGCGTGACATCTCCACGCGGCGAGAACCGCGTCGGCTGCAAACTTACGCGAGCGGCCCGGCAGCGCAGCCCCTCACCAAGCTAGCGCTATCGGTCGAGCGCAATCTTCACCATCACACGATCGCAAAGGAGACACCGACCCCCCTCACCTGAGAGACTTCACCTGGATACCGTCACCAAGTTCCACGGCCATCGGGACACACTCATTCTCATAGTGCAAAGCCGCACGACGTACGCGTCAGTTGTGACAAATTCACGGCTGCGCCGATAGTGGTAAAACGCACTGGGCGCCTCGTCAGACATGCTCTCGTTGCGTCCAAATGGTGTGACACAACGTTGGACTTCCGGCCATACCCTCGCGTGCATCGGGTGCATAAGTTCCGCGCACCTTTACCAAAACGCTAGTAAGGGGGTCCACCCGATATGAGCAGCACCATCGCGTCGCAGCCGGCGAAGGCTGCGAGTAAACAGCCACACAATGGGCGACCGCCCCGGCTGAGGCCGCACGCATTGGGCTTTCCGCCCTTGCTGGCCCAGTCGGTGGCAGTGATCTCGCCGACGATGACAGCCGTGCTGATCATCGCTCTGGCATATGTGGACGCCGGTCAGGGAACCTGGGCGGCGTACCTGTTCGGCACGATCATGCTCCTGTTCGTCGTGTTCGGACTGAACCAGTTCGCACGGCGATCGGCGACCGCCGGCTCGATGTACGCCTACACCGCCAAGGGGCTCGGCCCGTCTGCCGGAATCCTCTCCGGCTGGAGCCTGATCTGGTCATACTGGGGCATCGCGACCGCGGGACTCGCCGGCTTTGCGATCTTCGCACAGGAATTCCTGTCCGGGATCGGCTTGCACGGCACCGTCAGCCCCTTCCTGCTGTTCGCCATCAGCGGCTTCATCTGCCTGACGATCGCCTGGAAGGACATCCGCATCTCCTCGCTGCTGACGCTCGCGCTCGAGGCGATATCCGTCACGTGCATCCTCGCGCTGGCGGCCGTGATCCTCTTCAAGCACGGCTTCACGGTCGACACCGCGCAGCTCAAGCTGAAGGGCGTGAGCTTGAAAGGCATGGACTTCGCGATCGTGATCTGCATCTTCAGCCTGGTCGGCTTCGAGAGCGCGACGACGCTCGGCGGTGAGGCCAGGAACCCGTTTCGCAACGTGCCGCGGGCGGTCGTCTGGAGCCTGTTGATCACGGGCGCCTTCATGGTGCTCATGAGCTACGTCGAGGTCTTCGGCGCCAAGCAGGCGGGCGCAGACCTCGGGTCGCTCACGACGCCGCTGACGACCATCTCGAAGGCCTATGGCGTCGCCTGGTTCAAGGTGCCCGTCGCGCTCGGCGCGATGGTGAGCTTCTTCTCGCTGTCGCTCTCCTGCCTGAACGCGGGCGCGCGCATCATCTTCCCGCTCGGAGGCCACAGCTTCCTTCCCAGGCGCCTGCACGCGGCGCATCCGCGCAACCTGACACCGCACGTGGCGCTCGCATCCTATGGGGCGCTGATTCTGGGTGTGGCGATGATCGTGTACGCCACCGGCACCGAACCGTCGACGATCTTCGGCGATGCCGGCACGATGGCCGCGTTCGGCTTCCTGTTCGCGTATTTCATGATCACCGTCGCGGCGCCGTTCTACATGCGCAAGCTCGGCGAGCTGCGCGCCCGGCACGTGGTGGTGGCCGTGGCCGCGTTCGCCTGCCTGATGGTCCCGACGGTCGGCAGCTTCTACCCGGCCCCGGAATATCCGGTCAACCTGTTCCCGTACATCTTCCTCGGCTTCATGCTGCTCGGCGCGGCGCGCCTGTACTGGATGCATCGCACGGAGCCCGGGACACTGCCCGAGATCCAGCGCAGCCTCGACCAGACGCTGGCGGCCTCCGCGCACGACATCGCCGTGAGCGAGGAGGAGCGCCAGCATCACCTCCCGCATCCGCAGATCCCGGGTGCTCCCGCCGAGCAGGCTGCTCCGGCACCGGTCGGAGCAGCACAGATCCTCACGATGTCATCCAAGGCGATCGAGTGAGCGGCCGCTCGAGCGAGGCCTGCTGCGCGCGGGGTGCTCGGGCAGGGCGCGGCGATCGCGACGTGTCGCGAGCCGGGCGGGAGCGTGTTCCCGCCCGGCTCGCGGTGCAAGCTCGCGGACCCCAAGCCGGACGCGGAACCGGCCCCAGACGCAAGGGGGTCCACCCTCTGTCGGTGCTCAGCCCGCGCCCAGCACACCGAGACTAACGCAGATCGATCTGAGGGCGTGACCGCGGACGATCCGCTGATTGCGGCGAACCTCGGATGGTCGTGCGACCCCGAGATGGTTGCGCGCCCGTACCACCAGCATCGCGCGCACACACGTCCGCACGTGACCGCCGAAGGCCGCCAACCCGGCGCCCGCCGAAGGCCGCGGACCCGGCGCCGCTCCAAGCCTGCCGGTCGCCCAGCTTGGCCGGCGTACCGCCGGTCGCGCGCACCGGGTCGTTGCGGCCGCAGGCGACCGCCCGCCCAGATGAACTCCATTGTTCGGCGGACAGCTACGGCAGCGTGACGATGAACGAGTCGTTGGGCTGTTCGCCGTCGAACGCGTCCACAAAGAATTCTGTGTCGCCCGCGGGGACGATCATCGAACCTTTGACGTGGCCGACGCCCTTCGCGTTCGCCACGAACGTCGCGACTGTTCCGAGACGCTGGCATTCGTTGCCGTAGAATTCGAACGCGTAGGTGTGACCGGGTTCGAGGTCTTTGGCTTTGTAGCTGACAGTGAGAGTGTTGCCGTTGCGCGTGAATTTCGCCGAACCCACGATCGGCTCATTTTCGAGCGGTTTCCCGCAGTCGCCGTTGTTGTGCTGAACGTCCGCTCGGGCCTTGTGGACGACCGCCTTCACTTTGACTTCCACCAGCACCGGGTAGGAGGTCGAGTTGCTCGCATTCCAGTATTCCCCGCAGTTGTACACCTCTTCGAAGTTGGCGACGATGTCATATGTCCCCGGTTCGGGCGCCGGCCCCAGGTCGACTTCCCCGTCGCCGCTTTCCGTGTCATCGTATCCGTCCTCGATGCAACCGGCGGAGGTCTGTCCGGCGAGGGCCACCGCCACGAAGTCGTCGCATTCCGGGCACGCTCCGTTTTCGTCTGCCCAGTGGGCGCTCACTTTCAATTCTTCCCCCTCCTCGACCGTGAACCTCGTGCCGACTTTGCCGTTGAGCGCGATGCTGCTGAGCGTGGTGCCGCCCACTTTGTGTGGATCTGGTGGAGCCTTTGCTGCGAACGCGACTCCTCCCGTCCCAAGCACGAGCGAGACGGCCGCGAGGACGAAAATCGTGATTCTTGACGCTTTCATGGGCCTCTGCCTTTCTTGAGACTCGGTGGCTCGACAATATTTGCACCGCCGAACCCCGAGCCGCCACCCCGCGATCCCTACTGGGCAACTAGGGAAAACCCGACAGCGAACGTAAGGGAAACCCGACGGCCATCGATCGGCCGGCCCCCGGCGGGGAACGATTGGTGATCGACCTCGACGGCTTCGTCGGCGAGGTGTGCCGCCGTCTCATCGAGCAATACTGAGGCTCCGCTTATAACCGACCACTAGCGAGCGAATCGAGGCGACAATGAACCACGAACCGAACGAGCGCAGGCCGACAGAAGCCGATGTGACCGACCTAGTGGCAAGTCCCGTCGTGGTCGAGCGGGACACGTTTCAAGCTGAGCTCGATGCTCTACGGGTCCGAGAGAAGGCGCACACTCGAGAGGGCGACGCGATCGCCGCGGCACGTCGCCGGCTCCCGATGGTCGAGATGGACCCGAGCCTCCCGCTGATCGGTCCGCGCGGGGCGGTGACGTTGTTGGACGCGTTCGAGGGACGCCGGCAGCTCATCGCCTACTACTTCATGTGGCACGCCGGGGGAACCGCGGCCGAGCAATGCGAGGGCTGCACCCACTACACGACACAGGTCGGCGAGCTCTCCTACCTGCATTCGCGCGGCGTCACCTACGCCACGTTCTGCCAGGGGCCGTACGAGGAGAGCATCCGCTACCGCGACTTCATGGGCTGGGACATGCCCTGGTATTCGGCCGAGGAGTCCGGCGACGCCCTGTTGATCGGGCGCCGCGTCGGCAAAATGCACGTGGTCTGCTATCTGCGCAAGGGCGACAGGGTCTTCGAGACCTACTGGACCACCCTCCGCGGCGTCGAGGCGATGGACTACAGCTACGGACTGCTCGACCTAACCGTCTACGGGCGGCAGGAGACCTGGGAGGACTCGCCCGCCGGCTGGCCGCAGTCGCCCGTCATGTCCCATCTACGCACCAACGGACGTCCGTCCGCCCAGTGGTCCCGCCTGAAGGCCGGACGCTCCGATCAGCTCGGCAGCGTCGCGCGCTGAGCGTAGGTGTCCTCGAGCGCGGTCAACGCGCCGAGGTCTGAAAGGGTCCACGGTGACCGCTGCAGTAGGCTCACGAGCACCTTGCCGGGTGAGGCGCTGAGGTGGACGAGATCTGGACCGGTGCCCAGGTCTTCCCGGCCTCGAGGGCGTCGCGCGGACAGCCCAAGCCCCTGAGGTGCAAGGCACGGCATCAATTCACAAGGGAGATCAGCATGAGCACCCCCGACCAGGAACTGGTCTTGACCCACTTCATCGTCTCCGATGATGTAGAGCGTTCGCGCCGCTTTTACACCGATGTTCTGGGCGGCAGGGTGGCCCGTTCGGGAGAGCCGACCAACGTCGCGCTCGCCAACAGCTGGATCGTCATCAATCGGGGCGGAGGCCCGACCGACGACAAGCCCGCGTGGCTGTCGAGCGCGGCCGGCGGGGACCCCGAGTCAATGCCGAGTTCAGCAGCGACACCCGTTGCGTCGACGGTGGCATGAGTCCTCCCGCGACACTCCTCATGTGGTTTCAGCTGCGCTCGCCGGAGCGGGCGGCGGACTTCGAGCGTCTGATGGCGGGGGATCGGGACATCGTGCGCGGGTCGCTGGACGTAGTGTCGGAGTGGCGTCTCACACGGCCGGCGGACGTGCCCGGACAGGCGATCGATCAAGCCGATTACGTGCTGATCGCGGAGATCGCCGAGGCGGATCGCTTCGAGCAACAGGCGAGCGAGCTCGTCCAACGCTTGGCGGACGACCTGGCGGAGCTCGTCTCGAGCCAGGGGATGCTCGTCGTGCGTCCCATCCTATGAAATCCGCCGTCGGCGGAGGGCGATCAGACAGTGCGCGGCCGGGGATCAGTTGATCCGCCTGTAAATCAGGTCGAAGTCGGTCTGGTAGTTCGTGCCGTCCTCGGCCGCCTCCCAGCGGCCAACGATCGTGTCCCCGTCGTCCGCGAACCTGCCGATAAAGCGCTGGGCGAAGGGTTGGCCCTCGCGCCACAATCTCCACTCGCCGTCGCCGATCGTCATCTCGTACACGCGGAAGACACCGCGGTCGTCGGAGTAGAGCTGGTAGTAGGTGCCGTTCGCCGCGTCGCACCCGATGATCGAGACGGTGTTGGGTGCACCGGGCATTTCCACGGTCGAGCACGCGAGGAGGTGAGCGCCGGATTCGTGCCACTCGAACGTCGCCCGCGCCTTTCCGGGCCAGGGCTCTCCGTCGGGCGGGATCGCCTCCAAGCTCCACTCACCGATCAGCGGCTCGAGCCTTTTCAACGCCTGCTCTGCGGTCGGTTGATCCATGTGCGCTTCCCCTTACTCAGCTCGCCTATGCGAGTGCCGATCATCCCCGTGGCTCCGAAGACGAGGATCTTTATCTGGGTTGCTCCTGTCGGGTCGAGATCGAATCCCTGGGTTGGGCGGGGGTGAGGCCGTGGCGGCGCATCACCCCAGCGATCGCCGTCAGATCCGGAGGGCCGCCGGCACTGGCGGCGAGGACCTCGGCGATCTCGCGGAAGTAAGCCGAGCCGAACACGGCCGGGGTCGCGATCGCCAGGAACGTCGCGTCACTGTCGCCGTGGTTCTCAAACCCGTGGATCTGTCCGCGCCGGACGCACACCGCCTCGCCGGGCCCGACGTCGACCGTTTCGCTATCGATCGTCCAGGTCGTAATGCCCTCGAGCCCGTAGATCGTCTCCTCGAACCCGTCATGGCTGTGCGGCGTCGGCATCCGCGAGTCGGCTGGGACGTAGCACTCGAACACCGACGCGCTCCCGTTCGAATCCCCGGCCTCGACCAGGAAGCGCACGCCGAGATCACCGACCGTGATCGTGTCGTTGTCCATGATCTCGTGCACGCTGGCTCCTTTCGATGGTCCTGTACGTACCGGCTTCTTCGGGCAGAGCCCATGAGTCAAGTGACTTGACCAGTGTATACTTGGCCCATGAGTCTGTCAAGTGGCTTTACTCAGCCCGATGTTAGGCCTTCACCGCCGCCGCCGCTGATCGGGGCGCTGTTGCGAGTGCCATGGGAGACGGTGCGCCAGCGAATGCTCGCCGGCCTGCACGACCGCGGCTTCACCGACCTCGTCGCAGCGCACGTGGACGTCTGGCGGTACCCGGGCCCCGAGAACCAGCGCCCCTCGGAGCTCGCGACCCAGACGCGCATGACCAAGCAGGCGCTCAACTACCTCCTCGGGCAACTGGAGGAGCTCGGATACCTGACCCGCGAAACCGACAGCAACGACCAACGCTCCAAGCGCATCCGCCTCACCCCCAGAGGCCATGCTGCAACCAAAGCGATCTACGAAATCGTCCAAGAGGTCGAAGCCGACTGGGAACAACAGCTGGGACCGCGAAAGTTCGCTCAGCTGCGCCGCCTACTCACGCAGCTCTACACGATCACCACGCCGACCAACGACCCGGCGTATGGCGCCAGGACTGGCCCGGCATTCGAGCGGACGGGATTCGGGACATGAGCGAGGCATGGCCGTGCCGATGCTGGATTCGCGCGCGGTAAGGCGATGGCAACGATCCTCCGTCGGTCAGGCGGCGTGATGTGCTCGGCGGGCTCACCCACGAATATGAGATTGCCTCGTGATCGGGTTTGCGGCACCGACGGCCCCTGCCCGGCTGACCCGCACGGCCCCGCCAAAGAGACCGCCGGCCCAAAGGCCGGCGTTAGGGAGGGCCGGTAGTCCGCCGTTCTTGGGGGCGGGTCGGTCTTCGCAGCCAAGCTAGCTACCGGAGCCGAAGGCCGCGATGTTTCGCGGCGCGGTCAGCCAGCGAGCGCCGGCTCCAGATCGGCTGCCGGCACACGACTTGAGGATCGTCAGCCTGATCTCGCCATCGCGCTCGAGCAGCCACTTCGCGTTCACGATCGTGATGGCGATGACCGCGCCCGTGTCGTCGTAGCGGATGTTGTGGCCTTCCGGTGTGCCGAACGACTCGGCTGGCATCCTGGGCTCCCCGACGCTCAGGTGGAGCACGTCCGCATCCGCGTCGTACTCGACCTTGTCGAACGAGAGGGTTCCGATCGTGATCGTCATCGCCGCAGGCCTTCCGGGTCGGCTTCTGAGGCGCTCGCCGGTCACTCACTGATCAGCCGCCGGTGTGCGGCCCAGCGGGTGAGCTCGTGCCGGTTTGAGAGCTGCAGCTTGCGCAGTACCGCCGAGACGTGTGCCTCGACCGTCTTCGCCGAGATCCCGAGGCGCACGGCGATCTCCTTGTACATGTAGCCGCGCGCGATGTGCTGGAGCACCTCGCGCTCGCGCGGGGTCAGCAGATCGAGCTCCGGGTCGACCTGTGCGGGCGGGAGCTGCCCGGCGAAGACGTCGAGCACGAAACCGGCGAGGCGCGGCGAGAAGACGGCATCACCGTCGCTGACGCGGCGGATCGCGTCGGTCAGCTCCTGCGCGGAGATCGTCTTTGTCACATAGCCACGCGCGCCCGCGCGGATCAGCGCGATCACGTCCTCGGCGGCGTCGCTCACCGACAGCGCGAGGAAGCGCGTGGCCGGGGCGGTTTGCGAGGAGCGCTCGATCACCTGTACGCCGCCGCCGCCCGGCATGTGCACGTCGAGCAGCACGACGTCGGGCCGGAGCTCCTGGATGCTGCACACGGCCTGCTCGACGTCGCCGCACTCGCCCACCACCTCTACGCCCGCTCCGAGGCTCTCTCGCACGCCGGCGCGAAAGAGCGCGTGATCATCGACGATCAGGACGCGCGGCGGCGATGCGGCGTTCATGCGTGGCCTCCGAGCTCGAGCGTGAGCTCCACCTCGGTGCCCTGCTGGGGTGTCGAGCGCACGCTCGCCCGGCCGCCCGCGCGCTGCATGCGCCCGACGATCGACTCGCGCACGCCGCGCCGCTCGGCGGGCACTGCGCCGGGGTCGAAGCCCGCGCCGCGGTCGCGCACGAACACCTGAATGCGCGATTCGGAGAGCTCGGCATAGACGGACACCGGACGCTCGCCTGCGAACTTCGCCGCGTTCAGCATCGCCTCGCGCGCTGCCGCGAGCACGCTCGAGCTGCGCTCATCCAGATCGCAGTCGCCGACCGCGACGAGCTCGATCGAGCTTCCGCTGGCAGCATCGATCTCTGCGGCGGCGGACTCGAGCGCGCCGGCGAGACGCCGATCGCTCGACTTTGGCTGCTCACCAGCCAGCCACGCGCGCAGCTCGCGCTCCTGGGTGCGGGCGAGGCTTGCCACGCGTTTGGGGTCCGCGGCGTTTCGTTGTATGAGAGCGAGTGTCTGCAGGACCGAGTCGTGCAGGTGGGCGCCCACGTCGGCGCGCTCCTGTGAGCGGATCCGCTCGGTGCGCTCGGCCGCGAGGCTGCGTGCGAGGCTCCGCCAGGAGGGCGCGAAGATGAGCGCGGCGGCGATCAGGACGGCGACGGCGGCGAGCACGGCTTCACCGGCCGGTCGCACGGCGCCGTTTGCCCACAGGAACGCGATACCCGCCGCCAGCACGAGCGCGATGCCGAGGCCGCGACGGCTCACCTCGGGGCGCACCAGCGTGGCGACGCGGGCCGCCCTGGCGCGCTCGGGCACCGGCTCACGCGAGGGGTGGGCAGCCCAGGGGCGCCTCGCCCGCGAAACCGGCGAGGGCGCGCGCCAGATCAGCAGCGCGCCGAGCACTCCGCCGGCCGCCGGCCACACGATCGGGTCGCCCGGCCACAGGCCGGTCGGGCGCACGAGCAGCAGGCCGCCGGCGAGGAGCAGGCTGACCCCGACTGCGATCCTCGCGCTGCCGCGCGAGGGGTTGCTGGTGGCGGACATCGCTCGCGCAGATGATTTCAGCCGCGGCCGCGCCCGCGTGCTTCAAGGCCGCTCGCGAGCAGCACCGCGCCCACCCCCGCGACGATCAGCGGTGCGGTGTACGCGAAGCGCAGGGTGATCTGGCCGTCGGCCGCGAGCACGAGCAGCACGCCGAGCACGATCACGACGAACCCGCCGGTGAGCGCAGTTATGCTCGCCGTGGGCCTCACTGTGTTGCCTCGCCGGCAAGGCAGGCTTCGTCGTTGCCGTACGCGCCCACCTGGTAGCGGCCTTCGAGCGGACGGTCCACGACGAACAGGGCACCGAGCCCGACATGGCCTTCGAGGTCGAGTACGCGTGCACTCGCCGGCGAGGACTGTCGGTCGTGCCAGGCGACGTCGAGGCCCTTCGATTCGCCGCCGACCGCTCCCACATAGCCCCCGCCGAGGCGTGCATGCGTGAGCACGCACACGTCGTTGGGCACCACCACGACGAGCTCGCCGAGGCCCAGGCGCACGTGCAGCGCAGTCCGACCGACTGGAATGCGGACACCGCGCAGGTCCACTTCGAGCCTGCCCGCGCCGAGCTCATAGCTGCTGCGCAGCTGGCTCAGGGCGCGCGGGCGATAGAGACGTTCGCCGAGGCCGCCGTCCAGATCGACCCCGGCGGCGGCGAATATGACGACCGGCAGCACGAAGGCGCCGACCGCGAGCACGAGCCATCGCACAGACGTGAACGCGCTGAGCGCGAGCGCTACGCCGAGCGCGAGCACCGCCCAGGCGGCGACGTGGCGCTCGGTGCCGGCGAGACCGGCGCCTGCGACCGCGAGCAGCACGAGGCCGGCGAGCACCGCGATGAAGTGCGCAAGGTTGCGCGCGAGCTGCAGATCCGCGCTCTTGCTCGTGTCCACGCGCGCGCGCAGCCGCATCCAGATCAGCGCTGCGAGCGCCCCGACGAGCGCGATCAGGCCGACTGTGGCGCCGAATCCTGCCGCGCTGCCGAGCAGCCTGTGGCTGAGCACGGCGACGAGCACGGCGACCCCGGCGATCAGCGTGACGGCGCCGAGCACGGTCTGCCAGGAGGAGCCGAGCAGCAGGATCGGCGCGCGCCGCGCGCCCTCCTCGGGCGTGAACAGCAGGATCGCCAGGTACAGCCACAACCCCACGCCCGCCAGCAGGGTCAGGCCCACGAACGCGATGCGCAGCAGCAGAGGATCGACCCCGAAGTGCGCGCCGAGGCCGCTGCACACGCCGCCCGCGAGTCGCCCGCGGCGAGTCCGCACGAAATGGGGCCGGCGCTCGGGCGTAGGCACGGCTGCGCCCTCTCTCCCACCCTCTGGCGTCGGCGTGTCCGGTCCCTCGGGTGTCGACATGGCCGGCTCCTCGGGCTTGGGCGTGGCCGGCTCTTCAGGCGTGGACATGGTCCGCTCCCGCTCTCGAACTTGGGCGCATCGTCCCTGCATGCGCCCGCGGCTCGCGCTCCGTACGCGCGCTCGCGCCCGCGCGCGCGCGTACCGCGTGCACCACGACCGGACGTGAGATGTTTCGAAGCCGCTTCACCCCGCGTCGTTCGAGCTCGATGCTCTGCGAGCGCGCGACCCGGGCGAACTCGTCGCTGACGAGCACCTCACCGGCGCCCGCCAGCGCTGCCACGCGCGCGGCGCGATTCACGGCGGCCCCGAAGAAGTCGCCGTCGCACTCGACGGCCGGTCCGGACGCGATGCCGACGCGCACGGGTGGATCGACCGGCCCGGGCAGCGCGCGCTCGATGATCAGCAGCCCTGCAGCGGCCGCCTCGACGGGGTCTGCGATCCTAACCATGACAGCGTCGCCGAGCGTCTTGACGACATGTGCGTCGGCGCCCAGCTGGCTCTCTACGCCGAGCCGCAGACGCCACGCGAGCTCGGCCGCGCGCGCATCGCCGTGATCATCGGTGAACGCGGTGAAGCCGACGATGTCGGCGAACAGGAACGCCGCGTCCTCAACGCAGACCGGCGCTTGCGTGAGTTCGCGATCTGTCGCCGTCTCGAGCATGGCCACAGTCTCGGCGCCCAGCGCGAGCCGCGCAATTGGGAATGTCCCCTAGGCGTCCCCTATACGGTCTCGATGACTTGGTTTCCCACGAGATCGGCTTGATCGGATCTTCGGCACCCGCACGGTTCGGCCGACGGCACTCGGCACCCACAGGGTTCGGTTGACGGCACCGAGCTCAGTCGTTCCACTGCACGTCGTCTGTTTCGGCGACGGCCTGCTCGATCTGCTCGAACGTGATGTCCGTGTGGCGGTCGTCGACCATCGCTTGCAGCGCCTGGTCGATCGTCGGCGCCCAAACGCGTCGTGCCACCGCGACTTGCATGGGATCCTCGTCGAATTGCTTCCATTCGAGCTCCACGAGCGGCGCCCGTGCCCGCGGCGCATCGGCGGGCACCGGAGCGTTCCATCCGTACAGCGTGATCTGGGCCTGCCAGCCATGCGGACAGAGCTCGCCCATCACTGCCAGTGCCCCCCACTGGTCGGCGACCGGCTTCGGGCGGCGATGCTGGCGCTTGAGAAGGATCGCGATCACCACGCACGCGCCGAGAAGCGCAGCGATCACGAGCGCTACGAACACCGTTTCGTAGGTGGACGCGTGCTCATGACAGCCCTGCCAGCCACCGCGAGCCAGGCACCCCGCGACGCTCACGACATCCTCACCGTTGCGCCGGCTTCATCGAGGCGAGCAGATGCCCTTACTGCTCTCATCGATGCTCAGAATACTCGCCTGGCGCGACCGCCGTCGCTCACGGCATGCCGTTGGCGACCACCAACCAGCGCGAGTTCGAGCGCGTCCCGGGGCTGCCGCGAGCCCGACGGTGGCCAGAGCCCAACTCATCGGCGCACGGTTCCCGTCAGAGCGTTACTGGCGCGCCATCGCGAGCCGCAGTCGCTCCTCGGCCGTGATCAGGTGGTCCGCGTCACGAGCATCCTCGCCGAGGTCGATCTGCACCCATCGCACGCGGCCGCTGAACGTACAGCTGCCGGGACCGTAGTCGTCGCTGACGGGACTGGCTGCATCTCTGCCGATATCGGTGGTCTCGTCTGCCGAGAAGATCAGCGGCACGGTCGCCTCCAGGCGACCCGTGGCAACCTCCCTGCCGTCCAGGTAGAGAGCCACGTCTCCTCCCTTCGCCAGGCCGCCGCCGTCGTATGTGAACTCCATCCGGATCTGATGCTCGCCGGGCGCGACCGGCTCCTCGGCCGCGACCTTCACCCGGGCGAGGCCGAGCAGGTTGTAGCAATAGGTGGGACGCCCCTCGTGCAGATACAAGCTCCAGCCGCCGAACGCTCCGCCCTGGGCGATGATCACCCCGCTCCCGGGGCTGTGCGTGATCGACACGCTTGCAGTTACCGCATGAGACTTGTTCTTGATGTTCAGCACGCAGTTCTCGGTCAGGCGCCCCATGCCCGGGAACAGCAGCTGCGAGTTGCCCGTGATCAGCTCGGGTCTGCCGGCCGTGGCGGGATCGAAGCGCTCGATGCGGCGGTCATCGAGCGGAAGCACGTTGTGGCGCGCCGCTTCGATCAGGAACAGGCGCTGAAGCTGGCGCAGCCGGTCCGCTTGCGACGCCGACAGGTCGTGCGCCTGGGTCCAGTCGCCGGGACCGTACAGCTCCCAGACGTCGTCATCGAGCGCGGGCATGTCCGCGGTCACCCAGGGGACGCTGTGGCGCGTCACGGCGGTCCAACCCTTGTGGTAGATGCCGCGGTTCACGAACACCTCGAAGTACTGCGTATCGCTGAGCTCCGGAGCGCCGGCGTCGTCGAAGGTGGGGGCCAGGCTCGCCCCGTGAATGGGCATCTGCTGGACGCCGTTGACGCTCAGCGGCGCAGGAATCCCGGCGGCCTCGAGGATCGTCGGCGCGATGTCGATCACGTGGCAGAACTGCGAGCGGACCTCGGCCTTCGCAGTGATGCCGCGCGGCCAGTGAACCACCGTGCCACAACGCGTGCCGCCCCAGTGCGAGGCGATCTGCTTGGTCCACTGGTAGGGCGTGTCCATCGCGTGGGCCCAGCCGACCGCGTAGTGGTTGTAGCCGCTGGGTGAGCCGATCTCGTCGATGTGCGCCGTGAGGAACTCCGGAGTCTCGAGGTGGCCGGCGCCGTTGAACACGAATCCCTCGTTGAAGCTGCCGTTGACGCCACCCTCGCCGGAGGCGCCGTTGTCGCCGATGATGTAGAAGACGAGCGTGTCGTCGAGGATCTCGAGCTCCTCGAGAGCCTGCACCACACGACCGACGTGATGGTCGGTGTGCTCGAGAAACCCGGCATATACCTCCATCTGGCGCACGAGCGTCGGTCTGAGCTCGTCGGGCATCTCCTCCCAGGCAGGGATCTCGGGCGGGCGCGCCGTGAGCTCGGCCTCGGTGGGGACGACCCCCAGCTCGAGCTGACGCTTGAACGTCTGCGCCCGCAGTTCGTCCCAGCCATCATCGAACCGCCCTGTGTACCCGTCTGCCCACTCGCGCGGCACCTGCAGGGGAGCGTGCGTGGCGCCGGGGGCGAAGTACATGAAGAACGGCTTGTCCGGCATCAGCGCCTTCTGCTGGCGGGCCCAGTCGATCGCGCGGTCGGCAAGGTCCTCGGTGAGGTGATAGCCCTGCTCGGGTGTGCGCTCGGGCTCGATCGCCGTCGTCCCGTGGTAGAGCGACGGGTAGTACTGGTTTGTCTCGCCGCCGAGGAAGCCGTAGAAGTGCTCGAAGCCGCCGCCACCCGTGGGCCAGGCGTCGAACGGCCCCATCGGGCTGGTTTGCCAGGTGGGAACCTCGTGGCACTTGCCGAACTGCGCCGTCGAGTATCCGTTCAGCTTCAGCGTCTGCGCGATCGGCGCTGCCGTATTCGGTCGCACCGCGTTGTAGCCCGGGGCGGCGGTGGCGACCTCGGTGACCGCGCCCATGCCAACGGCGTGGTGGTTGCGCCCCGTGAGCAGCGCTGCGCGCGTGGGGGCGCAAAGCGCGGTCGTGTGAAAGCGGTTGTACTTCAGTCCCCCCGCCGCGAGCCGCTCGGCCGTGGGCATCCGACAGGGCCCGCCGAACGCGCTCGAGGCGCCAAAGCCGACGTCGTCGAGCAGCACGATCAGCACGTTCGGGGCGCCAGCCGGCGGGCGCAGCGGCCGGATCGGCTCGAACTTGGCGTCCGAATCCTTCGCGTCGTAGGGCAGTGGACCCGTGTACGGCCGGTCAGCGATCGGTAGCACCAGGCGCTGCTCCGAAGCGACGTTCCTGCTCACGATCTCCTCCTCCTGCGGGCTGTCCCGCGCCAAGCGTCTGCCGCGCCGGCCGGCGGCGATAATGCCGAGCTAGCTGCCAGCGCCGAGATGTTCCACGATGCGCTGGGCATACCACTCCGGCCACGGCACGTTGGGGCTTGTGTCGCCGTAATCCCTGTCGAGCCCTACGAGCAGCCACACGAGCTCGCTCCGAATCGGCTTGGCCCCCAGGATTGCGGGCAGCTCCGAATGCTCGATCAGCCAGTCGGCGTACCAGGACGCCCAGTCCGGGTCCTCGCCGTCGACGATGCGGTAGACCAAGTGGTGCGTCTCACCGGCCTCGTGCAGCAACGCGGCGATGGGAGTAGCGCGTTCGTCCATCGCGAGATTCATATCACTCGAGGCCATGCAGGGTTTCGGGGGCGACCAGGCGCTCGACGCTCCTGCGGCAGCGCCCGGGAGGCTATGGGTTCAAACTCGCCTTTGGGCGAGCACGATCGTCAACGCCGCGCCGCGTCGCAGCCCGCGCGAATCCTGGCTCAGCCCGACTGCTGTCCCTTGGAGAGGTCGTGGATCACCCGCACCCGCTGCTCCTCGCCCTCCGGCACGCGACCGTCACGGCCGATGTAGCCGTCCTTGCCTCCCGCGCACAGGTACACCGCCTCGACCTCGCCGACGTTTCGGATCTTGCGCAGGGTCGGCGCATCCACGCGCGCCAGTCCGCCCTCGCCCAGCTGACACACCGAGCCGTCGCCGAACTCGATCTCGATCGCTCCACGGTGCACGAAGTAAAGCTCCTCCTGTTCGTCGTGGTAGTGAAAGCCCGTTTCCACGCCCGGCGGCAACACGATCGCGTTTACGCCGAACGCCGTCACGCCCATGCCCTTGCGGATCTTCAGAAAGCCCGGCCCATCGCCGAGGTCCTGCAGATGAGCGACCGCGTACCCCTCACCGGTGGTCACCTTCGGGTACTCAGTTGACGACTCCATCTGGTGCCCCTTTTCGAGACGCCTGTATCGCTATGGCTATACAGACTCGATTGATGTGAATGTTCGCTCAGTGCCGGGCAACGTGGCCGGCCCTTGGCGTGAATACCGGCGGCAAGCGCAGGCGAGTCTAGCAAAGGCGACAGGCGCCGCACGAGCTAGGATTACGCCCCTAACATTTGTCGACAACGGGCGGGCACACGCGCGTGAAAAAGCTTCCGGCGAACAGCTACGTCGGGCACTTTAACGCTACGCGCGCCCTTTCGAGCGATATGGACTGCTGCCACCCCACACATGCGGCGAGCGGCGAATAGCCGGTTCACGTTTGAAGCGGCTGCGCTCGTGAGGCGGATGGCCGACCCCGCGTTCGGGCAGCCGTCTCCTAAAGACGGCTTCGTCGGCCGCGGTAGGGGCCCAAGAAGAGCACCAGTACCACCAGTAGCAGCAGCAGCGCCAGAGGGTTCACAAGCGCTCCGCCCGCGATACTGAGAACCACCAAAACGACGATCAGAAGCAGCAGTAGATCCATGATCTATTTCCTGTCCGCGTCGAGGATGTCCTTGACCTTCTCGGCGGCCTTGTCGATCTTGTCCTTCGCCGACGCCTTTGATTGGTCGGCTTTGCCCTCGCGCTTGAGGCCCTCATCGCCCGTGAGACTGCCAGCCGCCTGCTTCAAGCGACCCTTACCCTCATCGACATTCTTATCAGTAGCCATCGGCTTCCCTTTCTTGGAGTTCTCTTGCTCAGAGAACCTCTACCCCGGATTCCCGGTACTTCAATCGTGCAGGACGCCGACGATCCGAGACTGATCAGTGCTTGTGAGCGTCGACTGCGCGCTGAAGCTCGGCCCTGTTCATCTGCGAGCGGCCTTCGATACCGAGGCGGCGCGCCTCCTGATAGAGCTGCTCGCGAGTGCGCCCGCGCGGCCCGGGCTTGCCCGAGCGCAGGCCGCCGCGCCGCCCAGAGGAGACGTCGCTTGTCGATGTGCGCGAAGCACTTTGGGATTCGCCGCTGCGTGCGCGCTCCTTGTTGACCGTCCGCGCGGCGATCTCCTCGGCTCGATCGAGCGATGCTCCGCTTGCACGCTCACTGTCCTTTATGTGCTCGTACTGGCGCTCGCGCTTGCTGCCCGGCTTCACACCTCGAGGTGGCATCTGAAACCTCCGATCACCGTAAGAAGCCCCTGACGTCCGACTACCCCGTTGCGAGGCCGCTACACGTCTCGCTCTCTGGCGCCGGCGCGCCGCTCACCTATCCAGCCCCCGCTCTAGCTCGCCACGCTCTCGTTTTCACGCGTTGCTGCCTCGATCACGCCGACACGTCCCTTGTGCGAGCGCTCGTAGGATGCGACCTCGCGCATGCGAGTCCGATCGGCGGCGACGAGAGCCTTTCTGATCTCGTCCACGTTCAGCTCGTCATAGCCGGGCCACGGCTCGTCGGCCTGCAGAGTGGAAATACGCGAAAGGATCGTAGAGCGCGCGCGTGTACGGCGCTCATACGCTTCGATCTTCGCGATCTCGATCTGTGAGAGATGCGGAAGCCGTTCCACGATCTCCTGCGCGGTGGCTTCGTCGTACTGCGGGATCGCCAGGTCCTCGGCGGCGGCGACTGCTCCCTTGACGCGTCCCTCGGTGCGCGCCACGCCGGGCACCTTACGTGCTTTGCGTGCGGTCTGCCGTGCAGCGGACTCGAGCTGCCGCGCCGAGTCGGACACCGAGCTCCGTGCATCGCGGATGGCGTCGGCGCCCCCGTCTGGCGTAGCTCGTAGGAGCCGTTACCCACGACCTCGCCCATCACCGCAGCCGCCAGGCTGGGAATCTCGCGCTCGAGCCGCGTGCGCATGCGCTCCTCCTGTGCGCGAATGTCCGCGGCGAGGCGCGCGGTCTGCTCGTCGTCCACCTCCTGGGCTGCACGCTCGATCGCCAAATATGTGGCTATCTCCAAAGCCTCGGCTGCGTACTCATCCTTCGCGTTCTTGAGCACCACCTCCTCACCCGAGCTACCTCGAATCAGGCCGAGTGGAGCCTTGCCGAGCGCGAGCGCCTGGCCCACGACGGTGCTTACGGCGCCGAAGATCCACTCGATCGGCCCGTCGCCGGCGTCGAGCTCGCGCAGGCGCCGCTCGACCCTGCTGGCATGACGATGGGTCTCGCGTAGGTGCGACTCGACCGCGGTTCGGTAGCTGCCACGTGGGGCCACAAGCGCATCGGAGCGCAGCACGCTGATGAGCGCCAGCTCCATCGCGTGTGCCTCGTGCAGATACCTTACGAGCTTCTTCGTGCTGCTGGTCATCGTCGATCCTCTCGTTGTGGGCGGGTCTGGAAAGCGCGGCACGACACCTGACCGCTGCATCGGTCAACAGCTGCAACGTTGGGCGGGGCCTGTGATCTGCTCCGGCTCGGAGAACCGCCCCGGCCCGGCGTGAGTCCGAACGCTCGCGAAGCCCGGCGGCCTCCTGCTGTGGCGCTACCCTCTCGCGTCGCATCGAAACCGGGTTCGCTAGTCGAGCCTTCCGCTTTCGCACCGCGCGCCATCACGCTGGCGGTTCTCGAGCGCGCTCAACCGTCTGAGCGGAACGGCGAACCACAGCACCAGGAACGGGAGCGCCGCAAGGCTCGCGACAAGCGCGCCGGTGGCGATGGCGAAAAGCTTGGTGGTGCTCGTCGGCAAACGAGACTCTGCACGCGTGCGCGTTACCGGCCACGTGTGACCCGGCCGGGCACATGTGACCCAGCGGTGCGGTGCGGTGCCGACTGTGTCCGGAGAATCGTTGCCGGCGATTGGCGTCGAGCGTTCTGGGTAGCACTTCGGATAGGCCGTGTCGGGGAGGAGCGTCGGCACGGTGAAGCAACCCGGAAAGGAGCTGCGAACGTGCAGATCGCATCGATGCAGGTTTCGCGGCTCTTGCGAGGCTCGCTCGACCGACTGCGAGCGCTCGCCCGGCCTTCTGCAAACGCGCCATAGGCCGCCGACCGTCTCTTTTGGTCTACGCTCGTGGTCGATCCAGTCGAAATCCATAGCGACGTGACCGCAACGAACGCAATGGATCGATCGGCGCATGTGTGCTTGGAGCTCTCGAGCAGAGCCCAGAATGTGGCCTTGGTGCGTCAGGCGCTCAGGGGCCTGGCCGACGCGACGGGGCTGTTTCCGGCAGACTTGAATGACATCGGCACGGCCGTGACGGAGGCGTGCAACAACGTCTCCGCGCACGCTTATGAAGGCAGAGAGGGGTCGCTCGTGGTCGGGCTGCTCGCCCGGGGCGCGACGATCGTCGTGACGGTGCGCGACCGCGGGGTGGGACTGGCGCTCGACGGTGGCGCTCCACGCGTGTTCCCAAGCGATGTCGACGGTGAGCTTGCCGGAATCGGCGTGCCGTCGATCCAGGCTCTGGCGAAGGGTGCTCGCTGGAGTGAGCCCTCCGGTGGCGGCACCGAGGTCGAAATGACGTTCTCGACCGGTTCGCTCGACTGGAAAGGGGTGGGATCAGGCTACGCCTTCGCCGAGCCTTACTCGACCGAGCCTGGCAGCTTGGCCGAGGCGATCGAGGTGGGGATGGCGCCCGTGTCGGTCGCGGAGCGCGTCCTGCCTCGCCTGCTGCGTGCCATGGCCGACCGCGCTCACTTCTCGGTCGAAAGACACGAGGACGTTCAACGGGTGGGGTCGGCCGCGCTGCTCGCCGACCCGTCGATGTGGTCCGCCTCGGGTGTCCACGCTCGCCTGGTCGCGAGCGGCTCTTCGCTGGAGGTCGCGGTCGGCCCGCTCTGCGAGGAGGACGTCGCGAGGGTTGCCGTTTCGGCGTGCGCCACAGAACCCAACCTCAGCGTTTCCTCCGAGCGTCTGGCAGGCAAGCCTCGACGACTCGTCTTGCGTCTCGATCGATCGCGCGCCGTTCCCGGCAGTGTCCGACCGGTCGAGCAGGAATGGAGAAGCGGCCTCGCGACCGGAGCGCTACCGTGGCGAGCATGACCCCGATCAGATCCGTGACGCGCGAGGTGCCCGACGCGAGCGACGTGGTGCTCCTGCACCGCTCGCAGGGAGGCCTCCCCGACCGTCCGGAGCCCGGGATCGACCAGTCAGGTTCTGCTGACCCGAGCCGGCCTGAGCAAAGCCCACCGCTCGTTTCTGTCGGTGCCGTCGGCCGGTCTGGACGCGAGCGGACACATCTCAGGGACTGAGGAGCCCGCTGTGCCTTACGCCGTGGATTTCAACACCGTGTCCACCACCGGCTTGGAGTCCTCGCCGGTGGCAGCCTCGCTCGCCGGTTTGCGCGCAAATGAGGCCCGCTACTTCAAGAACAAGTACGACCATGTGTTCACTGTCGAGCCCGCCGGCGAGGCTCAGGAGACGATCGACTGGGTCCACCGCATCCTCGCGGAGGAACGCGACCTGGTCATCCTGTCTCCGCCGCTGGAGGCGACCGCCTTCCAGGTCGAGAACGTCCGGATGGCCTACGTCTTCTATCAGAGCGGCCTATCGATCAACGTCATGTACACGATCGACGACAACGGCAAGCGGGCCGTCGGGCTCAAGCTCTCCGACGGCATGGAGGTGCCGGCTGAGCTCGCTTCGCAGTTCAAGTTCGCCAGGCAGAGGTCGAAGCTGGCCGGAACCATCCGTGGTTCGTTCTTCGTGATCAAGAACGAGTACTGAAGGAGAGGCGATCATCGCCGTGGACCGAACGCAACTGCGCGCAGCCCAGCAGCCGATCAAGCAGCGTTACGAACGCGAGCCCGCGTCAGCGCTGGTGATGCTGCATGCCGAGGCGCAGCTCGACGACGACGAGATCTCCTGCTCGGTCGCCGCGGGCCAGGCCCTCGTGCGTGCGGGTCTTCACCCTGCCAGTGGCGGATCGGGCGCGCTCGCGTGCTCCGGTGACATGCTCTTGCAGGCGCTCGCGGCGTGCGCCGGAGTGACGCTGCGCTCGGTTGCCACCTCGCTCGAGATCCCGGTCGCCGGCAGCGTCAGGGCGGAGGGGGACCTCGACTTCCGCGGGACGCTCGCGGTCAAGGGCGCCGACGACGCAGCGGTCGGGTTTCGCGCGATCCGGCTGGTCTTCGACCTCGAATCGGACGCGACCGAGCAGCAGCTCGACAAGCTCGTGGAGCTCACCGAGCGCTACTGCGTCGTCTACCAGACACTGCTGGGCGGCGCACCGGTCAGCGTGTCGCGTTCAAGCTGAGCGTCGCGGCGCCGGGCAGCCGTGACTCAACGCCGAAGCAGTCGTTCTTGACGCTCCCGTAGCTCCGGAGCCGGCGCGACGGGCAAAACAGCCTGCTGTGGGAAGATCGTGGGAAGCCCGGCGAAAACCCCAGTACTGATGCGGGATTACGGCAGGGCCCGCGACTATGCCAGACGGGGGTCGCCGCCGTCGGCGACGACCTCGACCATCGCGGCGATCAGCGTCTCGCGCAGAGCCGCGGTCTGCCCGGAAGGCCTGCGCCAAGCGGCCTTCTGATGGGAGAGCGTGTGGCTTGAAAAGCGCTCAGCCACGCGGTTGATCTGGATCCCGTCCCCCATGATGCTCCCTCGTTTCCCTCCGTCGTCCCTCTCGCTGATTCCCTCTTGCGCCTCTCTCGGTGACCTCGTCTGGCTTGCTCGAGGCCCGTCTCCAAAGCCGCTCTTTTGTGGTTCTCCCCAAGCCCGGCTTGTGGGAAAAAGAAGAACATACGTCGCCAGGTTTGTCAAGGGGTCCTGAAAAATAAGGGCCTAGCAAGCGAGTGACCCCCGTCTGGCATATGCGGTGGCCACGTGCGCCGGCGTGTCCGAGCGCATTTTCACCGAGATCTTCCCAACCGTCGAGGACTGCTACCGCGCAACCTTCGAGGCCGGTCTCGAGCGGCTGTCGGTCACTCTAGAGCACGCCGCGGGCCGGGAGACGGCATGGCTCGAGCGACTGCGCGCGGGGCTCGTTGCGATGTTGGGGTTCTTCGACGACGAGCCGCGCTGGGCTCGCTTGCTCCTGCTCGACACGCCGCTGAACGCCGCCGTGACGCTTCAATGCAGACAGCAGCTGCACCGCATGCTGGCCGCGCTCGTCGAGCGCCGGGCGGATGCCGACCCGGATGGCGGCGGCAGTCGTGCAAGCGGGTCGCCGAAGCCGGCGGCCACGGTGGGCAGCGAGCTGATCGTCGGAGGCGTCTTTTCCGTCGTGCGCGCGAGCATGCTCGAAGGCGACGGCCACAAGCTAGTGGAGCTGGCCCCCCCGTTGATGGCGTTCATCGTCGCGCCGTACCTCGGCCAGGCCGCGGCTCAGGCCGAGCTCGAGGGCAGGCCGTGCGGTCGCGGCGAGGCCCCGGTGGCCGAGCCGGGACCCGCGCGGGAGCAGGCGATATCGCGAGCAGACGAGCTGCCGATCCGCGCCACGCATCGCACCACGCTGGTGTTGAGCGCGATCGGGCAGGCGCCATATTCGAACAACCGTGAGGTCGCGCAGGCCGCCGGGCTCGCCGATGAGGGGCAGACGTCGAAGCTGCTCGCACGGCTCGAGCGACGGGGCGTGATCGAGAACGTTGGGATCGGAGCGGCGCGCGGTGAACCGAACGCGTGGCTGCTGACGCCGCAGGGCCGGCGCGCACTCGAGCTGCTCGCACAAAGCTTTGCCGAGCGCACCCCCAGGCGCGCGCGCACGCAGACCAGAGGCGTGAGATGACGCGTCGACCGATGGATGAGAGCTTCTCGACACGGCAGCGTGCATGGTGCACGGCCGCGTCGTTGAGGGAGCAGGCCAATGACCGGGGCGCCCGTCTGCACGGGCGGTCACGCCGGGTCGTCCGCCTGTGGTCGCAAGTGACCAGCCGCGAAGACCGCCAAGCTGGGCGGATTTGCATGCTGGCCGATTATCACCGAGAGGAAAAGGAGTAGTGGAAAAGTGAGACATCTAAGGATGCTGGGGCTCGCCCTGGTGGCCATGCTCACGATGAGCGCGCTGACACTGACCTTCGCGTCGTCGGCGCTGGCCAAGAAAAGCCTGTGGACAAAAATGGACGAGTGCCCGTTCGGCGCGAAAGTGATGACCCCGGGAGGCGAAGCGGAAACCCACTTCTGCCTCTTCGGCGAAGCTGGTCCGGAATCGTTCTTCCAAGCCGGTAAGGTGACGGTGCACTTCGTGAAACCGATCGATCTCTACGGCGGGGTCGCGGAAGATCCAGAAAACACTGAAGCCAATACATATGTGCCGCCTCTCAACAATGTCCAGATCAGCAAAGAGGCAGAGCCCGGCCCCAGCCTGACAGAAGGCATCGACGCGGAAAAGCTCGAAGAACCCGAAAAGGCACGCTACGAAGCGTACCTCGCTTCGGGCAAATCGACGAGCACAACTGAGACGATCGAACTCGCAAAGGAAGATATCTTCGTGGACTTCACTCCTTTCTTTGGCGAAAACGGCGAGTCTTTCGGCTTCCCCGTCCTGATCCACATCAAGAATCCGTTCCTCGGTAAGAGCTGCTATGACGGCAGCACCGCGGAACCGATCAACGTGCCGTATACGACGGGCGAAACCAATCCTCCGCCGCCGAATACCCCGATTAGGGGTGGTATTGGGAACGAGGGCGAACCCGAACCCGCTTTGCTGAACGCAGAAGCGACGCTCGTCAACAACGAATATGAAGCGCCGGGCGTGAAAGGGTGCGGGGTAAATGGCGGAGCTGACGCGGCTGTCGACGCGGGGCTCGGTCTTCCCTCGCCGGCTGGCTCCAACACGACGGAGCTAATCGGCCTTCTGTGGACCTCCACGGTCCACCAGACGGAAAAACACGTTCACCAGTGAGTCGACGCTCAGCAAGCTAGACGAAGCATGGTAGTCGGGTCCCGCCGCGACGCGCGGCGGGACCTCCAAAAACTTGATATCTCGTCATCAGAGGGAGAAAGAACGCATATGACACGCTTGAAAGCAATGCGCTGGTGTCTGCTCGCGGCAGCCGCCCTCAGCGCCATCGCGGCGGCGAGCGCATGGGCCGAAGCGCCTGAAATGGGACGCTGTGTGGCTCATGCCGGAGGCAAATACGCCAACAATGTATGTACCAAGGCCGCGAAAGGCAAAAAACCCGGAAAGTACGAATGGGAACCGGGCGCCGTGAAAAACAAGTTCACCGGGGTCGGCGGGGCGGCAACATTGGAAACCATCCATAAAGTCAAAGTAACCTGCAAAGCCGAGTCCTCGAGTGGCGAATTCACGTCACCCAAAACCGCAGGTAACATCATTGTAAAGTTCACTGGATGCGAAGCATTGGAATACAAATGCAAATCGCCTGGGGCCGGAGAAGGCGAAATCGTGGTGAACCCGATCGCGGCCACTCTGAGGTGGGAAGACGCGACAAAGAAGAAGGTCGCGATAGATCTCGTGCCGCAAAGCGGAGAAATATTTGTCGAATTCGGATGCGGCCCTGTACCCGTCGTGGTAAGGGGCTCGGTGATGACGAATCTTCCGGCGAACAAGGTGGAGACGGTCTTTGACGAGAAATTCACGGCGAAAGTCGGAAAACAAAAGCCGGAATACTACTATACGGCTACCGGCGAAAAGGTGCAGGACGTGCTGTTTTCGAAAATCGGTGGATCGGCTCCGCTGGAACAGGCTGGGCAGACGATCACCAACACCCAAACGGACGAAGAAGCGCTAGAGGTCAATACCGTCGCCTGACGTCGCGGTGCGAGTCGCGCTGACGCGCGGGCGCGAAGGCGCGGTGCGTGGGAGGGCCAGGTGCCCTTCCACGCCCTGGGCCGTTGCCACGTCGAGACGATCGCCGGACGAACAAGGAGAATGAGGTGTCCATCGGTCGCGACCGTCGTTTGCGTGACGGACGCAGCATATATGTCCTGACGATGCTGGCGCTCGCCGTCGGGCTTGGGTGGAGCGCTTCGGCGGCGACAGCCTCGAGCCAGCGCGGGCACACGTTCGGACGGTCGTTCGGCGGCGAGGGCGAAGATGCGGGCGAGTTTCGGTTTGAAGGTGCGTTCAAGCATGAGGAACCGGCGGGGATCGCGGTGAACGAAGCCACGGGTGATGTGTATGTCGTGGATCGTGGGAATCATCGTGTGCAGGAGCTGGGACCGGAAGGGGAGTTCATCGCTGCCTGGGGGTGGGGCGTGAGCGATGGCAAAGATGAATTCGAGGTATGTACGAGCGCGTGCCGGGCGGGTATTGCGGGCGCGGGGAAGGGGCAGCTGCAGGAAGCGGGACCGATCGCCGTTGACAACTCGCAGGCTGGTGAAGGCACCGTGTACGTCGGCGCCGACGCGGCGGCGAAGCATCCCGATGTGCAGCGGTTCTCCACGGATGGCGAAGATCTGCTGGGCAGGCTGCCCGACCTGGAAGAAGGCAGGCTGGATGGTCTGGGTGTCGATCGGCAGGGGCGGGTGTGGGTCTATCGTGGAGAAGAAGAAGAAGACGGCGCGATCGAACAGTTCAGCGACAGCAAGGCCGGTGAACAGCTCGAACCCACGTTGCTGTCCCCGGTCGCGTGTCCGAAACCGGGGTTTGCGGTCGACGGCGGCGGCGAAGAGTTCTATGTCGCGCACGAATTGTTGACCGCGGAAGAAGAATGCCCGGCGGTCGTGGAACGGGAAAGGGCCGAAGAAAAGGAACCGGTCGAAGGGCAGTACGCGCGACCGGTCGTGACGGCGAAGCTGAACGGCGCCGAAGTGTTGAGCGACGGCGGGATCGCGCTCAGCGAGCTCGCCAGGCAGCCCACGACGGGCATCGCGGTCGACCAGGCAAGCGGGGCCGGGACGCCGCTGGGAGAAGACGCGAGGGGCGATGTGTACGTGGACGACGGGAGCTCGGTGTCGGTGTTCGACGCGACCGGTTCGCTCATTGAGAGCTTTGGAGCCGGGTCGCTCGAAGACGGGATGGGCGTTGCCGTGGATTCGAAGACCGGCAACGTGTATGTGATCGACGGGGCCGAAGACAAGGTCGAGCTGTTCGTGCCGGAAGGGACGGGAAGGCCGGTGGTCGAAGATCTCTCCGCGCAAGATCTCACGCCCAGCGAAGTCGAGCTCTCGGCGAGCATAAGCGCGCAGGGCGAGGACACGCATTACTACTTTCAGTACGGCACGAGTGACTGCGTGAGCGATCCCTCGAGCTGCACGGACGTGCCCGCCATCCCCGGGGTCGACCTCGGCGCCGGTTTCGGCGCGGTCGACGCCAGCGAGAAGCTCGAAGGTCTGCGGCCGAGCACCACTTATCATTATCGCCTCGTCGCCAGCAACTCGCTCGGAGAAGCCGAACAGGCGACGAGTCACGGCACCTTCAACACGCTGCCGAGCGCACAGGCGGTGCTGGCGGACGGTCGCGCGTGGGAGCTGGTCTCGCCGCCGGAAAAGGACGGCGCCGGGGTCGAACCTCTGGCGAAAGAAGGCGGCCTGGTTCAAGCCGCCGGCGACGGTGGCGCGATCACGTACGTCACGACCGGTCCGGTGATCGGTGAACCGGCGGGCAACCGCGCGCCAGAACCCACGCAGGTGCTGTCGCTGCGTACGAGCGAAGGATGGCGTTCGGATGAGCTCGGGGTGCCTCGTGAAAAAGGCGAAGGTCTCGAAACCGGGGAACCCGCGGACTACAGGTTCTTCTCCGAAGACCTCGCATTGAACCTGTTGCAGCCGCCCCTCGGCAAGGTCGAACCGCGGGAAGATCCGCCGCTCGCCCCCGGGGCCAGCGAAAAGACGCTTTACGCCGGAGCCGATCCGTCGATCGCGCCATCTGCGCCCGAGCAGGGTCTCTACGACGAAGCGCGAGCCAACAGCGGCTTTCTGGCGCCGGGCTACCTGCCGCTCGTGACGCCGCTGGATATCACGGCCGAAGCGAAACCGGGCGAAAAGATGAAGTTCGGTGGAGATCTCAATTTCGTCGACGCCACACCGGACATGGACGATGTCCTCTTCGAATCCGAAGTGCCGCTGCTGAGCGGCGAGACCCAGGGTCTCTACGAGTGGCAGGCGGGCGGCTCGCTGCAGCTGGTGAGCGTGCTGCCCGACGGATCGCCTGCGATCGCGCCGTCGCTCGGGCAGGAAGACACCGACGTTCGCGGCGCGCTTTCGTCCGACGGATCGCGAATCGTGTTCGGCGTCGAAGGCGAAGAAGGAGAGCCCGGCGGACTCTACATGCGCGACACGCGCACGCACGAAACGATCGAGCTGAACGCGGCCCAGGGCGTGGTCGAACCGACCGGCGAAGAAAGCGAAGTGGCCTTCCAGGCGGCCACGAGCGATGGGTCGAAGGTGTTCTTCACCGACACGGCGCCGCTTACTCCGGAATCGACGCAGCGTCAGGAAACCAAGGCGGACCTCTATGAGTGTGAAATCACAGAAGCACACGGCAAGCTTGGGTGCGCACTCAAAGACCTCACTCCGCTGCCCGCGGGTGGCAGCGCGGACGTGCTGAACATGATCCCGGGAGTCAGCGAAGACGGCTCGAGCGTGTATTTCGTGGCAAACGGCATCCTGGCGCCGGGCGCGGTGCAGGGACACTGCGTGCATGAAGTGCAGGAAGTCGCGATCGCCGGGGCGACATGTGATCTCTACCTCTGGCGCAACGGCACAATCAGCTTGGTCGCCGTTCTCTCCAATGAAGACTCCGGCGACTGGGGCAGCCTGCACGGCAGTGGACGCGTCGCGGGAATCACGGCGAACCGGCCCGATCTGACCGATGTCACCTCGCGCGTGTCGCCCAACGGCCAGTATCTGGCGTTCATGTCGCAGATGCCGCTCGTCGGCTACGAAACACTCGACGCGGACCACGCGAGCGAAGGCATCCACGACGAGGAGGTATACCTGTACGACGCCTCCTCGCAGCTTCTGGTGTGCGCCTCGTGCAACCCGACGGGGCCGCCCGTGGGCGTATTCGACACGTCAGACT
The DNA here is from genome assembly GCA_035507415.1 of Solirubrobacteraceae bacterium. GTDB lineage: Bacteria > Actinomycetota > Thermoleophilia > Solirubrobacterales > Solirubrobacteraceae > Palsa-744. Next base: position 27,882 of record DATJOF010000034.1, read on the forward strand.
CGGGCGAAGGAAACGGGTTGCTCGTGGATCGACGCGGAGACTGGAGAGGTGAGTATCTCGCCGGCAGCGTTCCCGGTTGGACGCCGCTCGGCCTCGACCAGGCGATCCACCAACCGCAATACCTCTCGGACAGCGGCAGGCTGTTCTTCGACAGCCCCGATCAGCTCGTGCCACAGGCCGCCAACGGGAAGGAGGACGTCTACGAGTACGAGCCCGAAGGCGCCGGCAGCTGTGAGCAGGCCTCGGGTTGCGTATCACTGATCTCCTCCGGCAGCGCCACACAGGAATCGGCCTTCCTCGAAGCCGGCGAAGACGGCGACAGCGCGTTCTTCATCACCGCCCAGCCGCTCGTACCCGCCGATCACGACACCAACTACGATCTCTACGACGCGCGGGTCTGCACCACCAGCTCGCCCTGTTTGAGCTCCGAAGCGTCGTCCTCGGTGACCTGCGAAGGCTCCGGTTCGTGCCAGCCCGGATCCTTTCCCGCGCCGACACCCGGCAGCCCGCCGACCGCGACCGTGGACGCGGCCGAACAGCAGACGCTCGCGTACACGAAGACGGCCCCGAAAGACAGCAGCAAGCCGAGGCCCGTCACGCGCGCCCAACTGCTCGCCAAGGCGTTGAAGAGATGTCGAATCAAGAAGAACAGGCGCGCGCGCCTCGAGTGCGAAAGGCAAGCGCACAGACGATATGCACCGAAACCGAAGCGGCGAGCTCGAACACGGAAGGGACGCAAGTGACGTTGCGGCCCACCACGCCTCGTCTCGTGTTCGTCCTGTTTGGCGCGACGCTCGCGGCGCTCGCGTTGCTGCTCGCCACCCCGACCGTCGCAGTGACGTTCGCCAGCGCAGTCTGGCGGCTCGACTCGAACACGGCACCGAGCCAGCTCGTGGCGGGCAGCGAAGCGCGGCTGATCGCGAGCGCGAGCAATCTCGGCGACGCGACCGTGCTCGGCGACGGCGCTCACGCCGTGACCCTCACGGACAAGCTTCCCGCAAACCTGCGCGTGCCCGCGGGTGTGCAGACGAGCGCGATCGAAGGGAAGCTCGAAACCAGTGAACGCAGTGAAGCGGCGAGCTTCGAACTTATCTGCTCGATCGAAGAAGCCCAACGCAAAGAAGTCCGCTGCAGCACGACTCCCGACACGCAACCGCTGGCACCCTACACGCAGCTGAGGGTGACGATCCCTGTTGAAGCTGACGCTGGGGCGGCCACGGGCGAAATGAACTCCGTCAGCTTGAGCGGAGGCGAACCGGAAACGCGCGCCGAACAGAGCCGACCGATCGCCGTCGAGAACGCGCCGACACCGTTCGGAGTCGAACGCTACGAAGTGACGCCGGAAAACGAAGACGGCTCCGTCGATGTGCAGGCGGGCTCCCATCCCTACCAGCTGAGCACGGCCCTGGACCTGAACGAGACGCTCGCGCCAGAGAGCCAGGGTGCGCCCGAGCTCGAGCCCTCCGCGCCGGCGCTGACGCGCAACCTCAGCCTCGAGCTGCCGCCGGGCCTGTTGGGGGATCCGCAGGCTGTCACCCAATGCCCCGACGTCGACTTCGCGAGCATCGGTGAAAACGACGTGAACTCGTGCCCCGCGGACAGCGCGATCGGAGTGGCCCTGGTGACGCTCAATCTCGCCAGCCCGCCGCTCGGCGTCTTCACGGAAGCCGTCCCCGTGTTCAACCTGGTGCCCGCGCCGGGGGAGCCCGCGCGATTCGGCTTCGAGGACACCAAGGTGCCGATCATCCTCGATACGTCCGTGCGCACCGACGGCGACTATGGCGTCGACGTGACGGTGCGCAACACCACCCAGGCGGCGCAGCTGCTCTCCAGCCGAGTCACGCTCTGGGGCGAACCCGAGAACGAGAACCACGACGCCTCGCGCGGCTGGGCCTGCCTGCGTGACAAGACGGTCAACGGCGAATCCTGCAGCCCGCCGGGCGAACCCGCGATCGCGCCCTTCTTGACGCTTCCGACCTCGTGTCTGGGAGCGATCAGCACGCAGATAAACGCCGAAGCATGGAACACCGCGAGCAGCGAAGCCGAGTTCACGTTTCAGAGCAACCTCGGCGAACCGCTCTCGAGCCTGCAGGATTGCGAAGCTGTGGCATTCAATCCGACGCTCGATGTCGAGCCGACGCAAGCGCAGGTGGGCGAAGGCCCCGGTGGGTCGGTCACCAGCGCGAGCACCCCTGCCGGGCTCGACGTCGGTGTCAGCCTCCCAAGCGAAGAACACGGTCTCGGCGAGTCGGCGGTCCGCAGCACGACCGTGACGCTTCCCGCAGGGGTGCAGCTGAGCCCGTCTGACGCGAACGGACTGCAGGCGTGCTCAGAGGCGCAGATCGGCTACGAAGGCGCCGGCAACGCCGCGGACCCGTTCTCGCCGGGCGCCGGTGAACCGTTGCGGTTCTCCCCGGCGCCGGCGACGTGCCCGGAAGCCTCGAAGGTCGCGCTCGTGCACATCAAGTCGCCCGATCTCTCCCATGAACTGGAAGGCGGCGCCTACATCGCGCAGCAAACGAGCAACCCGTTCGGCTCGCTGTTCGCGCTGTACATCGTCGCCGAAGACCCGGCGTTGGGGATCCGGGTCAAGCTCGCCGGACAGGTCTCGCTGAGCGAAGAAACGGGTCAGATCACCAGCACCTTCAGCGACACACCCCAGGTCCCGTTCGAAGCGCTGCGCCTGCAGTTCTTCGAAGGCGACCGCGCCGCCACGAGCACGCCGCCCTTGTGCGGCAGCTACAGCACGCTCGCATCCTTCACACCGTGGTCGAGCCCGACAGCGCTGCTGCGCGAAGCGGCTTTTCAGATCACGAGCGGACCGGAAGGCCAGCCCTGCGCGAACCCGCTGCCATTCGACCCCGGTCTGAAAGCCGGCTCGTCGAGCCCGCAGGCGGGAGCATTTACGAGCTTCAACCTGACCCTCACCAACCCGGATGCGGATCAGCGCCTACGGGCCGTCAGCGTTCATCTACCTGCCGGGATCGCCGCGATCCTGGCGTCGGTCACACCCTGTCCCGAACCCCAGGCCGGCGAGGCGCAGTGCGGTCTCGAAAGCCTGATCGGGCACACCCTTGCGAGCGCCGGCTACGGCCCGGAACCGTACGAGCTCCCGGGCGAGGCCTATCTCACCGGCCCCTACGAGGGGGCGCCGTTCGGCATCGAGGTCGTCACCCCCGCCGTCGCCGGGCCCTTCAACCTCGGCACTGTCACAGTCCGCTCGCGTATCGAAGTCGATCCGCACACCGCGGCCGTCACGATCACCTCCGACCCCATCCCACTGCTCGTCAAGGGCGTGCCCGCCCAGATCAAACAGCTCCAGGTCACCGTCGACCGTCCAGACTTCCAGTTCAACCCCACGAGCTGCAGGCCGGCGACCGTCACGAGCACCCTCACCGGCGACCATGGCGCCACCGCGAACCCGTCCTATCCGTATGACACGCACAACTGCGCGAGCCTGCCGTTCGATCCCGGCGTCAACGCCGGCACCCTGGGCAAGACCAGCAAAGCCGACGGCGCCAGCCTCGGGCTGACGTTCAAATCCAAAGAAGGCGAAGCGCACGTCGCGAAGACGATCCTGACGATCCCCGCGACCCTGCCCGCGCGGCTCACCACCATCCAGAAAGCCTGTGTGGCAAGCGTCTTCGAAGCCAACCCCGCCAGCTGCCCGGAAGGCTCCGTGATCGGCACCGCCACCGTCCACACCCCCGTACTGAGAAATCCCGTGACGGGCCCGATCTACCTGGTCTCGCACGGCAACGCCGCCTGGCCCGACGCCGAGCTCGTTCTGCAGGGAGAAGGCATCACCGTGATCCTCGACGGCCAAACCGCGATCAAGAAAGGCGTCACCACCTCGAGCTTCCTGTCCGTCCCCGACGTGCCCTTCGAAAAGGTCGAAGCGATGCTGCCCGAGGGACCCCACTCGGCGCTCACCACCAACCTCCCGCTCGAGGACCACTACAGCCTGTGCGGCCACTCCCTGACGATCCCGACGGCGCTGACCGGACAGAACGGCACAGCGGTCAGCGAGAGCGTCGCGGTGGCGATCCAAGGCTGCCACGCCGTCAGGGCGAGCAAGACCAAGAAGCTCAGACGCGCACAGAAGCTCGTCCGGGCGCTCGAGGCCTGCCGCAAGCGCCACCGCCACTCGCACGCCAAGCGCATCAGCTGCGAACGGCTCATGCGCCGGCGCTACGCCTCGGGCGGCAAGGCGGCCAGGAGGGCTCGCAACGCCTGAGCGTCGATGACGCTTGCTCGAGGCCGTCGCGCTGTGGCTCGAAGCGGTCGCGGGGCGCGTTTCCCTGGAGGTTGCCGTCTCGATCGTTCTTGCCGTCTCGATCGTTCGACGCTGCGCGGCTGGTTCTCCGCTCTGGGGGAATGCGGTGTCCTCGTTCGATTCGGAGTCGCGCCATTTCACGCGGCTATGATCGGCCTGCCGGCGCCATGACCGTGAATCGCCCCGCCACACGCCCGCCCGAGCCCCGCGTCCAGTCACCTGACTGGCGGATGATCGGCCTGCGCTACGTGCTGCCGGTGGCGATCGTGCTCGGCGGGGCGATCGTGATGGCGTTCGGCAGCGACGTCGACCTCGAGGGGGGCGCCGGAATCATCAGCGCGGGGCTGGCGGTGTTCGGGATGAACTGGCTGTACCGCGCGTCGATCGAGGGCGATCGTGCCCGTGAGGAAGAGGAGGCCGCGCGCGTCTACCTGGACATTCACGGCCATTGGCCGGATGAAAGCCCCACCGCGCGCGACGCCCGTCGGGGCTCCAAGGCTCGTGTGACGGTCCACGCTCCCGCGAGCCCCAGGGGCCTGGAGGCGGACGTCCATCGCGGTGGGCGATCGCGGACCTCACAGCCTCACCGGTGACCCGTCGGCCGGCACCGACGCCTGCCCGCCCGCACGGCCGCTCGGTGATCCGGCTCACTACCATTGGCCGATGAACGCCCAGAGAGTGCCCGGCGGGGTGGTGCACGAACTGCCCGCGGACCTGCGCAAGGCGCTGATCGCCAACGCCACGGCACTCGATGTGTGGAAGGACATCACACCCCTGGCGCGCAACGAGTTCATCTGCTGGGTCGAGGACGCAAAGCGCGAGACCACGCGCGAGCGCCGCGTTCGACGCACCCGGGAAGAGCTCGAAGAAGGTCTGCGCCGGCCGTGCTGCTGGCCGGGGTGCAAGCATCGCGAGCGCACCGGCAAATAGCGGCGCGCCCAGGATCGCTATCTCCCGGCGGGAGCTCCGAACCACCTGCTGAGCGCGTCGGCAAGCCCGTGCTGGGTGTCGTCTCCCACCCACGCGGCGTAACCATCCGGACGAACCAGCACGGCGCTGGGCGCGTCGACCACGCCGAGCACCGGCAGCTCCCACTCACCAAGATACTGGGCGTCGATCAGCCGCACCCGGTCAGCCCATGGCTCGATATCAAAACCGCCCGGCTCGCCGAGGTTCAGCAGCAGCGGACGTGCCTGGTGCAGCAGCTCGAACACTCGCAGCGGACCGTCGGCCGTCACGATCTCAAGGTCTGGCATGCGCCGTCCCAGCAGCGGATGGCCCTCGCCGAGCGAGTAGTGGATGTCCAGGCCGGAGATCATTCCGGCGAGCTGGCGGCGAGGCTCGTCCATGCTGACGATCTGCGAGAGCACGGTGACGAGGGCCTTGGTGCGATCGTCACCGCGCTGCAGCGCGGTTTTGGCCATCGTGTACTCGAGTACACGGGCAGTGACGGGGTGGCGCTCGGCGTGGTAAGAGTCGAGCAGGCTCTCCGAGCTGGTTCCCTTGACTACCTGAGCCAGCTTCCATCCGAGGTTCACCGCGTCCTGCACGCCGAGGCTGAGCCCCTGTCCACCGGCCGGATAGTGCACGTGGGCGGCGTCGCCGGCCAGCAGCACCCGCCCGGTGCGATAGGCGGCAGCCTGTCGCGTCATGTCGGTGAACCTGGAAATCCACATGGGATCATGGACTCCGAAGTCGGTGCCGTACACGGTGACGAGCGCCTCGCTGAGGTCGCGCAGGCTGGGCTCGTTGTCGTACGCAATCACCTTCTCTGTGAGCGTGACGCGCACGGGTCCCTCGTCCCGATAGACCACGTGACCGTCCCGAATCTGATACTCCAACCTGCCGATCCCGTGGACGCCGAGGTCGTCGTGCCGGGTGCCCAGCTCCGGTTCCTCGCTCATCTCGACCTCGGCGATCAGGTTGCTTCTGCTCGCGTCCCACCCAGGGAACTGGATGCCGGCTGCTCTCCGGATGAGACTTCGTCCTCCATCACACCCGGTGAGGTACTGCGCTCGCAGCGGCTCGCGCTGGCGGGGGCCAGCACTGCGCTCGAGCGGCTGGTCGACGGGGTGCAGCTGAACGTCTACCCCGCTGTCGTCTTGTGTGAATCCTGTCACCTCACATCCGTAGTAGACGTGCACGGGCAGCTCGGCGATCCAGCTGGCCATGATCCGCTCGATCCGGTTCTGCCAGATCCCGAGCGAATACGGATGACGAGTCGGGAAGTCGCTCATGTCGAGCACGGTCGTGCCGAACATCGCGGCCTGAGCCACTTGACCCTCCGCGAGAAACCGATCGGCCACGCCGCGCTGGTCGAGCACCTCGATAGTACGCGAGTGAAATCCGCCGGCCCGCGAGCCGGCGAGCACGTGATCGGGGCGCCGCTCGATAAGCGCGACGTCGACCTGCGCCAACGCCAGCTCGGCCGCCAGCATCATCCCCGTCGGACCGCCTCCGGCGATCACAACTGCGTGGTCGTGCATTCAGCTCTCCCATTTCCGTAGGTTTTGACCTGCGGCGGGCGATTATGAAGCACACCCCCGGGCTTGAATCAAGCCCCCATGTGTGATATAAAATAGGAGGTGAGAGGGGGAGGCGGTCCTTTCTCACCGGGGGGGCGAGCGGAAAGTCGTCGGTCGTTCAGGGAACTGCTGACGCGCAAGCCTCGTGCGCCCGCTCAAGTCCGGCAGATGGGCTGCCGAAGCGTTCAACGTGCGTAGAGGCGATCTGCCACGCGAACCTCCTCGTTGGAGCGCTGCCAGACGCGTCCATGTCGCGTCGCCAGCAGGACTGGCCCCGGCCGGCGCGCCGGCGCGCGCACGTCGTGTGACCGTCAGATCGCTCCTGGCTTCGGCGGTCGGCCTCGCGCGCACGCGTCGTCTGGCCGCAAGATCGCTGCTGGCCGCGACCTGCGCCTGCGCGCTGCTCGGGATCTCGGCCGGCTCGGCCGCCGCCCTCGACGTGGAAGTCGTCAACGACTCGGGCCAGCCGCCCGAAAACGTCTATCTGACGCTCCACGGCGGATCCAGCAGCGACGGGCAGCTCCCCGATGAAACCCCCAGAGCGCTCAGCGAAATCCACAATTCGACGTTCTCGCTCGAAAGCTTGAAAGCCGGGCGTCTGTATGTCTCGTATGGAGAGCCGTACACTGAACTTGGAAATGGCCTGGAACCGCCGTTTCGCTATGACAAGATCGAGCTCACCGCGCCCGGCGTCGCCGACGTGACCGCGGTCGACTTCTTTGCGATCCCCTTCCAGCTCGAAGCTCTCGACAGCGACGGCGCGCCGGTCGGAGAAGCACTCAGCTATCGCTGTTACACATCGACCATCATCTCCAAGCTCCGCGAACTGGCGCCATCTGCGGAAGTGAACAGCGGCGGGCAGTTCCTGCGCTTCCGCTCCCCGAAGAACGCCTGGGCGAGCTACCCGTCGATGGAACCGTACGTGAAGTCGATGGCCGGGCAGACGATCGAAGTCGAAGACGTCTACGCAAACAGCGAACACCCGCCGAAGGTGAGCATCAAGTACAGCGGCACCTTTGAACCCGACGGATCGATCACGCTCAACGGAACGTTCACGGAAATCGAAGGCGCACATCACGAAGAAAAAGGTGAACCGCTGCACATCGAAGGCTCGACGCTGCCCGAAGCCGCTTACACCGGGAACGGCCCGTTCACCGTAGGCAGCACGACCGAGTACGTGGGCGAAAACAACAGGTATTCGGTGATCTACCGCGACATCGTCGCGGGCTTCGAACTCGGGTACTGGGGCGGCAGGTACGGCAACAACAGCAGGAGCTGGCTCGGCAAACCCGACTTCGCCGCCGCTCGCGCCAACGTGGAGCCCTACGCGACCTACAACGAGTACGCGGCGATCATCAACGAATACTCCGACGCCTATGGCGCCGCGTTCAACGAACTGGGCCCTAAACCGGTGACCGTACCGCTCGAAGCCGCCACGGCCACCCTGCGTCTGACGATCGAGCCCGACCAGGGGCCGAATATCCCAGCGTGCACCGGAGGCTCGTCCGCGCCCGCCGGAGAATCACCTTCGAGCTCATCCACCAACTCGCAGAACGGCGGCGCCGCGAATGGACGCAGCGCGTCCGCGGGCGGTGTCACGACCCCAGGCTCGGTTGCGCCAGCCGGCAAGCTTACGATCGTCTCAACGTCGGTCGACCTCAACCGCAGCGGTCGCGCCCCGGTCCTGCTCAGGTGCACCGGGGGCCCATGTTCAGGCGAGCTCACCCTCGACCGCCGGATCGTCGCGGTGACGCGCAGGGCGGCTCGTCGGCGGCGCCCGCAGGCGAGCGTGCGCACGCTCCTGTTGGGTAGCGCCCGATTCTCGATCACAGCGGGCAAGACCCAAAACATCGCCGTCAGCCTCACCAACAACGCCCGCCGCAGCGTCAGCGCCGCCGCCCACCGCGGGCTGGTGACGCTGGCGAGCGCGATCGTGGAGACCGGCACCAAGCAGGTGCTAGCCGCACGGCGCTCGCTGACCCTGAAGCCCTACGCACCGCCACGCCGCCGGCGCTCGCGTCGTCGCTGAGGCCCTGCTCGTTCTCGCGACCGCGGCGCTGAGGCCCTGCTCGTCCTCGCGACCGCGGTGCTCGCCCCGGCGCTGAAGCCGTACGAGCCGTCCGGCAGCGCCGGTCCCTTGCCCTCGGAGACGCGGCGCTCAGATATGCCCCAGCTGGAATACTGGATGGGCGCGCGATGCGCTCGAGGTCTGCTTGGAGGGTCCGATTCGCAAACCGACAACATGGTTGATCCTGATCGTGCTGGTCCTGCTGGGCCTGCCCGCCTTCGCGTCGGCGGCGACGATCACCGGCGTGCACGCGAGGATCCTGCCGATCCCGGGCTTTCCCGGCACCGGCAACATCCTCGGCGCCGGCGCGCAGGTCGAAATCGAAGGCAGGCTGGAAGGCGACGAACTGCCTGGAGGCCTGCCCTCGCAGACCCGTAAGCTGGTCGTCTACTTCCCGGCGGGTACGAAGATCTCCGCGCAGGGCTTCCCGACCTGCACGGCGGCCAAGCTCGAACAGTTCGGTCCGGTGGGATGCCCGAAGCAGGCGCGAATCGCCAACGGCACGGTCGGCGTCGCCGACCAGATCGGGCCGGGTGAACCCACGCGCGAGAACGCGACGCTGGAACTGTTCGTGACCCCCGGCAACGGGGTCGTGGCCTACAGCAACGCGGCCGCCCCGATCTCTGCACAGATCGTGATTCCGGCAAAATGGGAAGCCGCGCCGCCTCCGTATGGGCTGAAGCTCACCTTCAATATTCCGCTGGTCGAAACCGTGCCCGGCGCGCTGCCCGTGTCCGGCACGTCCCTACACGTCAAGGCGGGCGCCGCGATACGCAAGAACGGTAAGACCTACTACTACGGGCGGGTCCCGGCCAAGTGCCCAAAGGGCGGTCTCCCGGGCAAGGGCGAAGTGACACTGCAAAGCGGCGAAACGATCGTCACCACGCTCAAGGTCCCGTGCCCGCGGCGGTAGGCGCCGAGTCGTAGGCACCGCCGAACGGCCGGAGGAGCATCGACGGGCGCGGAAGAGGGCGACAGGCTTGGGCGCGAGCATCGGCGCCGTGCCGCGCGAAATACTCGAGCGCGTGAGCGAGCTGCGAACGCGCGGCGAGCCGGCGGCCGACCTGAGCGGCGAGCCAGGTGGCCGGGCGATCGTCGATCGTGTCCGACGAGCCTGATACCAAGGCCTATCGCGATCTCGAGGAGGCTGATTGGCAGTGGTGTCCATGCGAAAAGCTCTATTCATCGCCACCTGGGGGCTATCGGGCCTGGTGCTCAAGGACGACTCGAAGCAGCAGCACATCGCGAAAGCCACCGACAAGCGCACACGGCCTAAAAAGCAGACAAAGGTCACAGCGTCACGCAAAACGGCACGACGCCCGACATCGGGCGCGGCCCGACGGCCGATCTCGCAGTCTGCACGACGGCCGACCTCGCAGTCCGCACGACGGCCGACGACACAGGCAGCGCGACGGCCGATGGCGCAGGAAACAGGATCAACGGCGCAGGCGCGACCGAGCCAGCCTGCGAACCCACGGGTCGCTGGGACGGCGGCGGTCGCCCAGCAGTCCGGTCCTGCGACCGGCACGATCAACGAGCTTGAACGCCTTGCCATCCTGCACGGGCGCGGCGTGCTGACCAACGAAGAGTTCTCGAGGGCGAAGGCCAGGATCCTCGAGACGGGCCCGGCAGCGCGCGAGGCGAGCGGAGCTCCCGCGGCGTTCCCGGCGATCGCGGCGAACGTCGCTGCCGCGCGCCACCTGACCGGCTCTGCTGCCCCCGACCGCGGGGCGACGACGGCCACCGAGATGAGAGCGTAATCGGCGCGCCCACCCGCGGAAGTAGCCGGCGGGTTCCACGGCGAACTGCGCGGAACGCCGGGCCAGCCTCGACGATGGCTTCTCGATCTGCCTCGTCGGCCCCTGCCGCCGACAGCTCGCGCCGAGCGCCGCCCTGAATCGGGCCGCCCCGACTCGCCAAGGGGCGGCCACGACTCGCCAAGCGGCCGCCGTAATCGCTAAGCGATCGGGTGCCCGCCAGGCGCCCGCGTCTAGCTGCGCCTGGCTTGATCGGCCATCATGTGCCGGTGACGCTGCTCGCCGTCAAGCTGCTGCTCGCCCCCACGTTCGTGGTCGGCGCTTCCCTCGCAGGGCGCCGCTTCGGCGTGCGGGTCGGCGGCCTGATCGGTGGGCTGCCGGTGGTGGCCGGTCCGATCCTGCTCGCGTATGCGCTGGCCCACGGCCGCTCGTTTGCCGCCGGCGCCGCAGCCGGGACGCTGCTCGGTCTCGTTTCGCTGATCGCGTTCGTGGTGGTGTACGCCCATCTCGCCGGCCGTCTCTCGTGGGTCGCCAGCATGCTTTTCGGCTGGCTGGCGTTTGCGACCAGCACGGCCATCTTCAGCCTGCTGTCGCTGCCGTTGGCCGTGGCCCTCGGCATCGTCGCGCTCGTGCTCGCGGCGGCTCTTTTGGCGCTGCCGCGGCCGGCCGGCGCACTTGCTGTGCATGCGCCGCCCCCGAGCTGGGATCTGCCGCTGCGAGCAGCGTGTGCGGCTGCGCTGGTGTTGAGCCTGACGGCGATCGCCGGCTGGCTGGGGCCGCAGCTCAGCGGGCTGCTCGCGCCGTTTCCGATCATCGCCACGGTGCTCGCCACCTTCACCCATGCCCAGCGCGGCACCGACGAGCTGCGCCGTCTGCTACGCGGTCTGCTGAGCGGGTTCGGCGCGTTCGCGCTGTTCTGCTTCGCCCTCTCGCTGGCGCTCCGCCGCGTGGACATCGCCGCGGCGTTCGCCCTCGCCACGGCAACGGCGCTGCTCGTGCAGGCGCTCGTGCTGGCGTTCGTGTCCGGCCAGGCTCGGGTGTCGGCGCCGGAACGGATCGCACAGGAGGGCTGAGGCCCTTCCGCGGCTTCACCGCGGCTGGTGCAGTCCGAAGCTGGAGCCCTGATCGTCGCGGCAGAAGGCGAACGTTCCGGCTGGGCCGGGCCTTCGCTGGCGGCGTCTGTGGTGACGTGGTCGAGGGGCTGTGCGGCGCGGGGCGCTCGGGGCGGGGCGCGCTTCCCCTCGACCGCGAATCTCGGCCCGGATCGGGCCAGTGCCTGGCATGTCCTATGTTCATAGCCAGCGCCGGTCCTCGCGCGTGGGCTCGACATCACTCGCACGACGCGGCGGCACGCACTCGACCCGCATGCTCCCGGTGCCCTCGATCCGCAAGCCACCATCCAGTCCTCGCAATGCCCCGGGCAAGTCGGCCGGGGCGAGCGCCGGGAGTCCATCGGCCGCGACCGCGCCGAGCCCGTCCGCGTCGGCGCGCGGCGGCCCGCATGAGTCGTCGTCGCCCACGACGAACGCGCCGAAACCCGCGCCGGTACCAAACGTGCGTGCCACCGACCTGGATGTGCCCGAGGAGCTCAGCGCCCGGCACCTGCGTTCGCGGCTGTTGATCGGCCTCGCGCTCGTGGTCGTGGTCGTGGTCGTGGTCGCGCTGCTGCCGGGTCTGGGCGAGCTGCGCGCGCTGCTCGCCCGCGCCCAACCCGGCTGGCTGGCGCTCGGGGCGCTGCTGAAGGTGCTCTCGGGGCTCGGCTACGTCGCGGTCTTCCGGATGGTGTTCTGCCGGCGCATGCGCTGGCGTGTGGCCCTGCAGATCGGGATGTCCGAGCTGGGCGCCAACGCCCTGTTCCCCACCGGCGGCGCCGGCGGGCTCGCGCTCGGGGCGTGGGCGCTGCGCCGCGGCGGCATGTCGGTCGAGTTGATCGCGCGTCGCACCGTCGCGTTCTTCCTGCTCACGAGCGTCCCCAACGTGCTCGCGGTGATCGTGGTCGGGGCCGGGCTGGCGGTCGGCGTGTTCCCGGGCGAGTCCCACTGGGCGCTGACGATCCTGCCGGCGGCCGCGGCGATCTTCGCGATCGCCGCGACGCTGCTGGCCGGCCGGCTGGCGGCAGGCTTGCAGCGAAGGCTGGAGGCCGACGATCGCAGTGCCGGCTCGCGGCGCGTCCGCGCCGTGTGGGGCACGGCGCGTGCCGTCGCCGACGGAGTCGACGAGGCTGTGGCGCTGCTACGCGAGGGCAACCTGCTGCTCGTCGGTGGTCTGGTCGCCTACCTGGCGTTCGACGTGATGATCCTGTGGGCGGGCTTTCAGGCGTTCGGCGTCACGGTGCCGCTGGCGATCGTGTGGATGGCATATCTGATCGGCGAGCTCGGCGGCCTGATACCCGTCCCGGGCGGCATCGGCGGAGTCGATGCGGGGCTGGTCGGGATGCTCGTGCTTTACGGCGTGCGCCTGGCGCCGGCGACCGCGGCGGTGCTCGCCTACCGCGCCATTGCGCTTTGGGTCCCCGCGGTACTCGGCTCGATCGCGTTTGTGGCGCTGCGGCGCACGCTGCGCGACGAGGCCGAGCAGATTGCCGTCTGTGCGCCGCAGGCCGAGATCGAAGTGATCGGCCGCGGCCGCGTCACGATCGCCTCCTCGAGCTGACCCTCGCGCGCGAGCTCCCTGGGGTCGCGCGCGCGTAGCCGGCCAAAGGGTGCGCGCGTCGCGACCAGGTAGCCGCCCCGCTGGTCATTCGTCGGCGATTCGCAACAGCGTCGTCGTCGTGGCCCAGTTGCGCGCCGTCGCCTTGACCCCGAGCGCGCGATCGGCGAGCCCCGCCCACAGGCGCGAGCGTGCAACCCCGTTCGGGTGCCAGGCGTAGAGCTCGCGCCCGATCGCCCTCAGCCGCTCCCCGCCCACGGCCAGCGCGGCGAGCCGCTCGATCTCCTCCGACGGCAGCTCGGCCTCGAGGAAGCTGACCTGGTAGCGCTTGGGGTCGACGGCGACCTGGTCGAGCGGGTTGCGACGCACCACCTCCGCGAGCTCGTCGCGCGTCCTGACGAGCACGTCGATGTCCAGGCCGAAGCCCTCGCCGATGCGACCCTCGAGCTCCTGCGCCAGCCGTTCGGGCGCCCTGTCGCTGGACAGCACGACGTTGCCGCTCTGCACGTAGGTGCGAACGTCCTCGAAGCCGGCGCTCGTCAGCAGCTCGCGCAGCGCCGGCATCGCGATGCGGTTGCGCGGGCCGATGTTGATCCCGCGCAGCAGCGCGATCTGTCGCATCCGAGCGCTATCCGTCGTCCCGGTCGCCGTGCCCCCGGCCCGGCGACGATGCGCGGCTAGACAAGCGCGGGCGCGGCGCTCGGCGTGCGCTCGCGCACGCGGCGGCGCATCACCAGCCGCCCTCCCTGCGCCGGCGCCCATACGACCCCGCGAAACGCCGGGCGCTCGCCGGGCTCGGTCGTGGGCAGCAGCTGCACGCGTTCGAGCAGCACGCGCAGCACGACGTCCATCTCCATGTGCGCAAAGGTCGCGCCGATGCAGCGCCGGATGCCCCCGCCGAACGGGATCCAGCTGTAAGTGTCGGGCACGGCGTCGAGGAAGCGGTCGGGATCGAAGCGGTCGGGGTGGGGAAACAGGTTCGGGTCGTAGTGCGTGAGGATCGCCGCCAGCAGGATGCGCGTGCCGACCGGCAGGCGATAGCCGCCGAGCTCGAACGGCTTGCGCGCGTAACGTCCGGCGAACGACACGACCGGCCGCGAACGCAGCACCTCGCGGATCGTCGCCTCGCGCAGCGCCTTGCCGCCTTCGTCGACCTCGTCGGTCAGGCGCTGCAGCACCTCGGGATGGCGGCGCAGGCGCTCGACGGCCCAGCTCAGGGAGTGCGAGGTGGTCTCGTGTCCGGCGACCAGCATCGTCACGAGCTCGTCGCGGATCTCGGCGCCCGACATCGGGCTGCCGTCCTCGTGGCACGCCTGCACCATCAGCGCGAGCACGTCGGCGCGCTCTTCGAGCTGCGGATCGCGCGCCGCGATCGCGATCAGCTCGTCGAGGACCACGTCGATCTCTACGCGCAGGCGCTTGAACTTCGCCCACGGCGACCACGGTCCGTAGTTCCTGCGCAGCTCGGGCGCGAGCGCGACGCGCGCGCCGAGGTCGGTCCATTGCGGGATCAGCGCTTCGAGGGCCTGCAGCCGCGCGCCCTCGGCGCCGAACACTGCGCGCAGGATCGCGCGCAGCGTGATGCGCTGCATCGACGGCGCCGCATCGAGCTCGGTGGACTCGGGCCAGCTGTCGATCTCGGCGGCGGCGATCTCTTCGATCATCGGCTCGTACTGCTTCATGCGCTGTCCCTTGAACGGGGGCAGCAGCAGCTTGCGCTGCTCCATGTGCTGCGCCTCGTCGATCCCGAGCAGCGAGTTGTCCCCGAGCAGTTCGCGCAGCGGGCTCGCGGTCCCGGCGTGCAGCACGGTCGGGTCGGCTTTGAAGGTCTGCTTGATCAGCTCGGGGTCGGAAACCGCGACCGTCGGCCCGAGACCCAACACGCGCACCGTCACCATCGGTCCATAGCGGCGCCGGGCGCGCTCGAAGAACGGCCGCTGCCTGGCTCGCATCGCGAACGTCTGCAGCGTTATCGGCATTCGCGGGCCCGGGGGCAGTCCGTCGATCGGTGCGGGATGTGCGCTCATCGCTCGTCTCCTGTCTGCTGCGGCACGACCGCCACACGCGCGACGGCTGCCGGCTTGGCTCCGGCTCGCTCCGCATCAGCGGTCGTGAGCCGCATCTTGACCCAACCGTCCACAGCCCCCGCCTCCCCGACGCACCGTAGCAGCGCAGCCGCGATCGCGGCACTACCGCGGCGGCGTCGCGATCCCCGTGCGATAGGCGTAGTTGACCGCCTGGGCGCGGTCGCGGATGCCGGCCTTGGCGAACAGGTGGTTGATGTGCGACTTGATCGTCGTCGGGCTGACGACCAGGCGCTCGGCGATCTCGGCGTTCGTCAGTCCCTCGGCGATCAGCACCAGCACCTCCGCCTCGCGCGGGGTGAGCTCGTCGGGAAGCACGGCGCACGCGCGCGCGCGCGTGCGCGCGCGTGGGTCGACGTCGATGTGCTCGTCGATGTCGTCGTCGATGTCGTGCGGGGCGGCGAGCGCCGCGACGACGTGGCGCTGCACGGCCGGATCGAGCGCCGCCTCGCCAGCCGCCACCTCGAGGATCGCCGCGCGGATGTCCTGGGCGCCGGCGTCCTTGGTCAGGTAGCCGCGGGCGCCGGCGCGCAGCGCGCCCAGCACGCTCTCGTCGTCGCTGAAGGTCGTCAGCGCGATCACGCGCACGTCGGGGTGCAGCTGGCGCAGGCGGCGGGTCGCCTCGATCCCGTCCAGGCGCGGCATGCGCAGGTCCATCAGCACGACGTCCGGAGCTTGTTCGGAGATGAGCGCAAGCGCCTGCTCGCCGTCACACGCGGTCCCGACCAGCTCGATGCCGTCGAGCAGTCCGAGCAGTGTCGCGAGGCTCTCGCGCACGAGCCGCTGGTCGTCGGCGAGCGCCACGCGCACCCGTTTCCCGGCCTCGCTGCCGGGCTCGGCAGCGTCGACGCCCGGATGATCGCCCTCGGCGCTCATGCTCGCATCGACGGGAGCCGGTCGCGCTCGGCGCTCATGCCCGCGCGCCGGCCCGCACGCGCGCCTGCGCCGGCAGCCACAGTTCGACGCGGAACCCGTCGGTCGTCGGCCCCGCGACCAGCCTGCCACCGAGCAGCTCGGCGCGCTCGCGCATGCCCGTCAACCCGAAGCCCCCCGCCGCCGACGGCCGGCTGGCGGGTGGCGGTGCGCCTGGGACCGCGTGATCCTCGACGCTCAGCAGGGTGCTGTCGGCCCGGTAGTCGAGCGTGACCTCGACGCTCTGGGCGGTCGCGTGGCGCCGCACGTTGGTCAGCGCCTCCTGGGCTGCACGGAACACGGCAAGGCGCGCATCGGGCGCCAGCTCGTACCGCTCGCCGCGCAGCTCGAGCGCGATCTCGATGCCACTCTGCTCGCGGAAGGACTCGACCAGCACGCCGAGCCGCTCGGGTCCGGGCACCTCGTCGCCGCGCTCGGCGGCGATCGCGCGTCGGGCTTCCTGCAGGCCGGTGGTGGCGAGGTCGTGCGCGTCGTCGACCGCGCGCACGACCTGCTCGTCGACGCCGCGATCGCGGGCCAGCAAACGCGTGCTCTCGAGCTGCAGGGCCAGTGCCGACAGCGAGTGCGCCAATACGTCGTGCATCTCGCGCACCAGCCGGCCGCGCTCGGCCGCCGCCGCCGCGCGCGCCTCGGCGACCTGGGAGGCCTCGAGCTCGAGGTGCTGCACGCGGATCTCGCGCAGCAGGCGAAACACCACGAACCATGGCAGGGCGGTGAAGACCAGCACGGACACGATCGTGCCGTCGCGGCCCGTGAACGCCGCCACCACAAGCAAGACCGCCGCGGCCAGCGTGACCGTCCTGATCGCGGCGGCGCGCGCCAGGCCGATCGCGGCGAAGCAGGCGATCAGCGCCGGGCCGAGCTGCCAGGGCCCGTTCGGCTGCAGCACCATCAGCGCGGCCGTGGCCGCCGTCAGCGCCACCAGCGGCCCGATCAGCCAAGCCTGCGGCCTCTGGGCGCGCGGCTGCGCGGCACTTGCGGAGAACAGCACGACGACGGCCACGACCGCCGCCACGAAAGCCACGAGCGCCGCGAGCACCCCGGCCGAGCGCCCCGCGAGCCCGGCATGCGGGACGGTCGCGAACGTCTTGGCGACGAACGCTCCCAGCACGACCACGATCAGGATGCCGCGCAGCATGATCGCCTCGGGGAAGGACCCGGTGATCGCACCGGCGCCGGGACGGCGAGCCTGGCTGCCGGGACGGCGAGCATGGCTTCCGTATCTCAGCCAGTTCGTGAAGGTCCGCAGCATCTCGAGCATCCCGTCGACAGGTTAGGTGCGCTGGCGGCTCGCGTCATCGGCCCGCGGGTCGAGCCACAGGCCCGCGACCTCCGCCCACGGGTGGAGCCCCGGGTTCGACCCGTGCGCCGATGAAAGCCGGTCGGCTCGGGCGTAGCGTGCAGGGCATGCTCACGAACTCGCATGACCCACACTCGTTCGGTACCAGGATCGGTGACCACAGCGCTCTGGACCCAGCCGAAGACCCCGGTGGTCGCAGCAACTCATCCGACCACTCCGACGGGGCCGACGCGATCGTCGCGGCAGTCGATCTGCGGCGTCGCTTCGGCGAAGGCGAAGCCGCCGTCGAGGCGCTGGCGGGCGTGACCGTCGCGTTTCCCAGGAGGCGGTTCGCGGCGATCATGGGCCCGTCCGGGTCGGGCAAGTCGACGCTCATGCACCTGCTCGCCGGGCTCGATCGGCCGACCGCGGGCACGGTCACGCTCGACGGCGTGCAGCTGGATACGCTCGACGAGCGCGCGCTCACGCGCCTGCGCCGCGACCGGGTCGGCTTCATCTTCCAGACGTTCAACCTGCTGCCGGTGCTGAGCGCGCACGAGAACATCCTGATGCCGCTGTCGATCGCCGGCCGCGAGGTCGACCGCGAGTGGTTCGATCAGCTGGTGCAGACGGTCGGCATCGCCGACCGGCTGAGCCACCGTCCGGCCGAGCTGTCCGGCGGCCAGCAGCAGCGCGTGGCGGTGGCGCGCGCGCTGATCACGCGTCCCGCCGTGGTGTTCGCCGACGAGCCCTCGGGCAACCTCGACTCGCGCTCCTCGAACGAGGTGCTGAGGCTGCTGCGCCAGGCCGTCGACGAGTTCGGCCAGACCGTCGTGATGGTCACCCACGATGCGCACGCGGCCTCGTTCGCGGATCGGCTGCTGCTGCTGGCCGACGGCACGATCGTGCACGACGGCGGCGCGGTCACCGCGGATCAGGCGCTCGATTTGATGAAGGCGGTCGGCTGATGGCCACGCTGGTGCTGCGTGGCTTTGCCGAGCGCCGCGTGCGCGCGCTGCTGACGGGCGTCGCGATCGCGCTCGGCGTGGCGCTGATGGCGGGCACGTACATCCTCACCGACACGATCGACCACGCCTTCTCGGAAGTCTTCGCGACCTCGTTCAAGAACAAGGCCGTCGTCGTCACGCCGAAGGAAGCTCTCGGTCGCGGGACGCGCGCCGAAGCCTCGCAGATGAACGAGGCGACGCTCGCGCGCGTGCGCACGGTGCCGGGCGTGGCGGCCGCCTCGGGCGGCGTCGAGACCCGAGCGACACTGCTCACGAGCGCGGGCAAGCGCATCAACAGCGGCGCGGCGCCGGCGCTCGTGTCGGCGCTGCAGCCGCCGCGCTTCGAGTCGTTCACCGCGGCGAAGGGCCATCTGCCGCGCGGCCCCCGCGAAGTGGCGATCGACCAATCGACGGTTGCGCGCGAGCACCTGAGGCTCGGCCAGCCGATCGTGATCGCGGGCAGGGCGCCCGCGCGCACGTACACGCTCGCCGGGATCGCGCGGTTCGCGGGCAGCGAATCGTTCGGCGGCACGAGCGTCGCGCTGCTGGTCGCAGCGCAGGCCCAGTACGTCGCCAACAAGCAGGGCCAGTTCGACAGCATCAACGTGGCGGCGAGCGCCGGCGTGACGCCAACGGAACTGGCCGCACGCGTGCGCGCCGCGCTGCCGAGCACGCTGACGGTGCGCACCGGCGCCCAGGAAGCGGCCAACGAGACCGCCGAACTGGAAGAAGACCTCGGCTTCCTGCGCACCTTCCTGCTGATCTTCGCGTACGTCGCGCTGGTGGTCGGCGCGTTCATCATCTTCAACACCTTCTCGATCACCGTCGCGCAGCGCACGCGCGAGTTCGGCCTGCTGCGCACGCTCGGGGCCTCGCGCGCGCAGATCATGCGCTCGGTCGTCGAGGAAGGTCTGTTGCTCGGCGTGGGCGGCGCCGTGGTCGGGCTGTTTGCAGGAATCGGCCTGGCGCCGGCGCTCGACGGGCTGTTCAAGGCGTTCGGCGCCGATCTGCCGGACAACGGAACGGTGCTGGAGGCGCGCACGGTGATCGTCTCGCTGTGCGTCGGCATCGTGGTGACGGTGCTGGCGGGCTTCTTCCCGGCGCTGCGCGCCACGCGCGTGCCGCCGATCGCGGCGATGCGCGAGGGGGTCGCGATCCCGCCGGCGCCGCTGCCGACTCGCCGTACGCTGGTCATACGGTTCCTCGTCGGCCTGGTGCTCGTGCTCGCCGTGGGCAGCGTGCTCGGGCACGGCATCGGCCTGTTGCTCGTGATCCTGTGGATCGGACGAGCGATCAGGCTGTGGGTGCGGCTGCGCCGCGAAGGCGAGCGCCCGGCACGTCACTACCGCGTCGTGCCCGCGCTGGCGGGCGCGATCGGCAGGCTGGTGAGCTGGCGCGGGATCATGGGACGGCTCGCGCGCGAGAACTCCGTGCGCCAGCCGGGCCGCACGCTCGTGACCGCGCTCGCGCTCACGGTCGGGCTCGGGCTGGTCGCGTTCATCTCGGTGCTGGCGGCCGGCACGAAGGCGACGATCGACAACGCGGTCCACCGTTCCTTCGCGGGCAACCTGATCGTGAAGAGCACCCAGGCCGAACAGGGCATACCCGGGGAGATCGCGCCCGCGGTCCGGTCGATCCCCGGCGTCGGCACGGTGTCCGCGGTCGCCTTCACGAAAGGCACCGTGCGCGAGCTCGACAAGCCGGGCGCGCCGGTGATCGAAGAAACGGGCCGCCTGACCGCGATCGAACCGGAATCGTTCACGAAGATGTACAAGGTCGAATGGGAGCACGGCTCGGCCGCGACGCTTGCCGCGCTCGACGACGACGGCACCGTGCTGTCGAAGAAATTCGCCAGCGCCCACGGCCTGCGGGTCGGACAGCGCCTGTCGGTGCTGACGCCCTCGAGCCGCGTCGTGACGCTGACGGTGCTCGGCATCGTCAAGGAAGAAGTGCTGGGAGTCTTCTCGAACCTGACGATCACCCGCTCGCTGGCGCGCACGGCCTTCGGGCAGCGCGAAGACGGCGTCGACTTCATCGCCTACGCTCCCGGCGCCGACCAGGCCGCGGTACGCGCGCGCATCGATGCCGTGTTGCGGACCAGCTTCCCGCAGGCGCAGTCGCAGACCGCGGCCCAGTTCACACAGGAACAGAGCAACAAAGTCAACAAGTTCCTGCTGCTCGTGTACGTGCTGCTGGCGCTGTCGGTGCTGGTGTCGCTGTTCGGCATCGTCAACACCCTGATCCTGTCGATCTACGAGCGCACGCACGAGCTCGGCATGATGCGCGCGATCGGCACCTCGCGCCGGCAGATCCGTCAGCTGATCCGCTACGAGTCGGTGATCACGGCGCTGATCGGCGGCGTGCTCGGTCTGGTGGTGGGCGTCGTCGGCGCGGTGCTGGTCACCGAGCTCGCGCTGTCCGGGTCCGGTTACGTGCTCTCGATCCCGGTCCCGACCCTGCTGGCGCTGCTCGTCGTCGCCGCGCTCGCCGGGCTGGCCGCCGCGCAGCTGCCCGCGCGGCGCGCGGCGCGGGTCGATCTGCTGAGCGCTTTGGCGAGCGAGTAGAGCGGCCAGTTGGCGAGTAGCGGTCAGTTGGCGAGCGAGTAGCGGTCAGTTGGCGAGCGAGTAGCGGTCAGGCTCCGGTCGTCGCTGCAGCCCGGGCCAGCAGTCGCGTCTCGACGGCGTCGGCCGCCGTGCCCGCCCCGCCGGTGGCGGCGTAGGCCTCGGCGATCCGTCGCGCCCCGTCGGCCAGGCCCATGGCCTCCGCGATCTTCGCGCGCAGGCGCCTGGGGCTCAGCCGCCAGGCCGGCAGGCGCGTGCCGGCGCGCGCCACCTCGACGCGCCGCGCGACCTCGAGCTGGTCGCGCCCGAACGGCACGGCGCACACGGGCACGCCGTGCGCGAGCGCCTTCTGGGTCGAGCCCATGCCGCCGTGCGTGACGGCGCAGGCCGCGCGTTCGAGCACGGGCGTGTGCGGGATGAAGCGCTCGATATGGGCGTTGGCGGGGATCCGCAGGCGCGCGGGGTCGCCGGCGGGGAGCGTTGCCACGACGGTCAGCGGCTCGTCGGCCAGCGCCTGCAGCGCGACCTCGACAAGCCGCCCGTCGTTCTGGAACTCGGTCGAGGTGTTGATCAGCACGATCGGTGTTTCTGCCCGTTCGAGCCAGGGCGGCGGGTCGGCCGGCGGGTCCCACGCGCACGGGCCGACCATCACCACATTTGCGGGCCAGTCGCGACGCGGGTACTCGAAGGGCTCGGCCGTCATGTACAGCACGAGCCGGGGATGCGCGAAGCCCTGCGCCACGCTGGCGACCGGGGCAAGGCCGGCGCGCGCACGCATGGCGTTGAACATCGGGCGCAGCTGGCGTTCGACGGTCCCGAACACGAGCGGACGCAGCAGCCGGTCGCGCGCGCGACCGAGCGGTCCGCGGGCCGGCGCCAACCCCGGTCCGAAGGGCGGCGCGTCGCGCGAGGGCAGCGCCAGCGGATAGGGGCAGAAGATCGCCCACGGCCCGCCCCATGCCTCGGCGCTCGTGAGCGCACCCCAGCTGTTGATGTCGACGATCACCGCGTCGGGCCGGGTCTCGCTCAGCGCTCGCGCCAGGTCGGGGCCGTCGTGCTGCGCGCGCGCGGTGAACACCCGGGCGTTCAGCCGGACCGACTGCAGCGGGTTGCGCGTCCGCCAATCGTCGTGCTCGATCGTCTCGGCCTGCGCCGCGATCGGCGCAGCGTCGAACCCCCGTGCGCGCATCGGCTCGACTTGCGAGGCGAGCGTGCGCAGCACGATCTGATGCCCGCGCCGGTGCAGCTCGTCGAGGATCGGGGTCAGCGGGAACAGGTGGCTGCGCCCGGGCGAGGTGTAAGCGAGAATGCGGGCCATCAGAAGTCGTGCGCCATCTGTATAATTTCACTTTAGTCACGATCAGATGAATCTGTCAAGCCAGAAGCGCCCCTACCGCATGAGCGCACGGGCCGAGTCGGCCGCCGCGACTGCCGAGCGCGTGCTGGCGGCAGCCTGGCGCCAGTTCGCGACGCGCCCTTACGAGGAGGTGCTGTTGCGCGAGATCGCCGACGAGGCGGACGTCACCGCGCAGACTCTGCACGCCCGCTTCGGCTCGAAGGAGGAGCTGTTCACCGCGGCCTACTCCTGGTTCGGAACACAGGAGATCGAGCGGCGGCCGCCCGCGCCGACCGACGACGTCGCGGCGGCTGTGGCCCAGCTGTACGACCGCTACGAGGAGCACGGTAAGGCGATCCTGCGCATGCTCGCGCAGGAGGAGCGAATCCCGGCCATCGCTCGGATGACGGGCATGGGTCGCGCATACCATCGCCACTGGGCGCAGACCACGTTCGCGCCGTTGCTGCGCGGTCTGCGCGGCAACAGGCGCGGGCGCCGCCTCGTCGCGATCACCGCCGTCACCGATCTGCTCGTGTGGCGGATCCTGCGGCTGGACATGAAGCTGGAGCGCCCCCAGGCCGAACGGGTCGTGGTGGAGATGATCGAGGATCCCTGCGGCTGACCGACCGGCGCCCGAACGACTCGAATCCGGCGGTGTCGGCAGGCGTGCGAGCGTTACGGCTGTCGCTCGCGCCTAGGCCAACGCGCCGGGCCGGGCCGCGAGATATTCATCGAAGCCCTCGAGTCTCTGCGTGTCCTCGTAGACCTCGTAGTCGCGCAGCAGGCCCCAGCTCATGCGGCCCCATATGACGTACCGGTTGGAATAGACCGTGGCGCCGTCGGGTGTCCTCAGATGATCGGTCCCGCGCAAGCAGACGGTCATGTTCCACGGTGGCCCTTGAACCACAACCTGCT
Source organism: Solirubrobacteraceae bacterium (assembly GCA_035507415.1). Classification (GTDB taxonomy): domain Bacteria; phylum Actinomycetota; class Thermoleophilia; order Solirubrobacterales; family Solirubrobacteraceae; genus Palsa-744. Next base: position 51,272 of record DATJOF010000034.1, read on the forward strand.
CGGGTCGGTGCTGAAGGCCGGTGGCGATCATCCGCCGCAGCCAGCGCTCGACCTCGTCTCGACCGCGAATGTCGGCGGTCCATGAGCTCTCGCCGGGGAACCGGAAGTGGACGTCCTTGGCGTCCAGCCTCAGCAGCATCCCCGGGTCGCCGGCGTTCAGGCGGCCGTAGGCCCGATCGAGCAAGCGCCTTGCCAGCCAGGAAAACATGGGGCATCTCCTTGATAGATCGCTCTAGTGAATGGGAGCCTATCATTGACTTGCGAACGCGCGCGTGGGGGCGCCGCGGCGACGACTCGCGCACCGCGGCGCCACGACTCGGGCGTCGCACGACTCGGGCACGAAACCCGGCTATCGAGAGGACCGACCATGGGGAGCACCACCAAGGAGCGCATCATCAGCTCGAGCGCCGAGCTGTTTCGCCGTCAGGGCTATACGGCCACCGGAGTCAAAGAGATCGTGGCGGCCGCGAACGCGCCGTTCGGGTCGATCTACCACTTCTTCCCGGGTGGCAAGGAGCAGCTCGGGGCCGAGGCGATTCGCAGCTCGGGCGAGCTGTACATGCAGCTGCTCGCCACGATCGCGGCGCAGGCGCCGGACGTGATCGGCGCGGTCGAGGCATGCTTCGCGGGCGCGGCGGAGACGCTGCGCGAAACCGACTACGCCGACGCGTGCCCGATCGCGACGGTGGCGCTCGAGGTGGCGAGCACCAGCGAGCCGCTGCGCGAGGCCACGGCCGACGTGTTCGAAAGCTGGATCGCGGGCGCCACGGAGTACTTTGCGTCCGCCGCCATCCCACGCGCGCGCGCGCGTGGGCTGGCGTTCACGATGCTCTCGCTGCTCGAGGGTGCGTTCGTGTTCTGCCGCGCGCTGCGCAGCGTCGAGCCGCTGGAAGTGGCCGGGGCGAGCGCGGCGGACGCGGTCCGCGCGGCGCTGCCCTCAGCGCAGCCGTCCTGAGGACGGTGCGCTCGGCGGTGCGCGCGGGCAGCGGACGAGCGTCCTCAGGGCCGGCTCCGCCTCAGACGGCGACAGAGCTGTGGGAAAACGGTGGGAAAGGGTTCCAGAACCCCAGTCCCGATGCGGGTTTACGCGAGGGCCAGCGTCTCGGCTAGACGGGGGTCATTGCCCGCGGCGATCGCCGCGACGGTCGCCTCGATCAACCGTGCTCGCCGAGCCTCGGTGGATCGCCGATCGCCGCCCTGGAGGGTGTTGGAACTCGCGTGAGTGACCGTAAACGAGGCTTCAACAGTGCGATTCATGCGCACGCTCGAACTCATTGCGACGTCCCCATTTCCCTCGCTCTTCCCTCTCACGATCCTGCTTCAGGCTCCTCGACAACCTGCGTCTTTCACCGCCGCCAGCTCGCCACGTGGGCGCTGCCGCTCGTGCTCCCCAAGTCGACGTACAGCTTTGTGGGAAGAATGAGAACATATCCCACAGCAGTTGTCAAGGGACTGTCAAGAAACCCGGCAAATCAGTGTTGGTAGCGATCGAGTGACCCCCGTCTAGCCGATTCAGGGGTTACGGATCGCGGGATTTCCGAGAGCCTGTCGTATGAGGCTTTCGGAAGCCTCGAGGAGTGTGTGAGCGCGGCCTTCGACGAGGGCGCAGGACACGTTTCACGGGTGATCGCGGAGGCGGCGGCTGCGCAGCGTGGCTGGCGGCAGCGCGTGCGCGCGTGCCTCGACGCGTCGCTGGAGTTCTTGGACGAGCAGCCGGACTGGGCTCGCTTCCTGATCGTCGAGTCCTCGCTGACAGCCGTGATGCTCGCCGAGCGCCGCCAGCGGGCGGTGCGCGTGTTGGCGCGTGCACTGGAGCGCGAGACGCGACCGGTGGACGACGGCGCTCGGGCGGTGCGCTCGGCACGCCTGACCGCCGAGTTGATCGTCGGGGGTGTGCTCGCAGTCGTTCTGATGCACCTGCGCGAGCGGCCCGAGCGACGCTTGACGAGCTTGACGCCGGCACTGATGACGTTCATCGAGAGGCCATATCGAACCGGGCGCGGGTCGAGCGAACCGGAGCAGGCCGGTCCGGCTCGTCGTGTCACCTACAGAACGGCGCGCGTCCTAAGCGCGATCGCTGCCGCGCCGCGCTCTAACAACCGCGCGATCGCCGAGGCGGCGGGCCTGCGCGACGAGGGGCAGACGTCGAAGCTGCTGAGCCGTCTGGAGGGCAGGGGTCTGCTGGAGAACGTGGGCCTCGGAGCTGCGTACGGGGAACCGAATGCGTGGCTGCTGACGGCGGACGGTGAGCGCGAGCTGCACACCGTCGGCCAGTTTCACCGACTGGAGGGGCGCGGGACGCGCGGCGCGCGAGTCAGGAGCGTGGCGTGAGATTTCAAGGCTTTTCGGCGCAGGCTTGCGCGTTCTGTGCGACGGCGCCGTTGAGGGCACGACCGGGATCGCGGGAGGACCGTTCGCATCAGCGCTCCTGCCGGCGCTCCGGCCGTGATTGTGGACGACCGGCGGCGAGGGGTCGCCTGCGAGAGGGCTCGCGGCGCTGGTCGATTATCACCGAGAGGAAAAGGAGCAGTGGAAAAGTGAGACATCTAAGGATGCTGGGGCTGTGCCTGGTGGCAGTGCTTGCGGTCGTGGCGATCAGCGCGACGAGCGCGTCGGCAAAGCTGCCCGAATTCGGCCAGTGCTACGCGAAGGCGGGCGGTAAATACGCCAACAGCAGCTGTACCGAAAAGGCCAAAAAAGGTCAAGGAGCATACGAATGGCGCAAGGCCGCCCAGGTAGCGCACAAGAAATTCGTCGGAAGCGCCGGCGCCGGGGTGCTCGAGGGTTCGTACTTCTTCTGTGTCGGTGAAAAAGGCGATCAGCCGCGGACCGGGCGTCCGTGCAAGCCAGGTTACGAAGAAGAAGTCGAGTTCCTCGAAAAACCGATCACTGTGGAATGTGAATCTGAGGCCAATCACGGCGAAATCAACGGCTCCAACACAGTGGGCGACGTATCGGTGACGTTCAAGGGCTGCAAGCTGCTCGGGACCGCGCCTTGCTCGAACACGGAAAAAGAAGGCGAAATCCACGTCAACGAGCTCAAGGGCGAAATCGGCTTCATCAACAAAGGCACCTCGCCGCGCGAAGTCGGGCTCCAGCTCACGCCCGCTCAGAACAAGGGTCGTTTCGCTCAGTTCGAATGCCTCGGCTTCGTGACGACGGTGGTCGGCGTGGGCAGCAAGAAGGAAGGGTGCGCCTACACCGAAACCAAACTGTGCGGTGACGACAGGATCATCGGCACGGTCACTCCGGTCAACGAGGAGACCCCGTCACTGACTCAGACGTTCAAGATCAACGAAGAAACCCAGGAAAACGAACCGAGCAAACTCGAAGGCAAGCCTCGAGCGAGTCTCGAATCGTTCATATACAACACCGAAGAACCCCAGTACACCAGCCAGTGGTCGAAAGCCGGCGAGACGGTTACCAATATCGCCGTCGGTGAAGAAGAAGGCGAGATCAAAGCGAACTAACGCTAGGTCTAGTCGAACCTGAGCGTGCGCGGAGTCACAAGCTGGCTCCGCGCCGCTCTCATCCACCGGCCGCGATCAGCAAGACCGCATGACTGACTCGTCGAATCGAGGACGGTACCGGCCTATGAGCTTCCTACACGGGCATATGCGCAATCGCGGGGCTGAGCGAACCGACGACACCGCGTCGGCACTTCGCGTGCTTCTGCTCACCCTGATCGTCGCTCTTGGCGCTCAGTGGTCGAGCTCGACGGTCGCGGCCGAAGCCGAGATCAGCCACGAGTTCATCACGGCCATCGCGCAAGCGCCACCGGGAACGAACCTCTCCGAACCGCAGGTCGTGGCGGTCGATCACGCCACAGGGCAGCTGTTTGTGGGCGATCCGCTGGCCGGATACGTAGACGTGTTCAGCGCGTCCGGAGAGTACGAGACGCGGTTCGGCGACGCAGCGATCGAACCGGTGGGGATCGCGATCGACGAAGCGAATGGCGACGTATATGTCGCGGAACCGCTCGAAGCGGCGGTTCTGGTGTACGAGCCCGACGGCAGTGGCGGCTATCGCTTGCTTTCGCAGTGGAGGGGAGCGAGCACACCGGGCAAGGCGTTTGGCGAAGTCGTGGGGGTTGCATTCGATAACTCGACCAGTCCGGGCGACCCTGCCGCGGGCGATCTGTATGTGGTCGAGCGCGAAGGCATTGAAACCGAAGGCCACGGAGCCGTCGACCTCTACAAGCCGATGCCGAATCCGCCGAGCGATGAAGAAGCTGGTGAAGAAGGCGAATACGTCGGACGGCTCGCCGGCGTCAAGCTGGAAGAACCGAACGCGATCGCGGTCGATTCGCAATCCGGGCGCGTGCTGGTGGCGGAGTCAGGCAGCGGGGCAATCGTCGCGTTCAGTGATCACGGAGCTTACGAAGCGAAGTTCACCGGCAAAGGCCAGCCGTATGGATCGTTCTTGGGCAAGGAAGGCGAGGTTGAAAACGTCGCCGCCCTCGCTGTCGACGAAGCCAGCGGCGACATCTATGTCGCGGAAGCCGAACATCGGGCGATCTCCCAGTACGACCCGGCAGGCGAATGGCTGGGCACGACGACCACCGGAGAGTCCCAACGCGCGCTGCAAGAACCGCGCGGCATCGCACTGACCGCGGGAGCGCAACTGTATGGCGTTGACTCTGGGACGGATCTCGTGGACCTGTTCGGTTCCGGTGTCGTGGTGCCGGACGTGACGACCCTGAGGGCGTCGAAGCTGGCGCGAACTTCCGCGCTCGTGGGTGGGGTGATCGACGGAGATGGCGAAGCGTCCAAATACAGCTTTCAATGGGGTAGCAGCGAAGAACTAGGTCAGAGCACTGGCTTTCAAAGCGCAGGCGCAGGGGAAGAAAAGGTGTCGGCGACGCTGGAAGGCCTGCAAGCGGGCGCGACGTACTACTTCCGCATCGTCGGCGCAGGCGAGAACGGCATCAGCTACGGCCTCGTACACGAATTCCATACCCTCGCGGCGGTTCAGCTGGAAACCGGGACTGCCAAGGAAATAACGACTGATGGCGCGACGTTGGCCGGATCGATCCTGCCAGACGGCTTTGAAACGAACTATCACTTCGAGTGGGGGACGAGCATCGGCTACGGCAACGAAACGGGGCTTACGAGCGCCGGCGCAGGGTCCGGAGCCGTCGAAGCCACGGCGACGCTGGCGGACCTGCAGCCAAACACGACGTACCACTATCGCCTCGTAGGCCAGAACCAGTTTGGCGTGACGATTGGCGCCGATCGCAGTCTCACCACGTCGGGTCCGCCGCGCATCGCGACCGAAGCGCCCACCGAACTGACGCACACGAGCGCCACGCTCCACGCCAAGCTAAACGCAGACAAGCTGGCGACCACCTATCGCTTTCAGTATGGCGAAACCGCTGCGTATGGCTTGGAAAGCCCGGTTGGAGGAGCCTCGATCGGCGAAGGTGGGAGCCCCGTCGCGGTCAGCGCCGCGCTGAGCGGACTGAGGATAGGCACGGTCTATCACTATCGCGTGCTGGCCGAAAACAGCGCCGGGACCACGGCGGGGCCGGACGAGACGTTCGAATCGGTGCCGCCCGCGCCCGTGAATGCGAGCTACGTCACCGAAGTGGGCACGACTGAAGCGACGCTTCACGCCGAGATCGATCCGTTGGGCAATCCGACTGCGTACTACTTTCAGTACGGGGAGCAGCGCTGCCGGACGACGCCGTCCGCCTGTACCGACGTGCCAGCCCCGCCCACTGAAGTGGGTTCGGGCACAACCGACGTGCCCGAGAGCGAGACGATCGACGACCTTCAGCCGGCCACGACCTACTACTACCGAGTGCTCGCGACGAACTCGCTCGGCACCACCGAAGGTCCGGAACATTCGTTCACGACCGGGGCGCAGGCATCGTCGTTCGCGCTCGCCGACGGCCGCGCGTGGGAGATGGTCTCGCCACCCGACAAGCACGGCGCGCCGATCGAAGCTCTCACCCGCGAAGGGGGCGTGATCCTGGCCTCGGCCGACGGGGACTCGCTCACCTACGTGGTGGACGGCGCGTTCGGCGAAGAAGCACAGGGCAACCGCAGTCCGGAAATGGAGCAGATCATGGCCGTTCGCGGTCCGCAAGCCTGGAGCTCCGAAGACATCGCCACGCCCAACTCGAGGGCGTACGGAGACGCGCCCGGAAGCGCGCCGGAGTACCAGTTCTTCTCGCCCAGCTTGGGGATGGCGCTTGTCGAACCGTTCGGCCCCGAACCGCCACTCTCGCCTGAAGCCACCCAGAAGACGATCTACTTGCGCGATCAGAGCACGGCTGCGTTCGCGCCGCTCGTGACGGAAGCAAATGTCCCTCCTGGAACGGAATTCGGAGGTCAGCTGCACTTCGTCGAGGCGACGCCGGATCTTGCCCACATCGTCCTGCAGTCGACCGTGCCGCTCGCCGAAGCTCCGGCCGGCAAGGGGCTCTACGAGTGGAGCGCCGGCAAGCTGAAGTTCGTCAGTGTGCTGCCGGATGGCGCTCCGTCGCCGTCATCGGCGCTCGGGTTCGGAGGTCATGTGGTGGTGGGGGCGGTGTCGGACGATGGCTCGAGGGTGATCTGGCAAGACAAAGCCGAAGGCACCGCGCTCGGCCACCTGTACCTGCGTGACACCGAAACGGAAGAAACGATCCAGCTCGATGCCGCTCAGGGCGTCGCCGAACCCGAAAGCGGAGCGGCTGAGTTCCAGGGCGCGAGCAGCAGCGGCTCCAAGGTGTTCTTCACCGACAAGCAGCGGCTCACCCAGAGCTCGACTGCAGAACCGGCGGGCAAGCCGGATCTGTATGAGTGCGAAGTCTCCGAAGTCGCGGGAAGGCTCGGCTGCCATCTGAGTGATCTGACGGTCGATCGAGGCGAAGCGGAACACGCAGACGTGCAGGGACTCGTGCTCGCTGTCAGCGAAGGCGGCGAAGACGTCTACCTGGTGGCGCAGGGGGTGCTGGCATCCAACGAGAACGGCGTCGGCCAGCGGGCCGAACCGGGGCACAGCAATCTTTATCTCCTGCACGAAAGCGGGGGCGAATGGACGACGACGTTCATCGCCGGGCTATCGAGCGAAGACAGCCCCGAGTGGGAAGGAAACAAAGAGGCAGACAGCGCGTTCGTGACGGCGCGCGTGTCACCGAACGGCCGTTACTTCGCATTCATGTCGGCCGCTCCGCTGACCGGGTATGACAACGTGGATCAGAACAGTGGCGAGCCCGACGAGGAGGTGTTCCTGTACGACTCGGCTACGGACGGCCTGAGCTGCGTGTCCTGCAACCCGAGCGGCGCACGGCCGGTGGGGGTGCTGGATACGGTTGAATCGGGCGAAGGGCTGGGTCTGCTGGTCGACCGGCGCAAGGTCTGGGCGGCCGCTGGGCACGAACATTGGCTCGCGGGCAACATCCCCGGCTGGACGGCGAAACGAGACGTGAGCGCGGTGCTGCAGTCGCGCTACCTGTCAAACGAAGGACGCCTGTTCTTCAACAGCCCCGACGACCTCGTAGCGCAGGCCACCAATCACAAGGAGGATGTCTACGAGTACGAGCCCTCGGGCGTCGGCAGCTGTGTGAGCTCCTCGGGCGCATGTATCTCGTTGATCTCCTCTGGCTCCTCATCGAAGGAATCGGCGTTCCTGGAAGCCACCCCCAGTGGCAACGATGTGTTCTTCCTGACCGCCGCCCAACTGCTCTCGCAAGACACCGACACCGCCTTTGACATATACGACGCGCGTGTGTGCACCGAACTGTCACCGTGTCTGACTCCGCCTGAAAGCGCGCCCCCCGGCTGCCGCGACGCGGACGGGTGCCGCCCGGCGCAGCCGGCGCAGCCGAGCACGGTCGCGCCGGCGACCGAAAGCGCCTCGGGCAGCGGGAACGTCGCAACGCAACGAGGCGCTACGGCAAAACAGCAGACCCAGGCCGCCAAAAAGACCAGATCTCTGACGCTCGCGCAGCGGCTGGAGCAGGCGCTGGCTGCTTGCCGCAAACACCACCCGCATTCCAAGCAGAAGCGACAGGCCTGCGAACGCCAGGCTCGCAAGCGTTTTCGCCCGAAGCACACGAGCAAGAAGACCAAGAGGTCGGCGCCCAAGAGGCCCAGGGGTACGAACAACGACCCGCGCACCGGGAGCAGAAGATGATCGCGGTTTCGGCGCGGAGGTCCGGTAACAGAGGGCGCAGGTCGGCCTCCTGGCCCGTGACGGGGCGCCGGCAGTGGCGGACACGCGTATCGAGACTGCTTTGCGCGGCGCTGGTGTCGGCCTTCGTACCGGCGCTGGTGGGCGCGGGACCGGCGTTTGCGAATGGACCGTGGTGGCAGACCGGGATCGAAGCCGCACCCACCTACCTGCCACCCGGAGGCGAAGTCGAACTGGTTGCCGGTGTCACGAACATGGGTGACGAAGCGGTGAGCGGGTCGGAAGCGCCGGTGACGATCACGGACAGGCTCCCCGCCGGTCTGGTGCCGATATCTGTGGCGGGTCAACCGTTGAAGGAAGGCGGGCGCGGGGCTGAAGTCACATGCCCGACGGGCGCGCTGAGCGCGAGCATCTCCTGCACGCTGGTGAAGGGGACCGTCAACCCGTATGAACGCTTGAAAATAACGATCAGAGCGAAGGTGGAAGAGCCTGCCGGCACGGCGACGTCCTTGCCAAATGAAATCATCGTGGAAGGCGGCTTGGCGCCTCGCGTGGCGAGCACTCAGCAGCTCACGGTGAGCGGCGAACCTGTGCCGTTTGGTATTCGGAGCTACGAATTGACCCCGCTGAACGAAGACGGGACGCCCGCCACCGAGGCCGGCGCGCAGCCATTTCAGCTCACGACGGCGCTCACCACCAATGAGGACGTCCAGATCGGCAGTCGTCAGCCGGTGGCATTGCCCAGAGATCTGAGCATCAACCTTCCGCCCGGCCTCGTCGGCAACCCGAACGCGGTCGCTCAATGCAGCGAAGCCGATTTCGCCGCGGTGATCGAAGAAGCGAATCTGTGTCCGGCCACGTCGGTCGTCGGCGTGGCGACGGTGGTCGCCTACGAACCGCTGACTCACATCATCCCCAAGACCGTGCCCGTGTTCAACCTGGTGCCGGCCGAGGGTGAGCCAGCGCGCTTTGGCTTCGAGGTGATCGGCAGGCTGCCGATTGTGATCGACACGTCTGTGCGCACGGGCAAGGACTACGGCGTCGTCGCCACCGTGCACGACGCCACGCAGACCGCCGGGCTGTTGAGCAGCCAGGTCACATTGTGGGGCGACCCCGGCGACCCTGCGCACAACAACTCGCGCGGCTGGGAATGCATTGCCGGCGGCACCTTCCAGAAGCAGATCGGCAAGCCCTGTCCCGCCACCAGCGCAGAGCCCGACCGTCCGTTCCTCACCCTCCCGACCTCCTGCGCCGCCGACCCGGCTACCGAACCGGTTCTCTCCTCGATCGAAACCGACTCCTGGGCAGAACCGGGGCGCTACCTGGGAGACGAATACGTCTGGATGAGCTCAGACGGGAGAGCGCTTGGCTTCGAAGGCTGCGCCCAGCTCCCGTTCGACCCCGAAATCCTGGTCAACCCCGAACAGCGCACTGCCGCCACCCCGACGGGCGCTGAAGTGAAGGTCGAGGTGCCGCAGCAGAGCACCCTCGAGGTCGGCGGCCTGGCCGAGGCAGACCTGCGCAACACCACCGTCACTCTCCCTGAGGGCATGGAGCTGAGCCCATCAGCCGCGAACGGTCTCGAGGCCTGCTCAGAGTCCCAGATCGGCTACGAGGGCTTCAACGAAAAGACCCAGACCGACGAATTCTCAAGCGAGAAGCCAAGCTGCCCCGAAGCGTCGAAGGTGGGGACGGTGAAGATCAAGACCCCATTGCTGAGCCACGAACTGGAAGGCTCGCTGTACCTGGCCACGCCGGCGCCGAATGGCGCCTCGGAACCAGGCCAGAACCCGTTCAACTCGCTCGTGGCCCTGTATCTGGTCGCAGAAGACCCGATCTCCGGTGTGCTCGTCAAGCTCGTGGGCGAAGGCACTCTGAGCGAATCAACGCTCGAGCTCTCGACGTCCTTCGAGAACGCCCCGCAGGTTCCGTTCGAAGAACTTACGCTGAACCTGTTCGGCGGTCCCAGGGCCTCGCTTTCAACGCCGGCGCGCTGCGGAGCGTTCAGCGCCCAGGCAGCCTTCACCCCCTGGTCCGGAGCCCAAACGCTGCAGCTGGCTTCCCCGCCCTTTGAAATCTCCTCAGGCGCAGAAGACTTGTCCTGTCCAGGAGCCTCCCTACCCTTCGATCCATCGGTGAGCGCCGGCAGCGCGTCGTCGAAAGCCGGGGCGTTCACCGAATTCAACCTGGAAGTGACCCGTCCGGACGCAGATCAAGCGCTGAAGGGGTTGACGCTTCATTTGCCCGAAGGCATAGCCGCGCTGCTCTCGAAGGTCACGCTGTGCTCTGAAGCCGCGGCAGACGCGAACAGCTGTCCGCCCGAAAGCCAGATCGGGAGCGCCACGGCCGTAGCTGGCCTGGGCCCCGATCCGTTCATTCAAGAAGGCGGCAAGGTGTTCATCACCGGCCCATACGACGGCGCGCCCTTCGGCTTGCAAATCCTCACCCCGGCGGTCGCCGGTCCGTTCAATCTCGATTTCGTCAGCGTGCGCTCGAAGCTCCGGATCGACCCGACCACAGCCGCGGTGAACATCGAAACCCCGAGTCTGCCCACGCAGATCAGGGGCATTCCCCTGCAGCTCAAACGCGTGATCGTGCAGGTGAATCGGCCGGAGTTCGAGTTCAACCCGACCAGCTGTGCGCAGAAGAGCATCGATGGCACCGTCACCGGCTCGGAAGGCGCCGGCCATAACGTGCAATCGAGCTTCCAAGCGCAGGCGTGTGCGGCGCTGCCGTTCAGCCCGGGCTTCTCGGCCAGCGCAACCGGGCACGGCAGCAAAGCCGACGGCACGACCTTCAAGGTGACTGTGACCTCATCCGGCGTGAACGGCAACGGCGTGGCACAGGCTGGGATCGCGAAGGTCGATCTGCAGCTGCCCAAGCAGCTGTCCTCGCGCCTGCCGACGCTGCAGAAAGCGTGTACGGAAGCGGCGTTCGACGTGAACCCCGCGTCCTGTCCGGAAGGGTCTGTTATTGGGGCGGCGACGATTCGCACGCCGGTCTTGAAGAGCGCGCTCGCCGGGCCGGCGTACTTGGTGTCGCACGGCAACGCCGCATTCCCGGATGTGGAGTTCGTGCTCCAAGGCGAAGGCATCGAGCTCGTCCTGGATGGCAAGACCCAGATCAAGAAGGGGATCACCTACTCGAAGTTCGAATCCACCCCGGACGCGCCGTTCACGGTTTTCGAAACGGTGCTGCCGGCCGGCCCCCACGGCGTGCTGACCCCGAATGTGACCGAAAAGAAGCACTTCGACCTGTGCGGGGAAAGGCTCTCGATGCCGACGACGATGGTCGGGCAGAACGGCGCCGTGATCGAACGCGACACAAGGATCGCGATCGAAGGGTGTGGGGCGGTTGAGAGCGTGAAGGCGCACAAGCTCACGAACGCGCAGAAGCGTGCCAAGGCCCTGGCAGTGTGTCGCAAGCGCTACAGGCACGCCCGGCACAGGCGCGTGGCGTGCGAACGGGCTGCGCGCCGGCGCTACCCGGCGGGCAAGACGGCGCACGAGCACAAGCGCGCGAGCAAATCCGCGGGCAAACGCTAGGCTGCTGGCCCGTGCCGGGACGTTCGCCGATCACTCGTTCGCGTGCCCGCTCGTGGCCTGGAAGGGCGTCGGGCACGCGAGGCGACTCGCGTCCGACAGCGCCGCCCACAGCCCGGCGCGCGGCGCTCGCACACAGAGCGGGCGCAGCCGTCGCGACGGTCGCGCTCGTGCTGCTGTGCGGTTGCGGGTCCTCGAGCAACGGCGTGGCCTCGAAATCGCCGGCCGAGATCCTCGCCACGGCGACCAGCACGGCGCAGCAGGCGAACTCGGTGCGCATCCGGTCGCACTCGGCCGACGGCCCGTTGACGCTGACGCTGGACATGAGCTACACCAAAGACGGCGCGCACGGCTCTGTCTCGCTGTTCGGGCTGGACTATCAGCTGATCCGGATCGGCGACACGCTGTACGCGAGCGGCAACAGCCGCTTCTACCAGGAGCTCGCGCAGACGCTCAGCGGTCACGCGGCCAGCGCGGTCGCGAAGCTGCCCCCGGGTACGTGGTTGAAGACGACCGTCGGCAAGGGTCCCGGCTCGGGGCTGGCCGGCATCACGGACATGAGCAGCGAGATCGCGCTGATCCTCGGCAGCGGTGCCCCGGTGAAAAAGGGCGCGGAAACGACAGTCAACGGACAGGCAGCGATCGAGCTCAAGCAGATCGCCAAGCTGTACGTCGGGTCTCTGTTCATCGCCACGTCCGGCAAGGCCTATCCGATCGCACAACACAAGACCGGACGCGAAACCGGCCAGACCACCTTCAGCGACTGGAACCAGCCCGTCACGCTCACAGCCCCCGCGCACGCCACCGAAATCAGCCAGCTCTAGAGTGCGGTGCGCCGCGAGCTCAAGCGCGCGACCGTCTGTGGTGCGCCGCGAGCTTCAGGGCGCAGCCGATCTAGTAGGCCGTCAAGACAGTCTTGACGCCGCCGCCGAACACGTGCTCGCGGAGCGCCTCGGGGGCGTCGTCGAGCGGTGCCACCATGCTCACGACCTCGCCCGCCGGCAGCGAGCCGTCGGCGATCAGCTCGAGCACGCGGGGCATGATCGCGCGCGCGTGCGGGATGCCGATGTGCAGGCTGACGCGGTGCACGTACATCTTGAGAATCGGGATGCGGGCGTGGCGGTGGAGGCTGCCCGTGCTCGAGCAGACCCCGTCGGGGGCCGTGTGCGCGATCGCGGTCGCGAGCGGGTCGTCGCTGATGTGCAGGACCAGCGGGGCCTGGCCGTGCCCGCGCAGTTCGCGCGGCGTGAGCGCGTGCAAACCGAGCCGCTGCGCATGCGCGCGCACGTGCGCGCGCGAGTCGGCCAGCGTCACGTTGCGTGCCCCGAAGGCTCGTGCCAGCAGACCTGCGAAGAGGGGGGTGCTGGGGCTGAACAGCGGCCGCGACGAGAGTCCCGCGAGGATCAGGATCTCGCCGTCGGCGCTCTGCTCGAGCAGTCGCGGCACGTGCGGCGCGATGTGCCGGTGGGCGTCACACAGGTTGTCCGCCACGCTGGCGGCGGCCACCGGGTCAACGCCGGCGGGCAGCGGCACGAGCATCGCGTCGGCGAACGGCACCGCCAGCTGGTCGGCGAGGGCGCCGCCGAAGTGGCCGGTGACGACGCCCATCCCGTACGCCGACAGCGGTGGCACCGACAGGCAGTTGCCGGTGTGTCCGGCGCGGCAGGACGCGCACGCGCCGCAGTTGATCTGAAACGGCACGACCACGCGGTCGCCGGGGGCGACGGTCGCGACGCGCTCACCGATCGAGAGCACTTCGCCGACGCATTCGTGCCCGAGCTGCAGCGGCAGCGCGAGCTGTGTGGCGCCCAGCACGAGCGGGCAGTCGATGTCGCAGGTGGCGATCGCGAGCGGGCGCACGAGCGCCCCGTCGGGTCCCGGCGCGGGCGGGGCGGGCACCGAGCGCCAGCGCAGGCGCGCACCCGGCGCGGCCGTCAGCGCACGCATGCGCGCGCGCGTGGGCCGGCGTCGCCAGCCGGCGCGCTCCCCCGTGGTCGCCGCCAGCCGGCGCAGGCGCTGGGTGCGGTTGCGTTCGAGGATCAGCGGCATCGCGGCGCCGGCGCTGGGCGAGAGCAAGAAGCCGCCGTAGTGGCGGAGCGGACCGCGCGGGCGCCGGGGCGCCCGTTCGGCACCGGCGATTGGGAATCGCGGCGGATACGCGGGTGCGGGCGCCGGGCGATCGAGTGGCTCGTTCGCTGCCGTTCGGTCGGGCTGCGGTGTCGCCGCGCCGGCGCGATCGCGCGGCTCGGCGGGCGTTGGCGTGTCGGGCGTGACGCTCATATGCGTGGCACCTCCGCTGGTAGCGCCGAGTGACTGACGGCACTAGATTGATCGCTCTAGACGAGCGCACGCTACCACCGCGCGCGCTGCAATGCTTCGCGCGTGGCGGCGAGCTCGCACACCGCCGTCGGGCATCTGCGGCCGGCCGGCGCAGGTGCTGCTCGCGAACGGCGCACGGTCGTGATCGCCCTGAGCGCGGCCACCGTCGTGGCCGCGGCGCTGCGTCTGCCGTTTCTAGGCCACCAGAGCCTGTGGCTCGACGAGACCTTCACCCGGGCGATCGTCAGGGAAGCGAGTCTCGCGGGCGTCTGGCGTCACGTGCGCGCGACCGAGTCCACCCCGCCGCTCTACTACGTGCTGGCCTGGCTGCTGCACGCGCGCAGCACCGTGGCTCTGCGTCTGATCCCCGCGCTGGCGCTGGTCGCGGCCGTGCCCGTCGGCTATCTGGCGGTGCGGCGGTTGATCGGCTGGCGCTCGGCGCTGGCGACGGCGGCGATCCTGGCGGTCAGCCCGGTGCTTGTCTCGTATGCGACCGATGCGCGCGCCTACGGCCTGTTCGTGCTGGCGGCGCTGCTGACAGTCTGGGCGTTCTCGGCGCTCGTCGAGCAGAGCTCGGCGCGACGCTTCGGTCTGTGGGCCGCGGCCGCGGTGGCGTGCGTGTGGACTCACTACTTCGGCATCTTCCTGATCGGCGGGGAGGTCCTGGTGCTGTTCGTCATGTGCCCGCATGCGCGGCGCGCAGTCGCCGGCTGGTCCGCCGTCGTGCTGTTGCTCGTCCTCCCACTGGTGCCGCTCGCGCTGAGCCAATCCGGCGACGAACGGGCAGAGTTCATCGCGGGGATCCCGCTGGGCACACGCTTCACCGAAACGGTGCGGCAATTCGCGATGGGTCCGAACGTACCGCGCACGTGGCTCGAGGCGGCCGGTGTGACGATCTTCTGCGCGGCGCTCGCGGCTGGAGTGATAATCGCCTGCCGATCCGATCGGGGGTCCCGTGCGCTGCTGGCGGTGGCGGTGATCGCATTCGGGGCGCCGCTGTTGCTGTCGGCGCTCGGCATCGAGGATCGCTTCTACGTGCGCAATGTGATCGTGATGGCGCCGCTCGCGGCCGCGCTGGCAGCGCCCGCGCTGCTGCGCCTGCATGGCGTGCCGCTCGCGCTGTACCTGGCGCTGGCGACGCTGACCTCGATCTGGGTGGCGACCGACTGGCGCTACGAGCAGGTCAACTGGAAGGCGGCGCTCGCACGCGCGCAGGCGATCGAACCTAACGCGGCCGTCGTGGCCGTCACACAAATGAACGCGCCGGTGATTCAGACATATCTCGCGCGCACGCAGACCGGACCGGCGGGCCTCAGCGCGACACGTGCCTGGATCGTGGTCGAACCGGTGCGCGCCGCCGGGCACCGCGCGCTGGGTCCGTCGCCGGTGCCAAGTCTGCCGGGCTTTGCCATGCTGAAAAGCCTGCAGGTCGACGCGGTCAGGCTCGTGCTCGTGCGCGCCCCGCGGCCGACACGGATCGCACCGGGCGAGATTCCTGGCGCGAGCGTGTTCGCAGGGGAGGGATGAGCTGGCCGGCGCGGCGCCGACGTGCTTCGGCCGGTCGGGTGAGCCCGGATCGCTCCGGCCGAGATCTCCGTGCGTGTTCGGGCCGCGCTGCCGAATCACGGGCGGCTTTGGCATGGTCTGACCGGACCGGTAGGCGCTGGGTTTCTGGAAAGGGCCCAGCCGGCCCAGAGGCGGCCGGCGCGGGCGGATCACGCGCGATACGTGGGGAGAACGTGGGACGTCCGTCAAAAATCCCAGCATGGCCCGACGCCGAGCTGGTGCTGCAGCGCGAAGGCATCATGGTGATCCTCGACGGGCAGACCGCGATCAAGAAGGGCGTCACCACCTCGAGCTTCCTGTCGGTCCCGGACGCGCCGTTTGAAAGCGTCGAAGCCACGTTGCCCGAGGGTCCGCACTCGGCGCTGACCACGAACCTGCCGTTGAAGGATCACTACAGCTTGTGTGGTCAGCACCTGACGATCCCGACGGCGCTCACGGGGCAGAACGGCACGGCGGTCAACGAGACGGTGAAGGTCGCCGTCCAAGGCTGCCACGCCGTGAAGGCGAGCAAAGCGAAGAAGCTTACGCGCAAGCAGAGGCTGAAACGCGCCCTGGCGGCCTGCCGGAGGGACCATCGGCGCTCGCGCGCCAAGCGGGTCGGGTGCGAACGACGTGCCCGCCGACACCACCGCGGATGAGGCATACCGCTCTATAAGAGACGTTTGTCATCGCCGTGGGTCGAGACGGTTGCCTGCGGCCGGGCATGCGGGAAGAACGTGGGAAGGCCCGCGGAATTCCAGTCGTGATGCGGGATCCCGGCTAGGCCAGCGACTGCCCTAGACGGGGGCCACCGCCCGCGGCGAGCACTTCGGCGGCGGCCTCGATCAGCTGCTCGCGCAGGGCGGTCGCGCCCGCCCGAGTCCCCATACGGCGGGCTCGCGAGCGGACCTGGGTGTGGCTGGAATAGCACGCAGCCACGCGGTTAATCTGAATTCCGTCCCCCATGGTGCAGCCCCGGTTTCCCTCCGTCGTCCCTCTCGATATTCCCTCTCGCGGCTGTCAAGAGAACACCCGTCCTCCTCCCGACAGCAATGTCCAAGCGGCGCCTTTTGGTGTTGCTTCCCAAGTGCAGCTTGTGGGAAGAAGGAGAACAGATCGCGTTTAGTTTGTCAAGGGGCCTTGAGAAACCGAGGCATTCCACACGAGTGGCCCCCGTCTAGGGCAAACGGTGGTCACGCGCGTAGGTGTAGATGTAGGACAGTTTTATAAGAGTTTCGCCGACGCCGGGGAGTGCTACCGGGCTGTTTACGACGAGGGCCTGACGCGGCTCAAACGCGCGGTCGACGAGGCCGCGGCGCGCGAGACGGGCTGGCTCGGGCGCGTGCGCGCCGGGCTGGTGGCGATGCTCGGGTTTTTCGATGACGAGCCGCACTGGGCTCGCGTGTTGGTGCTCGACACCGCGGCGACGCCCGCGCTCGCCCCGGACCACCGGCGCTGGCTGCATGACGTGCTGACGCATCTGCTCGATGGTGAAAGCGCCGCGGCCGCGAAATCCTCGTCGCCGACTCCGTTCACCGGCGAGCTGGTCGCCGGCGGTGTGTTCTCGGTGATTCGCACTTCCGTGCTCGAAAACGACGGCGGCAAGCTCGTCGAGCTCGCTCCGTCGCTGATGGCGTTCGTGGCGATGCCGTATCGCGGTCAGTCGGGCGGATCAGGCTCAACGGATGGGTGGCCGGCACTCGGCGGAGAAGGTGCGGGCGCCACAGGTGTTTCACGCCGAGACGAGCGCGCGCGCGCGCGGGCGCTGGCGCAGGCGGCGAAGCTCCCGATTCGCGCCACGCACCGCACGACGCTGGTGCTGCGCGCGATCGCCCACGCGCCGTATTCGAACAACCGCGAGGTCGCACAGGCCGCGGGGCTGATCGACGAGGGGCAGGCATCGAAGCTGCTGGCGCGTCTCGAGCGCAAGGGCGTGATCGAAAACGTCGGCGTCGGCGCCGTGCGCGGCGAACCGAACGCCTGGCTGCTGACCACATCGGGGCGGCGCACCCTCGAGCTGCTCGCTCGGACCGACGAGGGCGCCGCCGCGGCGCGCTCGGGCGCCCACGCAAGGGGCCTGGCATGAAGCCGGCGCTCGACAACAAAGACCTTTCGGCGCGTGATCGCGCAGCGTGTCTGACGCGCGCCGTGAGAGGGCAGGGGGATGAGGGACGGCGCGTGCCGCAGGCGCGAGTGGCCCCTCATCCGCTTGCAGGCAGATCGCGACTGGTGGCCACGGCGTGCGCAGTGAGCGGGCGGGCGGCCGGTCGGTCATATCCGAGAGGAAAAGGAGTAGTGGAAACAGTGAGACACGTAAGGATGCTGGGGTTGTGCCTGATGGCGCTGCTCGCGATGGCCGCGACGACGGCCGTCGTCGCCTCGCCGGCGCTGGCGAGCTGCAACGAAGAATGTAAAGCGCAGAAGGAAAAAGAAAAGCAGGAACGCAAGGAACAGAAGGAAAAAGAAAAGGAAGAAGCTAAGAAGCAGAAGGAAAAGGAAAAAGCCGAAAAAGAAGTCGCGGAAGGCAAGTACAGCATTTACACATGGGGCCAATACAAGCATTGCCCATTCGGTAATGAAGAATTCGCAGACGCCGTGCCCCTAAAAAGCAGGGCTTTTTGCTTTGTCGGTCGTACAAAGGGGGGAAGCGAAGGAGGCTTCTTCATTCTCGGTGGAGTAACCGTTAAGCTGAGCAAGCCGATCACGCTACAGGGTGGCTACCTCACGCACACCAGCGCGGAAAAAACCGCAATCAAAACCGAACAGAAAGAATGTGAAGCGAATCCGGAATACAGCCCGGTGTGCAAAGAAGCCGAGGAATCGCCGGAAGGCTTTGAAAAGTACTGGAAATATAAGGTCAACAACCTGAAGGTCGTCGCGGCTGAAGGCGCCGAAACGCTCGAAGCCCCTGAACTCAAGGTGAACAAGGGACTGAAGCTGATCACCCAGACCATCCAGGAAGATCAGGAATGGCCGGCAGAACTGAGCGCGGCGCTCAAGGAAGCCGAGCGCAACGGAGAAGGAAATGTCTACGCCAAGATCGAAGTTGCTGGCTCGGGCCTGTACGAAACCTACGGCGGTCTGAACACCACCAACCTCCTCGATGAAACCGGCCCGGCGTTTATTCTGCCGTTGAAGGTGCGGCTGATCAATCCGTTCCTCGAAAAACTGGGTGGCGGTCCGTGCACGATCGGGAATGATGGATCCCCGATTACGCAACGTCTTACCTCGGAACCGCCCGGACGTTTTGCTGAACCGGGCGCCTTCAAGCACAACGAAGCCTTCACCCAGCTCGAAATCGGGGGCAGCCGTCTCGTCGACCTGAGCTGGCCAGTTCCGGAAGAAGCCAAGGCCAGCGGCTGCGGTGGGTCGTACGAATCGTACGTTAATGCGGCGCTCGACGAAGTACTCGAATTGAGCCCGGCGGCCCGCGGCACCACGTTCCTCCAGGGAACCCTGTGGACCGGCAACGCGTACGCGACGAAAAAAGCGTTCGAAGAAGGACTGCCGTAGAAAGATGAGTGTGTTGGCACGCAGTAGTGCGTAATACATAGTGACAGTGGTGGGGCCTCGCCCGGTGCTCGGGCGGGGTCTCGCCGCAACGGGGCGTTGAATTTGGAGCAGGAGTGTTTAGTCAATCAGCGCTTGGTCCTCTACTCGAGGACTGGAACATGTCGATAAGGAGAGTGTTTGTGATGAAGCTTGTGAGGTTGCTCGGGCTGGCCGCGGCGGCGGTCCTGGCCGTAGGCGCGACGGTGGCGTCGAGCGCGTCCGCTGCACCGCCTGAATACGGGCGCTGCGTGAAAGTGGCGAAGGTGGAAAAGAAGTACAACGGGTCCTATACGGACAAGGGCTGCACGAAGGCGGCTACGACGAAAGAAAAGGAAGAAGGAAAAAAGAACAAGTACAACTGGCTGCCTGGCGGTGTGAAGCTCGGGCAGACGAGCACGGGTGGCAAAGCGGTGCTGCAGGAAGTCGGTAAATACGCGGTGGGTTGCGACGCAGAGTCGAGCACAGGCGAATATTTCGGCACAAAAGAAGCGCGTAAACTGTTTGTGACGTTCACCGGCTGTCATGTGCCGCCGTATATCTGTACGTCGCCGGGCCATGCCGAAGGCGAACTGGTGACGAAAGAACTTGAAGGTCGCGCCGTCTGGAAAAACGAAGCAAAACACGAAGCGGCGCTCGACCTGTACCCGGCGCACGGTGAAGAACTCTTCATCAAATTCAGCTGCGGTGAACTGACGGTGAAGGTACGAGGCTCGATCTTGGTGCCGATCACGGCAAACAAGATGGCCTCGACGTTCACGCTGAAGTACAAGCAGAAAAAGGGTTTCCAGGAAGTCAAAGATTACGAAGAAGGCGGGAAACTGTACGAAGACATCCTGGAAGCGAACTTCGAAGAAAAGGGTTGGGCGAAATCCGGCCAGACGATCACGGCGACTGTGCACAACGAAGAAGAGCTGGAGCTCAACACCTACGTGTGAGCCGGCGAGGCCGGCTGGCGTGCGTGCGCCCGCGCGGGGCTCGTCGAGGGCTCCGCGCACGCGCCGTGCCAAGCCGGTCGATCGTGAGTGACTGAGATATGAGCGTGAGGCGGATGCACAAGCGAGGCCGCGGGGCGCGGCGACGTCCAGGCCGGAGCACGTGTCGACGCGGCCCGCGTGTGCTGCTCGCGTGCATGGCCGCGGGCGCGGTCGTGGGCACGTGCTGCGCGGATGCCTCGGCACTGGCGAGCCGGGGACATGTGTTCAGCTCGTCGTTCGGTGAATCGGGATCGGGGGAAGGCCAGTTCTCGGGTCCGTCGGCGGTGGCCGTGGATGAAGCGTCTGGCCTGGTCTACGTGTCGGACACGGCCAACGATCGGGTGGAGGTGTTCAGGCGCGCTGGAGATGGGACGTTCGCGTATGTGTCGCAGTTCGCGGTGCGCGATCCTGGACCGATCGCAGTGGACAACTCGTCGAGCGCGAGCGATCCGTCGCCGGGGGAGGTGTATGTCGCCGGTGCCGGGGGCAGAGAAGAACAGGAAGAAGGGGAACGGGACACGCTGTACGTGTTCTCGCCGACTGCGGGGGAAGTGACGCACAAGATCCATGCGTTCAAGTTCAAGGCGCCCGACGGGGAAGAACTGGAAGAAGAATTCGAAGAGAGCATCTCGGGCGTGTCAGTCGATGCGAACGGGACGTTGTGGGTGTATTGGGAAGAAGAAGGCGTGATCGACGCGTTCGCCAAAGAAGCGGGCGCTCACGGTCCCAAGCTGCAATGGCAGCCGGCGCTGCGACGCGACATGGAAGAGCGCTTCGAATGTCCCGCGCGCTCGGCGTTCGCGGTCGCGCCCGACGACAGCGCGTTCTATACGGGGTATGAAAGGCGCAACGACGCCGAACTGTGTCCGGGCGAAGAAGAGGGCGCGACCCCGGATCCGACGGTCGTGGCCAAGCTGAGCGGAGTGGCGCCGACTCCGGAAACGCTGATCGCCGAAATCGACCATCACGACACCACGGGCGTCGCTGTGGACTCAGGCGACGGGGATGTGTACCTGGACGGTCGCACGAGCGTCGACGCCTACACGTCGGCGGGTGTGCCGATCCAACGTTTCGGCGAAGGGGACTTGACCTCGGGCAGCGGCGTGGCGGTTGACACCGGCACGGGCGAAGTGCTGGTCGCCGATGCCAGCGCGGATCGCGTGGTCGTGTTCGGAGCAGAAGACACGGCTGCCAAGCCCGTGGTGGACAGCGTGTCCTCGGAGAACGTGACGCCGCGCTCGGCCGAACTGCAGGCGCAGATCGATCCGCAGGGTCTGCAGACCAGCTACCGCTTCGAATGGGGCACGCGCGACTGTCGCGAAGCGGGGTCGGGATGCGCGAGCTCGACGGCGCAGACGATCCCGGCCGGATGGGGGGATGTGAGCGTAAGCGTGCGGGTCGAGGGTCTTCAGCCGGCGAGCGTGTACTACGTGCGCGTGATCGCCGCCAATGAAGACGGTGAAAGCGAAGGCGTGCCGTCGCCGAGCACGTTCTCGACGCTGCCCTCGCCGGGCGTGCTGCCGGATGGTCGTGGCTGGGAGCTGGTCTCGCCGGCGGACATGCATGGTGCGTCGGTGGCGAGCGATTCGCCGTTGCAGGGAGGGCTCAGCGAGGCCTCGCTGGACGGGAGCAGGTTGGTGTGGCTGGCGGCCGGTCCTGCGGTGGGCGAACCGCAAGGCAACCGCGCGTTCGAACTCTCGCAGCTGATCTCCGTTCGTAGTGCGAATGGTTGGCAGACGACGAGCCTTGAAACGCCGCACACCAACGGTTGGGGGTTGCTGGTTCCCTCGCCGAGCGAGTACCGCTACTTCACCCCGGATCTCTCCGAAGCCTTGGTGGCGCCCACCGAATACGACGAGGGCAAGACCGAAGGCGTGGTCGAACATCCCGCGCTCTCCCCGGAAGCGAACGAAAAGACGATCTACCGTCGTCCCAATCTTCCCGAAGAACACCCGAACTACACCCCGCTGGTCACGAGCGCGAACGACACGGCGAACAGCCGGTTCGGTGGGGCGCTTGACTTCGCGGGCGCCAGCGAAGACCTCTCACACGTCCTGTTCCACTCCGACGTCGGGCTGACCGCGGAACATCCCTCGAGCGCGGGATTGTACGTGTGGCAGCAGGACAGGCCGCTGGAATTGGTGAGCGTGCTGCCGAACGGGGAACCGGCAGCGGACGGCGAATTCGGGGAACCGTCGTTGGGCGCCTACGAAGGGCGCAGCGCACGCGGCGCGATCGGCCAGGACGGCAACCTGGTGTATTGGACCAACGCGGACGGCACGGGCCTGTATCTGCGCGACGTGGCGTTGGGTGAGACGATCCGTGTCAACGCCGCACAGGGCCAGGAAGCTACAGAACCCGGGCCCGGGGGGCAGACACTGTCCGAACCTCCCGAAGAAGAACATCCCACCCGTGAAGTGCGCTTCCAGGCGGCCAGCCAGAACGGTAGGAGGGTGTTCTTCACCGACACGGCACGCCTGGCCGAAGAATCCAACCAGGAACCGGACGGTTCGGAATCACCGGCCGACCTCTACGAACTAAAGCTCACGAGCCTCGACCCGCTGCACGCGCGACTGAGCGACATCAGCGCGGGCGCCCCGTCGGCGAGCGCGGACGTGCTCAACGTGATCCCCGGCAGCTCCCAGGACGGGTCGGTCGTCTATTTCGTCGCCAACGGTGTCCTAGCGCCCGGCGCAACACCCGGACGGTGCGCACGCGATCTGGAAGAAAGCGAACCCTCCCCACCGGGCGCGACCTGCAACCTCTACGTCTCAGAAGAAACCCCGGGCGCCGGCCGGCAGGTTCGCTTCATCGCGGCGCTCTCGGCGCAGGATGGCGCGGACTGGGGCGCGAGCCCAACCTCGCAGCTCTCACCGCAGCAACTGAACCTCGCGACCGTCAGCTCGAGCGTCTCCCCCAACGGACGATACCTGGCGTTCATGTCCCAACAGCCACTGACCGGCTATGACAACACCGACGCGACCAGCGGAGAACCCGACGAGGAGGTCTACCTGTACGACGCCGCCACCGACCGGCTGACCTGCACCTCCTGCAACCCCGGTGAAAACAGCGAAACCGGCGGTTGGGTACGCCCCCACGGCGTGTTCGACACCGAACACTCCGGAGAAGGCGTCGGCCTGCTCGCCGACCGTCCCGAGGTCTGGAACGAACGCTGGCTCGCCGCCTCGATCCCCGGCTGGACCTACAACATCAACGGCAGCTCCTTCCCCGAAACCGACTATCAGCCACGCTACCTCTCCGACAGCGGCCGGCTGTTCTTCGACAGCCCCGACGCGCTCGTGCCACAGGACACCAACGGCAAGCAGGACGTCTACGAGTACGAGCCCCAGGGCGTCGGCACCTGTCAGGACTCGGGGGGCTGCACCGGTCTGATCTCCTCGGGGACCTCCGAACGCGAATCGGCGTTCCTCGACGCCAGCGAAAACGGCGATGACGTGTTCTTCATCACCGCCGCGCCGCTCGTCGCGGCCGACAAAGACCAGTCCTTCGACATCTACGACGCGCACGTCTGCACCACGGAAAGCCCCTGCCTGCAATACCCCAACGGATCCACCAGCAACTGCGAAGCCTCCAGCCAATGCCGCCCAGGCAGCGTGCAAGCGCCTGGCACCGCCACACCGCCGACAGTCACGACCACCGGCGCCGCAAATTCTGGGCCGGGCGCGAAAGAGACCGTCAGCGCCACGAAAAAAACGAGCAAACCAGCCGTACGCAAGCTCACGCGCGCGCAACAGCTGACCAAAGCCCTCCATAGCTGTCGCACACGCCACAGGCACTCCAAGAGCACACGACACCGCTGCGAACGCCAGGCCCGCAGTCGTTATGCGTCGCGCAAGCACAAGACGAAGAAGAGGAAGAAGGCCTCGAGCGGCAAAGTG
The DNA here is from genome assembly GCA_035507415.1 of Solirubrobacteraceae bacterium. Lineage (GTDB taxonomy): Bacteria > Actinomycetota > Thermoleophilia > Solirubrobacterales > Solirubrobacteraceae > Palsa-744. The sequence goes on from DATJOF010000034.1 coordinate 75,224, forward strand.
CGGGGTTCGGCACATACCGCAAGGCCGGTGGAGAGCAGACGATGATGGGCCCGCTTGTGAGATGTCCGGGTCGTGGACGGCTGGCGATCACGACGCTCGTGCGTGCCAGCATCGCGACCGCGACGGTCTTGTTTGCGCTGGTTTCGGCCTGCATGGTCGCGACCGGTGCGGCGGCTGCGGCGGGCGTGGGTCCGCGGTGGGAGCTGTCCTCGCGAGCGGCGCCGACGAACCTGCCGCCGGGCGGTGAAGGGTTCATCACCGTCGCGGCCGATGACATCGGGAGCGTCGGGGTGTCGGGTGCGAGTAGCCGGTTGACGCTGACCGATGTGCTGCCCGAAGGGGTGGTGGCGAGCGAACCGGCGAAGGTCAGCGGGCATCTGGCGCGCAGCGAGTCCGAAGAAGAGGAAGCGACCTGGCAGTGCTCGGTCACAGAAGCGCGGGTCGTGACGTGCAGCACCTCGCTTGCGATCCCGCCGTATGAACGTCTGGAAATGGACATCCCGATCACGGTGCAGGAGCCGCAGGGGACGAGCAGCTCGCTGGCCAACCAGGTCAGCGTCAAAGGCGGCGAAGCGCTCGATGGCAGTGACCCGATGGGCGAAGCGTCGCTCACGCGCGCCTTGAAGATCAGCGAAGCGCCCGTCAGCTACGGGGTGGAACCAGGCGGCTTCACGTTCGCCGCTGAAAATGAAGACGGGTCACTCGATACCCAGGCGGGGTCACATCCGTATGAGCTGCAGAGCACGGTCGATTTCAACGAGATCCTCGCCGAAGTGCAGCTGCCCGGCCAGCCCAGGCGGGTGGTGCCCGGCGCGCCGGCGTTGACGAAGAACCTGAAGTTCAGCCTGCCACCCGGCCTTTTGGGGAATGTGACCGCCGCGACACAGTGTCCGGACGCTGACTTCAACGCGCTGGCGAGCACCGAGGGTGGGACCCGCAACCTCTGCTCCGACAGCTCGGCGATCGGGGTGGCGACGGTCACGTTGCTGGCGCCCAGCCCGATCACCTACAAGACCCTCGTTGTGCCGTTGTTCAATCTCGAACCCGCGCCGGGAGAGCCGGCAAGGTTCGGGTTCGAGGCCGAATCGGTGCCGGTCGTGATCGACACGACCGTGCACACCAGCACCGACTACGGCGTCAGCGCGAGCGTCAACGACGCGACTGCCGCGGCGCAGGTGTTGGGCGCCTCGGTGATCTTCTGGGGCGATCCGAGCGAACAGGGGCATGACAGCTCGCGTGGCTGGAGCTGCCTGCGAAGCGGCCATCAAGCCGGCAAAGGCGAAACCTGCCAGCCCCCGGGTGAACGGTCGAACACGCCGTTCCTGACGCTGCCCACGAGCTGCACCGGCCGGTTGTCGAGCCTGATGGTCGGCGAATCGTGGACAGACAATCCGGTCGAAGCCGGCTACACCTTCCAGAACCAGCTCGGCGAACCACTGGCCGGCCTGGAAGGCTGTGGGCAGGTGCCGTTCGAACCAGCGCTGAGCATCCAACCAGAGCAGGAAGAACACCGGCCGAGCGCGAGCGCGGACACGCCCACCGGCCTGGACGCTAAGGTCACGCTCCCCCAGACGGGAACGCTGACGAACGGCCTGCTCGGCGACGGTGACGCGCGCTCGGCGACGGTGACGCTGCCCGCCGGGATCGGCCTGAACCCGGGCGCCGCCAACGGACTGGAAGCCTGCTCCGAGCAACAAGTCGGCTACGAAGGACCCGGCGGCAGCGACCCGTTCTCCCCCGGCGCGCCGGAACCCTTGCACTTCAGCGCCGAGGAAGCGCAGTGTCCGAAGGGGTCGAAGGTGGGGCGTGTGCGGATCGAGACGCCGCTCCTGAGCGAAGAACTGACCGGGTCTGTGTACCTGGCCGAACAGGAACACAACCCGTTCGGATCGCTGATCGCCCTGTATCTGGTCGCCGAAAGCGAAAAGCTCGGCCTGCACATCAAGCTCGCCGGCGAAGGACATCTCGATGAAAGCACCGGCCAGGTCTCCACCACGTTCACCAACACGCCGCAGGTGCCCTTCGAAGAACTCGAGCTCGAACTGTTCGGCGGACCCCGCGGCTCGCTCGCCACACCCGCTCTGTGCGGAACCTACACCGCTACCAGCAGCTTCGAATCGTGGTCCGGGGCGCAAACCACGCCGCAGTCCGAACCGGGGTTCGCGATCACCAGCGGCCCCGGCGGCGGACCCTGCCTGTCGAATCCCCAGCCGTTTGATCCAAGCCTGGTGACGGGCTCCACCAGCCTGCAGGCCGGTGCGTTCACCGGTTTTGAACTGACGCTCGGCAACCCCGACGGCGACCAGGCCCTCTCCGCGCTGACCGTCCACCTGCCGCGCGGTGTCGCGGCGCTGCTGTCAACCGTCGAACCGTGCGGTGAACCGCAGGCGGCGCAGGGCGCGTGTCCCGCGAGCAGCCACATCGGGTATTCGGTCGCCAGTGCCGGGCTCGGCCCGGAACCGTTCAACCTCGAAGGCCAGGTGTACCTGACCGGCCCGTATGAGGGCGGACCGTTCGGGATCGAGGTCCTCACACCGGCCGTCGCCGGCCCGTTCAACCTCGGGAACGTGATCGTGCGCTCCCGCATCGAAGTCGATCCGCACACCGCGGCGGTCACGATCTCGAGCGATCCGATCCCGACGATCGTCAAGGGCGTGCCGGCCCAGATCAAACAGCTGAAGGTGATCGTCGACCGCCCCAACTTCGAGTTCAACCCCACGAGCTGCTCTGCGCTACAGATCGGCGCCGATCTCAGCGGTGCACAGGGTGGGAGCGCGAGCCTCGCATCTCCGTTCGCCGTAACCGGCTGCGCCTCGCTGCCGTTCAACCCCGGCGTCACAGCTACGACCCGGGGAGCGACCAGCAAAGCGAACGGCGCCAGCCTCGGCCTCACGTTCAGATCAAAGAACGGTGAAGCGCACGTCGCCAAGACGATTCTGACGATCCCGGCGACGCTGCCGGCGCGGCTGACGACGATCCAGAAAGCCTGTGTGGCGAGCGTGTTCGAAGCGAACCCGGCGTCGTGTCCGGAAGGCTCGGACATCGGCACCGCGATCGTGCACACGCCGGTGTTGAAGAGCCCCTTGACCGGTCCGATCTATCTCGTCTCGCACGGCAATGCGGCATGGCCCGACGCCGAGCTGGTGCTGCAGGGCGAAGGCATCACGGTGATCCTCGACGGGCAGACCGCGATCAAGAAGGGCGTCACCACCTCGAGCTTCCTGTCGGTCCCGGACGCGCCGTTTGAAAGCGTCGAAGCCACGCTGCCCGAGGGTCCGCACTCGGCGCTCACCACGAACCTGCCACTCAAGGACCACTACAGCCTGTGCGGTCGGCATCTCACGATCCCGATGGCGCTCACCGGGCAGAACGGCACGGCGGTCAGCGAGACTGTGAAGGTCGCCGTCCAAGGCTGCCGCGCCGTCAAGGCCAGCAAAGTCAAGAAGCTCACGCGCAAGCAGAGGCTGAAACGCGCCCTCGTGACCTGCCGCACGGCCCATCGGCGCTCGCGCGCCAAGCGGGTCGGGTGCGAACGTGCGGCCCATCGTCGGTACGCGGGCCGGCACATGAGGCGGTAGGTCCTTGGATCAACAGTCCGGTGGCCGGTGTGTTCTCACTCGGGCAAAAGCCGCAAAGCCGGTGTATGTATGGGCCGCACCACGGCGAAGTGCCGGTGATCGAGCGTTGCGAGCTTGTCCTCCGCCAGGCGCTCCACGAGTGCGAGCACGCTGGCATCGACCACACCGAGCGTCTGGTCGGCGTACTGAGTCTGCAGCTCTCGGCAGCGTCTGAGGTCGGACGTCGTCGTCTCCTCGAGCCGATAGGCGCCGTCCAGCAGGTCCTCCAGGAACGTGATCCAAGCGTTCGCGTCCAGGCGCTGGTGGCACCAGTAGTCGAGCTCGGCGAGCACCAGGGTCGGCACGACGAGGTCCTCCTCGGTCTGGTCGAGCAGCGCGGCACAGCGATCGTGGTCGGGGTCGGCTGCGTCCAAGGCCGCGAGCAGGGGGCCGGTGTCGAGCACCAGCGCCATCTACGACGGCGGGTTGGCTACGGGCTCAGCTGTCGTCTCTGCGGCGGACCGGCCGTCGGTCGAGCGCGCGATCCCGAGACGGGGTCGGCGAGAAGCGTGCAGTGCTTTGGCCTTCTCGTCGATCGCCTCCGCGAGCACGGTCGTCAGCGTCACTCCGCGCCGGCGAGCCTCGGCTTCGAGCGTCTCGAGCGAGGACCGTCGCGCTGCCACCGTCGTGCGCCGTATGTCAATCCGGGCATCCAGATTCATGATGTTTGAGTCTAGCATCTGCTCACCGGCTGAAGTTGGCGCGGATTGTTATCTGATCCGATAATATTGCGATATGGAGTCGTCGTTTGAGGACGTCCTCGAGAAGGCCGCGCGGCTGCAGGAGCTGGTGCCCGGCGCCGTGCTGGTCGGTGGCTCTGCGGCTGCCGTGCATGCTGCACATCGGGAATCGGTCGACAACGACCACGTGGTGGCTGATCTGGCGGAGCGGTTCGACTCGATCCTCGAGAACCTGGAGGCGCTCGGTGACTGGTCGCTGAACAGGGCGGCCCCGGGGAAGCTGATTCTCGGCGAGCTCGGAGGCATCGAAACCGGCTTGCGTCAGCTGCTGCGGAGCCGGCCGCTCGAGACCACCCAGATGGACGTGCGGGGCAGACAGCTGGTGGTACCCACGGCGGCCGAGATCCTGCGGATCAAGGGGTGGCTGGCGCTGACGCGCAACCAGACGCGCGACTATCTCGACATCGCCGCGCTGGCAGACCGGATCGGAGTCGAGCAGGCGGCGGCGGTGTTGAGCGGGATCGACCAGTACTACGCCGACATCAACCGCCGGCCAGAGGCCGTCGCCACACAGCTCGTCCGGCAGCTGGCCGATCCGCGCCCGCGCGACGCCGAGGTTACGACGCAACTGTCCAGCTACAAGGCGCTGGATCGGCGTTGGCACGACTGGTCGGCGGTCAAGGCTGTGCTGGCGGACCTCGCGGAGAGGCTCGCGCGATGACCACGATCTTCCGCAACGTCGAGTTCGATCAAAGCGCTCCGCTCGACGAGTGGCCGGCCGAGGCGATCGCGACGATCATCGATCGAGGCTCGCTGTCGGATTGGCGCCAGCTCGCCGACGCGATCCGACGCAACCCGTGGGGCGCCGCCGCACGGACGACCGAGACGGTGGTCGGCTGGGGTGAGCACTACGGCGTCGATGCGCTGCTCGCCGGGGTGATCGATCACGCGCGCGAACAGATCACGCGATGCGGACGGGCCGCGTATGCCCAACAGATACGGACATGGCGCGCTGGCACGGGCATGACCCTGCGCCAGTTCGCCCACGCAGCCGGCACCTCGGCGTCGCGCCTGTCTGACTACGAGAACGCGAAGGTCGCCCCCACCACCGACGTACTGGGACGACTCGCCTATGTCGCGTCCTCGCACCGGCGCCCAGACGCGCCTCGGGCCTCGGACGCGACGCATCGGGACGGGGCATACATCTAAACTGATGGCTTACCATCGAATTAGCGAATAGTACATCAGTACTGATGTACTTTTCGCCGGGTGCTATGGTTGCTATCAGTAGCGATGCGTTACATCCATAATCGGTCATAACACATCGAAATTGATGTGCCCTTTGCCTATGCGCTTTCGCGACCTAAACACCGACGCGGCTGTGCTCGCCGAGCTCGGCCGCAGGCTGGCTCGACACCGGCTCGAGGGCAACTGGACGCAGGCAGACCTGGCGCGCGAGGCCGGGGTCGGTCAGGCGACCGTCCAGCGTGCCGAGCGTGGGAGGTCGGTCCAGATGACCTCGATGGTGAGGTTGCTGCGCACGCTCGGGCTGCTCGAAGGGCTCGACCTCGCGATCCCCGAGTCGGTCCGCCTGCCGATCGCGCAGCTCGAACGCGAGCGGCGCACGCGCGCGCGCGCACGCGCGCGTGGGCAAGTGAACGAGACGCCGCCGACCTCGGGCGTGCGGCCGACCGAGCGATCGTGGACCTGGGGCGATGAGCCGGGCGACCAGGCCGCGGGGCGCAGGTGACCGTCGCGGAAGTGACGCTGTGGGGACGGCGCGTCGCGGCCGTGTCGATCGAGGAGGGTGAAAACGTCGCGACGTTTCAATACGACCCGGCGTTCGCGCGCAGCGGGATCGAGCTCGCGCCGATCCGCATGCCGCTGCGCGAGCAGCCCTATCGCTTTCCCGGGCTTCCCGTGGACGCGTTCGCCGGCCTGCCGGGCCTGCTCGCGGATTCGCTCCCCGACCGCTGGGGCACCGCGCTGGTGAACGCGTGGCTGGCCGCTCAGGGTCGTGACGAGTCGAGCTTCGACGTCGTTCAGCGTCTCTTCTACGTCGGCACGCGCGGCGCAGGCGCGATCGAGCTGCAGCCCGCGCTCGATGTGGACGCCCCCGCCGACGCCGAGCTGCAGGTGCAGGAGCTCGTGCGGCTCGCGAGCGAGGTGCTGGGCGACCGCGCGGCGTTCGTGACCGAGCTGCGCGAGAATCCCGACGAGGAGGCGATGAAGGCGATCCTGGCGCTGGGCAGCTCCGCCGGTGGAGCGCGGCCGAAGGCCTACATCGCCTACAACGAGCTCACCGGTCAGGTTCGTTCGGGGCAGGTCGATGCCGGCGAGGGCTTTCGCCAGTGGCTGCTGAAGTTCGACGGCGTGCGCCACGCCGGCGACCACGGGCTGCGCGACCCTCGGGGCTGGGGGGCGGTCGAGTACGCCTACTCGAAGATGGCGCGCGACGCGGGCATCGAGATGACCGAGTGCCGCCTGCTGGACGAGCACGGGCGCCGTCACTTCATGACACGGCGCTTCGACCGTCCCGAGGGCGGCGGCAAGCTCCACATGCAGACGCTCGCCGCGCTCGAGCACGTCAGCTATAACGAACCGGGAACCTACAGCTATGAGCAGCTGATGCTGCTGATCCGCCGCCTCGGGCTGGGAACGCCCGTCGTGCAACAGCAGTTCCGGCGCATGGTGTTCAACATCGTCGCCCGCAACCAGGACGACCACGTCAAGAACGTCGCCTTCCTGATGGACCGCGACGGCGGCTGGCGGCTGGCGCCCGCCTACGACGTCATCTGGGCCTCGAGTCCTGGCAATCGCTGGCTGCACGCTCACCAGATGACCGTCAACGGCAAGCGCGACGGCTTCACCGTCGCCGACCTGCGGGCCGTCGCTCAGGTTGCCGGCCTGCCGCGCGGCCGCGCCAAGAGCATCCTGGCCGAGGTCGCCAAGGTCGTCTCGGGCTGGCCGGCGCTCGCCGAGGAGGTCGGGGTCGATGAGCGGTTGGCCGAGCGGATCGGCGGCTCACACCGGTTGCAGCTGGCGCGGGGCTGAGCGGGGCCTGTTATCTGATCCGATAATCCACCCCGACATCAACCGCCGGCCGGAGGCCGTTGTCCCGAAGGCGCGACACCAAACGCGCAGGCGCGCCACCGGTCTGGGCGTCAGCAGACGCGGAGGCTCCACCGGTCTGGTACGCCGCTGGCTAGGTCACCACCAGCGCCTTGCCGTACGTCGTCTTCCGGTGGCGCTTGCCGTGCTCGCGGATCGTGTGCACGTGAATCGGGCGCACGACGATCTCGTATTCGCTCGTGTGCAGCTTGGCGCCGAAGTGAACCTTCGTGCTGCCGTGCTCGACGGTGATCCGCTTGTGGTACACGAGCTTGTACGTCGTCTTGGCGGCCTTGCCCACGCCGGTCGTGGTCGTGTTGAATGCGCGCACTTCGAGCTTCGCGCGCCCGCTGGCCTTGACCGTCAACGCGACGGTGCGCACGTGTCCCTGCGGGTGCTCGTCGTGTCGCTTGTGACGCCTGTGCTTCCTGATCGTGCTGGCGTCGGTGGCGACGGCGGAGTGGGCCGAGCCGCCCGAGGACTCTTCCACGGTGCTGCTGGCGGCCACCCGAACGCCCTTGTAGACGATCACCGAGGCGCTCATCACGATCCCGAAGGGACCGATTGCGCCGCACGTCACCGTTCCGTTTGCGGGCACTTCGCCGGCCGGCAGCGTCGGGCTCGTGGTGGTCTTCAGCTTGCCGTTGATGACCCACACGTACCCCTGCGCGCCCTTGAACGTCGGACAGGTGAGCGGTCCGCCTTCGAGCACGCCGCCGGGTTCCGGGGGCGGCGGCGTCAGCCCTGGCCAGTTTGCTCCGTGACTCAGCGCGGTCGCGGACACCCACATGGTGAACGTGCCATACGTGGTCGGGACGACCTCGGCCTCAGTGGCCGTCACGTCGCCGCCCGCACCCCATTCGAGGCGGTTTTCCGCTCCGTCGCAGCCGTACAGCATGTCGGGATAGAAGCCCGACACCGGGTTGTATCCGTACATGACTCCGACGTACCAACCGTATTCAGGGTTGGCGGGTTCGATGCCCGGGATGCGCGAGCATTCGATTGAGTTCGCGGGCTCGTTTTCCCACACGATCCTGCCCAGCTGAAGCACTCCGAAAAATCCGGTTTCGAAGGGTGACAGCGAAACGAGCGCCGGCAGCCATGGGATCGCGATCGTCCTTTCGGCGCTGGTCGAGCCGGCGGCGTTCGAGGCCGTTACCTCGACCGCCGCCGAGACGTCTTCGGGGGCCGTGAACTTTATTTCGCCCGCGGTGCACGGCGCCGGCAGGCCGTTGACGGCGCAGGTGACCGTGGCCCCGGCTTCGGTCGCGATCGCGATCGTGACGATTTCACCCGCGTGCGGCTTGGCGGGGCTCACCTGTCCGAGCGTCAGCGACGGCGGCGATTTGGGCGCGGGAGGAGGCGGTTCGGGCGTCACGATCGAGTCGTACAGCCTGGCTCCGGCTTCATCGGTGGCATACGTCTGCGTGCTCGTGTTCGTCGCGGTCAGCGCGGCGATTCCCGCGGCCGGCGCCGACAGCAGGTTGAAGCGTTCCCCCGCGCTGGGCGTGAACCCGCTGAACGCGGTGGCGACGCTCACGCTGCCGCTGACGTCGAGCCCGCCCAACGTCAGCATCGATGCGCCCGCCCCAGAGCCCGCGGCTGACGGTTGAAACATCAGCGAAGCCGGACTGTCGAGCGTCAGTGTCTCGGGAATGCTGTCGATCCCTCCGACGTTCACGCTCGTCTCGAACGTCGGGCTCACGCCATTTAGGTCATACGCGCCGGCGCCCGCGAAGGTGACCTGCCCTGCGGTCACCGTGAGCTGCGATTGGGTCCACGTCGAGGAGACCGTTTCCGGGGCGTCGCTTTCGAACACCGTGTCGCCGCCGGTCGTCCTCACATCGACATTCGCGATGCTTGCGTTGCCGAACTGAGCCAGCGCGCTGGTTTCGAGCGTTCCGGTGCCCATCAGCGACTCGAGCGTCGCGTCGGTCGAGTCGGCCCCCGTCCCGATGACAGCCGAGCCTGCCGTCAGCGTCGAGCCGTATAGGTCGAGCGCGCCGCCGGGCTGCAGCACCAACTGGCCTACCGACCTGTCGCTGCCGGTCACCAATTGGGCGCCAGCCTTGATCGTGGCCGAGTCGCTTGCCCCGGGCACCGCGTGTACCGCCCCGGGTTCGCATGTCCAGGTCTGCGGGCTGCTCCAGTCCTGTTCGCTGCCGGTTCTGGCGGTTTCACAGGTGTGTTCGTAGGCCTGGGCGGCCGAGGCGCAGGCCAGGGCCAGCAGGCATGAGCAGAGCAGGAGCGTGGGGAGCAGCTTGAGTGAGCGCATGGGCGCCGTATCGGCCACGCTCGCCCCACCCTTGAGCAGCGTGGCGCCGATATCTTCAGCGAAGCGATGCCCCCCGATCGCGCCCGCCCGCCGGTGATCACCTTCCTGTCGGACTACGGTCTGATCGACGAGTTCGTCGGGGTCTGCCACGCGGTGATCGCGCAGCGCTGCCCCGGCGCGCGCGTGATCGACCTGACGCACGCGATCCCGCCGCAGGACGTGCGCGCCGGCGCCGGCATCCTTGCGGCCGCCACGCCGTATCTGCCCGGCGGCGTGCACCTGGCGGTCGTCGATCCCGGCGTCGGCGCCGCCGGCGGAGACCAGGCCCGGCGCGCCGTCGCGCTGCGCACCGTCAGCGAACACCACGTACTCGTCGGCCCCGACAACGGGCTGCTGATTCCAGCCGCCGGACGCCTCGGCGGCGTGGCCGAGGCCGTCGACATCGGGGACTCGCGCGAGCGCCTCGAGCGCGTGTCGGCCACCTTTCACGGCCGCGACATCTTCGCGCCGGTCGCCGCCGCGCTGGCCGCGGGCGCGATGCTCGCGGACGTAGGCCAGCCGATCGCGCCGGACGGCCTGCGCCGGCTCGATCAGCCGCACGCACTTGCGCGTGATGGGGCTCTGACAACGCACGTGCTCCGCGCCGACACGTTCGGCAACCTCGTGCTCGACGCCCGCGCCGAGGACCTGGCGGAGCTGGGGCTGAGCCCCGGCGAGCCGCTGTGCATCGATCACGCCACGCGCACGCACGCCACGCGCACGCACGCCGCGCGCACGCACGCCGCGCGCTACGCCCGCACGTTCGCCGACGTCCCGCCCGGCGAGCTGCTGCTCTACGAGGACGCCCAGTGGACGCTCGCGCTCGCGGTCAACCGCGGCTCGGCAGCCGCGCTGCTGGGCGCGGCGCGGGATGATGAGGTGGTGATCCGGCGGGGGTGAGGCTCGCGGCATCGGCTCCGCGGATGCCGCGGGGGGTGTCGAGCACCGCTCGCGCGTGACAGTGGATCGGCCAGACTTCCGAGCGGCCGAGCCAACGATCCGTGCCGCTCTTTCTATCGTGGGAGGAGTGAATATCCATGAGCTCCATACCCGCACTCGGGTGAGCGGTCGATGAGCGCGGGGATCCTGCTGGTCGCCGGCGAGCCGGCTCTCGAGCCCGACGCCGACACCGGCGCCGATGGCCGGACCTCCGCGCTCGACGTCGAAGCCGAGGCGCTCGACGCCTACTCGCGCACGGTCGCCGGGGTCGCCGAGCGGCTGGCGCCCAGCGTTGCCAACCTGCGCGTGCTGCGCGCCACGCGGCGCGGTCGCGTGCCCGCCGGCGCCGGCAGCGCGGTCGTGCTCACGCCCGACGGGTTCCTGCTCACCTCCGCCCATGTGGTTGCCGGACGCGACCGGCTCGGTCGCGCCACTTTCGTGGACGGTCGCGAGATCGGCTTCCGCGTGATCGGCGCCGACCTGCTGTCCGACCTGGCGCTGCTGCGCGCCGACGCGCATGATCTGGTGCCGGCCGTGCTCGGCGACGCGAGCCAGCTGCGAGTCGGACAGCTGGTCGTGGCGATCGGCAACCCGCATGGGTTCGCCGGCTCGGTCACCGCGGGCGTGGTGTCCGCGCTCGGGCGCTCACTGCCGGCCCGCGCCGGCGACGCGCGGCGGATGATCGACAACGTGATCCAGACCGACGCCGCCCTGAACCCCGGCAACTCCGGCGGCGCCCTGGTCGACTCGTTCGGCCGCCTCGTCGGCATCAACACCGCCGTCGCCGGCGTCGGGCTCGGGCTGGCCGTGCCGATCAACGACGTCACCCGCGGCGTGATCGGCGCGCTGATGAGCGACGGCCGCGTGCGCCGCGCCTATCTCGGCGTGGCGGGCGGCTCCCGGCCGCTGCCGGCGCGTGCGCGGCGCGAGCGCGATCAGGCGACCGGGGTCGAGGTGATCGAAGTGACGCCCGGCAGCCCCGCCGAGCGCGCCGGGGTGCGCGCCGAGGACCTGATTGTGGAACTGGCCGGCACGCGCGTAAGCGGCGTCGACGACATCCAGCGGCTGATGGCCGCCGACCTGATCGGCGCCGAGATCGAGGTCGTCGTGCTGCGCCGCGGCGAGCCGCTGCGCCTGTCGCTCGTCGCGCGCGAGCTCGCCTCAGCCTGAGGCGAGGCTGCGGTCGAGCACGACCGCGAGGTCGAGCAGGTTTGCGTCGCGTCTCCGCGAGCCTGCTCACGCATGCCCCTGGAGGCGCTCGTCCGCCCCGGCCTGCTCCTCTTGGCCATCGGTCTCATACGGCACTCCCGCGGCCTCGGTGATCAGGCGTGTTCCGCGCCCGCGCGTGACGAAGCTGTAGGTCCAGCGCAGCACGATCAGGACCCGGTTTTCGAAGCCGACCAGGTAGAAGAGGTGAACGACCAGCCAGATCAGCCAGGCCGGCAGGCCCCACAGCCGCAGGCCGTAGACGTCGGCGACGGCCCGCGCGCGGCCGATCGTCGCGAGCTGGCCCTTGTCCTTGTAGTGAAACGGCGGCATTGTACGGCGCGGTGAGCCCGACGTCCGGGCCTGCAGCCGCGCGGCGATCAGCCGCCCGGCGTAGCGCCCCTGCTGCATCGCCACCGGCGCCACGCCGGGGAACACGCGCGGCTCTCCCGTGTTCGGATCGCGCACGCGCACCATGTCGCCGAGCGCGAGCACCTCGTCGTGGCCGGGAAGGGTGAGGTCGGGCTCGACCGTGACTCGTCCCGAGCGGTCCACCTCGATGCCGTCGGCCTGCGCGAGCGCTCGCGCCAGCGGAGAGGCTTCGACGCCCGCCGCCCACACGATGGTTCGCGTCGGCACGTGCACGCTCTCGCCCGAGCGGTCTCGCAGCTCGACCCCGTCCTCGTGCACCTCGACCACCGTGCGCCGCAGCAGCACCTCGATCCCGAGCTGCTCGAGCGAGCGCAGCGCGTGCTCTGACAGCGAGGACGGAAACGCGGTCAACACCCGCTCGGCGAGCTCGACCAGCAGCACCCTGCCCTCGTGCGCGCCCGCGTTGCGCAGCTCGCGCGGCAGCGTGTCGCGCGCCAGCTCGGCGATCTGCCCCGCCATCTCCACGCCCGTCGGCCCCGCGCCGACGACCACGAACGTCAGCCAGGCGGCCCGCACCTGCGGGTCGTCCTCCAGTTCGGACGCCTCGAACGCCTTGAGGATGTGTCCGCGCACGCGCACCGCGCTGTCCAGCGACTTGACCTCGAGCGCCAGCGTGCGCCACTCGTCGTGGCCGAAGTACGCGTAGCTCGAACCGCCGGCGACGATCAGCGTGTCGTAGGGCAGCGTGCGCGCCGCCGTGCCGGTCACCGGCTCGAACGAGACCTCGCGCCGCTCGAGGTCGAAGCTCGTCACCTCGCCCATCAGCACGTCCGCGTTGCGCTGGCGGCGCAGGATGCGGCGCAGCGGCACCGCGATTTCGCCCGGCGACAGCGCGCCGGTCGCGACCTGATAGCTGAGCGGCTGGAACAGGTGGTAGTTGTTGCGGTCGATCAGCGTGATCGCGGCGTCGGCCCGCGCCAGTGCCTGCACGGCCTGCAGGCCGCCGAAGCCGCCGCCGACGACCACGATGCGGGGGCGCTTGCTTGCCATGCTGTGAGTCTGGCACGGAGCCCCGCTCGGGCTCTCCGCGAGCGGCCACGCGGGCGCGCGCGGGTCCGGCGACAGGCCCGAGAGCCGGTTCCCGCGAACGCGGGACCCGCGTTCGTCGAGTCACGCGCGGGACGTTTCGGGGAGGACGTGGGAAGAGCGCGGTGCGGGCTCGAAGAGCCCAGCAATGGCGGGCGATCACGGCTCGTTCCGCGCCCCGCGTGGGCGGGGGTCACTGGCCTTCGAAGGCCCTTGAAAATCAAGGCCCTGGCACCCCCCTTGACAATAAGCAAAGAAGTGTCAAGGCCCGCCAGCACGGGCGATTTCGGGAACGAGTGACCCCCGTCTGTGGGAAGCGAGGACAGGGGTTGACCTGTGCCCGAACAGGACGGGCAGCTATCCCGGCCACAGCTCCGCGGGGGCGTGCTCCAGCGCCTCATGCGCCGCGCGCCGGCCGGCGTCGCGCAGCGAGTCGAGCATGTGAAACTCGAGCGCCCCGACCGAGTCGTGGTCGGGGACGATCAGCAGATCGGCGTGCCGTCCGGCCTGCTCTGCGGTATCGGCCGTCACCAGGAACGCGAGGTTGGCGAGCATGTCGATCAACGCGGGCAGCCGCGGCGCCTCTCCCTGTGGCTCGCGCCGCAGCTTGCGCTCGGTGACGTCGCACGCGATGATCGGCCCCTCGGCCTCGCCCGCCATCACCGACACCGGTAAGCCGTCCAGCACCGCGCCGTCGACCAGCAGCCGCTGGCCCGCGATCACCGGCGGCAGCACGCCGGGCAGCGCCATGCTCGCCGCGACCGCGTCCGCGAGACCCCCGCGACGATGGACCACCAGCTCGTTGGCGACCAAATCGACGCTCACGCAGTAGTAGCGGCACGGCAGGTTCTCGATCCGGCCCGGCAGGTTGCGCTCGAGCATCGCCCGCAGCCGCCGCCCGCTGAGCAGCGCGTGGCGTGGCAGGCGGTAGTCGCCGAGCGGGCTGCCGCGCACCCACTCCTCGTAGCAGCGCGCGTCGATCTCGGCCGCGTCGAGACCCTGCGCCAGCAGCCCGCCGATGAACGCGCCCATGCTCGTGCCGCCGACCCTGTCGATCATGACGCCGGCGGCGAGCAGCTCCTCGATCACGCCGATCTGCGCGAACGCGCGCGCGCCTCCGCCGGACAGCACCAGCCCGACCGACCTGCCCGTCAGCCGGCGCGCGAGCCGCGCGACGTCGGCCTCGAAGCTTGCGCGCGCGATCCGCTGGGTCGAGCGGGGCGCCAGCCGCTCGAGCAGCTCGGCGACGCCGGCGCCATCGGCGGGCTCGAGCAGCAGCACGTCGCAGCCCTCGAGCCCCGCGCGCCGGAGCCCGCCCGCGGAGGGTACGTCGCAGCTCGCGAGCCCCTCGAGCCCCGGCCCGCTCGCGGAAGGCACGTCGCCGAGCAGCAGCAGCGTCCGGTCCGCCTGCGCCAGACAGGCCTTCGCCCACGCCTGCTCGTCGGCGCCCGCGAACAGCAGCACCAACTCGTGGTCGCGCTCGAGGCGATCGAGCGCTCGCGCCAGCGCCGCGCCCGGCTCGGCCTCGCCCTGCAGGGTCCTCGTCGTCGCGCGGTCGAGCCGTGCCACGCGGCAGAGACGCCCCAGCTCGCGCAGCAAAAGCGGCTCGACGCCCGCGCGTGCGGCCGCCGGCGTGAGCGCCAGCACGGCGATCGTCGAGGCCGCGCCCGCGGGCTCGGTGTCGAGCATCCGGCTCGCCTGCAGCTGGCGTGCGAGCGCGCGCGACACGCCCGCGGCGAACCCGGGCGTGGACTCCAGCAACCCGTCGAGCTCGGCGCGCCCCAGGCGGAGCAGCTCCGCGTCGCGCCGGCAGCGCACCGAGGCCGATCGCCGCGCCCCGGACAGCGGCGCGAGCTCGCCGACCACCGAGCCCGGGCCCAGCTCGCGAACGTGCTCGTGCTCGTCAAGCGGGCGTTCCTGGACGTGCTCGTGCTTGCCGAGCGCGCGCTCCTGCAGGACCTCCAGCCGGCCGCTGCGCACGACATACAGCGCGTCGGCCTGCTCGCCCTGCTCAAACAGCCATTCGCCGGCGCTCAGGTGGACGATCTGCGAGCGTGCGGCCAGCGAGCAGCGCAGCTCATCGGACAGGCCGGCGAACAGCGGCACCGCCGCCAGCAGGCTTGCGGGCGTTGCAGCAGCGCCAGAACGCGCTGGTCCGTCGGACGCCGTTGTGGCGCCGGGCCGGGCTGGGTCGTCGGGCGCCCTTGTGGCGCCGGGCCGGGCGGGATCGTGCGCCGGCCTCGCGCCGGACAGCGTTCGATCGTTGGATGCCCGCGTCCGGGCCGTTGGTGGCGCTGGTCCAACAGGGCGGGCCGCACGCGCGCGCGTCGCGCGCGTGGGCCCTGGCTCGAGGGCGTCCTCCAGGTCGGCGGGCCCTCCACGCGGCAGCGCGAGCGCGACCGGCGCAAGCGCCGCGAAGCAGGCGGCGGCGAACACCCATGCGCGGTGAAACGGAGACGGCAGCCCGAGTTGAGCCGCGTCGCCGATCAGCGCCGCCAGGATCGCGACGCCGAGCGCCGCGCCGATCAGGCGGATCGCCGTGTTCAAGGCGATCGCGCCGGCGAAGCGATTGCGCGGGGCATCCGCCACCGCCGCATCGCTGACGAGCGGAAACGCAAGCCCGATGCCGATCGCGATCAGCACCGCGCCCGGCAGATAGGCCCCGAGATAGTCCGGCGTCGCGCCCATGCGCCGGTCCAGCCACACGGCCCCCGCGGTCAGCACCACGGCTCCCGCCACCACCAGCAGGCGAGGATCGCGCTTGGCCGCCACCTGCCCGGCGAGCACAGCCGTCGGCGCGGCAACGAGCGGCGCCGGCGTGAGCGCAAGACCTGCCGTCAGCGGCGAGTAGTGCCACACCTGCATCAGGTACAGCACGTTCGCCAGCCCAAGCGTCAAGAAGCCCGCCGAGCCGACGAGCGTCAGCGTGCTCGTGACCGCGAACCCGCGCGCGCGCACGAGCTCGAGATCGAGCACCGGCGCCGGGTGGGTGAGGCAGCGCCGCGCGAACACGAAGCCTCCGAGCCCGGCGGCGATCGCCGCGGCCAGCACCCCGACGCTCGTCCAGCCCCACACCGGCCCCTGCGCGATCGCGAGCGCCAGCGCGCACACCGAGGCGGCCAGCACCAGCGCGCCGGTCAAGTCGGGCAGCTCGCGCCGGCCGGGCGCGCGGCTCTCGACCAGCTGGCGGCCGGCGAGGTAGCGGGCGAGCACGCCGATCGGCAGGTTGATCAGGAACACGAGCCGCCAGTTGTAGGCATCGACCAGCACGCCGCCGATCGTCGGCCCGATGCCGGCCGCCAGCGCTGCCGTCGCGGCCCATTGGCCGACCGCCCGCGCCCGCTCGCGCGCCGGATAGGCCTCGATCACGAGCGCCAGAGACGCCGGCACGACGATCGCAGCACCGGCCCCCTGCAGCACGCGCGCGCCGATCAGCGTCCCGACCGACGGCGCCAGCGCGCACAGCCCGGAGGCGACCGTGAACAGCACCACGCCCACTCCGAACATGCGCCTGCGCCCGAGCAGGTCGGCGAGCCTGCCCGCCGGCACCAGCAGCGCCGCGAAGGCGATGTTGTAGCCGTTGAACACCCACGACAGCTCGGCCACGGTCGCCTGCGGAAACGACCGCAGCATGTTCGGGAACGCGATCCCGACGACCGTGTCGTCGAGAAACGCCATGAACGCGGCCATCGACGCCACGAGCAGCACCGCTCGCGGCGCGACCGCGCGCCGTCGACCGAGCGCCTCCCTGCGCGCTGCCAAGGGCCGGTCCTTCAGAGCGAGCGCAGGAACTCGAGCAGCGGCCCGTTGACCTGCTCGGAATGGGTCAGGTTGGCGGCGTGCGGCGCTCCCTCGATGCGCACCACGCCCGTGGATCCCGACAGCCCCGCCGAGAGCTCCTCGGCGCGCTCCATCTCGATCGACAAGTCGGCGGTGCCGTGAAACACGATCGCCGGGCAGGAGATCTCGCCGAGGCGCTCGGTGATGTCGTCGCGGTCGAACAGGCAGTCGCCCGGCGCCCGCAGTGTCTCGCGCGGCAGCTGTCTCCACTTCTCGATCCAGACCTCGTTCAGCTCCGGATCGCCGATGATGAGGTTCGCGACCGCCTCGGTGAGCTGATCGACCGGTCCGTCCTTCAGCCAGATCTCCTGCATCTGCCGGTACGCCGGCAGGCGCTCGGGGTCCTCGAGGCCGGACTGGGTGTCGATCAGGACGAGCGCGCGCACCCGCTCGGGCGCCGACAGCGCGGCGCGCATCGACAGGAACCCGCCCTGCGACATGCCGCCGAGGACGGCGCGATCGATGCCCAGATGATCGAGCAGGCCGAGGCAGTCCGCCGCCGAGTCCCAGTAGGTGAACGGCTTGCCGTCGAACTCGGTCGCCCCGAAGCCGCGCTCGTCCCACGTGATCACCCGGTACTCGGGAGTGAGCGCCGGCAGCTGAGGCGCGAACATCTCGTGATCCATCAGGAAGCCGTGCGACAAGACCACGGCGGGCCCGTCGCCGCCGCTGTCCTCATAGCGCAGGCGCTGCCCGTTTACATCGGCGAACGGCATCGACCTCGACCCCCTTTCGGCTGACAATCCACGACCCGGTTGGCGCGCGCAAGTCTACTCCCGGCCTGGCCGTCCCGGCGCGCCAGCGTGACGGGCGGGCCGGGACGATGAGCACACGCGCGAGAACCCACGCGCACGCGGGCGCGTGTGCGACGGGGCGTGGTGGGGGCAGGCGTAGGTCGGACGCGAGCGGGCTCACGTTACGGACCACACGGTGACCCACGCGCGCGCGCGACTGGGCGTGGTGGGGGGCACGCGCAGGTCGGACGCGAGCGGGCACACGCTACGGACTAGACCGTGACGGACGCACGCGCGCGCGCGCGCGTGGGCTGTCCCGCTGGAATCCTTTTCGCGCGGCGGCCCCTCTTATCCACACGTAGCACTCGTCCAGTGGAAGGAGAGGCCAATGACGACCATCGTGAGCCGTGTGCGCTCTCTGCACACCGGCGCCACGACTGCCGGACTCGCGCTGGCAGCGCTCGCGGCCCTGAGCCTGCCGGCCGGCGCCGCGGCGGCGCCGACGATCACGGGATTCAAAGCCACGGTCGTCCCGATCCCGGGCTTTCCGGGGACCGGCGATCATCTCGGCGCCGGCGCCGAGATCGATGGCGAAGCCAAAGTCCTCGGCAGTGAATACGGCGGGGCGCCGCCGCCGCTGATCGAAGGCAAAGTGTTCGGACCGGCCGGTCTGGTGCTGCACCCGCAGGGATTCGTCACCTGCGCTCCGACCGTGCTCGAACAGACCGGACCGTCGGCCTGCCCGAAGAAGTCGATCGCCGGGCCGAAGGGCTTCGGGGTCGGGGTCGTCAGCTTCGCCGGCGAACGCGTGCAGGAGCGAGCGTCGGTGCAGCCGTTCTTCGCCCCCGGCGGCAGCCTCGAGGCGTTCGTCGAGGGCTCCACCCCGGTGTCGCTCGAAATCGTGGCGGTCGCGAACATAGTCAAGGCGTCAGCGCCGTTCGGCCTGGAATTCAGCGCGCAGATTCCGCTGATCGAAACGGTGCCGGGCGCGCTCGATGCGTCCTTCATCGAAGGCAGCCTGAACGTCGGCGCCGCATACAGGCGAGGCAGGAAGACGATCTCCTACATCACGCTGCCGCGCAAGTGCACGCCAGGTGGCTGGCCGGCGAAGCTCGAGCTCCGCTTTTACGGGGGCGCCAGCGCGGAAGCCTCGTTCAGGCTGCCCTGTCCGAGGAGCTGATCGATCATGAGCCTGATCGTGTATCTGATAGTGGCCGCAGTGCTGATCTGTGGTTGCCTGTTCCTGGTGATGAGGGTCCGCTCCCGTGACTGAAACGCAGGCAAGGGCCTGGCCGGGCGAGCAGGTCGTCCACGCCGCCCAGCAGGGCGACCCGCGCGCGATCGCCGTGCTGCTCGAGGGCTCGCACGCGCACGTGCGGCGGTTCGCCCGCACCCTCTGCGCCACGCCCGAGGACGCCGAAGAGGCCGCGCAGGAGGCGCTGATCGTCCTGTACCGGAAGATCGGAACCCTGCGCGCCGCGGCGGCGCTGGCGTCGTGGATGTTTCAGATCGTGCGCAACGAGTGCATCCGTCGGACGCGTCTCACGCTCCGCAGGCCGGTGCCTTCCGCCGGGGTCGAAACCTCGGCGGAAGACGCCGCGCTCGCGCGCCTGGAGGTCGAACGGATCGTCGACGGCATCGCCGGGCTCCCGCCCGAGCAGCGCGCAGTGCTCGTGCTGCGGGACATCCAGGGCCTGTCCGGCGGCGCCACCGCCGAGGCGCTCGGTCTCAGCCGCGCCGCGATGAAGTCGCGCCTGCACCGCGGTCGCGAAGCACTGCGGCTGCGCCTCAGCACGCGCGAGAAGCAGACCGTCGAGGACGCGCCCGTGAATCGCCCGGACACCGTCGAGGAAGGGGCCGGAGATGGCAAGTCGAAGCGGCCGTGAGCGCGAAACCGTCTCGGTGGCCCGTCATCTGGCGCGCGGCGCGATCGGCTTCGGCCTGATCGGCTCGGCGCTCGCGCTGGCCGTGAACGTCGGACCGGCCGGGTTGCTGCTGGTGCCGGCTGGCCTGATCGTGCTGCGCGGCTGCCCAGCGTGCTGGCTCGCCGGGCTGGTCGAAACCGTAACAGCGGGCCGGGTCGTGCGTGCCTGCCCAGTCAAGCGCGACGGCGGGCTGGGCGTCGATCAGTAGGCCGTGCTGCGCGAGCGCGGGCGAGGCACGGCCTTGTAGCGCTGCTCGCGCCCGCGGTTCCACAGGATCGCGTCGATCTGCGCCGGACAGAGCCGGCGGTCGCAGGCGTCGGAGAGCAGCTCGATCGCGTGCACGGCGCTCGCGCGCAGCTCGACCTCCGCCGGCGAGCCGTGCACGAGCAACTCGCCGCTGTCGATCGCGCGTGCCAGCGCCGGGTCGAGGCGGATCACGCCGTCGAGCCGCAGCACGTGCGGCACGAGGTTGTCCGCGAACGCGGTCAGCCGCTCCTCGCCGTCCAGCTCGGCCACGCCCGCGCGGTTGATGTCGGCGGCGGCGATCTGGGCGCGCTTGTAGAAGGGCACCTCGCGGCCGTCGTACAGCGACACGTCGGCGAACGCGTCCCAGCCGGCGAGCAGGTTCACGAGGGCGACCGCCGAGCCGCCGGCGACGTCGAGCACGCCGGTGAAGCGGCCGCGATGTTCCGCCTGCACGTGTGCGCCGACATCGCGCAGGCACGCCGTGAACTGGCCGATCAGCGGATGCTCGCGCGCCTGTCCCAAGACCCTCGCGACCTCGTTCGTCGAGAGCCCGACCAGCTGCTCGCACGTCCACGGGCCGTTGGCGCGAAATCGCTTGGTCAGGCCGGCCGCGATCGTCTCGTAGCCGCTGCACCCTGCGCGCTTGCGGATCGTCGGCCACCAGCCCGAGCCGAAGTTGATGGCATCGAGACACAGCACGAAGGCGGTCTGCGCTTCGGCGTCGCCGCCGCTGAAGTGCGTAGCGGGGTCGAGCCCGGTCTCGCCGTCGGTCGCGAGGGAGCACGCGTACGACTCGATCTGCGACTCCAGAACGGTTACGTCGCGGGCTCGGCCCACGACCCACGAGCACGCCGAGCGCACGCGCTCGGGCACGTCGATCGCGGTTCCGTCCGGTATTTGCGGCCTCTCTGCCCAGGTCCGCAGCATGCGGTGCATCATCCGGGTGTATAGCAGAAAGTACGGATCAGATGCTATAGCCCCATTTTTGGGCGAATACCGATATTCTGACTATTAATCGGGAGGGGAACCGCCCTCGGCGGCTCGATTGTCGGCAATCGATTTCTATAAATCCGAATCGTGTCGGAAAATGACATCCGATCGGTCTGATTGTCTCCACATTGCCGAACAACGTCGCACGCGGCCGCGAGCTCGCGCCGCCCTACCTGGAGGAGGATCGACAATGCCACGCTCTGTCCGCAGCCATCTGAGCTATGCGAACGTCGTCGCGACGTTCGCGCTGGTGTTCGCGATGGGTGGCACCGCGATCGCAGCCAAGCGCTACCTGATCACCTCGACAGGCCAGATCAGCCCGAAGGTGCTGAAGAAGCTGACCGGAAAAACCGGGCCGCGCGGCGCAAGCGGGCCGAAGGGCGCGAAAGGAGTGGTGGGCGCGAGCGGACCGGCAGGCGCGGCGGGCGCCGCCGGGGCGGCGGGCGGAACGGGTGCAACCGGGCCGGCCGGCGGCGAAGGCAAGGAAGGCGGCGCGGGCAAAGACGGCGTCCCCGGCGAGGAAGGCAAAGAAGGCAAAGCGGGCGCCGAAGGTAAACAGGGCGACGAAGGACGAGAAGGAAAAGAAGGCAGAGAAGGCCGTGAAGGCAAAGAAGGCAAAGAAGGGGCCGGGTTGACCGAACCGGAACGCGAAACGCTGAAGATGCTGCTCGAGCACCTGAGCTACTCGGAAGCCGGCGTCGACGGTAAGCCCACCGTTCGTTTCTCGGGTGTCAACGTCCAGGTTCTCGCCGGCGCAAAAGAGAACGAAACGACCGGGCTGGGCAACCTTATCGTCGGCAATGACGAAGGAACAAAACTGCAAACCGGCTCGAACAACCTCGTCGTCGGCGGCGAACAGGAATTCACCAGCTTCGGCGCGAGCCTGGGCGGCTTCGACAACAAGGCGCTCGCCGAATACACCGGCGCGTGGGGCCATGACAACACCGCGAATGGTGCCGGGGCGTCGGTGAGCGGCGGGGAAAAGAACGATGCCGAGGCCGAATGGGCGGCCGTGCTCGGAGGCTTTGAAAACATCGCCAAGGGCAAGTTCAGCACGGTTGTTGGCGGCGAAAAAGAGGAAGCGGAATATCAGGGCCAGGTAGTTCCTTAACCGAGACGCAACGGTGTCGCGGTGGCTCGCCTGGAACGGCGGGGCCACCGCGCGCACCTGTCCGGTTGCTACGGACGCGTAATGAAACCGTAATGACGATCGGCTGGACTGCTCCCCGGGGACGGTGATGACGATCAGGAGGGCGCTCGCCCTCCGTGACCCGAAGGAGCTCAAATGCACACATGCTCACGCGACCTGCGGGCCGAGGGGACACGCTCACGTGGCGCGCGGACGATCGCGACACGTTTGCGCGCCCCGCGCGCCCTCGCGACCGCAGTCGGCTTGGCGGCGGTCTCCGTTTTGGCCATGCTCGCCGGCCCGGCGAGCGCGCTCGCGGCCGGACACGCGGTGTTCGTCCAGACCGACAATCTCTCCGGCAATCAGATCGTCGCCTACGAACGCGCCGGCGACGGGACGCTGACACAGGCCGGCACCTACGCGACCGGAGGGCTGGGCGGCCAGCTCGAAGGATCGGTCGTGGACCATCTCGCCTCGCAGGGCTCGCTCGCGTACGACGCTCAGAACCGCCTGCTGTATGCGGTCAACGCGGGCAGCGACACGATCTCGGTGTTCGCGGTGTTCGGCGATCGGCTCGCGCTGCGCCAGGTGATCGCCTCCGGAGGGTCGTTCCCGGTCAGCATCGCCGTCGACAGCGGACTCGTGTACGTGCTGAACGGCCTCGAAGGGGGCAGTTTGCAGGGCTTCCGGGTGATCGCCGGGCGTCTGCAGGCGATCCCCGGTTCGTCGCGCCCGCTCGGCCTGAACCCCGCGGCGACCCCGCAGTTCACCAACACGCCGGGCCAGGTCGCGTTCTCGCCCGGCGGCGCCCAGCTGCTGGTCACGACCAAGGAAAACGGCAGCAACGTCGATGTCTTTGCGGTCGATCCGCTCGGCCGGCTGTCGAAGACGCCGGTGGTGAACTCGCTCGGCGGGACGGTTCCGTTTGCGATGACGTTCGATCGCCGCGGTCACCTGCTGGTGGCAGAGGCGGCCGGTGCGCTGGCGAGCTTCGTGCTCGGAGAAAACGGCACGCTGGCACAGCTCGACTCGACGCCGACCGGCCAGACGGCCACGTGTTGGCTCGTCGGGGCGCGCGGCCGGTTCTACACCTCCAACGCCGGCAGCGCCTCGCTCAGCGGGTTTCAGGCCAGCGCGGGCGGGCAGGTGCTGACCCTGTTCAGCACGACCGGCACGAGCCCCGGCCCGGTGGACGCGGCCGCCACCGGCAACGGGCACTTCGTCTACCTGCAGACCGGTGGTGAAGGCGTGATCGACGAGTTCGCGGTCGAAGCTGGCGGCGTGCTCAACGAAATCGGCTCGGTCACCGTTCCAGAAGCGGTCGGCGGCGAGGGAATCGTCGCGCCCTGAGCGATGTATCCAGCAACTCGCGCCGCGGGCGACCCGGCCGGCCTATCCTCTCTCGAGCGACTGCGATCCCTGCAATGAGGGCCATGATCGAGCAGACCGAAGGATGCCGGCGCCCGCGCGCGAGCGTGCTGGTGGTAGACGACGAACCGACGATCGCCGAGGTCGTCGCGCGCTACCTGCAGCGCGCCGGCTACGAGACCCGCTGCGCGCACGACGGGCCGCACGCGCTCAGCGTGGCGCGCGCGTGGCGCCCCGATCTGCTGGTACTCGACGTGATGCTGCCGGGCCTCGACGGTCTCGAGGTGATGCGCCTGCTGCACGAGGCCGAGCTGGCACCCGCCGGCGCGGGCCGTCGCCGGCGCCCGGCCGTGATCCTGCTGACGGCCCGTGCGGAGGAGTCCGACCGTATCGTCGGCCTGCGACGCGGGGCCGATGACTACGTCGTCAAGCCGTTCTCGCCCGCGGAGGTGGTCGCGCGCGCCGACGCCGTGCTGCGCCGCCTGATCGCGCACGAGCAGCCGGTGCGCGCTCAGGCGATCGAGATCGACGGTCTGCGGATCGATGCCGCCGCACGCGCCGTCGAGGTGCGGGGTCGCCCGGTCGCGCTGACCGCCCTCGAGTTCGAGCTGCTGCTGCACCTCGCCTCGAATCCGGGCCAGGTGTTCAGCCGCGACCAGCTGATGGAGGCGGTGTGGGAGGCGCCACGGCTGAACGACACGGTCACCGTGCACGTGCGCCGCCTGCGCGCCAAGGTCGAGCCGGACCCCGCTCACCCGCGCTACATCGAGACCGCGCGCGGCGTCGGCTATCGCTTTCGGGCCCCGGCGCGATGAGACGCGCGCTGGTCACGAGCGTCTCGGCCTGCATCGTCGGGGCTGTGGTGCTCGCCCTCGGCGCCCGCCTGCACACCGCCGTGGTGACGTTCGGGCTGCTGCTGGGCGTATCGGCGGCGGCGCTCCTCGCGGCCGCGCAGGCGCGGCGGATGCGCGCCCGGATCGGGCCGCTGCGCCGGCAGCTGGCGGTCGCGGTCGGGATCGCCGTGGGCGCGATCCTCGCGGCGGTGTGGGTGGCCGCGTATGTGATGTTCATCTCCGGCGAAGACGCCCTGCTCGTGTCGGTGATGGCGGCGGTGATCGCGGTTGCGGGCCTGAGCATCGCGCGGTTGCTGACCGAGCCGGTGGTCGGCGACATCGAGCGCCTGCGCGAGCGCCTGCGCGCGGTCGGCGCCGGCGATCGCAGCAGCGGCGTGGCGACCGGCGGGAACGACGAGCTGGCTGAGCTGGCGCTCGCCGCCAACACGATGATCGAGCAGCTGCGCGAGGAGGAGGCCGGCAGGGAAGCGGCCGAGGACGCACGCAGGCGCCTGGTGATCGCGGCCTCGCACGACCTGCGCACGCCGCTGGCGGCGCTGCGCGTGCTAACCGAGGCGATCGAGGACGGGATCGCGACGGGCGCCACCCGCGCGCGCTACCTGCGCGAGATGCGCACGCACGTGGCGGTATTGACCTCGTTGATCGACGATCTGTTCGAGCTCTCGCGCGCTCAGGCCGGTGAGCCGGCGCTCAACCGCGAGCCGGTCGAGATCGGCGAGCTGGTGAGCGAGACGGTCGCCGCGATGCGCGCCGCCGGCGAGACCTGCGGCGTGAGCCTGACGGCCGAGCCGCAGGCCGGACGGGCCGCCGGCGCGGTGCTGACGGCGCGCGCGAACCCCGAGCAGATCCGGCGGGTGCTGCTCAACCTGCTCGACAACGCGATCCGCCACACGCCTGCGGGCGGCAGCGTGGTCGCGCGCACGGCCGGCTGCGACGGCCGCGTCGAGGTGGAGGTCGCCGACGACGGCCGCGGGATCGCGCCCGACGAGCGCGAGCAGGTGTTCGAGGCGTTCTT
Organism: Solirubrobacteraceae bacterium; assembly: GCA_035507415.1. Classification (GTDB taxonomy): domain Bacteria; phylum Actinomycetota; class Thermoleophilia; order Solirubrobacterales; family Solirubrobacteraceae; genus Palsa-744. The sequence continues at coordinate 100,650 of DATJOF010000034.1, forward strand.
CCGCGGCGGGGGCAACGGCGCCCGCGCGGGCCGCGGCGCCGGCCTGGGCCTCGCGATCGCGCGTGAGATCGTGAGCGCGCACGGCGGCGAGATCTGGCTGGCACCGGCCCAGCGGGGCACGCGGGTGTGCTTTTCACTGCCCGCCGCCGAGCAGCCGGCGGGCCTGGCGCGGCCCGCATCTTTAGGCGACGCAACGCCTGCCTTTATTGGCGGGTAATCCAGCCGCAGTAGGTTGCGCGCTCCTCAAATTGGCTGAGCACGCGGTCCGACCCGGCTGATCATCCCCAGGGAGCGGGCCGGCGGCCCGCTCGAGCAGAAAGGTGGAGCAGTGGCGCGCGCACGTTGGCGACGCGGTGAGCGCTTGCAGCCTCTCGCCGCGAAGGTCCCGGAGATCACGGTGATGTTCTGGGTGCTGAAGGTGCTCACCACCGGGATGGGCGAGGCGATGTCCGACTTCCTCGGGAGCGTCAACGTCCCGCTGGCGGGCGCGATCGGGATCTTCGGGATGTGGCTGGCTCTGCGCCTGCAGCTGCGCAGACGCGAGTACTGGGCGCCGACCTACTGGTTCGCCGTGATGATGGTCGCGGTCTTCGGCACGATGGCAGCCGACGGCCTGCACGACGGCACGAGCCTGCCGTATCCCGTCACGACCCTGATCTACGCGACGATCACGGCCCTGGTGTTCCTGTTCTGGTACCGCTCCGAGGGCACCCTGTCGATTCACACGATCACCACGCGCCGACGCGAGAACTACTACTGGGGCGCGGTGTTCGCGACGTTCGCGCTCGGCACCGCGCTCGGAGACATGACCGCAACCACGCTCGACATGGGCTACCTGCCCTCGGCGGTGCTGTTCGCATCGATCATCTCGATCCCGGCCTTCCTCTGGTGGCGCTCGCTGATCAACCCGATCGCGGCGTTCTGGTTCGCCTACATAGTCACGCGACCGCTCGGCGCCTCGTTCGCGGACTGGTTCAGCAAGCCGCCGGCGATCAGCGGGCTCGGCCTCGGTGACGGGACGGTGAGCGCGATCACGCTGGCCGTGTTCGTGGTCCTCGTCGCATACGTGACGGTGACCCAGCGAGACATCCAGCCCGCCGCGATCGCACACCAGGATTCGGCTGATGCGCTGGCTCACGCAGCTCATGCCGCCGGCGGTCCGATGATCGAAGTGAGCGGCGCGGAGGGCTGAGTGTCCTCAGGCGCCGCCCGGCGAATCGGCCTTCACGCTTCGCGCGCCCTGCTCGGCGCACGGGACGGCGGTCATGCTTCGCTTGCTTGCGTCGTGGCCAGTCAAAGGGCGCTCAAGCTTCGGGTATGTAGCTGCGCGCGCTGACGTACTGCGCGGCGCGGTCGGCGAGCGGGATGATGCGCACCGCGCCGGCTGAGTTGGGCGACTCGATGATGCGGCCGTCGCCGACGTACATCGCGACATGCGTGATCGCCCGCGAGGGAGGGTCGGTCGCGAAGAACACGAGGTCCCCCGGCTCGAGCGCTCCGCGGGCCACGGGGCGACCGACACCGGCCTGCAGTTCGGCGGTGCGCGGCAGCAGGATGCCGAACGCGTCATACACCGTGAAGGTCAGCCCCGAGCAGTCGAACCCAAACGCCGACGTGCCCGCCCACAGGTAGCGCACGCCGAGGAACTGCTCGGCGGCGGCGACGAGCTGCGCGCCGGTCGCGGGCGGCGACGAGACGCCGGGCGCGCGCAGTGCCACGGCCGAGCTGGCGATCACGGCGGGAGCGCCGGCGGGCGTCTGCACGATCGTCCAGGGACCGCTCTGGCCGAGCTCGGGCAGCCTCGTGTTGTAGCTGAGCAGCAGCAGCCGTTCGCCGGCGCCGGCCGTTGCGGTGGGCCGGTACAGCCAGGCCGTGGGCCGCGTGACGAGCGCGAACGCCGTCGCGCTCTCGGGATCCGCGGCCGGTCCGGGCGGGCTCGACGTCGGGGTCGGCGCGTTCGGAGTGGGACCGGGGGCGCTCGCCGAAATCGGAGCCGAAGCCGTGGGCGCCTCGGGAACGAGCTGGCGGGCGGGCAGCCAGCCCGGATAGCTGAGGTGGTTGGGTGTCGGTTGGTCGGTGAGCGAGACCTCGTCCCAGGCGCCCCGCCGAGCGCGCACCAGCACCTGCTGCCCGTACAGGGCCTGCGTCACCAGGCGGCCGACGAGCCAGCGTCGCTGTTCCGCTCCCATCGCGCCCAGCCAGAGCGCGAGCCGGACGGGATTCTCGAGCGAGGGGTCGTCGAGCGGTCGCGTCTGGGCCGGCTGCAGCCACAGCGTCGCGACGGCGACGTCGATCAGCGCGAGCCGAGAGCCGGCGGGTGGCTCAGCGCTCGCAACAGTGGACGGCGTGCGCGCGCTGCCTCGCGCGGCGGCCGGCGATCCTGCCTTGACGGCGCCGGCGGACGGCATGGCTGCGGTCTTGCCGTTGGCGAGCGGAGCACCGACGCCGGCCAGCGCGATCGCGGCCAGGAGACAGCCGGCGAGCCTGCCGGACGCCCGCCTGCTCGCCGCACATATCGGTCGTCGATGGTTGCCGCGAGACGCCAAGGGCAGCTCCGAGGTCGATCGATCGAGCCGGCACGATCATCGCGCAAGCGCACGCACGATGTCGCAATCCGTGGGGGAAATGTGGGAAGAGCGTGGGGCGCGCGGCAGAATGCCCCGCAGCTATTGGGGTTTATGGCCAGTTCCGCGATCTACCAAGACGGGGGTCACCGCCCAATAGGTGCGAACTCACCGGCGTCTGCGATGGTCTAGGTGGACCCGCCGATGAGCTTCGCTCGGAGATCGCCGAGCTGGCCATTATCCCTATACCCGAGCATGGGTGAGCCGGCTCGAGTCTCACGAAAAGCGGATTGCAGAGCGGAATCCATAAATGTTTTCGTCTGCGCCATCACGTTCCGCCTTCCTCAGTCGTCCCTCTCACGATTCCTCGTTTTGGACTCCCGGGCGGACTCTGCCTGTCATCGTCGCCGCCGGCCGCTGTCGCGTCTTTGGCTTCCGCTTCCAGGGCGTCACCCGCCTTCTGTCAAGCATGAGAACACATACCTGAGTTTTTGTCAAGGGGGTGTCAAGCCGGTCCCCGTAAAGCAAGGAGATATCGGTGCCCAGTGACCCCCGTCTACCAAATCCCGCGGTCGTGCGCGGTGGGACGCGAATGTCGCACTTTGCGGATTGAGCGCGTCCCGGCCGCTGCACAACGCCCGCATGCCCTGCGCGCTCGGCCTCGCAGGCGAGGCACTGACAGAGGCGGCGCGCAGCGCATGCACGAGACCGTCATGCTCTGTGCATGACGATCGACGTCTGGATGCAGCATCCGACGCTGCGCTTCCTGGACCACGAGATGTTCGCATCGCTGCGCCGCTGGACCGGCGCACAGATCCCCGCCGCGGAGCCGTCGCTGGACGCGACGCTGGCGGCGATGGACAGCGCGGACATAGAGCTCGGGCTCCTGAGCGCGTGGCATTCGCCCGAGGGCGTGCTGATCGGCAACGACGAGGTCGCCGGCTGGGTGGCTGAACAGCCGCGTCGCTTCGCCGGGCTCGCCGCGGTCGATCTGCGCAGGCCGATGGACGCCGTGCGCGAGCTGCGCCGCTGCGTAAGCGAGCTGGGCTTCAAGGGCCTGCGTGTCGTCCCCTGGCTGTGGGAAGCCCCTCCGACCGACCGCCGCTACTACCCGCTGTATGCCGCCTGCGTCGAGCTCGGGGTGCCGTACTGCACCCAGGTCGGCCACACCGGTCCGCTGCGTCCGTCCGAGATGGGCCGTCCGATCCCGTACATCGACCAGGTCGCGATCGACTTTCCCGAGCTCGTGATCGTCTGCGGGCACATCGGCTACCCGTGGACCGAGGAGATGGTCGCGGTCGCGCGCAAGCACGAGCACGTCTACATCGACACCTCGGCGTATACGGCCCGCCGCTACCCGGCAGAGCTGGTCCGCTACCTGCGCAGCGCCAGCGGCCGCCACAAGGTCCTGTTCGCCAGCAACTATCCGATGATCGTGCCCGCGCATGCGCTCGCCGACCTCGCCACACTCGAGCTCGATGCCGACACCCGCGAGCTGTTCCTGGCCGGCAACGCCCGGCGCGTCTTCGGGCTGAACGATGGCGTCGCCCGCTCAGACCGCGAAGCTCGGGCCGTGGCGCCGGCGCGATCGGCCTAGAGGAGGAGACGATGCCCCCCAAGATCCCCTTGCCCACCGACGACGAGCTCACGCCCGAGCATCGCGAGCTGCTCGGCCGGTTGCCGGCCTTGAACGTCTTTCGCATGGTCGCCGGGGCGCCGCGTGCGGTCGAGCCCTTCATGCAGCTTGGCGCCGCCGTACTGTCCAGCGCACTCGATGCCCCCGGGCGGGAGCTCGTGGTGCTGCGGGTCGCATACGCCACGGGAGCGCGGTACGAGTGGGCCCAGCACCGGCAGCTCGCCCACAACGTCGGCGTCAGCGACGCGGAGATCGCGGCGGTCGAAAGCGAGGACCCCGTGGCCAGCCTGGATCCGGAGCGCAACCTGCTCTGCCGCGTCGCCGACGAGATCTCCCGGGAGGTGCGCCTTTCCGATGACGCGCTCGCGCAGATCATCGAGCGCTACGGGCCGCGCGAAGCCGCCGAGCTGATCCTGCTCGTGAGCTACTACAACATGGTCAGCCGCTTCCTCGAGTCCACCCGCGTCGAGATCGAGGACCAACCGCTCCTGCACGGGCAGACGCCGGCCCAGGCGATCACCCCGGGGGGCGAGCCAGCAAGCCGATAACGGCGCCCGCAGTCTCGGGTTGTCCATAGGCACGAGCTCCGGCGCGCCCGAGCGTGGCGGCATTTGGCGCGCGCAACACTTGCCGAGCCGCCTGCGAGCGGCCCGATCCTGTCACGAGACCGCGATGAAGCTCACGACGATCACCAGACCGCGATGAAGCCCACGACGATCACCAGAACGCGATGAAGCTCGCGACGATCACCAGACCGCGATGAAGCTCGCGACGATCATCACCACCACGCGCGCCCCGGAGTGGGCGACACGGTTCACGCTTGGCCGCTCGGCGCCGGCCGGCTATCCTTGCCGGACATCGGCACCCGGCCGATCGGTGAGTCACAGAAGGACCTGTTGGCGAGGCCGCAGAGGGATCTGGTTTGTACGAGCTCAGGGGGATTTGGCGATGACGGCGCGCAGGGACCCTGCCGCGCGGCTCGCGGCTGTGGGCTTCGCGCCGCTGCTCGCGGCGGTCTGCCTTGCGCTCGTGTGCGCCGTCGCGACAGCCTTCCCCGCGAGCGCGAGCGCGGCGACGGCCGAAACCGTCACGCCGCTGCCGAGCTCGGACTACACGGTGCGGGCGATCTGCTCCCCGCCCGCGCCCGGGCGCGCCAGCTGCCTGGCGCTGCAGCTCGAGCCCCAGACGGCTGAAGCACGCGCCCGCACCCACCCGCTCGGCGTCGCCCGCGCTCGTCGCCGCGCCCCTGCCGCCGCGCCCTCGCCGGCGGCCGGCTACTTCGGCCTGCGCCCCCAGGACCTGCACAGCGCGTACCAGCTGCCCGACACCGCCTCCGGCTCGCAGACCATCGCCCTCGTCGACGCCTACAACGATCCGCAGGCCGAATCCGACCTCAAAGGCTACGACGAAGAATTTGGCCTGCCAGAATGCACCGCCGCCAACGGCTGCTTCAAGCAGGTGAACCAGAACGGCGAAACCGGCAACCCGTCGTTCCCGAAGACGTTGAGCGAACTCGAATCCGCCGGCCGAGGATCGCACGCCCAGCAGGTCGAGGCCGAAGAAGCAGAAGGCTGGGGCCTCGAGATCTCGCTCGACATCGAGGTCGCGCACGCCACCTGCCAGAGCTGTGAGATCCTGCTCGCCGAGGCCGAAACGGCCAGCTACGCCGATCTCGAAGCGGCAGAGCGCTCGGCGGCCGATCTCGGCGCCGGTGAGATCTCCAACTCGTGGTCCGGTCCCGAGGCGGGCGAGACTCCGGGGCTCGAGAGTGCCAGCCCGTTCAACCATCCCGGTGTCGTGATCGCCGCCGCGACAGGCGACGAGGGCTATCTCAACTGGGATGGGAGCGCCGGCGAGCGCGGCAGCGTCGGCTACCCCGCCTCCTCGCCGCATGTCGTCGCGGTCGGCGGCACTCGCCTGACGCTCGGTGAACACGGCGAATGGTCGGGTGAGGTCGTGTGGAACGGCGACGGCGCCACCGGCGGCGGCTGCAGCAGCGTGTTCACCGCCCAGCCCTGGCAACAGAGCCTCCCGAACTGGTCTGCGGTCGGCTGTGGCAGCAAACGCGCGGAGGCCGACGTGTCCGCCGACGCCGACCCGTTCACCGGCGTCGCTGTGCACTACACGAACCCCGAATGCGAATACTCCTACACGGAAGCCAAAGTCCAACACGTGCTGCACTGGTGTACGATCGGAGGCACCAGCCTCGCCACGCCGCTGATCTCCGCCGTCTACGCGCTGGCCGGCGGAGCCGGTGGGGTCTCCTATCCGGCGCAGACCCTGTACGAAGACGACCTCGCCTCGCCCGCCTCGCTGCACGACGTCACGTCCGGCTCAAACGGAAAGTGCACCAAGCCGTTCAAGGGAACCGGCCTGTCGGGCTGCACCATCGCCGAAGAGGCCAAAAGCTGCGACGCCACGGCCATCTGCGTCGCCGGCACCGGCTACGACGGTCCGACCGGGCTCGGCACCCCGGACGGGATCACGGCGTTCGAGCCGCCATCCTCGCCGCCGCCGCCACCGGCGCCCACGGTCGTCACGGGCAGCGCCTCGGCCGTCACGCAGACCGGCGCCACACTCGCAGCAACCGTCGACCCGAACGGCTCGGAAGTCAAAGCGTGCAAGCTCGAATATGGCCTGACCAGCGAATACGGCTCGAGCGTCGCATGCACTCCATCGCCGGGTTCGGGTGACAGCGCGGTGGCCGTCAGCGGCTCGGTCTCGACGCTCCTCGCCAACAAGACCTACCACTTCAGGGTCCTGGCGACAAATGCCGGCGGCACCAGCTACGGCGGCGCTGAGACGTTCACGACGCTCCCGTACGCCCCCGTCGTCGTGACGGGCTCGGCGTCCGGGGTTTCGCAGACCGCCGCGACCCTGTCCGGCTCGGTCAATCCAAACGGCGCCGAAGTGACCGCGTGCAAGCTCGAATACGGTCTCAGCACCGCCTATGAAGCGAGCGTCCCGTGCACGCCCTCGCCCGGATCGGGTGAAAGCGCGGTTTCGGTGAACGGCTCCGCGGCAGGTTTGGCGGAAAATGAGACGTACGACTTCCGTGTCGTGGCCGTGAACGCGGGAGGCACGGGCTATGGCGGCAACCGGACGTTCACGACGCTCGCGAGCCCGCCGCCGCCACCCGGCCCGCCTGAATTCGGACGTTGCGTGAAAGTAATCAAAGGCGCCGGAAAATACGCGAACGCGAGCTGCACCCGCCTTGGCGGAGCCGATGACTATGAATGGGAGCCGGGCATACAGTTTCCGGGATTCACCACCAAGAGCACCTCGGCGGCGATAACCCTGGAACCGGCGACCGGGTCAAAGGTGACGTGCACCGGCGAGACGAGCGCCGGCCGGTACAGTGGGTCGAACACCGTCGCGGATGTTGTTCTCACATTCACCGGATGTGAACGCGCGGGCGAAACATGCTCGAGCGGGCTGACCGCGGGAGAAGTCGCATCGAGCCCGCTTGAAGGTGTGCTCGGCATCGAAAAACTCGGCGCCACCAGCAGCAAGGACAAGATCGGCCTCGCGCTGTCCCCGCCCGAAGAAGGCACGACCGTGACCTTCAGCTGCGGCCTGACGAACGTGTCGGTCGCGGGCTCGGTGATCGTGCCGGTCGCGGCCGACAAGATGTCGCTCGCGCAAACACTCAAGTTCAAGGCGAAAAAAGGCAAGCAGAAGCCGCAGAGCTTTGCCGGAGGCCCCGACGAGAGCCTCGAAGCCTCACTCGACGATGCCGCGCCGGTGCAGCTCGGGCTGACGATGACGAGCACCCTGACAAGCGAAGAACCGGTCGAGATCAACACCGTGGTCTAGAATCGGTCTCTCGGACAAGTTCTGAGATGCGGCGCGCGGCGTGGGTCCCGGCGAGTCATCCAAACCTCGCATCCTGCCCAGTGCCGGTCACATTGGCTTGATCGCGCGACTCGCGGACGATCGACCGAGTTCCTTGTCGGCCAATGGTATGGCCTCGCCACAGCGGCGAGCTAGAAGCGCTGATTGCGATCCGGGTGTGCCGGAGCGCTCAGCACCACCCAGGCGATGACGGCCCCGGCCGCCGCCAGCGCGGCGGCGATCAACAGCGCATGGTGAAAACCGGTCGTCAGCGACACATCCGCCGCACCACCACCGGCAGCGCTGAGCGCGCCTGCCGCGCCGCTCGCCACGGCCGAGACGATCGCCAGCCCCAGCGCCCCGCCGAGCTGCACGGAGGTGTTCACCAGGCCCGACGCCAGACCGGCGTCGGCGCCGTGGCCGAGGTCCTCCGTGCACGCCACCACCGCCGAGACGAACGCGAGGCCGATGCCGGCCCCGAACAGCACGCCCGCGGGCAGCAGCGCACCCGCGTAGCTCGCGCCGTGGTGAAGGCGTGTGAAGCCGAGCATCGCCGCCGCCAGCATCAGCATCCCGATCGCCAGAACGCCGCGAAAGCCGAGCCTGCCAATCAGTCGCGCTGCGCTCATCGACGCGATCAACTCGGCGACCCCGAGCGGCAGCAGCACGAGGCCCGCCTGCGTCGGCGAGTAGCCCATCGTGTCCTGCACGTAGATCGCGAGCCACACGAAGATCCCGATCACGACGGCTCCGAACAGCAGCGCCACCGCGTTGCCGCCGGCGAGGTTGGGCAGCCGCCAGATGCGCGGCGGCACCACCGGGGCTCGCGCCGCCCGCTCGCGCAGCGCGAACAGCGCCGCGAAGGCCAGCGCTCCGATCAGCGCCGCCAGCGTCCGTGCCGAGCCCCAGCCGACGCTCGCCGTCGCGGTGATCGCGTAGATCAGCAGCGTCAGACTGCCGGTTGCCAGCAGCGAGCCCGCCACGTCCGGCGGATCCTGTGCCGCCGCGCCCGTGGTCTCGGCAGCGTCGGTGAGCTCCGCCCCGCCCGCGGGCTCACGCTTCGCGTCGGCCGGCAGCACGAGCAGAACGCCGGCCGCGACCGCGACCTGCACCGGCACGAGCGTCAGGAACACGGCCGACCATCCCAGCGCGTCGGTCAAGACGCCGCCGATCGCCGGACCGAGGGCCGCCGCAAGCCCCGATGCGATCCCCCACGCGCCCAACGCCGTGTTGCGCGCGTGCCCCGATCGAAACGTGACCGTCAGGATCGAAAGGGCGGCCGCCGCCGCGACCGCCGCACCCACACCGGACACCGCACGCGCGCCCACCAGCAGCGCCTGTGAGGCCGCGAGCCCGCACACGAGCGTGAACGCGGCGTACAGCCACAGCCCGCTCGCCAGCACCCGCCTGCGACCGAAGAAGTCGGCTGCGCGGCCCCCCGCGAGCAGGAACCCGCCCGCGGTGATCAGATACGCGCTCTGCACCCACTGCAGGCTCACGCGCGAAAACCCCAGCTCGCGCCGGATCGCCGGCAGCGCCAGCGCGATGTCGGTGTCGAGCAGCACCACGATGAACTGCGTGGCCACCAGCAGCGTCAGGAGCGCGCGCCGCCTGGTGGCGACGTCCGCCGCGAGCCCGGCGTTCAAGCGCTCACCGAGTCGCCGGCGGCTAGGTGCACAAACGCCGGATCAGCTCGGCGTAGATGCGGCTGCTGGCCACCAGCTGGTCCACGTCGACGTGCTCCTCGTCGGTGTGCGCGCAGCTCTCGTCCCCTGCGCCGATCCCGATCGACGGTATCCCAGCGGCATTCATGAACGTCGCGTTCACCCCGAACCGCCACGTCCGCATCGTAGGGCTCTCTCCCATGACCGCAGCGACGGCATCACGTCCGGCCGCCACCACGGGATCGTCGAGCGGCGTCGACATCAGCGGGTAGTCGTCCACGAGCTCGACCCGCGCAGGCACCCGCTCACGCTCGGCTGTCTGCGCCACGATCGCCTGCAGCTCTCTGTGAGCGCTCTCGGCACTCTCACCCGGCAGGTAGCGCCGGTCGACCCTGATCACGCACGCGCTCGGCACGACAGCGACATCCCCGTGCGGCTGCGATTCGATGCGCGTCACCGTCAAGGTCGCCGGGCCGAACAGGGGATCGTCGCCCAGGCCCGCCTGCGCCTGCTCGAGCGCGCGCAGAAACGGAACCGCCCGAAAGACCGCGTTCGAGCCCAGCTCGGGCGTCGAGGCGTGGCTCGCGCGGCCCGCGACGATCACGTCGAACTGCGCCTTGCCGCGGTGGCCGACCGCCACGCCGAGCTCGGTCGCCTCGCCGCTGATCCCGTAATCGGCGCGCAGGCCCTCGGCCAGCAGCGCACGCACCCCCGCGGGGCTGTCGGTCTCCTCCTGGACGTCGGCCGTGAACACGAACGCCGCCTGCAGCTTCGTCTCCGGCTCAAGGAACGCAGCGGCGTACACCCCAGCCGCGACGTTCGCCTTCATGTCACACGAACCGCGCCCGCGCAGTACCGGGGCCGATCCACCAGGCCGCTCACTCAGCTCGATCCGCGCGTCGTACGGATCGAGCATCCCCGCGGGCGGCACGTGATCGAGATGCCCGTTGAACATCAGACGCGCTCGCCCCGGCCCCAACGAGCCGAGGACGTTGCCGGCGCGGTCGACCGTCACGTTGCGATAGCCGAGTCGCCGCAGCTCGGAGGCCACCAGGCGCGCCACCTGATGCTCTTCTCCGGACAGGCTGGGCGTCGCCACCAATCGCCTGGCGAACCGCACGAGCGCCCGCTCGCGCTCGTCCAGCCCGTGCAGCGTCACCTCGCGCTGCCGGTGCGCGCCCCGCCCGACGCCATGCAGCTCGCGCGCCAATCAACCACCCGCGCGCTCGCCGGCGCCGGCCAGGTCGCTGTCGGCCACGGTCAGACCGTGATCGAGGGCCTCGAACATCCGCTCGAGCTCAGCTTCGGAGATCACCAGCGGAGGCGCGATGAACAGAGACGTCTGCTCGCCGCTGGTCGAGAACAGCGCTCCGGCCTCCAAGGCCCGTGTCACCACGCGGCTCGCCGTCGGCTCCGCCTCCTCGCCACGCCAGCTGCTCCATTCGGGGCCGTGCAGTTCCACCGTCCAGTGCATCCCGCGACCGTCGACCCGTGCGACGCTCGGATGGCTTGCGGCCAGCCGTCGCAGCCGCTCGAGCATCGAGCCCTCGAGCTCGCGCGCCCGTTCGTATACGCCCTCGCGTGCCGACACGCGCAGGTGCGCAGAGATCGCCGCCGCCTGAATGGGATGGCCGCGAAATGTGCTGTAGCTCTGCCAGCTGCTGTCAGACATCGCATCGAGCACGCGCTTGGACATTAACACCGCTCCCGCCGGCGCCGCGCCGGCGGCCAACGACTTGCCCAATGTCACAAAATCGGGGCGCGTGCTCGCGGCCTGGAACTGAAACCAGCCGCCCACCCGTCCAAAGCCCGTCACCGTCTCGTCGGCGATCCAGAACGTTCCCGCCTCGCGCGCGAGCGCGGCCAAGCGATCTTGATAGGCCGAGGTGTGATACACGCCCCCCTGGCTGTAGTCGATGATCACGGCCGCACTCTGCTCGAGCAGCTCGCCCGCGCGATCGAGCGGATCGCGTGCGCTCGTCGCGCCGTTCGCCGGCGGACCGGTCGCTCCGGCTCCCGCGGCCTGGAGACCGGTCGCTCCAGCTCCCGCGCCGGCATGCGGCGCCGGCGTGCTCGGCACTGGTCCCGCCGCGCCGATTCGCGCACCGACCTGAGCCGGCAGCTGATGGACCGTGGCCAGCCGCGGCGGCGCCTGCACACCGTGCGAGGGTGAAGAAAGGCCGCCGTGCCAATGTGGTTGAACCGTCATTTCACGCGCGAGCCCCGCGCCCCCGTGATACGCCCGCGTGCGCGTCGCCAGCGCGGCGCGTCCGGTCAACGCCTGGCACAGCGACAGCGCCGCATCGTTCGCCTCGCTCGCGCTGATGAAAAAGCGCACGGCCCCGAGCCACTCCTCACCGCCGAACGCGATCTCCGCCAGATCCGCGGCCGCCTGCTCGCGCTCGTGCCAGCCGAGCCCCTCGTTGAGCACCGGCGCGCCCGCCGCCTCGCGCGCAGCCTGCACGATCTCGGGATGCCCATGCCCAAGCGGCGCCGAGGTATTCGACGCGTCGATCACGCGCTCCCCATCGGCGAGCTCCAGCCACACCCCTTCCCCGCCCGTCACCTCCAGAGCCTCCCGGCTGAGGGTCAGGCTGGTCGAGAGCAAACGAGCGCCGCTGCGCACGATCACTCCCGCACCGCTCCGCCAAAGCCCCAACGCGCGGGCGCCACTCCCTCGACGATCACCCAGGTCTCGGGCCGCACCGCCTCACCAAGCACCTCGCAGACGGCGTCGGTCACGCGCGCAATCAGCCGCTCGGTCACCTCTGGGTCCTCAAAACGGCGATCGAACGCCTTCACCTCGACGAGCGGCATCGCCTGAATCCTCCAACCGGCGCTTGCACCTTGAGAATAATGAACTGACGACAATCGACAGTAGCTCAAACGCCGCCGCTCCGCAAGCCCGCGCCCCCAGCCGTCGCGGCCCTGTCCAGTCGCTCCGCGGCGCCGCGCTACAGCGTCGGCGGCCTGAGGTTCAGAGCCAGCATCTGCTCGATCGCCCGCGCGAGCGCGAGGATCCGCCAGTCCGACAGGCGCGGCCCCACGATCTGCAGGCCGAGCGGCAGCCCATGCGGACCGAGCCCCATCGGGATCACGCATGCCGGCAGCCCGGCGAGGTTCGCGTCCCAGAGATGGCCCTGCCAGTCGTCGTAAGGGCGCTCGATCGGCACGCCCGCCACCTCTCGTGGGCATTGGGTGTCCAGGCCGAACGCCTCGAGACCGAGCGCGGGGCTGAGGATCGCGCTCGCCTCGGTGCGCGCGAACAGCTCGGCGTACGCCGCGGCGATCTCGATGCGGCGCCGCTCGGCCAGCGCCAGCTCGGTCGCGCTCAACCGCTCGCCCCACGCCAGGAACGCGCGCGTGTCCTCGCCGAGCAACTCCGCCCTGTGCGCCAGCTCCGCGCCGAACGCCGCGCGTGCGTCGCTGCTTGCGATCGTCAGCCACTCGCGCACGTGGCTCTCGCGCCACGGTCCGCGCTCGGCCACCACGCTCACGCCAGCCCGGCGCAGCTCGCCGATCACCGTCTCGAACGTCTCGTGCACCGCCGGCTCGATCGGGACGGCGCCGGCACGGTCGACGTCCGCGATCACCCGCAGCCCGGCCAGCGCGGGCGCGGCGTCTGTGTGGTGAGTGCTTGCGCGGGACGACGCACGCGCGCGCACGCGCGCGCGCGTGGGCCCTTGTCTTGGGAGCGGTTGTGCCCTCGTGTTCGTGTGCGTGAGTGCCGGCGCCGCGGAGCTGCAGGGATCGGCGAGCTCGGGACCCGCGATCACGGCGAGCAGGAGCTCGAGGTCGCCCACCTCGCGCGCCAGCGGGCCGATCACAGACAGCGTCGGCCAGGCTGGAACGTCCGGCCAGTAGGGCACCAGCCCGAACGTCGGCTTGTGGGCCGCGACTCCGCAGAACGCCGCCGGAATGCGCAGCGAGCCGCCTCCGTCACTGCCCAGCGCGAGCGGCCCCACGCCTGCCGCCAAGGCCGCCGCCGCTCCACCCGAGGAGCCTCCGGGGGTGCGGCTCAGGTCCCAGGGATTGGCGCTCGCTCCGTTGAGCTCCGAGGCCGTGTATCCGAACAGGCACAGCTCTGGGTTGGCCGTCTTGGCAAAGATCACCGCGCCCGCATCCTCGGCGCGCGCCACCGCCACGTCGGTCGCGCGAGCCACGAGTCCGGCCCGTGCACGCGACCCGTCGGCCGCTTCGAGTCCCTCCAGCCAGAGCGAGTCCTTGATCGTCAGAGGCAGGCCCTCGAGCGAGCGCGCCGACCCCGCTCGCAGGCGCCGGTCTGACTCGCGCGCCGCCTCCAGTGCTCGTTCGTCGAGCAGATGCACGAACGGCTTCAGCCGAGGATCGACGCTGCGCGCCGCGGACAGGGTCGCTTCGACCAGCTCGACGGCGCTCAACCGGCCGCGCGCGAGCATCGCGCTCAGGGCGCGCGCGCCCAGCTCGTCGATGTCGTCCGTGCGAATCGGCACAATAACTACTGTTGACTGTCGCTTGTCGACAAGTTATATTCTCGAGCCATGCGGCGAGCCTTGAAAGTCGCGCCATGCGTATAGTCGCACCATGCGGTTTGTCGCTCCGCGGGCGCTGGCGCGCTGGTTCGGTGGGTTGATGCAGCTGGGAAGCCCGCGTTCCGCACTGGCTCTCGCGGGCGCTCTCGGCGCGACGATGGTGGTATGCGGCTGCGGATCGTCGAGCTCGACCAAGAGCAGCAGCGTCGCGGTCACCGCCACGACCCCGGCGGCCGCCGGCCAGGTGTCGAGCGTCACCTGGGGCGACGGCTACGGCGAACCGCTCTCGCTCGATCCTGCCCACTCCTACAACCCGCCCGAAAACAGCGTCCTGGCGAATATGTGTGAATCGCTCTTGCGCCTGAACCCCGATCTGACGATCGGCCCGGGCCTGGCCGAATCCTATTCGCACGCCTCGCCCAACGTGTGGGTCTACAACCTCAGGCCGAACGTCCACTTCTGGAACGGCTCGACGCTCACGCCGAGCGACGTGATCTACAGCATCACGCGCAACCTCGACCCCAAGGTCGCGTCGTTCTGGGAAGTCTGGGCCAAGAACATCGCCAGCGTGCGCCAGTCGGGTCCGCTGCAGGTGACGATCACGACCCACACACCGAGCCTGCTCACCAACGACATGCTCGCGACAGGGCTCGGCATCGTCAGCGAAGCCAACTACGTTCGCGCCAAGGGGAGCGCCTATGGGACACCCAAAGGCGGTCTGATGTGCACCGGTCCCTTCAAGCTCGCGTCGTGGAGCCCGGGCAACAACATCACGCTCAGCCGCAACAGCTCCTACTGGAATCCGTCGCAGGCCGCCAAATCGCAGAAGTTCGTGTTCGACTTCGTCAGCGACGACACCACGCTCACCGACGGCCTGCTCTCGGGCCAGCTGCAGGGCGCCTACAACGTGCCGCCCCAGGCGATCGCCAAGCTGTCGGCCTCGAGCACCGGCAAGCTCTACTTCGGCCCGAGCCTGCGCAACTACGTGCTGTTCCCGACCGCTCTCACCGGGCCGTTGAAGGACGTTCGCGTGCGCGAGGCGCTATCGCTCGCACTCAACCGGCAGGGAGTGGCCGACGCGGTCTTCGACGGCCACGCCGAGCCGCTGCTGTGGGCCGCCCCGCCGGACTCGTTCGGCTACGCCAAGAACGTCTTCGAAGCGGGCTATGCGGGGGTCGGCGTCAGTCCCACGCCGAAGCTCGAAGAAGCCAAGAAGCTGGTGGCGGCCGCCGGCCATCCGAGCGGAACGATCGTGATCGCGGCGCAGGCCGGTGACACGATCAGCACCAACATGGCCACCGATGCGGCCTCGGCCGCCAAGGAAGTCGGGCTCAACGTGAGCGTGCGCGAGCTGCCGCCCTCGCAGTTCGGCGAAATCTTCTTCGAGCCCAAGGCGCGCGCCGGTCTGAACTTCTTCGCCGCCACCGACAGCTACTACGACGTCGCGGAACCGCTCGAGAACGTCGTCGAGGCGGCCACCAAGGAAGCGGAGTACAACCTGATCAATGTCGTCAACCCCGAAATCGACAGCGCCGTCGAAGCCGCGCTCGGCGAAACCAATCTGGAAAATCGCGCACACCTCGCGGTCAAGGCTCTCGATGCATGGTCCAGGCAGTACACGCTGATCCCCATGGTCAGCGCCCCCGAACGCCTGTACCTGTCGAACTCGCTGAGCGGCGCCCCGGTGTCGTTCACGGCGAACATCTACGCACCGTGGGCCTCGAGCATCGGTGCGGCCCACTAGCAGCCCCCCGCGCGTCAGAGTCGAGATCTGACGAGCCGGGCCTGATCGTCCGGCGACGCCGGCCGAGGCGCTCGAGCGCGTGCCAGGGTGGTGCCTGAGCGCGATGCTGCGGTTCGTGCTGATCCGTATCGGGCGCGCGCTGCTGACGCTGCTGCTGTCGAGCTTTCTGATCTTCGGCGCGCTGTATCTGACGCCGGGAACGCCATTGGGGTTTTTGGTCGGCGGCCACACGCTTTCGCCCGCCGACCTGGCCGCGCTGAAGCAGCAGTACCACCTCAACGATCCGTTCTTCCAGCGCTACCTGCTGTGGCTCGGCGACGTCCTGCACGGAGACTTCGGCCAGTCGATCGTCTTCCGCGAAAGCGTCAGCAGCCTGCTGGCGCCGCGCATCGGCAGCACGCTGCTGCTGGTCGCCTACGCGGCGATCCTGATCATCGTGCTCGGGATCGGCCTCGGGGTGCTGTCCGCGACGCGGCCCGGCCGACTCGACACCTCGGTCACGGTCGGCACCACGATCGGCCTGGCCACGCCGACGTTCGTGATGGCGATCGTGTTGATCTCGCTGTTCTCGGTGACGCTCGGGTGGTTCCCGTCGCTCGGCTCGGGCAGCGGCTTCTTCGATCGCGTCTGGCACCTGACGCTCCCCGCGATCGCGCTGGCGGTGTCGGGGCTGGCCTACATGACGCAGACCTCGCGCGCCGCGCTGCGGGCCGAGCTCGGCCAGGAGCACGTCATCACCGCGCAGGCCCGCGGGCTCCCGCGCGGCGTGATCCTCAGACACCACGTCCTGCGCAACGCGGCGATCCCGATCGCCACCGTCGGGGGTGTCACGGTCGCGTCGCTGTTCGCCGCGGTCGCCGTCGTGGAGGTGGCGTTCGGGCTGC
This sequence comes from Solirubrobacteraceae bacterium, assembly GCA_035507415.1. Classification (GTDB taxonomy): domain Bacteria; phylum Actinomycetota; class Thermoleophilia; order Solirubrobacterales; family Solirubrobacteraceae; genus Palsa-744. The sequence goes on from DATJOF010000034.1 coordinate 117,487, forward strand.
AGGGGATCGGCTCCTACCTGATTCAGTCGGTCTCCGACAAGGACTTCGCCGTCGTGCAGGCGATCAGCCTGATCCTCGTGACCGCGTTCATCGTCACCAACACGATCGTCGACATCCTCTACCACGTGCTCGACCCGCGTCTGCGAACCAGGGCCCAGACATGAACACGGTCGCCGCCGGCCAGCACCGGCGTATCGCGGGCCGTCACCTGCGCGCCGCCTGCTCCCGCGTGCGCCGGTGGATTCAGGGCGACCGCCTCGCCGCGTTCTGCATCTTCGTGATCGCGGCGTCGACGCTGATCGCGATCGCCGCCCCGCTGCTGGCCCCGCACGACCCGAACCTGGTGAACCTGTCGGCCGTCAATCAGGGGCCCTCTGCACAGCATCTGCTCGGCACCGACGAATCGGGGCGCGATCTGCTTTCGCGGATGATCTACGGGGCGCGCACCAGCCTGCTCGGGCCGCTGTTGGTGGTGATTCTCGCCGCGAGCGCCGGCACGGGGCTCGCGCTGCTGGCCGCCTGGCGCGGTGGCTTCGTCGACGGGGCGGTAGCGAGCGGGATCGACATCCTGTTCGGCTTCCCAGGCCTGCTGCTGGCGGTGGGGGCGGTCGCCGTGTTCGGGCTCGGGTTGAGCGCGCCGGTGATCGCGCTCGGCATCGCCTACACCCCCTATATCGGCCGCACCGTACGCGCCGTGGCGCTGCGCGAGCGCCGCCTTCCCTACGTCGCGGCGCTCCAGGCCGCGGGTTGCTCGGGCCGGCGGATCGTGCTCGGCCATCTGCTGCCCAACCTCGTGCCGGTGATCGCGGCGCAGGCGACGATCGCCTTCGCCTATGCCACGATCGACCTTGCGGCGATCTCGTTCCTCGGCCTCGGTGTGCAGCCACCCACGTCCGATTGGGGGCTGATGATCGCGCAGGGAGAGACGGCGGTCCTCGCCGGCAGCCCCTGGCAGGCGATCTGCCCGGGCCTGGCGCTCGTGCTCGTGGTCGTCTGCGTCACCCTGCTCGGGCGTCGCATCAGCGCAGACGCGGAGCTGCTGCGGTGAGCCCGCTGCTCGAGGTCGCCGAGCTGGGCGTCGCGCTGCCGATGGGCCACGAGCAGCGCGAGGTCGTGCGCAGCGTCTCGCTTCAGATCGACGCCGGCGAAGCCCTCGGCCTCGTCGGCGAGAGCGGCTCGGGCAAGTCGATGACCGCGCGCGCGCTCATGCGCCTGCTGCCCGACGGCGCGCGCATGAGCGGCTCGATCACGTTCGATGGGCGCTCATTGCCGGCGCTCAGCGACGCTGAGCTCTCGTCGCTGCGCGCCGAAGAGATCGCGATCATCCACCAGGATCCGCGCGCCCACATGAACCCGGTGCGGCGCATCGGCGACTTCCTCTGCGAGGCGCTCGTCTACTGTCGCGGCGTCGCGCGCCGCGACGCCGAGCGGCGTGTGATCGCGCTGCTCGCCGAGACCGGCATCGACAACGCCCGCGAGCGTATGTCCCAGTATCCGCACGAGCTCTCCGGCGGGCTGCTCCAGCGCGTGATGATCGTCGCGGCCCTGGCGGTCGAACCGCGTCTGCTGATCGCCGACGAGCCCACCACCGCGCTCGATGTCACCACCCAGGCCGAGGTGATGGCCACGCTCGATCAGCTGCGACGCGAGCGCGGCCTGGCGCTGCTGTTCATCAGCCACGATCTGGACCTGGCCGCGGCGGTCTGCGACCGAACGGCGGTGATGTACGCCGGCGCGATCATGGAGGTGCAGCGCTCGGCCACGCTCCATGAGCGCCCCCTGCATCCCTACGCCGCCGCGCTAGCGAGCGCGCGCCCGAGCGTCGAGCGGCGCTTCGCCCGGCTGCCCAGCCTTGGCGGACGCCCACTGGCCGCCTTCGAGGTGCACGGCGGCTGCCCGTTCAGCGCGCGCTGCCCGTATGTCGAGGACCGGTGCCGCACGCACACGCCGCCGCTGCGCCCGTACGCCGGCGGCGAGGTCGCGTGCGTGCGGGCGGAGGAGCTGTATGGGCGCATGCGCGAGCTGAGCGCAGCATGAGCGGGCTGGGGTGCATCGCGGCTGGAACGGGTCGGCGAGTTGGGTGATGTGGGCGAGCCGGGCGGCGGGCCGATCGTGACACGGGCAGGTGCGTGGGCGGCATGAGCAGGCTGAGTCCAGCATGAGCGAGCAGCCAGACAGCCGGGCGCCGCTGCTCGAGGTCAAAGACCTGTGCAAGAGCTTTCACGTGCGCGACGGCCACGACCTGGTCGCCGTCGACATGGTCTCGTTCGCCCTGGAGGCCGGCTCGTCGCTGGCGATCGTCGGCGAGTCGGGGGCCGGCAAGACCACGATCGCCCGCATCCTCGTCGGGCTCGAGCGCCAGAGCAGCGGCATCGTCGTGTTCGCCGGTCGCGAGCGCGGGGCCTCGCGCAGCGGGTCGGCCGAGCGCCTGCGCCGCGCGCGCCAGATCCAGATCGTCTTCCAGGACCCCTACCTGTCGCTCGACCGGCGCCAGCGCGTGGGCGACTGCATCGACGAGATCCTGCGCCTTCACTTCAGCGGGCCCAAGCGCGAGCGCGCCACGCGCGTCGGCGAGCTGCTCGAGCAGGTCGGCCTCGATCCCCGTCACGCCGCCTCGCGCCCGCGCGCCCTCTCCGGGGGCGAGCGTCAGCGCGTGGCGATCGCGCGCGCTCTCGCGGTGCAGCCGGACATCCTGATCCTCGACGAGGCCGTCTCCGCGCTCGACGTCTCGATCCAGGCCCAGGTGCTCAACCTGCTCGCCGACATCCGGCGCGACACGGGCATGGCCTATCTGCTGATCTCGCACGACCTCGCCGTCGTGCGCCAGCTGGCCGACCAGATGCTGGTAATGCGCAAGGGCAAGGTGCTCGAGACCGGCCCGACCGCCCAGGTCCTGCGCTCGCCGCGCCACCCCTACACGCGCCTGCTGCGCGAATCGGTGCCCCACGAGGGATGGCAGCCGGGCGCTGTGCGCGCCGATGAGTCCGGGGAGGCGCCTGCGGCCGCGATGCCGCAATCAGCCGTTCGAAACCTGCCGAGACACGTCACCTGATATGGCGGCGCCGCCGGCCTCACCCGGCTACAGCGCGCCGCGACTCGCCTAGCCGGCGCGCGCCGCCGCGATCAGGCAGACGATCTCGAACAGCAGGTTGGCGGCGTTCGTGGCCGTCAGGCCCGAGGGGTCGAGCATCGGCGCGCACTCGCAGACGTCGCCGCCGATCACCGGCAGGCCCGAGAGGGAGCGCAGGATCACCTGCGCATCGCGCATCGACAGTCCCCCCGGCTCGCGTGCGGGCGTGCCCGGGGCCTGGCTCGGATCGAGCCCGTCCAGGTCGAAGGTCACGTAGCAGGGCCGCTGGCCGAGCGTGTCGCGGATCAGCTCGATCGCGCGGCTGCGGCCCATGCTCTCGTAGTCGTCGTAGCTGATCAGCGTGAACCCGGCGTCGGCGCCGTAGCGCACGTCCTCCTCGCCGTAGCGGGTCCCGCGCAGACCCAGCTGCACGACGCGCCTCGCGTCGATGATCCCCTCCTCGTGGGCGCGGCGCATGACGCTCGCGTGGTTGTCCTTGGTGCCGAGGAAGCGGTCCTGGATGTCGGCGTGCGAGTCGAACTGGAGCACGCCGAACGGACGATCGCGGCGGATCCCGCGCAGGATCGCGAGCGTGGCCGTGTGATCGCCTCCGACGCCGGCCGGCGCGATGCCGCGGGCGTCAAGCTGTGCGACGAACTCGCCGATCGCAACGAGGCTGCCCGCGTGATCGAGGACGTTGACCGGGGCGTCGCCGAGGTCGGCGATGTTGCAGCGGTCGAACGGGCTGATCAAGGTGCTCGGGTTCACGCGGCGGATCGCGCGCGAGGCCTCGCGGATCGCAGCCGGACCTTCGCGCGTGCCGCCACGAAAGGTCGCCATGTCGAGCGGCACGCCGAACACGCCGATGTCGAGCCGGTCGAGCTCGTCGCTGCGCGGCAGGCGCATGAAGGTCGCGACCTCGGCGTATCGCGGCACGACCAGCGAGTCGAGCGGCTGAAAGCGTGTGCGGTCGGTGCTCACCGACGGCCCCGCGCGGCCGCCAAGGGTCGTGGCGGGACGCGCTCGCGGCGCCACATGAGCCAGGGTCCAGGCGCGGCCAGAGGCACCGCACTGGTTCGCAGCACCATGCGCGCGCGTGGCGGCGTCATTGCCCGCTGAGCGGCACCAGCAGCTCTGCCTGGCTGCCGCCCAGACGCTCGAGCAGCGCGCCCACCGAGGACACGAGGTGCTCCTCGAACGCCGCCACGGCGTGCTGCTCGTCGCGCGCGTCGATCGCCTCGACGATCGGGACGTGCTCGGCGGGGACCTCGGCGAGCTGCTCGAACGATGCGTCGTCCAGGGCCAGCGCCATCATCAGCTGACCCTCGAGGTCGCCGAAGATGCTCATCAGCAGGCGGTTCTCGGCCGCGACGGCGATGCAGTGGTGAAATGCGAACTCGGCCGTCACGACGCCCGCCACGAGGTTGCGTTCGGCCGCCTTTTCCATGTCGGTGATCGCCTGCCACAGCGGCTTGGTCGAGGCGGCGCGCTTGATGAACAGGCGCAGCCCGATCGTCTCGACACCGAGTCTCACGTTGTACAGGTCGGTGATGTTGCTCGCCGACATCGTTGCCACGAGCGCGCCGCGGTGGGGCTGGTCTTCGACCAAGCCTTCCTGGACGAGCCGGCGCAGCGCCTCACGGATCGGAGCTCGACTCATTTCGAGGTCGCGCGCCAGCTGCGTTTCGACCAGCCGCTCGCCCATGCTGAACTGCCCCGCGACGATCCCCTCGCGGATCGCGTCATGCGCCAGATCGACGAGACGCTTGCGTTCGACGGGCTGAAGCCGACTGCGCTCAGGTTTCGGAGCTGCCGCCATCGGACCATAATTATAAGCCGTAAACCGGGCGCACGCCCATCGCCGACAGTCGGCAGATCCGCACAGGCGTACAGCGCGGGCGTACACTCAAGGTGTGCGCTCGCAGGTTCTCGGCCCGGACATCGTCGTGTTCACGAGCGCCGTCTGGGACACGACCTGCACGGCGGTCCGCAGCGGCGGGCAGACGCTGCTGGTCGACTCGCCGGTGTTCCCCGAGGAGCTGTCGGCGATCCCGGCGCTGCTGGGCGAGCACGGCTTTCCGGTCGCGAGCGTGCGCCTGTTCAACACGCACGCCGACTGGGACCACATCCTCGGACCGCTGATCTTCCCGCGGGCGCCGCTGTGGTGCGGCGAGTCAACTGCCCAGCGGCTCGCCGAGAACCCCGACGAGCTGGCCGCGATGAAAACGACGTTCGACGAGATGTTCTACGTCAAGCGCCCGCAGCCGCTGACCCTCGATCGCCTCGAGCCCCTGCCCGTTCCGGGGCGGGCACAGATCGGCGCATTGTCGATCGAGCTGATCCGCGCCGACGGTCACACGATCGACGGCACCGCCGCGCTGTTCCGCGAGGCGCGCGCGCTGGCCGCCGGCGACTATGTGTCCCCGGTCGAGCTGCCGCGGCTGCGCGGCCCGCTCGGGGCCCACCTCGAGACGCTCGACCGGCTCGAGCCGGTGATCGCCGGCGCCGAGGTCGTGATCCCCGGACACGGTCATCCGATGAGCCGCGAACAGGCGCTCGGAATCCTCGCCGAGGACCGCGAGTACCTCGAGCAGCTGCGCGACCGCGGCCCCGACGCGTCACTTCCCGCGGGTCGCGATGACGGCGAGCAGCGTCGCATCCATGTCGAGATGAACGTCCCGAGCGCGGCCGGGCGCCCGGTCGAGGGGATCGCCGGCGGAAACCTGCCGGGCTAGCGCCTACTCGTACTGCAGCGCCTGCAGCACGTTCAGCCGCGCGGCTCGGCGGGCAGGGAAGATCGCGGCGACCAGGCCGACGAGGATCGCCGCGATCACGAACACGACGAGCGTTCCGACCGGGATGGTGAAAGCGGGATATTCGATCGCCTGTCCGATCATCAGCGCGAGCAGGATTCCGACAGGTATTCCGAGCGCGGCTCCGATCAGCGCCGTGATCACGCTCTCGTCGCGGATCATGCGGCGCAGCTGACGGCGCGTCATGCCCACCGCGCGCAGCATGCCCAGCTCGCGCGTGCGCTCGAAGACGGTCAGCACGAGCGTGTTGACGATGCCGAACAGGCTCACCAGGATCGAGAGCGACAGCAGCACGTACAGAAGGTTGAGCAGCGTGTCGATGCCTTTCTCCTGGTTTTCCTTGAACTGGCTCTCGGTCTGGATCTTGGCGTCGGGGAACCCGCTCAGCGCGCCTTCGAGCCGGCTCGTGTTCGCCGCCGTGGCACCGCCGGCGATGTTCACGAACGTGTAGACGTTCTGCGGGTTCTGGAATTCGCGGTCGAAGCGAGTGGTCGAGATCGCCAGATCGGCGTACGGCGAGGTGCCTTTGGGGGGCGTGAAGATGCCGCGCACCTGCAGGTGCATGAAGCGCCCCGCGGGCGTCTCGACGGTGAACGGCGACCCCACGTGCAGATGGTTTCCCTTCGCAAATTCATTTTCGACCGCAGCGCCGTCTTCGCCCAGTTCTCCAGGCACGGCCTGCGATCCGCGTTGCCATTTGACCGAGATCACTCTGCTGATATCGGGTGAGATGCCCGTGATCGAGATCTTTTCACCGAACGCCTTGGCGCTGCCGGCGCGCACGCCCGACACGACTTCCACGCCCGGCACCTTGCGGACCGCTTCGGCGGAGGCCGTCGAGATCGGCGAGAAGTTGTTCGTCGCGGTCAGTGCGTAGTCGGCCTTGAATAGTTCATCGACATGTGCCCCGAAGGTCGACTTCAAGCCGGCCGCCAGCACCGCCACGAGCGTCACGAGCGCCAGTCCGATCATCAGCGCCGAGGCGGTCGAGGCCGTCCTCGTCGGGTTGCGCATGGCGTTGCCGCGCGCGAGCTTGCCGGGGGCGCCGCCGAGCCTGGCGGCAGGCCAGCCGAGCACTTTCGCGAGCCCCGGCACGAGCGTCTTGGCAAGCATGCCGACGCCGAGGAAGATCCCCAGCGCGCCGATCCCGATCGCCAGCAGCCGCGTTCCGGTCGACAGGCCGCCGACGAACAGGCCGAGCAGCATCAACCCGATCGCCACCAGCAGCGTCAGCAGCGCCGCGTGCAGCCCGAAGCGCGCAAAACGGCCCGGCGGCAGCACCGCGCCCTCGCGCACCGCCGCGATCGGCGGCACGCGCGTAGCGCGAATCGCCGGGCGCAGCGCCGCGAGCACGGTGATCACGACTCCGACCGCCAGCGAGACGATCACCGTGCGCGTGGCGAACACGGTCGAGGCCTGAGGCAGGTCGATCCCCAACGAGACGAACAGCGAGTTCAGGCCCTTGGCGAGCCCGAGCCCCAGGAACAGGCCCACAACCGAGGCGAGCAGGCCGATCACGAACGCTTCGAGCAGCACCGAGCGGCGCACCTGCCGCTGCGTGGCTCCGAGCGTGCGCAGTGTCGCGAGCTCGCGCGTGCGCTGCGCGATCGTGATCGACAGGGTGTTGGCGATCACGAAGCTCCCCACGAACAGCGCAACGCCGGCAAACGCCAGCAGGAAGTCCTGGATGATTTCGAGGATCCCGTTGGTGTCCTGGGTGGCCTTTTCGGCCTGCGCTTCGCTCGTGCGCGCCTGCGCGTTCGGCGGCAGCACCCGCCTGATCTCGGCAAGGACCTGCTCGGGCGTGTAACCGGGCTTGTCGGCCACGTCGATCGTGTCGAGCTTGCCGACCTTGTCGAACAGGCGCTGGGCCACCGGGAAGTTGAAGATCGCCATCGTCGCACCGCCGAGCGAGGACACCCCGCCGATCTTGGCGATGCCGGCGACGCGGTACTGCTCGGTCGCGCCGCGCGTGATCACCCCGATTGTGTCGCCGACCTTGTAGTTGTCACGTTCGGCCGTGTTCGCGTCGATCGCCACTTCGTCGGCTCCAGACGGCCAGTGGCCCGTCACCAGCTCGAGCGGGTTGAAGCGCTGATTGCCGTAGGTGTGCACGCTGTAGCCGAGGCCAGGAGCGCCGCCGGTCGAGATCACCTTGCCATTGCGCCCGACCAGCTGCGCCCGGCTCTGCACGCCGCCGTCGGCCTCGGCCACGCCCGGCAGGCCGCGCACGGTCGTGAGCAGCGACTGCGAGAACGACGGCGCCCCGGCGGCGCGCCCTTCTTCGCCTTCTTCGCCTTCGCTGATCGCGCTCTTACGCGTGATCACCACGTCGCTCTTCTTGTAGACCTGCGTGAAAACCGTCCCGAAGGCGGATTTGATCGTGTCGGTGAGTATGTAGGTGCCGCTGATCATCGCCACGCCGAGCACGATCGCGACTGCGGTCAGCGCCGCCCGCAGCTTGCGCCGCGCCAGGCCCTTGAGCGCCACGCGCATCATGAGGCGGTCTGGTTCGTCATGCCGGGCTTCGAGCGGGTTCGCGGGCTTTGAGCTGGTCTGCCAATTATGAGGAGATCTCGCCCATCACGGCCAGGACTTCGGTCGGGCTGCCGCCGATCAGCTCCTTGACGATCAGGCCGTCGGCGATGAACAGGATCCGGTCCGCGATCGAGGCCGCGCGCGGATCGTGCGTGACCATCACGGTCGTCTGCCCGTAGGTGTCGACCGAGTCACGCATCAGCTGCAGAATCCCGCCGCTCGTCGCCGAGTCGAGGTTGCCGGTCGGCTCGTCGGCCAGCAGGATCGTCGGTCGGGTGACGAGCGAGCGGGCGATCGCGACCCGCTGCTGCTCGCCCCCTGACAGCTCGGACGGAACGTGTCGGCGGCGCGCGTCGAGGCCCACCTTGGTGAGCAGCTCATCGACCCAGGCCCTGTCGGGCTTTTCGCCGGCAATCGACACCGGCAGGACAACGTTCTCCTCGACATCGAGCATCGGCAGCAGGTTGAAGAACTGGAAGATGAAGCCGATGTGCTTGCGCCGCAGGGCGGTCAGCTGCGCGTCGTCGAGGGTCGTGATGTCGGTGTCTCCGATCGTGACCGTGCCCGAGGTCGGCTTGTCCAGGCCGGCAAGCAGATGCATCAGCGTCGACTTGCCCGACCCCGAAGGACCCATCACGGCCACCAGCTCGCGGTCGCGGACGTCGAGATCCACGCCACGCAGCGCCTCCACCGCGGTGCTGCCCTCGCCATAGCGGCGTCGCAGCTCTCGTGCCGAGACAGCGACGCTGGCGGGCGCTGCGGCGGTTGTCTGCGGACCCGTGGACATCGGCCTCCAAGCTAGTCGATTTGCCAGCGGAGCTCGCCGGCCGACCCAATACCCCGACCGGGCCGGTCCGTAACTACCTGGCGGCGCCGGTCGAGGCCACCTGGAGGCGCTCGTCGGGACCGCTCGGCGGCGCTGGTCGGCGCCATCTGGCGGCGTGGGTGGGGGCCATCTGGCGGCGTGGGTGGGGGCTATCTCGCGGCGCTGGTCGGGGCCGCTCGGCGGCGCTCGCCGGCAACTACCCGCCAGCGGCGACGAGCGCGCGTCCCACGCTGTCGGCCACGCAGACCGGCTTCTCGCTGCCCTCGGCCTCGACCGTGAAGCGGGTCACGACCTGGTGCCAGCCGCCACCCACGTCCGTGAGCTCGACCAGCTGCGCATACGCGCGCACGCGCGTGCCCGCCGGCACCGGGGCCGGAAAACGGACCTTGTTCCAGCCGTAGTTGACGCCGAGCGCAAAGCCGCTCGACTCGATCAACTCGAGCCGCAGGCCGTCGATCAGCGCGAGCGTGAGGTTTCCGTGAGCGATCGTCGTGCCGAACGGGCTCTCGCGCTTGGCGCGCTCGACGTCGACGTGGATCCACTGATGATCGCCGCTCAGCTCGGCGAACCGGTCGATCATCGCCTGAGTCACCTCGCGCCAGGCGCTCGGGCCGATCACCTGATCGGTCAACGCCCGCAGGCCCTCGATCCCGTGGGCAACGGCTGTGGGCGCACTTGCCCTGGAAGCCATCTCGGTTGCGCTGGCGGCCATCTGAGCTCCTTTCGCCGGTCTAACGTCGTCAGGTGTGCATGCGAAATCGCCGATCCGCGGCACCGGCCATGTAATCACTTGTTCAGCTCCGGCGGGGCGGATGCCGATACGAGCACCAGCATGTCCTCGCACGGCCCCGCGAGCGAGCCTCAGGAAGTTGGCCTGCCCGGCGGGGGTCCGCCGGGGCTGCCGAGCGAGCTTGCCGCCAGGACCCTCGTCGACCAGCTGCCGGCGATCCTGTACGTAGCCGACGTCGGCGTCGAGGGCCGCTGGCACTACGTCAGTCGCGGGGTTCGGGCGATTCTCGGATTCGCTCCGGAGGAGCTGCTCGAGGACCCGAACCTGTGGGCGCGCCAGATCCACCCCGATGATCGCGAGCGCGTGTTCGAGCGCGAGTGCGAGTTGGCCGAGCCGGCGGTTCCCGAGGAATACAGGATGCGCCACCGCGACGGCTCGATCGTCTGGCTGCGCGATGAAGCCGCCCTCGTGGTCGACGCCAATGGCCGCATGCGCTGGCACGGCGTGATGTCGGATATCACAGACCGCAAGCTGGCTGAGACCGAGCTCGAGCGGAGAGCCGAACAGCAGGCGGTGGTTGCGCGTCTGGGTAAGCACGCGCTGGAAGGCGGCGCGATCGACGAGCTGATGAACGAGTCGCTGGCGCACGCCACGCGCACGCTCGGGCTTCAGGCGGGTGCCGTTTTCGAGCAGGCCGGCGATGGTGACAGCCTGATCGTGCGCGCCGGTCTGAACCTCGACGTGCTGAGCCTCGGACCGGCATCCGACCGCGCCGCGGAGCTCGCGAGCGGCATCGGTCAGAGCGGCGTGATCGGGCGGATCGAGGGACGGCACGGTCGCTGGGGCGTGCTGTGGCTGGCGGGCGCCCAGGAGCGCCCGTTTGGGGCCGCGGACGTCGACTTCGTGCAGGCGCTCGCGAACATCTTGGCGGACGCAATCCAGCGGACCGCCAGCGAAGAGGACATCCGCTACCAGGCACTCCACGATCCGCTCACCGGCCTGCCGAACCGGACGCTGTTTCTCGACCGTCTGGAGCAGTCGCTTGCAAGTCCCGAAGCCCAGGTCGCCGTGGTGCTGCTCGATCTCGACAACTTCAAGCTCGTCAACGACAGCCTCGGCCACAGCACCGGCGACGAGCTGCTGATCGAGATCGCGCCGCGCCTGCGCACGGCGGTGCGACCGGGCGACACGATCGCGCGCCTCGGCGGCGACGAGTTCGTCGTGCTGCTCGAGGGCATTCCCGGCCAGGGTGTGGCGCTGCGCGTCGCCGAGCGTATCGTGTCCGCCTTCGAGCTTCCGTTCCAGCTGAGCGTCGGCGAGCACTACGCCAAGGCGAGCGTGGGGATCGCCATCTCAGACGGTCAGGGCAGTCCGGCCGACAGCCTGATGCGCGACGCCGACGCCGCGATGTACCAGGCCAAGGAGCGCGGCCGGGCACGCTTTGAGATCTTCGACCGCGCAATGCGCGCGCGCACGGTAGCGCGGCTGTCGCTGGAGAACGATCTGCGCAGAGCGCTCGAGCGCGATCAGCTCGAAGTGGTCTACCAACCGATCGTCACGCTCGCGGATGGCTCGATCGCGTCCGTCGAGGCGCTGTTGCGCTGGGAGCATCCCGACCGCGGCGCGATCAGCCCCGCGCAGTTCATACCGGTCGCCGAGGACAGCGGGCTGATCGAGCCGATCGGGTGCTGGGTGCTCGAGGCGGCTTGCGCACAGGCAACCCGCTGGCACGAGGAACTGCCCGATTCACGTCCGCTCGGAATCTCGGTGAACGTGTCGCTGCGCCAGTTCACCCAACGCGATCTCGGGAAGACGGTCGCAAAGACACTCGCCCGTACGGGCCTCGAGCCCGAGTGCCTGTGCCTGGAGCTGACCGAGTCGGTGTTGATGAAGGAGCCGGAGGGCGTCAGCCAGACGATTCAGCGGGTGGCCGATCTGGGCGTGCGTTTCGCACTCGACGACTTCGGCACCGGATATTCGTCGCTGGCGTATCTCACACGGCTCCCGATCGACGGGCTGAAGGTCGACCGTTCCTTCGTGCAGGCGCTGCCGAACGACAGGCGTTCGACGGCGATCACCACGGCGATCGTGAGAATGGCCCAGGCACTGTCACTCGAGGTGATCGCCGAGGGAGTCGAGGCTGCGCGCCATGTCGAGGCCTTGCGCGATATGCACTGCGAGCTGGCGCAGGGATTTCACTTTCACCCGCCGCTGCGCGCGCCGGCGATCTCGCAGCTGCTGCGCCCGCCAGGTTCACCTGCAGCTCCGTCGGCGCCGACCGGGGCCGACGAGCGGTATGTGCGTCAATCGCCGCATGTCGGCTCACGCCGGTGAAGCACACCCTAACTGTGATTCGCCCTGCACGTTTGCTCTCATGCCTGTTTACAGATCTCAAGAACGGGGCAATCATGGTCGATATCAGCACACACGATGCTTCGGAGTTCCGGAACGATGAGGCGCGACTCACCCCATTTGAAGCGGCTGCAGCTGCTGGCGATCGATGATGAAGACTCAAACGTCGTCCTGCTGCGCGAGCTGCTCGATCGTCTGACGCTCGTTGCCGAGTACCGCGACGATGACACGCGACAGCACGCGTGGCGCATCGGCCGCACATGCGCTCTGCTGGCCCAGGGCATGGGCCTGCCCAAGCAGCAGGTCGAGCTGATCAAGCACGCGGCCCCACTGCACGACATCGGCAAGATCGGCGTGCCGGACGCGATCCTGCTCAAGCCCGGCAAGCTGTTCGACCCCGAGCTCGAGATGAGCATGCTGCACACCACGATCGGCGCCGAAATCCTCGCTGGAAGCGAGAGCCCACTTCTGCAGATGGCAGAGCAGATCGCCTTGACCCATCACGAGCGCTGGGACGGGCGTGGCTATCCGCGGGGGCTCCGCGGCGATGACATTCCCCTGTCGGGACGGCTGGTGGCCGTCGCGGACGTGTTCGACGCGCTCACGCACGAGCGCCCGTACAAGGAGGCTTGGCCCCTTCGCGAGGCTCTCAGCGAGATCCTCAGCCAGGCGGGCCAGCAGTTCGACCCGAGCGTGGTGGCGGTGTTCGCAAGGCTCGATCATCAGATGCTCGCGGAACCGCTCAGCGAGTGGGGACCACCGGCAGATGCCGAGTCCGTCGCGCGTCCGCGCGCGCGTGTGACGGCTCAGGTCTGATCTGGCGCCACGCTCTGCTCGCAGTTGCTGAGAAACGTGTGCAGCAGCTCGTTGTAGGGTGAACCGGCGGCGGGGATGGTGTGGCCGAATCCGGCGACGGTCGCGCGCTGGGCCTGCAGATCCAACGCGATCGTGTCACACACCGTCTCGAACACCGGTGAATGCCCCCCGGAGATCACCAGCTTCGGAAACGTGGTTGACGCCAGCTCTGCCAGGGGCAGCTCAGCCTCCCAGGGAGGACGCTCGCGCATCAGCATGCGCGCCCCCTGCAGCAGGCGGCCGGTGAGCTGGGGCGGCGTCGGGCGCAGCGAACCGGCGCCTGCGCGGAACGCCTCGAGAAACTGCGCGGGGGTCAGCGTGTCGGCGTGCTGGTAGAGGAGCTCGCCGTTGGCGATCTGTGCGTCGACGTGCGCCGCACCGGCGGCTACGCGCAGGCAGCCCGGCTCGGAGACCGTCAGCGAACGCACTGCGTGCGGACGCAGGGCCGCCGCGCACAGCGCGATCACGGCGCCGTAGGAGTGTCCCACGAGGTGCGCCCCATCTGCGAGCAGTTCGGCGATCAGCGGCGCCTCGGCCTCGAAGTCGCCGCGCCCGATCGCCGGACTGCGGCCGAAGCCCGGGCGGTTCGCAACGCACAGGGTCCAGCGCGCGGCCAGAGCTTGCTGGCGACGCCAGGTCGTTTTGCCACCGACCACGCTCCCGTGGACGAACACGACGGTCGGACCGCTGCCCGTGTATGTGACGTCGAGATCCACGGCCGTCAGCTGTGTCATTGCGGCGGTCGGGCGCGGGGATCGCCCCTGGCTTGGGCGCGGCGCTGTGGATGGATCGTGTCCCCGCGCGCGAGCATCGCCACGTACTGCTCGATCCGCCTCGCGCGCGCATCCGCGCGTTTGAGCGTTTCGATTCGGTACAGAATCGCGTAGCGGTTCTGAGCGGTGAGCGTCTCGAACGTCGCCTGCGCCGCGCGATCCGCGGCCAGCGCCGTGGCCAGGTCGTCGGGCACCGCGATCCCCGCCTGGCCCTCGTAGGCCGCGTCCCAGTTGCCGTTCGCCTTCGCCTGCTCGATCGCGGCCACGCCCGCAGGGTGCATGCGACCCTCGGCGAGCAGCCGCTCGACGAGGCCGACGTTGCGCCGCGACCACTTGCTGCGCGCGCGTCGCGGCGTGAAGCGCTGCCTGTAGGTCAGCTCATCGCGGCGACGCACCTGCCCGTCGATCCAGCCGTGGCAGAGCGCCTCCTCGAGTGCTTGGTCATAGCTCAGGCCGGTCGGCTCGGTGATGCCCTTCTTTGCGAGCACGAGCCAAACCCCTGGCAGCTCACCGTGATGGTCCCCCAACCACGCCCTCCAAGCGCGGCTGTCCGCAACCAGCAGCTCCGGTAGATCGCCTCCCATCGGCCCCAGGGTGCCAGACGCCGGTTGGTCGAGCGCGTCCGGTACCGTTGGCTCGAGGATGGCGGCGACCGGCGACACGGGCGGACGGTCGAGCAGGCTGATTCTGGCGGCGATGATCTTCGCCGTCTCGATGACCTTCATCGATCAGACGATCGTCTCGATCGCGGCGCCCGAGATCCAGCGCAAGCTGGGCCTGACCAGCACCGGGGTGCAGTGGGCGATCAACGCCTACCTGCTGTCGCTCGCGTCTCTGTTCGCGTTCGGCGGCCGCCTCGCCGACACCCTCGGCCACCGCAAAATGGTGACGCTCGGGGTGGTCATGTTCGCGGGCGCCTCGGCGATGTGCGGGCTGACGCCGACGGGGAGCCTGGCCCAAGCCTGGATCGTGACCTTCCGGATCGTCCAGGGGGCCGGCGGGGCGATCATGTTCCCGGCGGCGCTCGCGATCGTCGTGCAGTCGTTCGACCTGCGTGAACGCGGGCGCGCGCTGGCGCTGTTCTTCGGGATCGCCGGTGGCCTGACGGCGCTCGGTCCGATCCTCGGCGGCTATCTGACGCAGTGGACCTGGCGCGCGATCTTCTGGGTCAACATCCCGGTCGCAGTGATCGCGCTCATCCTGATCGCGCTCTCCAAACCGGTCACGGACTACCGGCCGGCGCGAATCGACTATCGCGGGCTCGCGCTGATCACGGCCGGAGTCGCGCTGAGCGTGTTCGGCTTCCAGCAGTCGGCGCCGTGGGGCTGGAGCAACCCCGCGATCGGCATCTGCATCGCCGCCGGCCTGCTGCTGCTGATCGTGTTTGCGCGGCTCGAGGCGCGCACCGAGTCGCCCCTGATCGAAGTCCGGATCTTTCGGATCCGGGCGTTTCTGGTCGAGAACCTCGTGCTGTTCATCTCGATGCTCGTGTTCATCCCGTTGTTCTTCTTCGCCAGTGAGTACGCACAGATCTCACTCGGCAAAACCCCGTCGAACGCCGGCGTCTACATCCTCTACTTCTTCATCGGCTTCGTAGTCGCCGCCCAGATCGGCGGGCGCATGCTCGACCGCGTCGGCGCCAAGCGTCCGGTCGTGCTCGGCTGCGCGCTCGCGGCGGTCGGCCTGTGGCTGCTTGCCGGCAAGCTCACCGACCTCAGTTTCGGGGCCCAGCAGGGCTACATCATCCTTGCCGGCGCCGGCATGGGACTGATGCTCGGAACGGCGAACACCGACGCGGTCAACCGGGCATCCCGGCTCTCCTATGGCGAGGCCACGGGCATCACCCAGACGGTGCGCAACTACGCCGCGAGCATGGGACTCGCGATCCTCGGCACGATCTTGGTCTCGCAGATGCGCTCCCGCCTGACCACATCGCTGGTCTCCCAGGGCCTGTCGAGCGGGACGGCGCACTCACGGGCGTCGAGCATCGCTCAGTCGCAGGGCTCGAGCGAAAGCGCCGCCGCGATTCCGCACTTCGTTCGCCTCGACTTCGCCTACGCGACCCGCTCGGTCTTCTACGTGATGGCCGCGATCATGCTGGCCGCCGCGATCGTCGCGATGCTCGGACTGCGCGCCGGCGTCCAGGAGCAGCCGGCGGGCGCCGGCGAACAGGCGCTCGCCGAGGGTTCGCCCGACGGCCTGGCGATCGGCGCGGAGATCGACCCGGCTGCGCGCCGCTGAGCGCATATCACGGGCCGGCGCTCGCGCTGTGTCCGCCGTAAAGCCGGCTCCCAGAGCCCAGATCCGCCTCGCCCGGCCCACTTGATAGAGGGTTGCGAATGAGAGCTAACGGCTGTACCTGTCTGTGTAAGGTCCCGGTTTTGCGAGGCCTGGACGGGTACTCGCGGGCTTGACAGTGGCTTGTTGATAAGCGCCGGGAGCGGTCGATCAAAAACTTTTGTTGACATCGGTATTGACATCGCTATTGACATCTAGTAATCTGCGTTTTCTAAGACAGTGTTGTTGGGGTGGTTGACCCGGGCAGAGCAGTGAGCCGCTCGATCCGGGGAGGCCAGGAGAGCTGGTGGAGGTGATTCTGCGATGGCCACTGGGTATCTTCGTGAGCGCAATGGTAGGTTCTATGTAAGGACGCGAGTTCTGGCCGTGGATCCAGTCACGGGCGAGTCGCGTTGGAAGCAGGTCGAGAAGGCCGCGGGGCGTTCGCGGCGCGGAGCCGAGCGGATGTTGCGCGGCCTGCAGGCGGACGTCGAAGATGGACGGTTCGTGCCGACCAGCATGTCGGTGCTCGAGCTGGGACGTAAGTGGCTGACCGAGCACGTCAGCCCCAACCTCAAGCCCGGAGCGGCCGCCAACTATCGCGGCACGTTCTATCTGCATGTGGCGCCGGCCCTGGGCAATGTACGTGTCGATGACGTACGCCCACAGATGATCCGGGCGTTGTTGGGCCGCAAGCGGGCCGAGGGTCTGAGCGAGCAGACGGTCGCCAAGATCCGCCGGCACGTGCACGCGATGTTCGCGTTCGCGCAGGATGCGGGCCTGGTGAGCGTCAACCCCGCCGATGCCGCGCGTGCGCGTGGGCAGAAGCAGGCGGCGCGCCGCGCCCGTGGAACGGAGCTGTCTCCGGTCCAGGTCAAACGGTTCCTGGACTCGTGCTCTGCGCGCTGGAGGCTGTTCTTCACGGTCGCGCTCGACACCGGTCTGCGCCGAGGCGAGCTGATCGGGCTGCGCTGGGGCGACGTAGATCTGCTCGAGCGGATCCTGTATGTGCGGCGCAGCATCGGCGCCTACGACGATCCCGACACCAACAGCGGCGAGCAGGTTCTGACGACCAAGACCGAGGCCAGCCAGCGGCTGGTGCCGATCCTGGACGGCGCGCAGGAAGCGCTCGAGGCGCTGTACGCGTCCGCGCTCGACATCAGTGACGACGCACCCGTGTTCGCCACGATCGAGCGCAAGCCCGGTCGCGACGGCGTCATGCGTCCGATCGGGCGTCCGCTCAGTCCGCGCATGGTGACACGCGTGTTTCGCCGCTACGCCGAGCGCGCATGTCTTCCCGACACGATCCGCCTGCACGATCTGCGTCATACGGCAATCACCAACGCGATCGGCCAGGGCGAGGACATCCTGCTCGTCTCGGCGTTCGCCGGGCACGCCAAGACCTCGACCACGGTCGACGTCTACGGCCACCTGATGCCCGACCGTGTGCGTGAAGCCGCCAAACGCATGCACTCGATCAGCGGACCGAGCCGCAGCGCGGCACGGGTCGGAGCGGAGCAGCAGCACGGCGCGGGGCAACAGCACACCCCGGGGCAGCAGCAGTTCGCAGGGCAGCAGCAGTTCACCGTCGATCGGATGTTCGAGAACTTCGAGAACTTCGAGAACTGACTCGAACAGCCGAGCGCGGCGCGGCATTCACAGTGGCCAGCCGCGACCGCCAGAAATGCCACCCGCACAAATGCACTGACGCGGGTGACCAAAGACACCGATGCGCAGCCGATGCTGGTGCTCGAACCCATCGGCTGCGAGCCGCCGGGCGGCGGCGCTGCTCGTCCGGCGCTGCTCGTCGTTTGATCAGCTGCTCGCGCCGGCAGGAGCGGGGGGAGTGCCCGGAGTGCCGGTGGCGGTCGAACGCGGGGCCGTGAACCGGGCGAGTATCGGCAGGCCGAGCAGCGCGACGCCGGCCATCGTCAGGAACGCGGCCAGCGGCTCGTGCACGAGTGCCTGAACCAACAGCGCCACCACCAGCCCGCCGAGGTTGCCGGCCATCCAGATGATCGCGCCGGCCGTGCCGGCGGCCGCGCCCGCGAGCTGCTCGATCATCGTGAGGATCACCGGCAGCGCCGGCAGCAGCACGAGCCCCAGCGCGACCATCGCGACCGCCCGCACGCCCAGCCACGGGGCAACGGCGAGGGCGACACAGCCGACGCAGGTCACGAACACGGCCGCGCGCAGAAAGCCGCGCTCGCCGTGGCGCCCTGCGACCCGCTGCGGGAGCACCGCGCAGCCGATCGTCCCAGCTACGACCATCGTCACGAGCAGCGCGCCCGCGGTCGCTTCGGACACGCCAGACGGGTGCAGCAGCGTCTGCAACCAGGTGGCGAGCGCCACGAAGATGCCGAAGCCGCCGAACACCAGCCCGCACAGCCTGCGCATCGTCGGCTGCGCCCACAGCGCCCGGGCGGTGCCGCCCTCGATTGCCGCGTGCTCGCTGCTCGCCTGTCCCGGACGGCGCAGCGTGACCGCCAGCGCCACCGACGGGATCACCGCCAGCGCCGCCTCGAGCACGAGAAGTCGTTCGATGTTCCCGTGGGCGCCGACCGTCGGGCCTAGCAGCAGGGCGATCAGCATGCCGACGAAGCCGCCGGCGGACGCGATCGAGATCCCGGCTGGGCGCTGCCGCACCGGCAGATACTCGCCGGCGAGCTTGCTGATCGCGCTGAGCACCACCGGCTGTGACACCGCGACGATGATCTGACCGGCCATCGCCCAGGCGAAGGTGTCGCCGCCGAGGCGCACGAGCGCGCCGAGCGCGGCCAGACCACCGCCCAGCGCGAGCGTCGCGCGAAACCAGCGATCGAGCAGGATCCCGGCCGGAATCGCGAGCACCACGTAGAGCAGCGGGAAGATCTCCGCCAGCCAGCCCACCGCGCCGACCGACACGCCGTAGTGACGGGCCGACTCGGTGGTGATCGCGGCGTACGTCAGCCACAGCACCTGGGTCGAGGCGCATACCAGCGAGTAGGCGATGATCACCGACCAGCCGCCCGAGCGGTTCAGCTCGAGCTCGGGGGTCGGCCGAGCGGTGGAGTCGAGCACGGCCATCTCGCTCCCTTTTACCGCATGGGCCGCGCGTGAGCGCTCGCCCGCGTGCCGGGCTCGTGCCGGCCTCGCGTGTAGGCCGCATGGGATCGGTCCGAACGCGAGACCACGCGCGGGCGCGCACGCGCGCGTGGGTCGGCCCTTGCCAAACGGTCCGCAGGGGGGGACCGCTACACCGTGCGCAGCGCCTCGGTGGGCGACAGCCGCGCGGCGCGCAGCGCGGGCAGCAGTCCGGCGATCGCTCCGATCAGCAGCGCCGCCCCGAAACCTCCGGCCCAGGCCAGGGTGGGGATGACGATCGTCTCGTGCTTGGTGGTGGCGTAGACCGCCGTGGCAATCGCACCGGCGGCGATGCCGACGGCCCCGCCGGCGAGCGCGAGCAGGATCGCCTCCGAGAGGAACTGAGTGCGGATCTGCCCGCGCGTGGCGCCGAGCGCACGGCGCAGCCCGATCTCCGAGCGGCGTTCCAGCACCGAGATGACCATGATGTTGGCGACGCCGACGGCGCCGACGAGCAGCGCCACGGCGCCGAGCCCGAGGAACAGGCCGTTGAAGGCGCCCTGGGCGTCGGCGCGGGCGGTGAGGGTGGCCGAGGGCTGGCTGACATCGACTTCGTTCGGCGCTTGCGGGTTGGCGGTGGCGGCAAGCACCGACTGGACGGCCGCGACCTGGCTGTTTTCGGCGCGCAGGTACACGGTGTTGGGGTGCCCGTCGAAATGCAGGTAGCGTTCCGCGGCCTGGAAGCCGACGAGCACGGCGCTTTCGATTTCGGGCGTGAGCACGGAGGAGCCGAGGATGCCGGCGAGGTAGAACCACTGGTTGTCCACCCAGATCCGCTCGCCCGCGTAGATGTGATCGACGCCCAGCCGCTGCGCGGCGGCCGAGCCGAGCACCGCGACCGGCTCACGGGCGGTGGCGGCGTTGAGGTAGCGGCCCTGCAGGACGTGCACGCCCAGCGTGTGCAGCAGGCCGAGGCTGGCAGCCTCGACGCTCAGTGCGTTGGTGTCGACTTCCGGGATCAGCGGCGTGCGGTACACCTTGCCTTCGACCTTGCCGGTCTCCGCCACGCTTTCGACGGGGTCGATGCGACCGATCATCGCCGGTGCCACCAGGGGCAGCTCTGCGGTTTTCCCGGCGAAGCTCTGACCGTTGGTGACGGTCAGCAGGTTCGTGCCGAGCCGGTCGATCTCTTCGAGCAGGCCGGCCTGGCTGGAGGAAGACAGGCCGAGCACCGCGACGATCGCCGCAACCCCGATCGCGATCCCGAGCGCCGAGAGACCCGCGCGCAAGCGGCGTGTGCGCAGGCCGACGCTCGCCACGCGCGCCAGATCGGCGGCCCGCAACCTTCGCGGCGCGAGCTCCGTGGCGCCGGTGTGATCCCGCGCGAGGTCCGCGACGGCGCTCATCGCGCCCTCACCCCGACTGGCCGGGGACTTCGTTGACGAGCGCGAACGCCGCTGGCCTGGCGTGCTTGACCGACGCCTTGACGACATAGCCGCCGGGCTGGTCGTTGGCCGTGAAGGTAGGCGCCACCGCGATCCCGCAGGCACCCGTCTTGACCTTCACTGTCTGTACGTGCGCGACCCGGGGATGGCCGTCGCGGCCGCGGGCCCGGCTGGTGAAGCGCCCGCTGGGGCCGCCCGCGGGCGCGGAGAACGTGATGAGCGCGCCCGCCACCGGGTTTTTCTCGGCGTCGGTCACCGTGACGGCCAGGCCGATCGGAAACGCGGCTCCCAGCGGGGTTGACTGCATCGTGCCGACCCCGGGGGTCAGCTTTGCGGCCCTGCCGGCGCGGTTCGAGAGGGAGAAGCTCGCCGGTGTCGGGGCGCCCGCTGCGCCGGCTGCGGTTCCCGAGCCGCCAGAGGGTTCTTTGTCCGAGACCACGGCGCTCGCGGTGAACGACCCGCTGGTCGCGTTGGCGGTGAACAGCGGTGAGGTGGCGATGCCGCTCGCTCCGGTGCTTGCGCTTGCCTGAGCGCTTCCGCCGACGAAGCTAGCGCTTGCGGCGGAGCTAGAAGCGCCAGCGCACCCGCCCGAGCCGCCAGAGCCGAGCGTGAAGGTAACGGTCGCGTCCGCGACCGGGGCGCCGCGCGCGTCGAGCACCTTGGCTTGCAGCGACTGCGGGTAGCGGCTCATGACGGTGGCCGATCTGTGCTTCAGCGGGATCGCGAGGATCCGCGCCGGGATGCCCGCGGCGGTGTTCGTCAGCGAGAACGAGACGGAGCCATATTGCGAGCTTGCGGTGACGATGTAGCTGCCTCGAGTGGCGTTGGCGGTGAACGTCGGCGCAGCGACCGCGCCGGAGGCGTCGGCGCCGACCGTGACGGTGTTCGAGGCGCTGGCCGAGAACACGCCGCTGGCGCCGGAGGCCGGGGCGGTGAACGTGACCGGGATGCCGGCGGCGCCGGTGACGGCGCAGCCGTCGCTGTTGGTGAGCACGGCCTGCAGGACGCCCGCGAACGCCGTCTGCAGGAGCGCGGTCTGGGGCGTGCCCGCGACGAGCGCCAGCTGGTTCGGCGGATTCAAGGACGGGCAGCTGGTCGTCCCCGTCGAGCCGCTTTCGCCGGGCGAGCCGCTGCTCGGCGTGCCGCTGCTGGGCGTGCCGCTGGTGGGCGAACCGCCGCTTTCCCCCGAGGCGCGCGCGGGAGCGCCGGCGATCAGGGCGCAGCATGCGCCCAAGCCGGCCACGAGCACCAGCACGAGCGTCGCCCCCCGACCGCTTTGGCCCAGGAGCACGCGCGCGGCGTGGAGCGGCGAGGCGAAGCGGCCGGTCGACCGGCCGGCGTCTCGCGCGGTCATTGGCCGAGCGCTCCGCATGCGGAGCTGTCGGCCACGATCTGGCCGTCGAGCACCTGGACCTGGCGGGGCAGGCGGGCGGCAAGGCCGTGGTCGTGGGTGATCACGAGGATCGTCGCGCCCTGCCCGTTGAGCTCTTCGAGCAGCTCGAGCAACGCCCCGCCGGCGGCGCTGTCTAGGTTCCCGGTGGGCTCGTCGGCGAGCACGATCGCCGGACGTCCGACCAGCGCCCGCGCGATCGCCACGCGCTGACGCTCGCCGCCGGAGAGCTTGCTCGGACGGAAGTGGGCGCGCTCGGCGAGCCCGACCCGCGCGAGCGCCGCGGCGGCCCGATCACGGCGCTCGGCGACGGCCACGCCCGCGTACAGCAGGCCGTCGGCGACGTTCTCGAGCGCCGTCGAGTGCTCGGCCAGGAAGAACTGCTGGAACACGAAACCGATGCGCGTGGCGCGCAGCGCCGCCAGCTCGCGGTCGGACAGCCGCGCGGCGTCCAGGCCCGTGATCGAAACCGCGCCGGCGCTGGGTCGCTCGAGCGTGCCCATCACGTGCAGCAGCGTGGTCTTGCCCGAGCCCGAGGGACCCACGATCGCCACCAGCTCGCCCGCGCCCACCGCGAAGCTGACCTCGCGCAGCGCGTACACCGGCGGCTCGGCACCGTAGACCTTGGTCACTCGGTCGAGCTCCAGCACCCGCGGCGCGTCGATGTCGTCCAGGTAGGCGAGGCTGGTGGGCTGCATGCTCATGGTGTTACGGGGACGACCACGCGCTGGCCTGCGGATAGTCCTTGGCCGCTGACCTGGACAAGGCCTTCGGCGTCGTCGAAGAGGCCGACCGTGACGGCCACGAGCCGGTGCACGCGACCTTCGGCGACCTCCACGGCGTAGCCGCCGCCGGCGAGCGCGAGCAGCGCATCGACGGGTACCGCGAGCACGTTTGCGACGCTTTCGGTGGTGATCTCGACGTTCACGGGCGCCTGGTCGAGGCGGCCCGTCGCGGCCGGGTCGGTGGGGACGGCGTGCACTTCGACGGTGGGCGCGCTTTCTTCTTCGCCGCCCTGGCCGGAGCTGGATGGCACGGTGGCGACCGTCGAGACGTAGGTGATCCTGCCCGGGGTGGTCTGGTTGTCCGGAAGCGTGATCGTGACCTGGTCACCGACCTTGACGCTCCCCTGCTCGGAGGCGTCGAGCGCGAGCTTGACCTGGCGCGCGGTCGAGGTGAACGCGAGCACCGGCCCGGGCATGACGGTCTGACCGACCGTGGGGGTGACGCTCGTGACGCGCACCGCTCCGGGCGCGAAGGCGACCGACCCGAGCAGCAGCTCGCCGGTCACAGAAGCGCCGGACGCGGTCTGCAGCGCACGGATCGCGGATTGCGTGGCGGATGTGAACTCATCGCCGTCGAGGCCCTGCCCGTAGCCGAGCGCGCGCAGGTTGGCGTTCAGCTCGGCGACGTCGGGTCCCGGGGACATTCCCAGGATGAACGCGCGCGTCGCGGGCACCGAGCCGTACAGCAGCAACACCGGCTGGCCGCTGATGTGGTACACGCTCTGGCCGCGTCCGATGATCTGGCCGACCGAGGGCAGCGCCGTGAACGTGGAGCTCTGACCGTAGAGCGTCGCCGCCGAACGCGCGGTGGACAGATTCGACTGGGCGCTCGCGAGCTGTTTTTCAGCGGATGAGACCTGCGAACGATCGGCCGTGACCTTGGCGGCCGCGCCGGTGACGCTCTGCCGCGCCGAAGCGACGGCCTGCACGTCGCTCGAGCAGGAGCCGTCGCTCGACCCATTGCTGGGGGAGGCGGCACCGGACGTGCCTTCGTCGCTCGCGGGAGAGCTGTCAGACGCCGCTTCCGCAGCGCCCTCGCCCGCGCAGTCGACCTGCTCCTTCGCGCGCGCCGCCGCCAGCGTCGCCTGATCGCCCGCGAGCGCCTGTGTGTCAGACGCCAGAGTTGCCCTGGCGTTCGTGACCATCGCCTCGGCGCTTGTGACCTGCTGGCCGGCCTGCGCAACCGCAGAGGGCGCGGTCCCGGATGGCACCCGAATAGTCGAGGAGCCCGCATAGCCCAGAGTGCCGCTCACCTGCGTCTGCTGTGAGAGCGACTGCCGTTTCACCGTCGTCAGCGAGACCGCGCTCGCATTGTCAAGGACGGCACCAGCCGACTTTCCCCCGCCGGAGAACGGGTCAGTGACGATCACCACCACCGCCGCCACGACGAGCGCCAGGCCCGCCATCGCGAGCATCCTGCGGCGAGCACGACCGGACGGCGAGCCCGGCCCCGAGGTCTCGCCGGCCCCGGGTACGTCGGACGATGCGTCGGGCGATCCAGGCCCGTCGGGCGATCCCGGCACGACCGCCTCCTCGGTCCGCTGCGCCGCCGGTTCGGACACAGACGCCGCCTCACCTGACACTGGATCGCTCATCTTGACCGTCGCATCGCATGTCGCCTCATGCGCCGCGCCAGAGCACGTGCGCTGCGTCGCTTGTACGAGATCGACGGTTTCGGGAACGTTTCGCCGGTCTCACGACCGAGCGCGCGTCGGCAGTCCATCGACCGGGGCGCTCACGGGCTCGCCACCGCAGCCCCGGATTCGCTGCTGCTGCTGCTGCTGCCGCCGCCGCCGGCGGCGGGGGCTGCCACCGCGGGGCCGCCCTTCGGCCCGCCCATGAGCGACTGGCAGGCTTTCTGCGCGGCCTGGAACTGGGGAGAGTTGGGGTCGATCCCGCCCGGGCCGCCTTGTTTGCTCCCGATTCGCAGTCTGACAGTTCCGCCGCCATGGGAGAATTCCGGGTCGGGGAAGTTGGGGACCCCGTGGGTGCGCATGCATTCGGAGAACTTCAGCGCTTTTTCCTGCATCTTCGTCTGTTCTGCCGGGCTCGGGGGCTTGCCTCCGTTCGGCGCCAGCTTTTCGCAGGCCTTGCTGGCCGCTTGGAACTGCGACGACTGCGGGTTGACTCCGCTCACGTGCCCGTTGTGATCGCTGCTGTGGATCAGCAGCTTGCCTTCGGTTGGTTCGGGGAATTCAGGCACCCCGTGCGTGCGCATGCACTGCGAAAACGCGACCATCTTCCGTTGAGCGCTCGCGCTGTTTTCCGGAGCGGACGAGCCCGCGACGTTGCTCGGGTCGGTGCTGGTGGACGTGGTGGAGGAGATGTGCGCGACGCCGGGGCTCGAGGAGGAGCCGCCGCAGCCGGCGACGAGCAGGGCGGCGCTTGCGAGCACGGCCACGCTGAGGTTAATTCTCGTCATCTCTTGATCTCCTTCACCTTCAGGTGCGGGTGTTGTCGTTCCGGGGAGCGGTGTGTTTGTCGTTCCGGCGGGCGAGTGCCTGTCGTTCCGGGGGGCTGGCGGTGGCAGTGCCCCGGCGCTCGGCACATCGGCGGCACACCGACATCATGCGGGACGCAACCTGAGAATTGGCTGAGAGGAAGCGAAAATTTCCTAAACGGCCTGGCGGAAGCCGCGCACGCTCGTGATAGTCCGCCCGACAACACCTCGAAGTCACCTCGCACACCACGGTGAAACTCATGCTCGTTCGTCCTCCCGCCCGTCCGCCGACCCCGGTTCCATCAATGGTTGTGCAACGGGAACGCGCACACGGCCGCCGCGTGCGTGAACGCCGGCGACTGCTGGTCGATCGTGCCCGGGAACACGAGGATCACGCCTTCGATGTCGCTGATCACGCCGCTGCCGCCCAGCACTGCTCGCGGGTTGGATGGAACCCTGGTCCGAGGGTCGGGGAAGTCGGGGACGCCGTGCCGGCGCATGCACTGAGCGACCTTCAGGTAGTGCGCCAAGGTCTGCGCGGAGGGGGGTGGTC
Organism: Solirubrobacteraceae bacterium; assembly: GCA_035507415.1. Classification (GTDB taxonomy): domain Bacteria; phylum Actinomycetota; class Thermoleophilia; order Solirubrobacterales; family Solirubrobacteraceae; genus Palsa-744. The sequence goes on from DATJOF010000034.1 coordinate 143,397, forward strand.
CCGAGCCGGGGCCGGGGGGCAGGAACTTCTTGCACTTGGCCTGTGCCGCCTCGAACGCGGGCGACGAGGGATCGACGCCGGCGCCCGAGTGGAAACGGAAGCCCCCGCCAGGCTGCGGATCGGGGAACTTGGGCACTCCATTCGAGCGCATGCAGCTGGCGAACGCGAGCGCTTCTGTTTCTGGTGAGCCCGAGCCTGCGCCGGCCGTGCCTTCGCTGGCCGTGCCTTCGTTGGCCGTCGTGCGTGACGGTGTGTGCGAGCCAAGCTGCGCGACGCCCCCTTTCGAGGAGGAGCCGCCGCAGCCGGCGAGCAGCAGCGCGGTGCCCGCAAGCACGACCGCGGTGAGGTTAATCCTCGTTATGTCTCGGTCTCCTTCCCGTCGGTGGCGGTACATCGACAAATGTCCCGATGGCGGGGCCGACATCATGCGGGATAGAACCTGAGAATTGGGTGAAAGGAAGCGAAAGCTTCCTAAGCAGTCCCGGAAGCGACGAGTTCATACCGTTCAGAGGCGGCGAGCTCGGCGGCGGTCATCTCGAGCGGCGGAAGCTCGAGTGTCAACCTGGCGCCGCCGCCGGAATCGTTGGCGGCGTGAACAGCCCCGCCGTGAGCCTCGGCCATCTGCCGGACGATCGCCAGCCCGAGCCCGGACCCGGGTCGCGCGCGAGCCCCAGGGGACCTGTAGAAGCGGTCAAAAACGCGCGGCAGATCTTCCGCGGCGATCCCCGGGCCGTGATCGCGCACCTCGAGGACACCGGAACGTACGCGCACTTCTACCGGGCCGCCCTGCTCCGCTGTAGTGCCCTGGCGCGCTGTAGTGCCCTGGCGCGCTGTAGTGCCCTGCTGCGCTGTAGTGCCCTGCGGCGCGGACGCGTTCCACTTGCAGGCGTTGTCGAGCAGGTTCGCGATCGCTCGATCGAGGCGTGCGGGTGCAGCGCGCACCAGACAGGGCTCGGCGTCGAGCACGAAGCGACACTCCGGACTGTGCAGGCGCGCGCGCTCGATCGCCCCGGCGGCGGCCAGGTCCAGGCGCACATCCTCGACCTCGATCTCCTCTATCTCGGTCTTGGACAGGTCGACCAGATCGCCCACCAGCACGGTCAGCTCGCGCAACTGGACCTGCACGGCGGCGAGAATGCGGGCGCGCTCGCGCGGGGGCAGCTCCTCGCCCATCGCGAGCGCGTCGAGGTTGGCCTGGGCGCTGGTCAGCGGTGTGCGCAGCTCGTGCGAGGCGTCGGAGACGAGCTGCCGCTGCGCCAGTCGCGACCGCTCCAAGGCCGCCAACATAGTGTTGAAGCTCTCAGCCAGCCGTCCGAGCTCGTCCTCCTCACTCGCCTGAATGCGCTGTCGGAGATTCTGAGTGCGCGCCACACGTTCGGCGGCACGCGTCAGGCGCCGCACCGGGATCAGCGCCGTGCGCGAGACCAGCAGCCCGAGTGCGGCCGCGAGCGCGATCCCGCCCAGGCACACAAGCGCGAGCACCACCTTCAGGTGCGCAAGCGTGCTGTCCATGTCGCTCAGCGGCAGGGCCGCCTGCCACACACCCCCTTCGGGTGCACGCTCGGTCAGGATCCGAACACGCGTTCCGCCGACGGTCGCATCGCTGAAGAAAGCGCCGCGCCGACCCGCGGCCACGGCTCTGGTGGCGGCCGTGACCGGGAGCAAAGATCCTTTGCTGTCGGAGCGCACGACCTGCCCATTGGATTGGAACAGCTGGACGTACCCCGTGGCGCCGCCGAGCGCCGCCGCAGGCAGCACGAGCTGGTTGAACGGACTCACCTGCACGCTCCCAGCCGGTGGTCCCTTGACCGCCGAGCCGCTCGGGGAGAAGTGGGCATTGCCTTCGATCTTGACGGCTTCGCTGTCGAGACTTCTCGCGCCGGCTTCGTGGCCGGCGACCTTCCCGCCGGCTTCGCGGCTGGCAACGTTCCCCCCGGCTTCGGGGGCGGGACCTTCGCCGCCGCGCGCCGATCCCGGCCCGACGGTGTACAGCTTGCGCATCGTCGTCCCGCCGAAGCCGATCTGCGGCAGCCCGGCCGGCGGAAGCCTGCCTTCGCGCTTCAGCTTGGCGAGCTCGCCCTTGCTGAGGTTCACGGTTCTGATCTGCACGGTCTGCGGCAGGCCGGGAGTGAGCTTCTGGCGCAAGCTGGCATCGATCTGCCCGCGCAGCTCATTGCCGGTCACGACATACACGACGACCGAGGCGATCACGATCGCCGCCGCCACGGCGCCGGCCGCGAGCAGCACCATGCGCCGGCGAAAGCTCATCTCACGAGGACCTCAAGACGTAGCCGACACCGCGCACGGTGTGCACCAACCGCGGCTCGCCCTCGGCCTCGGTCTTGCGCCGCAGGTAGCCGACGTACACCTCCAGCGAGTTCGAGGCCGGCCCGAAGTCATAGCCCCACACGCACTCGAAGATCTTCGTGCGCGTGAGAACCTGGCGAGGGTGGCGCATGAGCAGTTCCAGCAGCAAGAACTCGGTGCGCGTCAGCTCGAGCGCACGTCCTGAGCGGCGCGCCTGATGCGCGAGCGGATCGAGCTCCAGGTCCTCGAAGCGCAGGGCCTCGTAATCGCCCTCCCAGCCGGTGCGGCGCAGCAACGCGCGCAGCCTGGCGATCAGCTCCTCGCTGGCGAACGGCTTGACCAGGTAGTCATCGGCGCCGGCTTCCAGGCCGGCCACCCGCTCTGACACCTCGGCGCGCGCCGTGAGCATCAGCACCGGCGTGCGATCGCCGGTCGCACGCATCCGCCGGCAGACCTCGAGGCCGTCCAGGCCGGGCATCAGCACGTCGAGGATCACCGCATCGGGCCGGTCCATCGCGAGCGTGCGAATCGCCTCGACGCCGTTCGCGGCGCTCGCCACGCCAAAGCCATTGAGGTCCAGTACGAGCTCGAGCGCCTCGCGAACCGAGGGGTCGTCGTCAACCACCAGCAGGCGCATGCGCCGATGCTGACAGGCGAACCTGAAAGGAAGCTGAGGACAGCCGCTTCAAGGACCGCCCTGGAATCCCGCCCGAGCCAAGGGGCGGCGGACGGTCAGGGCCGAGGCGCGGACCCGCCCAAGGCCAGGGCGGCGGACAGTCAGGCACACGGCGTCAGGGCGCCGGTGCGGGCGCCGCTTCGCTCGTCGAGCCGGAACCGCCGCCGTGCACGCCGCCCGGGATCAGCGATTCGCAAGCGTGCACCGCCGCCTTGAACGCCGGCGAACGCTCGTTCAGTGATCGATGTGCGATGTGCACGCCCCCACCCGAGAACGTCGGATCCGGAAAGCTCGGGACGCCGTGCGCGCGTATGCACGCCGCCGCCTTCAGGTACTGCTCCTGCTGGGTCGGCGTCAATGCCGTCTGCTGGCCGGGTTCGCCGCCGGGCAAGAGCTTGCGACATGCTGCCTGGGCGGACTCGAACCTCGGGTTGTGTCCAACACCGGCGGGGACCGCGATCTTTACGCTGACTTCGCTGCCGTGTTCGCTGACCTGCGGCTCGGGAAAATCGGGTACTCCGTGCTGGTGCATGCAGGCTGAATAGGCGATCGCCTGGCTCCCGGGCGAGGCTTCGTGGCCTTCGCTTGCGCGTGCGGAGCCGGTCGAGGTGTCTGATCTCGACGAATGCGACCCGAGGCTGGCAACGCTCCCGTTCGTTGGCCCACCGCCGCCGCAGCCGGCGATCAGCGCCGCTCCCGCGAGCAACGCCGCGGCGCCAGAGACCGCTCGTCGCCTAGCCCTCGAGCCTGCTCGTCGCGCAACGCCGCACGCCGTGCGTCGCTTCTTGCCGCGCGCCGCTTGTCGCTCGCCGCCGCGCACCGCTTGTCGCTGGCCGCCGCGCGCCGCTTGTCGAAGGCTGGTCGCGACCGTGACTCGATGGTCGATGAGCGTGGTGTCGCGTCGCATGTCGTCTCCTTCGCAGCGATTCAGAATCTCTGGACCGCTTGTACGGCATGCGCGGTTTCGGGAACGTATCGCCGCGCCGTTCCGCTGTCCGATCGTTTCGCTGTCCGACCCATCCCGGTGTGTGATGCTCCGCGAACGCGCACAGCCGAAGGCCGAGGTGGCGATACCACACCGAAACCAGCGACAGCTAGCCTCGTAACCGATGCGGGTGCTCGTGATCGAGGACGACGAGGAGATGGCCGAGGCGGTCGCGTTCGGACTGCGCCAGACGGGCTTGGCGGTCGATGTCGCGCTTGACGGCCGAGCCGGGCTGGCGCGCGCGAGGGTCAACGACTATGACGTGATCGTGCTCGACCGCGACCTGCCGGGAATACACGGGGACGCCCTGTGCGCAAAGCTCGTGGAGGACGAATGTCGCAGCCGCGTTTTGATGCTGACCGCGGCGGGGACGATGGAGGACGTGGTCGACGGGCTTGCCCTGGGCGCCGACGACTACCTGCCCAAGCCGTTTGACTTCCCGGTGCTGGTGGCGCGAATCGGCGCCTTGGCGCGGCGCGCTCAACCCGCCGTCCCGCCGCTGCTGCGCCACGTCGACCTCGTGCTCGACTCAGCGGCGCATCGCGTGTCTCGGGGCGGCAGGGAGATCGAGCTGACGCCGAAGGAGTTCGGTGTGCTCGAGCTGCTGCTCGCCGCCCGGGGGCGTTGCGTGTCGGCCGAGGAGCTGCTCGCGCGGGTGTGGGACGAGGAGGCCGACCCGTTCACGAACGCCGTCAAGATCACGGTCAGCCGTCTGCGCGCCAAGCTCGGTGGGCCGCCGCTGATCGAGACGGTGGCCAAGGCCGGTTACCGAATCTGAGGTGCGCCTGTGGGCATCCGCCGCCGACCAGCCCGTCTGCTGCGCCGCCTGCGCGTGCCGGGGCGCACCATCCGCCTGCGCCTGGCGCTGCTGTATGGCGGCCTGTTCTTCCTCTGCGGCGCCGCTCTGCTGGGGATCATTTTCATCGCCGTCGCACGCACGCATGGTGCGTACTCCCCGTCCGTGTCAATCGAACGTTCCCAGTCGAGCGCCGCGCCGTCTGAACGCTCCCGGTCGCCCGCCGCGCCGTCCGGCGCGGTTCCCCCGGGGGTCGTTGGGCCTGGCGAACCGCGCGTGCACCGAACGCTTCAGGCTCTACCTGCCGGAGTCGCGCTCCGGGTGTTCAATCCCGGCCAGCACGGCGCCGATGTGCATGTGCTCGCGGTGGTGTCGCTGATCGCGCTCGTGGTGATGGCGGCGGTGTCGCTGGGGCTCGGATGGTGGATGGCGGGACGCGTGCTGCGCCCTCTGAGCACGATCACCCACGCGGCACGCGAGATCTCGGCAACGGACCTGCACCGGCGGCTCGCGCTCGACGGCCCCGACGACGAGTTCAAGGAGCTGGGCGACACCTTCGACGGCCTGCTCGCTCGTTTGGAGGCGTCCTTCCAGTCCGAGCGCCAGTTCGTCGCCAATGCCTCGCACGAGCTGCGCACGCCGCTCGCACGGCTCAAGACACTGATTCAGGTGGCGCTCGCCGACCCGCACGCCAGCGTCGCGTCGCTGCGCGCGGCCCACGAACGCGCGCTCGCGTCCGAGCAGCAGCTCGAGGAGCTGATCGAAGCGCTGCTCAGCCTCGCCAGCAGCGGACAGGATCTCGACCGGCGCCAGCCCGTTGAGCTGGCGGTGGTCACCGACCGCGTGCTCGCGCGCCGGCGCGCCGAGATCGAGCGCCGCGGCCTGCGCCTGGTGGCCGTCAAACTCGACCCGGCCGAACTGGAAGGAAGCCCGCGCCTGATCGAGCGTCTCGTGGCAAACCTGATCGACAACGCCATTCGCCACAACACGACCGCAGGCTCGATCGAAATCGCGACCGCGACCAGCACCGGCGCCGTTGGGGCCGGGACCGGCCGGTCCGCTCCCGGCGTGCCCAGCCGGGAGGCCACGCTGTCGGTCGCCAACAGTGGCCCGCCGATCTCCCCACAGGAGCTCGACCGGCTGCGGCGGCCATTCCAGCGGCTCGCCGGCGACCGCACAGACCACGGCGACGGCCACGGGCTCGGCCTCTCGATCGTTCATGCAATCGCCGCGGCCCACGGAGCAACCGTCCGCACCCGGGCCCGGCCGGATGGTGGCCTGCAGGTCGAGGTGCGCTTCCCCGCCGCGAGCCCGCCTGACGGGCCCGCAGGCGCGGGTTCTTGACCGCACGGGCCGTCGCCGGGGGATCAGCTCGCCTGCGGTGACCGGTCGATCCCGGTGACGCTCGACGGGTGATCGTCACGGCTTCGCGCCGGCCTGCACATCGAGGAGGGACATCGTCACGGCGGCCAGCAGGTCCGAGGTGGCACCCCCGAGACGCTGGACGGATGATCGTCACGCCTTCGCGCCGGCCTGCGGATCGAGCCGCGACATCGTCACGGCGGCCAGCAGGTCCGAGGTGGCACCCCCGAGATATAGGCCCTTCACGGGCGGCACGTCGGCGTAAAAGCGTCCGTGGCCGATCTTCACGTGCGTGTCACCGGCGAGCGTGCGGTTGGTCGGGTCCGCCCCGACCCACATCGGCTCGCCGCGGGGGCTCTCGCTTGGGTCGGCCGGCAACAGCGCCTCCAGCCACGCATGCGTGTCGACCTCGAGCGAGTCGCTGCCGCCATCCTGGGGGGCGGCCCACAGATAGCCCGAGACATAGCGCGCAGCGATGCCGATGCGCCGCAGCAGGATCAGGCCGAGATGCACGAAGTCCTGGCACACGCCCGCGCCCAGCTCGAGCAGATCCGCCACGCTCGATCCCACATAGGTCGCTCCCGGCCGGTACTCGAAGCGTTCGGGGATCAGCTCGCACAGCCGCTGCACCGACTCCAGCGGGCTGGCCGTAACGAGCGCGGCCTGCAGCTCTTGCAGGCCGGCGACCGCCGGCTGGTCCTGCCACGGCAGCCCAAACTCGCCGGCCGCGTCGAGATAGGAGGGGCTCGTGAGGCTTTCCCATGGACCCGACTGGGGCCGCGCCGGCTGCGAGGTGACCACGCGCGTGCGCACGTCGATCGTGAGCTGCTCGTGGGCCGTCGGTATGCCGAACTCCAGCACCTCGGTGCCGAAATAGTCGATATGCCTGCTCACGCGCGCCTCGGGTTCGATGCGAGTGTGAAACTCGTCGCAGCGCTGTGACGAGGTCGTCGCCGGCCTGACGCGCAAGGCATTGAGGTTGTCCGACACCGGCGCGTCGTAGCGGTACTCGGTCAGATAGCGAATCGCGAAGTGCACGAGCTAACCCAGCTGCCACGCCGGCGCCGCGCCCGCGAAGTAGCGCTCGGCGACGTCCTGGTCGATACGCGTGAGCTCTTCCTGAGTACGCTCGCAGATCTCGGTCAGCTCGGCGCCCGCGGGCAGCGCCCGGCGCTGGAAATCGAGATCGGCCGCCAAGCGGCTCACCCGCAACACAGGCTTGGAGTTCCGCGGGCCCGCGTCCGCCGCGCTGAAGACCTCGTGCAGCGAATCGACACACGCCGCCACGCTGTCGGGATAGGCGCGCTCGAAAATCAAAAAGCGGGCCACCGGCTGGGCGTTCGGTGGCACCGTCACGGCACGCAGATAAGCGTGGAAGCCACCCACCGCCTGCAGCAGGATCAACGCATGTCCGTCCGCGGGGGCTCGCTCCCCAGGCGCCAGCGCGATTCGCAGCATGCGCAAGACCATGTCCGATACCTCGATCAGCCCGCCCGCGTCCAGAAAGCACTTGGCTTCGTCGCGCAGCATCGAGCGATTTGCGATCCCCCAGATCAGAGCCGTGCGCTGCTTGACGTACTGGGAGGCCAGATACGGCCCCGCCGGTGCGCTCCAACCGGCCTGCTCGGCGCCGCGCAGCTTCAGCGTCGTCGTGTTGATCGCCTCCCACATCTCGACGCTGATCACGTCGCGAACCGTGCGCGCCCCTTCGCGAGCCCGTTCGATGCTCGCCAGCATCGAGCCCGGCTGGCGCGCGTCGAGCGTCAGGTCCGTGAGCGTCTGCGCGCCGCGTCTGCGCCCCTCAGGCGCCTGGCCGAGCATCGCCACCAGGCCGCCCGATCCGAAGCTCACGCTCGGCACGGCTTCCGGGGTACCCTGCAGTTCGGCTTGGAAGACGGCCTCGACGGCGCGCGCGGTGAACTCCGCGCGCGCCAGGTTACGTCCCAGCCAGTACAGCTCGTGAGCGATCCGCGCCAGCATCAGCGTGTCTGTTGTCGTTGTTGTTGTTGCTGCTGCTGCTGCTGCTGCTGGCCGGTCCACTCGCCGTAGCGCAGGTCCGGCAGCGCCGGCGGCAGCGTGTCCGCGACCGGGAACCCGTTCGCTCCCGCTCGGTCGGTGTCCTGTTCGTCCTCGAGCACCCACGTGTCCTTCGAGCCACCTCCGCGCGAGGAGTTGACGATCATCGAGCCGTCCTCCAGCGCCACACGTGTGAGTCCGCCAGGGACGATGTCGATGCGCTCGCCGAACACCGCAAACGGCCGCAGGTCGACGTGGCACGGGCGCAGCCGGCCGTCGGCGCCGACGGTCGGGACCGTCGATAGGTGCACGAGATCTTGGGCGATCCAGCCGTCCGGATGGGCTTCGATCAGCTGTCTCGTGCGCGCGACTTCCAGTTCGCTCGCGCATGAGCCGATCATCACGCCCTTTCCGCCCGACTCCCCCGTCGGCTTCACCACCAGCTCGTCGAGGTGGGCGAGCACGTGGGCGCGCACCTCCGGGTCCGCGAGCAGGTAGGTCCTGACGTTGTCGAGGATCGGCTCCTCCGCCAGGTAGAAGCGGATCATCTCGGGCACGAAGCAGTAGATCGCCTTGTCGTCGGCCACGCCCGTGCCGAGCGCGTTGGCGACCGCCACGCTGCCGGCACGATAGGCGCGCACGAGCCCGGGCACGCCCAGCAGCGAGTCCGGCCGGAACTCCAGTGGATCGACGAAGTCGTCGTCCAGGCGGCGATAGACGGCATGCACACGCTCGAGCCCGCGCGTCGTGCGCATGTAAAGCACATCGTCACGCACCACCAGATCGGATGCCTCGACCAGCTCGACGCCCATCTGGCGGGCGAGGAAGGCGTGCTCGAAATAGGCGGAGTTCGCCGGTCCCGGCGTCCATACGACGACCGTCGCCTCGCTCTCGGCGGACGGCGCCACGGCACGCAACGCGCGCAGCAGCAGCTGCGGATAGTGGTCGACCCGGCGCACCCGGTAGGAGCTGAACAGCTCCGGCAGCAGCTGCGCCATCGCCGCGCGGTTCTCGAGCACGTACGAGATGCCCGATGGGATCCGCACGTTGTCCTCGATCACCTTCCACGAGCCGTCGCTGTGGCGCACCAGATCGCACCCGGCCACGTGCGTGTAGACGCCGCCCGGCGGTCGGATCCCGTGCACGGCCCGGGCAAAATGCGAGCACGCCGCCACGAGCCGCCACGGCACAAGGCCCTCGCGCACGATCTCGCGAGCGTGGTACACGTCGTCGACAAAGTGGTTGAGCGCCCGGATCCTCTGTGCGAGCCCGCGCTTGATCTGACGCCATTCCTCACCGCTCAGCACACGTGGGATCAGATCGAGCGGAAACGGGCGTTCGTGCGAGAGCCCGCTCTCGTTGCTCGTCTCGAATGTGATCCCCTGCTGCATGAACACGGCATCGCGCCGGCGCCCGGCCTCCAGCAGGCCGTCCGGGCCGAGCCGGTGCAGCTCCCGGATCAGGGCGTCGGCCGCCGGTCGAGGCGACCCCGCCGCCTCGAACAGCTCATCCAGAAACGGCGCGCGCGGGCGGTACTCCGCGATCGCGGGCATGACTGTCCCAGGGTTCACCGTGAGATTCTCCCGCGCTCCCGCGCCATTCACCTTCGACCGTTGGCGCAAATCCGGGGCCTCGCGGGTGCTCATTTGTCTGAACGCCATGCACCGGACGTGCCGGCCCTCGCAAGTCGTGTTGCTCGAGCGACCCACGCGCGCGCGCGTGGGTCGTCAGTTGCGACGTCTCAGTCGGCTGGCGTCGGTGCGAGGTCGCCGTCAGCTGGTGAACAGTGTGCGCGCTCGCTCGGCCACGAGGTCAGGGCGCTCCTCGGCGATGAAGTGGCCCGAGTCCTCGCACAGCTCGACCGACATCTGATCGGCGTGCGTCTCCCAGTCGCCGAGGCGCGTGGAATCGATCGCCACGTCGTGCGTCCCGTGCAGCAGCAGCGTCGGCACTGTCAGGCGCTGGTCGCGATACTGGCCGGCCAGGTAGGGTCCCACCTCGCGCAGCAGGAACGTGCGGTACAGATGCACGGACGCGCGCGTGCGCGCCGGTTCACGCAGAACGTCGGCGAAACACTCGAGGTCCTCTCTGCTCCAGGCGTCGCGGTGGACCGCCCCGGTGGGGATCATGCGGCACACCAGATCGGTCTGGCCGATCAGGTGGCTGCCAAGGCCCGGCGTCGCGATGATCACCTGGTAGAGCAGCCGCCAGAGACCGAGCACGCCAGCCAGCGACGGCTTGTTCGGCCAAGGCGCCACCATGTTGAGCACGAGATAGTGGCGAAACCGCTCGGGTGCCTGCAGGCACATCAAGAAGCCCACCCACGCACCCCAGTCGTGCGCGATCAGATCGACGCGCTGCAACTCCAGTGCGTCGAGCAGCGCCAGCATGTCATCGGCGAGCGACTGCTTGTCGTATGCGCCCGCGGGCGCGTCGCTCCAGCCGAAGCCGCGCAGGTCCGGGCAGATCAGCCTGCGCTCGTCCGCCAACAGGGGGATCACCCTGCGCCAGCAGAACCAGTGCTGCGGCCAGCCGTGCAGCAGCAGGACCGGCTCGCCGCTGCCCGCTTCGGCGACGTGAAAGCGAACCCCGCGCGCGTGCACGTCGCGGTGGCTCACGCCGTCGACCGGCGGCATGCCGAGCGGGCTCATCGCGAGACTCCACCGCTCCCGGGGTGGGTTTCGCGGCGGCGGGCGCGGTTCATCAGCGACCTCATCGGGTCATCTCGTGGGTCGGGCTGCGAGGTCGATCACGGCGCCCTCCGCGGCGACGGTCACCTTCGGGGAGGCGTCCTGCCAGCGCCGCGCCAGGCCGTCGAGCGCGTCGTCCGTGCGGGTGTGGCGATGGTGGAACAGCACCACCGAGCTCGCCCCGGCGTGGCGGCCGAGCTCGACCGCGTAGTCGGCCACCGAATGGCCATACGCCGCTTCGGCGGCGAGCTCCTCGGGAAACAGGTGGGCGTCGTGGATCAAGACGTCGGCGTCGCGCGCCAGCTCGATCGCAGCCGCGTGGTACTCGCCAAAGCCGTCCTCGCCCGGGCCGAGCAGCGTGGGGCAGTGGTCGGGGATATACGCCACCGTCGAGTGACCGTCGCTCACGCGATACCCGAACGTGCGCCCTCCCTTGTGCGGAATCTCGCGCGCCAACACCGTGAATCGCTCCACCTCGTGCTCTCCTGGCGCGATCGTGCCGAACGTCCAGTTCCCCCGCAGCTGGGTCGGCTCGATCGGAAAGTAGGGAGGCGACATGAAACCGGCGAGCACCGCCGTCGCCTCGCGCGCGCCGTCCCAGCCTGCTGTGGGCTCTCGGGCGTCGGCCGTGCCTGTGTTTCCCTGGGTGTCGGGCGCGTCACCACTGCCCTGGGCGTCGGCTGCGCCACCACTGCCACCGACGCCCCGGTCGCGCGCGCTCTCACGATCGTGGTCGGGTCCGCTGTCCTGCTCGGGCACGAGCACCCTCGTGTACGCATCGGGGCGGTCGGCCGCCGCGAAGAACGGCAGTCCCAGCACGTGATCCCAGTGCAGGTGGCTGAGCATGATCGTGCCGATGAACGGGGCGCCGGCGAGCAGGCGCGAAAGCGTCACCAACCCGGCGCCCGCGTCCAGCACCAGCGTCGGCGCCCCGACGTCGTCGTGGGCCAGCGCCACACAGGCAGTGTGGCCGCCGTAGCGCACGAACTCGATCCCGGCCGCGGGGGTCGATCCCCGCACACCGCAGAAGTGGATCTGCAACCGGCTCAGCTCCGGTCGGGGCGCGTTCGGCGATGGTCTTTGGAGAGCTCGTGCAGCGCGCCGCGGTCGAGCTGATCCGCCTGCACCGCGGCCACTCTGCATGGCGTCACAGCCACCAGCGTCGAGGTCCGCTTGCCCCTCTCCAGATGAGCCCGCTCCCCCAACAGCGCGCCCGGTCCGTACTCGGCCAGGCGCGTGCCGTCCTCCTCCACGCGCAGCACGCCGTCCAGCAACAGGAAGACCTCCGACCCGCTCTCGCCCTGTTTGACCAGCTCGGTCCCGGCCTTGACCCGACGGATCTGCGGCTTGGCGGAGCCCTGCATTATCTGCGCCGACAGCGAGCGCTCCAGAGCTGTCTCGACCGCCGTCACGAGCGCCTCCGAATCCGTGTCGCCCCACGGCGTGTGACGTCCAAAGGAGCGGCGATACCAGTGCCTGAAATCCGCCAGGCCCGACTTGTGCGTGAGCTGCCCCTCACGGTCATACACCCAGTGTCGCGGAAACCGGCTCGCCCCGGTCAGCGCGCCCTTGGCGCGGCCGTCCACGTGAATCGTCAGCGACAGGGTGGTCCAGACGAGCGGCGCCTGCCACTGCACGAACGGCCGGCGGCGCACTCTGCGCGGCGCAGGCAGGCCGGTACGTCCGCCGGCGGTCTGCACGAACGTCACCGAGCCCTTATCGCGCGCGGGCTCCTGCTTGATGTCCGGCAGCCCGATCGCCTCGAACGTTCGCGACAGCGGTCCCACCTTGACAGAGGTCGCGCCCATCAGGCCCCCGCCCTCGTAGCCGCAGTCGCGGATGCGCCCTGAGCCATCGATCTCGACCCATGCCTCGAGCACGTTGGCGAAGCGAAAGCGATCCTGTGAGCGCAGCTCCTCGAGATCGTCGATCGTTTCGGGCGGTGGATCGTCGTAGTGGGCCATGCCGGCGTCAAATGCCAGCCGCGTCGAACCCTCGATTGCCTCCGACGGGATCCACGACAGCGACGTCACCCTGCTGCTGTGGCGCATACCGCCGGCCATTATGACAACCGGGCGCCTCGCGCCCCGGTGCGCCGACAGTCGGCGGTCCGAGGATCCCTCGCGCCCAGTGTCGACACCGTGGCGCCCATATGCTGGGTCCATGAGCCACGAGGCCCTTGTCATCGGTTCGGGTCCCAACGGACTCACCGCGGCGATCACGCTGGCGCAGTCGGGGATGCGCACGCTCGTGCTCGAGGCAGCCGAGCGTCCCGGCGGCGCGGTCGCCAGCGAGGAGCTCACGCTGCCGGGCTTTGTGCACGACACCTTCTCGGCCGTACACCCGGCGGGAGCGGCCTCGCCGGTGTTCGCGCGCCTGCCGCTCGAGCGCCATGGCCTGCGCTGGATCCATCCGCCGGCCTGCTACGCGCTTCCTCTGGCGGACGGCAGCGCGGTGGCCCTGTACCGCGACCTCGACCGCACCGCCGCCGGCCTCGAGCGCATCCATGTCGGCGACGGCGAGCGCTGGCGCGCGTTCGCGTCACCGTTCCTCACGCACTTCGACGCGTTGCGCGAGACGATGCTGAACGGCTTTCCGCCCGTCAAGGGCCCCGTGCGGCTCGCGGCCGGTCTCGGCCCGCGCGGCATGCTCGACTTCGTGCGCCTGCTGCTGATGCCCGCGCGGGCGCTCGCCGAAGAGCTGTTCGAGGGCGACGCCGCACGCGCGTGGCTCTACAGCTCGGCACTGCACTCGGACGTCCTGCCGGCCGCTTCGGGCAGCGCGATCGCCGCCGCCTATCTGATCCTGCTCGGCCACGGTGTCGGCTGGCCAAGCCCCGAGGGCGGCGCCGGCAGCCTGACCCAGGCCTTGCTCGCCCACCTGCAGGAGCTCGGCGGCGCCGTGCGCACCGGCGCGCGGGTCGAGCGCGTGCTCGCGCAGCGCGGCCGCGTCACCGGCCTGCAGCTGGCGGGTGGCGAGCGGCTCGCCGGCCGGGTCGTCGTCGCCGACGTGATGCCCGCCGCGCTTGCCGCGCTTGCCGATGAGGCCCTGCCCGCGCGCTACGCGCGCGCGCTGCGCCGCTATCGCATCGGTCCGGCCACGCTCAAGATCGACTGGGCGCTCGACGGTCCGATCCCCTGGACCGCCCCCGAGGCACGCGAAGCGGGCACCGTGCACGTCGGCGGCTCGGTCGGCGAAGTGCTGGCCGGCACGACTCAGGCCGGCGCGGCTCGCTCTTCGGACCTGCCCGAGCGGCCCTTCATGCTCGTCGGCCAGCAGTCGCTTGCCGATCCGACGCGCGCCCCGGCCGGGCGCCACACCGCGTGGGCCTACACGCATGGCCCGCACACCATCGACTGGGCCGGCGAGCGCGACCGCCACGTACAGCGCATGGAGGCGCAGATCGAGCGCTTCGCCCCCGGTTTTCGCGAGCGCATCCTCGCCCGCCACGTGCTCGCGCCGGGAGACCTCGAGCGCCGCAACGCAAACCTCGTCGGCGGCGACGTCGGCGGCGGCAGCTACACGCTCGACCAGGTCATCTTCCGCCCCGTCCCCTCGTTGACCCCGTATCGGACACCCGTGCGCGGCCTGTACATCGGCAGCGCCGCCAGCTTCCCGGGCGGGGCCGTCCACGGCGTCCCCGGCCGCGCCGCGGCGCGCCTGGCGCTCGCCGAGCTGCGGCTCGCGCGCTGGACGCCGCGAATGGGCTAACGCTAACCGGCCACGTCGCCGGTCATCTGCTCCTCTTCGGCCGCTCCCGAGCTCGCGCCGGCGGGCTGCTCGACCCCGGGCGTTGCGGTGTCGGGCGGCGGTGCTTCGCTCGGGTCCGCAGGCGCGGCGCGCCGGTCGGACTCGACGATCGTCCACACGAGCAGCTTGGCGGCGCGCCCGCGCACCTCGAACTCGCCGACCTGCTCGAGACCAACCGGTGGACGGCGCAGGCGCGCGCGCGTGGACTCGGCGATGAACAGCATGTGCCCCGATCCCTTGGTCATGCCCTCGAGGCGCGAGGCCGTGTTGGTGGTGTCGCCGATCGCGGTGTACTCGACGCGCTGCTCGGACCCGACGTTGCCCGCCATCACCGGTCCGCTGTTCAAGCCGACGCCCATCGCGAAGCTGTGGCCAAAGCCCTCCTCGCCCAGCCACGCGTTGAACTGAAGCAGGCGCGGCCCGATCATCTCGCACGCCGCCGCGACCGCCCGGTCGGCGTGATCGTCCTGCTCGAGCGGAGCCCCGAACAGCGCCATGATGCCGTCTCCCATATACGCGATCAGGGTGCCGCCGGCGTCGAGAATCGCCTCGGTCATGCCGTCCAGGTAGTGATTGACCACCTCGATCACGCGGGCGGCCGGCTGGGTCTCGGAGAAGCTGGTGAACCCGCGCAGATCCGAGAACAGCACCGTGCAGTCCCGTTCCACGCCGCTCAAGCGCAGGTTCCCGTCGGTCCTTGCCAGCACCTCGTCGACGACCCCGGCCGGCACGAACCGCGAGAACACGTCGCGCGTGCGCTCGCGCTCGATCGTCTCGCTGACGTACAGAACCGACAGCGTCCCCAGCGTTCCAAGCGCCAGCGCCAGCAGTGGGTAAACGTAGGCCACGATCACCCCATCGTTGAACGCGAGCTGTGCAGCCACGGTGAACAGCACTGCGACGACCAGCGCGCTCAGCAGCGAGCGCCAGCGCTGCAGGCGCAGGCTGCCGAGCGGCGCCGCGATGCCGAGCGCCAGGATCAGCGCCACGTTCACCCATCCCGATGCGTCCCACAGGGGCACGCCCTGCAGGAGCGTGTTCGTGGCGTTAGCCCATACTTCCGTTCCGGACATCTTTTCCGAGCCGGTCGTCGCGGTCGAGTGAACGTCCTGGAGAACCGGGGCGGACGCCCCCATGATCACGATCTTGTTCTTGAACAGGCTTGGCTGGTACTGACCTTTGAGCACCTTTGAGTAGGAAATAGAGCTGACCGTTTCCGGCGGTCCAACGAAATCGATCGGCAGCGTGCCGTTCGAAAACAGCGACGCCCGGATCGGGTGTTTGAGAGCGACTTCGGCGGTCACCACACCCAAGGTGCGCAGGCCGCTATACGAATAAGCGAAGCGGCGCACCGCGCCGTCGCTGTCCGTCGTGAGGATCGCCGCAGCCGGACGCGTTCCAAGTTCTTCGAGCAGGCTCGGGACGCCGCCGAGCACGCCGTTGCTGCCGTGGGGTCCCACGTCGGTGGCGGCAAGCACGGTTTTACCGTGCGCCCTGCCGATCGCTTCGATCAGGTCGTTGTCGTCGGTCGTGTCGGTCGGGTGCGCGAATTCGATGTCGATCGCGATCGCCTTCGCCCCGGCACGTCGCAGGCGGTCGATCACAGCCGCGTCGTAGCGGCGCGGGAAAGGCCACTCGGACTGCAGACCGGCGTTCGTGAGTTCCTGGAACGTCGTGTTGTCGATCTGCACGAGCACGATGTTCCGTGGCGCCGGGCGACGGCCGCGGATCGAGAAGCGCGCGTCGATCGTCTGCAATTCCGTGCGCCCCAGCACCCGCGTCGCATATGCGATCACTCCCACGCCGGCCGCGAAAACGCCGACGGCCATCAGCAGAGCCGTCTTGTGCCGCCAGATCCCGCCCATGTCAGGCGCTCCCGATCATGATGCCCAGCACCGTCACGGACTGATGCTAAGGCAAGACGCCTGGCCCAAAGGCAGGATCCTCGCCCACGACGGGATCATGGCCCGACTCACCAATCACGGGATCATGGCCTGAGCTCGGCCTACGGCAAGCTACTGACCCCGATTGACTTCGCATTCACCGGCGATTACCCTCCGCTGACGGAGATAGTTGGTGGTCGCGCGGCGGGCAGGTGCCGACGCGCCGGGTTACCGGCAGGAAGACGAAACGCGACGCGGAGGCATGGAGAGATGTCAGGGTCTCTGAGACCCCTAAAGGCGGCAGGCGCAGGCTCGGTGGCGGCGGCTCGCGCAAGCACCAGTCCGGTGGCGGAGAATGGTCCCTCCCTGTCGGGGAGCAACGTGCACGTCCTCGCGCGAATCGGTGCGGCCGTCCGCGATCGGCGCGCGCTCCTGCAGGCGGCTCTGTCGAGCCTGGTCGTCCTGGCGATCGTAATCGGATTCACCCGCGCTCATACGCCGGTGCGGACGCCGGTCGCGGGGACGTCAGCCGCGCTACCGTCCGCCGTCGCGCACGCGCGACGCTCGAGTACGGCCGGCGCGGGCCTCGAGCGGCTGCCGGCCGGCGCGCGCGCTTCGGTCTCGGCGGCGCTCGGCGCCAGCGGCGACGCCTACCACGTGAGTCCTGCGGCAGGCGGACTACAGGCCACGAGCGGCCCGCAACGCTTGCGTGCGCGCTTCGACCGTGCCGGCGTTCAGATCGACTCGGGAACCATGCGCCTGGCGGTCAGCCCGGCCACGCTCGCCCAGGGCGCCCACCGGCAGGCGCTTGCGGGAGTGGCGCCGCACGGCAGCGCAAACCGCGTGACCTACGCGGGCGATCCCATGAGCGAGTGGTATCTCAACGGCCCGCTCGGCATCGAGCAGGGCTTTACGATCACGCGAGCCCCCGCATCCGGCAGCTCCGCGACGGCGATGACGTTCGCGATGAAGGTCGCAGGCAATGCCCACGCCTCGATCTCCGCCGGATCCGACAGCGTCACGTTCGCCCGTGCCGGGTCCCCATCGCTGCGTTACGACGACCTCACCGCGACCGACGCGAGCGGTCGCACTCTGCACAGCTGGCTCACGCTCCGGGGCGACACGCTGCTCCTGCATGTGGACACACGCGGCGCTACCTACCCGCTCGAGGTCGATCCGCTGATCGGTCTGAGCGAACAGCTGACCGGCGCCGGAGAGGAGGGCCCCGGGCGCTTTGGCTTCAGCGTGGCGGTCTCCGCGGACGGCGACACGGCGCTGATCGGCGCGCCGCGTGACGAACGCCATCGGGGCACGGTATGGGTGTTCGTCCGATCGGGCTCATCTTGGATGCAACAGACGACGTTCGCCGAGGAAGAAGCAGGCATCGAAGGCGGCGAAACACAGTGCGTCGAAGAACCCGGCGAAGAAGTCAGCGGATGCGGTTTTGGGACGAGCGTCGCACTGTCAGCGGACGGCCAGGTCGCATTGGTCGGAGCCCCTCATGCAGACGAACAGGACGGCGCGGCGTGGGTCTTCAGGCACTCGGAATCAGGCTGGAGCCCGGGCGAAAAGCTGACCGCCGGCGCCGAAGAGCGCGGGACCGGTCGCTTCGGCCGGGCCGTCGCGCTCTCCTCGAGTGGCGACGTCGCGCTGATCGGCGCCCCGGGTTACAACAGCTTCCGTGGCGCTGCGTGGACGTTCACGCACTCGGAATCAGGGTGGAGCCCGGGCGAAAAGCTCGCCGCGGCCGCTGTCCCGGGCGAGGCCCATTTCGGCCACAGCGTTGCGCTCTCGTCCGATGGAGACACGGCATTGATAGGTGCTCCGGCGACCGGCGAATACATCGGAGCCGCATGGTCCTTTACGCGTCGCGGGACCTCGTCCTGGGAAGAAGGCGAAGAGCTGAGCGGCGCCGGTGAGATAGGCAGCGGCCACTTCGGCTCCAGCGTCGCGCTGTCCGGCGACGGCGCCACCGCCCTGGTCGGCGGCCGCTTCGACAATGACGGTCTGGGCGCGGTCTGGGCGTTCAACCGCGCTTCGACGTTCTGGGGCCAAGGTGAAAAGCTCACCGCCGGCGCCGGCGAGACCGAAGCCGGACAGTTCGGCTACAGCGTGGCTCTGTCCGGCGACGGCGATCTCGCGCTGGTTGGAGCTCCCCGCACGGGGTCCCACAGCGGCCGGGTATGGGTGTTGACGCACTCGGGGGAAGCAAGCACATGGACGCCAGACGAAGCGCTCGAAAGCCCCGAAGAAGCGGCGAACCGTGGGTTCGGAGCGAGCGCCGCGCTCTCCTCGAGCGGCGTCAGCGCGCTGGTGGGCGCTCCTCAGAGCGATGAAAGAGTCGGGAAGGTGTGGGCAACCGGCCCGGGAGTCACGCCGCTGCCGACCGTCACGAACGTCACGCCGACCTCCGGCCCCGCCGCGGGAGGAACCAGTGTCAAGATCGAAGGCACCGGTTTTCTCGAAGGCGCGAACGTCGAGATCGGCTCGTCCGCTAGCTCGGTGGAAGTGCTGTCCGCAACCGAAATAATCGCGACCACCGGCGCTTCTGCTCCGGGCGAATACGAAGTCGTCGTCAGCGACTCGAACGGCACGTCCACCGGCGGCCCGCGCTTCACATATGTGCCGCCCCCGCCGCCCGTCGTAACGAGCGTCACGCCGAGCTCGGGACCCAGCACCGGGGGCACCGAAGTCAAGATCGAAGGCAGCGGCTTCCTGAGCGGCGCGAGCGTCACCATCGGTCCGGCCGCGAGCTCGGTGAAAGTGCTCTCCGAAACCGAAATCATCGCGACCACCAGCTCGGCCCTGCCCGGAGAAGACGAAGTGGTCGTGACTGACGCCAACGGCAGCTCGAGCGGCGGGCCCCGCTTCACCTACGTCGAACCCACAGGTTCCTCCAACACCACGACCGGCACGACGAGCCAGACGGCGAAATCCGGCGTCCTCGGCACCACGAGCAGCGCGTTGCCCGCCCCGCAGCTGATCGTGACCGCGAACATCGGCGCGTTCTCGGGCCAAGTCCTCGTGAAACTGCCCGGATCCTCGACCTTCGTGCCGCTGAGCTCGATCAAACAGATTCCGTTCGGGACGATCATCGACGCCACGCACGGAAGCGTCACGATCACGACCATCCTCCCCAACGGCAAGACCCAAACGATCACGCTCTACTCCGGGGCCTTCATGCTCACGCAGCAGCGCAACGGCACGGTGCTGATCACGCTCGAGGGCGGCAACTTCTCGGTCTGCCCGACCGCCAAGGAGCGCAGCCACCTGGCTCGCACCAGCTCGACCCATGCGTCCGGCAGCCACGTCGTACGCAAACTCTGGGCAAACGGACACGGCAAATACACGACCAAAGGCAACTACGCGAGCGGCGCCGTCCAGGGCACCGTGTGGCTCACCGAGGACCTCTGCGACGGCACCCTGATCACGGTCACGCGCGACAGCGTGCTCGTGACCAACCTCGTGAACCACAAGCACGTACTGATCAAGGCCCCCCACCACTACCTGGCCAAAGCCCCGTAGCCCCGCGTCGCGTCCGGTCGGCACCGGCCCGTCGCCGCCGGCGATCGACGCTCGGATCTGGCGACTTCGACGCCCCGCAACCGCGGGCCGTCTGCGCCGGCGATCGGCGCTCGCGGCGGCGTACGATGCCCGTGCTTGCAAGAAGGCCCCTGGGAGGGGTAGCATTGGTGGTTGCACGGGGCCGGCCGCCGGTCGGCCCCGGGCGATGGAGGGAAGACCAGATGGCTTCGACGGTGACAGCCAGGTCCATGCTGCAGCGATCGGTCCCGGCCCACGAGAGGGCCGAGCAGCTGTTTGTGCGCTGGCGCCAGCATGGCGACGAGCCGGCTCGCGAAGAGCTCGTGCGCCGCTTCATGCCGCTCGCGCGCAACCTCGCGCGGCGCTATGACCATTCGTCAGAGCCGTTCGAGGATCTGCTGCAGGTCGCCTCGCTGGGCCTGCTGAAGGCGCTCGACCGCTTCGACCCCGGGCTCGGCCATCCGTTTCCGTCGTTCGCGGTCCCCACGATCCTCGGTGAGATGCGGCGCTACTTCCGCGATTCCGGCTGGTCGGTCCACATGCCGCGCGGGGCACAGGAGCGCGCGCTGGAAGTGCGCAATGCGCAGCAGCGACTGGTGGGGGAGCACGGTCGGGCGCCGAGCGTGACCCAGCTGGCGGAGTACCTGGAGTGCAGCTGCGAAGAGGTGCTCGACGCTCTGCAAGCCGTGCAGGCCTATGAAGCGGTGTCGCTCGATGCGCCGCGACTGGGCGCTCAGGACGACGGCCTCGCGTATGTCGAGTCGATGGGCCAGGAGGACGAGCGCTACGAGCTCGTCGAGCTCGACGCCACGATCAGCGCGGTGCTCCGGCACATTCCGGCCCGCGAGCGTCGCATCCTGCAGATGCGCTTCATCGAAGACCTCACGCAGACAGAGATCGCCTCCCGTGTCGGCGTCTCGCAGATGCAGGTCTCGCGCCTGCTGCGCCGCTCGCTGGAGACGCTGCGCGCTCTGACGCGCGACGGCGAGCAGATACGATAAGGGAGGTCCGCTTGCGCAAGCGGCTCCTCTGGGGCGTTGTCGCCACCCGACCTTCGGCATACGGCTGTCTCGGCTTACCGCTCATCGACGCGCCTGATGGCTGATGTTGCCGAACGTTCGCCTGACACTCTCGAACAAGCCCGAGAACGTCCTGCTCGTTCGCGAGATGCTCACCGGTGTGGCCGAGATGGTCGATCTCGACGGCAGCGACCTGAACGACATTCGCACCGCTGTCACCGAGGCCTGCAACAACGTGGTCCTGCACGCCTACGAGGGCGATCAGGGACCGCTCGAAGTCGAGGTCTACGGGGGCGCGCACAGCGCCCTCGAAGTCGTCGTGCGAGATCACGGCACCGGGATCCGCCCGCGCATCCGCGGCGCCCAGGAGACGGCGCTCGGGATCGGGCTGTCGGTGATCCAGGCGCTCGTTCGCCGCGTCGAGTTCAGGGATTCCAGCGGCGGTGGAACCGAGGTGCGCATGGAGTTCGCGGCGCCCAGCACCCACGCACTGCGCGCGCCGCGCAACGGCCGCGAACAGCACCGCGACATCGCCGCTGCCGAGCTGGCCACGACAACAGGTCTCACGATCGTCCCGGCCGCACTCGCAGGTACGGTGCTGCCCCGCGTCCTGACCGTGCTGGCCGCGCACGCGCATTTCTCGACCGATCGCATCTCCGACGCGCAGATCCTTGCCGACACGCTCGCGGCCCACGTACGCGAGTCGCTCCGCGACCATTCGCTCGCCGTAAGCGTCACCGTCCAGGCGCGCAAGCTCGAGCTGCAGGTCGGCCCGCTGCGCGAGGGCAGCGCTCAGATGATCGTCGAGTCGGCCGTCGACGGACTCGGGCCGGTGATCCAGCGGCTGGCCGACGATCATCGGGTCTCGAGCGACGGCCGCTCGGAGACGCTCGCGCTGCAGCTCAGCGATCCCGGCTAACAGGCCGCTCGTAGAGGGTCGCGCTGCAGCTCACCGATCGCGGCTGACAGGCCGCTCGTAGGGGGCAGCTCACCGGCCGCGGCTGACAGGCCGCTCGCGACCACAGCCGACAGGCGCTCGCTCGCTCACTGCGCCCGCTCTTTCGCGCGCGCACTGCAACAAACGTTGCAAGCCGGTGGGCGGTGGCCGGCAGGGGGGACGACCACCGCCCGACGGGAGAGGAGGAGTTTCGTATCAACAGTTGCCCGGCGCGCGCGTGCGCTAAACATCGCTGCTCCCCCGTTGATTGACCGGGGGCCAGATCGGGCAATACAAGACCCGGGCCCGAGGCCGGCGGCTCCGTCGCCACCCCCGGCTTCAGCACGATGGAACGTCGAGGACATATCGCGGTGGGCGCTGATCGTATGTCGTGGATACTGGCGTGCTCTCAAATGCTGGGCCAGGCGGCTGCCGCGGGCGGACTCGTCGGCCGCGCGCGGCATACTGGGGCGCACCGACTATGTGTCAGCGTGGTTTCGCGCAGGTCTCATTTGCGTGCCGCGCCGATCGGGCAGACATGGGCATAGAGACCGCAACCGGCACACGGCACGAGCGAGACGCCGCGAATGGCATCGCGCGAATCACGCCCGCGGCCACGCCCAGCCGGTTCAAGCACAGCGCGCTCTACTACCGGGGCGCCGAGGGCTTCCTCGCGGGCACACTGCCGTTCATCGTGGCGGGCCTCGACGCCGGCGAGGCTGTGGTCGTGGCCGTCTCGAAGCCGAGGGCCGAGTCGATCGAACGGTCGCTGGGTGCCGGGCGCGAGCGCGTCCGCTTCGTCGACGTCTGCACACTTGCGCGAAACCCCGGGCGCATCATCGCGTTCTGGCGGGAGCTCCTCGACGGTCACGAGCACGGTCTGGCGGCCCGCGGCGTCAGTGAACTCACCTGGCCTGGCCGCACGCCGGCCGAGCTGAGCGAGTGCGAGCGCACCGAGCTGCTGCTGAACCCGGCATTCGCGGACAGCTCGGCTTGGCGGCTGCTCTGCGCCTACGATCTCGCGGCGCTCGATCGGCTCGCGATCGAGGCGGCTCGACGCAGGCATCCGTTGATCGAGCGCGACGGACGCTCGTGCCGGAGCGAGGGCTACGAGCCGAGCGGTGCACGCGGAGTCTTCGACGGGGCACTGGCGGCGCCAGGCGCTGCTCCCGAACGGATCGCTTTCGGCGCCGGCGACCTCGCGTCGGTCAGGGCGCGGGTCTCGAGTCGCGCCGCGCAGGCGCGTCTCGCCGGCGATCGCGTCGAGGATCTCGTGCTTGCGATCAACGAGCTCGTAACCAACAGCGTCCAATACGGCGACCGCGGCGGCGAGTTGCTCATCTGGCAGGAGGCCGAGGTGCTGATGTGCGAGGTTCGCGACCGCGGCCGGATCGAGGACCCGCTGGTCGGGCGCGTGCGGCCCAAGCGCGAGCAGTCCGGCGGGCGCGGCCTGTGGCTCGTCAATCAGCTCTGCGACCTGGTCCAGATCCGCGTCACGCCCGCCGGCACGGTGGTGCGCGTGCACATGCGCTTGGCCTAGACACCGACGCGAAACCCCGCCCTGGACACCGACGCGAGACCCTGCGCTACCATCGGTTCGTGGCGGCTCAGGAGCATCTGAGGGTCGAGCTCCGACGCGAGTCCGACCGGGTCGTAATGGCCCTCAGTGGCGAACTCGATCTCGCCAGCGCGCCGCTGTTCCAGCGTCAGCTCGACCGCGCCGAGATCCACTCGGCGCCGATGCTCGTGCTGGACTTGGAGGATCTCGAGTTCATCGACTCGACCGGTCTGCGCATAGTTCTCTCTGCCCGCGCCGGCGCGCGCGAGCGGGGGCAGGAGTTCGCCGTCACCCCCGGCTCGCAGCAGGTGCAGCGGCTGCTCAACATGACCCGCGTGTCAGAGCATCTGCGCATCATCGAGCCGCCCGGCGAAATGCTCGTCTGACGTCTCCCCGCCGGTCCCGGCTTGCGCGGCCGGCCACATTCGGCCAGACGGCTTGTGAGCGCGGGGTGCGCAGGCGGCCGGCCTACGTCAGCTCGGGCAGGTTCTGCGCGAGCGTCAGCATCGGCGCATAGAGGTCGCCGTCGCGTTCGATCCGCGCCAGCAGCTCGTGCGGCTGCGCGCTCAAGCTCTGCTCGCGACGGCGCCGTGCCGCCCTGCCAACCTCCTCCCAGCTCAGCGGCGTCGAGATCGTTGGCTGCTTGCGCGCCCGCAGCGAGTAAACGCTGACCGTCGTCTTGTGCGCGTCGTTCTGGCTCCAGTCGATCAGCACCCGACCGTCACGCAGGCGCTTGCGCATGTCCGAGACGACCAGCTTGGGATGTTCGCGCGCCATCAGCCCGGCGACCGCGAGGGCCAGCGGCTTGGTCTGCGCGTAGGTCACGTGCGTGTTCAGCGGCACGTGCACGTGCAGACCCTTGGCGCCCGACGTCTTGACCACCGTCACCAGTCCGAACGTGTCGAACAGCTCCTTGATCTGCAGCGCCACCCGGCAGCACTCCTTGATGCCTGCCGGCGCGCCCGGATCGAGGTCAAACACGAGCGAGGTCGGAACGTCGAGATCGGGAGCCCGTGACAGGCTCGTATGCAGCTCGATGTCAGCGAGGTTCGCGAGCCAGATCAGCGTCGGCAGGTCTTCGGCCAGGCAGTAGTCGATCCGCTCACGCCGATCCTCGCTCCACACCGGCACCGTCTTCACCCAATCGGGACGGTGCGCCGGCGCGCGCTTCTCGTAGAAGAACTCACCGTCCACGCCGTCCGGATAGCGCTTCAACGTCAACGGCCGTGCAGCGAGGTGGCCCAGCACCACCGGAGCAACGGCCGCGTAGTAGTCGACCAGCTCGCCCTTCGTGAAGCCGCTCTCGGGATACATGACCTTGTCGCGATTGGTCAGCCGCAGCGCGCGCCCCTGCACCTCGATCTCGGTCCCCTTGGCGTTCTCGCGCACGATGCGATAGGGCGGCTCCGGCTTGCGAGCGGGCGCCTTCCCCGCA
This sequence comes from Solirubrobacteraceae bacterium, assembly GCA_035507415.1. Lineage (GTDB taxonomy): Bacteria > Actinomycetota > Thermoleophilia > Solirubrobacterales > Solirubrobacteraceae > Palsa-744. Next base: position 168,354 of record DATJOF010000034.1, read on the forward strand.
GCCGATCCACGAGTCTTCTCGGCAGGCGACGCGTGAGCCTTCCCTGTCGCCGACCCACGCGCGCGCGCGCACACACGCGCGTGCGCTTGCGTTTTCGTGGGCCGACTGCCCGGCGCCATCGTTGCATCTGTCTCGATCGCCGTGCCCGCATCTGTCGCGATCGTCGTGTTCTTCGCCATTGCGCTCCTCTCGATCCCTACCCCTTTTGCGATCGCCGCACCCTGCCTCGATGGCAGCTCGATCCGCACGTCCCTCGCCGCCCTGTCGTTGCGCAGCCCCTTGTAGGAGGGCTGGCGCATCAAACGTTCGCGCGTCCAATCCGTGAACTCGACCTCGGCCACAAGATCGGGCTCGACAAATCGCGCGCCGCGCGGCGGCTGCGCGCCGACCTCGGCGAACGGGCTCTCGCGGCGCTCGCGCGAGGCCAGTTCCGCGCCGAGCCGCTCCAGCTCGCGCTCGTCGAAGCCAGTGCCGACGCGCCCGGCGTACCGCAGCAGCGATGATCGGCCCCGGCGTTCGTAGTAGCCCATCAGCAGCGCCCCGATTCGCTGCGCGCGCCGCCCCTTGCCCGGCAGCCACCCGCCGATCACGAGCTCCTGGCGGGCGCTGTTCTTGACCTTCAGCCAGTTGCGGCTGCGCGCACCGGGCAGGTAGGGCGCGTCGAGCCGCTTGGCCACCACGCCCTCGAGATGATGCTCGGCGGCGACCGCCAGCAGCTCGCGCCCGCTGCCCAGGTGGTTGGCCGGCGTCTGCCACGCCGCGCCCTTCAACCCCAGCCGCTCCAGCAGCTCGCGCCCGCTCGCGATACGGCAGCGCCGCGGTCAGCTGCCCGTCGAGGAACAGCAGATCGAAGATCACGTACGTGACCGGCAGGGCTTTCGCCGTCCGGCGGACCTCGCTCTCGGCGCTCAGGTTCATGCGCCGCTGCAGCCGCTCGAAGCTCGGTGCGCCGTGCTCGTCGAAGGCGACGATCTCGCCGTCCAGCACCGCTTCGTGCGCCCCGAGCTGGCGTCCCAGCCCGCGCAGCTCGGGGTAGCGCGCCGTGATCTCGTTGAGGTTGCGGCTCTCGATGCGCAGGCGTCCGGGGCGCGAGTACAGCATCGCGCGCACGCCGTCCCACTTGATCTCATACGCCCAGCCCTGATCATCCGCCGGCAGCCGGCCCGGCGCGGCGAGCATCGGCGCGAGATGCTCCGGCATCGGCTGGCGCTCGCCTTCGGGAGGGTCCATGCGGTGAATCATCCAGTCCCTGTCGTCACCGCCCGTGCGAAACAGGGCGTAGCGGCCGCGCAGGCGTTCGCCGTGGAAGACCACGATCAGCTCGTCGTCCCTGAGCTTCTCGGCCAGGTAGGTGCCGCGGTCGAAGATCACGACCCTGCCCGCCCCGTAGCTGCCGCGCGGGATCGTCCCGTCGAAGTCGAGATAGGACAGCGGGTGGTCCTCGACGTGAATCGCCTTGCGGTTCTCGCGCGGATCCTGGGGAATCCCGTTCGGGATCGCCCAAGACAGCAGCACGCCGTCGTGCTCGAGGCGCAGATCCCAGTGCAGCCTGCGGGCGTGGTGCTCCTGGACCACGAAGCGCGGCTCGGCGCCCGCTCGGCGCGGGGCGCGCGTGCCGCGCGCGTCGGCCTTGCCACGCGTGCGCTTCGCAGGACCCTCGGGCTCGGGCGTGTCGGTGAAGTCGCGTTTGGCCCTGTAGGCGGTGAGCTTGCGCGCCATCGACACATGCTCCCCGATCGCGTGCTCGCGCTCAGTCTGCGTGCCGGGTACGGGCCCTCAGTCTGTCTGCCTGCAGGGACCGTGCGCTCAGTGCGCGTGCCGGGTACGGGCGCTCAGTCTGTCTGCCTGCAGGGGACCGTGCGCTCAGTGCGCGCCGTCCGGACCCGATCGTTCGCTCACGCGCAGCGCGAAAGCCGCCCTGTAGCGCTCACCCGGGGAGAGCACCCGCAGGCCCTGATGGCTGCACAGCGCGTTCGCCGGCGCCGTCATCGGCTCGAAGCAGATGAACTCGGCGCCGCGGGGCGAGTACACCTGGCCGCATCGGTAGCCCTCCTCGAAATCGAGCTCGAGCCGCCGCTCGCCGCCAGTCACGGCAAAGCGCGCCGACTGCGAGAGCTCGTCGAAACCGTCGTCGTACTCGCGCTCGGCGAGCTCGAAGCTCTCGGCCGGCAGGGCCTGGCCGGAACCCGTCGGCAGCTGGCGAGCGTCCAGCGCGAGCTTGCTCATCGCCGGCAGCTGCACGAGCCAGCGCTCGCGCGGAACGCCCGGCACGGACAGATACGGGTGAAAGCCGAACGCCACCGGGACGTGATCCTCACCGCACGCCTCGACGGTCACCTCGATCTGCAGACGCCGCTCGTGCAGGCGCGCGCGAAAGCACGCCTCGTGGTGGAACGGGAACACGTCGAACAGGCTTGCTTGGGCGCGGCTCCAGCCTAGACGCGCCTGCAGCTGTTGTCGCTTGTCCGGTGAGCGGCGATCCGCTTCGCCAGCCGGCTCGTCGGACAGCTCCCATCGCATGCGCCCGCCGATCACGCCGTGGATCGGCAGTCCGTTGCCGTCGACCGCGACAAGGCTGGGATCGCGGGGAACCCGCACGGTGCGTCCCGCCGCGCTGTACTCGAAGCCCGCGAGCCGGTTGGCCCACGGGTAAAGCAGCGGAATGCCCATTGTCTTGCCCTGCTCGGCATAGGCGGCGACGCCCGCGTTCTGGGCAAGCAGCTCCTCGTCGCCGTCGCGCAGGGAGCAGCAAAGCATGCCCGCGGCCGGCACGAAGCCGGCGCGAAGCGAGGAGCGCTCGTCGCGCAGCGTGACGATGTCGAGCATCGGCTCAGGCGTCACGTGTTCTCTCGAGCAGCGGTCGGGCATCGCGGGTTCTCGAGCGGGTGGGGCATCACGCGGGCATCAGAAGGTCTCGTATCACGCCTTCTGCAGCTCGCGTCGCGAGAGCTGGTGCGCGTACGGTCCGCGACCGGTCAGACAGTAGGCGCCGCAGCGCGCCGCCAGCGCGAGCGCATCGGGCACCGCCATGCCGGCGCCGAGCGCATAGGTCAGACCGGCGGCAAAGCTGTCGCCGCAGCCGTAGGAGTCGGCGGGCTCGCCGGGGGGCGGCGCCGCCGGGAAGCTGCCCGAGTCGCCATCGCGGGTGCTGTAGGTGCCGCCGGCCTTGCCACGCGTGCGAACCACCAGCTCGGCGTCGCCCTGCGCCAGCGCCGCCTCGCCGCGCTCGGTCGCGTCGTCTTCGCTCAGCACCAGCGCGTCGAGCGCGATGCCGTGGTCGAGCGCATCGAGCGCGCGCGGGCTCGCCACCAGCACGCGAGCGGCCCTTGCGGCCCTTAGCGCCCCGACGTCGCCGGCCGTGAAGTAGACGGCGTCGACCTGCGCGAGCTCCTCCCACGGCAGCCGCGCGTCTTCGATCGCGGGCTCGAGCCGCGGCCCGAGCGTCGTGATCGTGCGCTCGCCGGTGTCGTCCACGAACGTCACCGCACGACGGCTCGCGCCGGCGCGCCGCGCCGCGCAGACGCGCACGTCCAGCTCGTGCAGGCGCGCCGCCGCCCGGCGTGCGTGCTCGTCATCTCCGAGCGCGGTGATCAACAGGGCCTCGCCCGCGAGCCGAGCGAGCTGCACGGCCGCGACCGCGCCGCCGCCCGCGGGCTCCTCGAACGGGTCGCTCGCGTGGACTATCTCGCCGGCGCGGGCGAGGTGGGGGACGCGCGCGAACAGCACCCACTCGACGTGCCCCACGACAGCCACGCTCGGCTCGCTCGCGCTCATCGCCGTCCGCTGGTGCCCTCGATCAGGCCGGCGCCAGCGGCGTCACGCGCAGCCCGTCGGCGTACAGCTCCCGCACGGTCACGTCCAGCAGCTCCCCGCCCGCCGCAACGCCCGCCGGCAGGTAGCAGCGGGTGTAGTCGGCGGTGTAGCCCGAGCACTGGGTCTCGGCGACCTTGTCGACCAGCACGCGCTCGCTGCGGCTCAGCTTGCGTGAGCGGTGCAGGCGCGAGCGCGCCTCGGAGAAGCCGCGCAGCGCGCGCGAGCGGCGTTTCTTCTCCTGCGGCCCCACGCGATCGCCGAGCGCCGTCGCGGCGGTGCCCGGCCGAGGCGAGTAGGAGAAGGCGTGCACGCGGCTGATCTGCGCGTCCTCGATCAGCGTCAGCGTGCGCTCGAACGCCCGCTCGTCCTCGTTGGGAAAGCCGACGATCACGTCCGCGGTGACGTTGACCTCGGGCACCGCGTCGCGCAGGCGCGAGATCGTCTGCAGGTACTCGTCGGCGCTGTAGTGCCGCCCCATCGCCGCGAGCACCTCGTCGTCGCCCGACTGCATCGGCACGTGCAGGTGCGGGCACACCTTGGGCTCTTCGCGCAGCGCGCGCACCAGCGAATCCTTGACGTGGATCACCTCGACCGAGGACAGCCGCACCCGCTCGACGCCGGGCACGCGCGCCGCCGCGACCATCAGCTCGCCGAGATCGAGGCCCTGCTCGGGATCGCGGTAGTCGCCCACGCTGATCCCGGTGATCACGATCTCGGGCTGGCCGTGCGCGACCCGGCGTTCGGCCTCCGCGAGCACCGCCGATGCCGGACGCGAGCGCGCGCCCCCGCGCACAGTGGGGATGATGCAGTAGGCGCAGTGACAGTCACAACCGTCCTGGACCTTGACGAAGCCGCGCGTCCGCCCACCCGCCCAGTCTTCGGGGGCTCCGCGTGCCAGCACGTCGTGCTCGAGGTCGACGCACGCGCCGAGCGTGCCCGCGATCGCCTCGGCCACATCGTCGGCAGTGCCCACGAACGGTCGCACGGCCGGGTCGATCGCCGCGAACTGATCCGCGTGCAGGTTGACCGCACAGCCGCCCACGAACACCTGGCGGGCGCTCTGCAGCGAGCGCCGCACCGACTGGCGCGACTTCGCCTCGGCCTCGCCGGTGATGCAGCAGGTGTTGATCACGTGCAGCTCGGCCTGCTCGGGGGCGACCTCCTCGTGGCCGGCGGCCAGCAGCGCGCGGCGCGCCAGCATCGCGTCGGCCTGCGAGACCTTGCACCCGAGGAACTTGACGGCGAAGCGCATCCGCTGGAGCGTAGCTGCGTGCGCTGCCAGGCGGCCGCGCGCGGTCAGGCGAACGTCGTCGCTCTGACAGGGCCGTTCGCGCCGGATGGGCCCGGGTATCGCCTCGGCAGCGCGGCCGACGCCGCCGCTCAAGCCGCGCCGGCGAGCGACGGCCGCCGCTCGCACCACGGGTAGGCCTCTTCCAGCCGGGCCGCCAGACGGATCAGGGTCGCCTCCTGCCAGGGCCCGCCCGTGAGCATCACGCCGATCGGCAGGCCTGTCTCGGTGAAGTGCAGCGGCAGGCTGATCGCGGGCTGGCCGGTGATGTTGCTGAAGGCGGTGAACGACACGCTGGAGATCACATCGGCGACCGGCTGGTCGGGCGCGCCGTGCTGCGCGGCGAGGATCGAGCCCGCGGGCGGCGGCTCGATCCCGGACGTCGGCGTCAGCAGCACGTCGAAGTCGCGGCCCCAGCGCGCCAGCTCGCGGCGGCTCATCAACTCGAGCGTGCGGCCGGCCTGCACGTACTCGCGCGCGCCGACCTCGCCGCTCAGCTTGTGCTGGTAGGCCACGTGCGGCTCGACCGCGGAGAAGTCGACGTCGTCGTACTCGCCCAAGCCCGCCTGCGTGAGCAGCACGAACGGCGGGATCATCTCTTCGGAGACCGTCGGGACCTCCACCGGCTCGACCACGTGGCCGAGCTGCTCGAGCATCGCCCCGGCCGCCTGGGCGGCGGCGGTGCAGACCGGCGCGGTCGGGATGCCGAGCGGCGCTGCGGCCATCAGCCCGATGCGCAGCGGGTCGGGCTGGCGCTCGGTCTCATCGGCGAACGCGCGCTCGGGCGCGGGGGCGTTGTACCAGGCCAGCGGGTCGGGCTCGGAGATCGCGTCGAGCACCGCCGCGCTGTCGGCGACCGTGCGCGTCAGCGCTCCCTCCACGACCGCCCCGAGCCAGCTCTGTGCAAGCCGCGGCACGCGCCCGCGACTGGGCTTGAGACCGACCAGCCCGCAGTAGGAGGCGGGGATGCGGATCGATCCGCCGCCGTCGTTGGCATGGGCGAGCGCGAACATCCCGGCCGCGACCGCCGCAGCCGCGCCCCCGCTCGAGCCGCCCGGCGAGCGCGACAGATCCCAGGGGTTGTGCGTCACGCCATAGCGGCTGTTCTCGGTGACCGTCAGCACGCCGAACTCGGGCGTGTTCGTGCGTGCGCACAGCACGAAGCCCGCCCGCACGAACGCATCGACGACCAGCTCGCTCTCGTCGCTGGGGCTCGTGCCGGCGCCGTGCGAACCGTAGGTCGTAGGCCAGCCGGCGACCGGCGTGAGGTCCTTGATCGGGATCGGCACCCCGAGAAACGGCATGTGCTCGTGCTCGCCCGCGCCGTCCCCGGCGAGCGCCCGCAGGCACCGGTCCGCGTCCTGCGCGGCGCGCCGCGCCTGCTCGTCGTTGCGCCAGATGATGGCGTTCAGCTCGGGGTTGAGCTGATCGACGGCCTCCAAGCAGGAATCCAGCAACTCGACCGCCGACAGCTCTTGCCGGCGCAGCGCTCCCGCGAGCTCGAGCGCCGACGCCGAGGGACCGAGCGCGTCCATGTCCTGACGTTATCAGCGCCTCTGACTCACCGCACGTGGCACGCACGCATGCGTGTGCCGCTCACCGTGTGGCGCTGGCAGCTTGTGTCCACCACTCACCCGACGTGGCAAGGGCGGCTGCGCCTTCGGTTCAGCGGGCGTGGCGCAGGCGCCAGAACGCCTCGCGCGCGGTGATCGTGCGATCGATCGCCTGCGCCGGGATCGGCAGGCGCTCACCCGCGCCGGCGCGCCAACCGCGCATGCGGGCGCGCAACGGCACGGTGGTGCGGTGCGCCACCAGTCCCCAGCCCACCACGAGCGCCTCGAACAGCAGCGCACGCGCGCACGCGCGCGTGCGCAACACCCCGTACCGGCGCAGCAGAAACCCGCGGGCGAAGCCGCCCAGCTCGCGCTGCAGCGGCGAGTCGACGCCGATCGTCGCCCCGCCGAGATGCGTCCCCCGAGCCTCGGGCGCCGCGCCGGCGCTCCAGCCGTCGAGCAGCAGACGCAGTCCGAGGTCGACGTCCTCGCCATACGCGTGCAGCCGCTCATCGAAGCCGCCCGCGCGCTCGAACGCGCTGCGCCGGTAGGCGGCCGCGCCGCCGCTGGGCATCGCGAGCCTGCCGGGCGACTCCTGCGGCGGCCGGCGGCGCAGGCGGTTGTAGGCGGCCAGCGTGACATCGAGCTCGATCCCGAACGCGTCCACCCGGCCGCTGTCGGGAATCATCGTCATGCCGGCGACCATCGCGCAGCGCCCATCGGCTTGCAGCGGTGCGACGATCGCGTCGACAAACCCCTGCTCGATCTCGACGTCGTCGTTGACCAACACGATCGCTTCGCCGTCGCCGAGCGCGGCCCCGGCATTCACGGCCGCGCCGAAGCCGCGGTTCTCGGGCAGCTCGAGCACCCTGACCGAGGGGAAGCTGGCCCGCACCGCCGCGACCGTTCCGTCGCCCGAGCCGTTGTCGACCACGAACGTCCGGCCTGGCTGCAGCTGGTCTGCCAACCGCTCCAGGCAGCCCAGCACCCGTTCGCCCGAGCGCCAGGTCACGACGATCGCGTCGGCGGTCATCGTTTGACCGGCGCTCATCCGGCGCGTTCCGATAGGAGCTCGTCGTAGACATGCCGCAGGCGCGCCGCCGCCGCGTCGGCCGAAAAGCGCTCGAGCTGCTCGGGCGCCGGCGCCCTCCGCGCCCCGGGCGCCGTGGCCAGCGGACCCTCGGCCAGCGCGCGCGCCAGGCCGACCCAATCGCCCGGCGCGAAGTATCGCCCGCTCGTCCCGAGCACCTCGGGGATCGCGCCGCTGGTGCTCGCGAGCACCGGCAGATGCGCCGCCATCGCCTCTGCCAGGACCATGCCGAACTGCTCCTCCCAATAGCGCGTCGGCATGCTCGCCAGCACCAGGCAGGACGCCTGCGCGTAGATACCCACGATCTCGTCATACGGCACCGACGCGCGCAGCTGCACCACGTCCTGCAGCCCGAAGTCCGCCACCAGCGCCTGCAGGCGCGCGCGCTCGGGACCGTCGCCGAGGATCAGCGCGCGCACGTCCTCGCGCCCTTGCGCGCGCAGCATCGCCATCGCGCGCAGCACGTCCTGGTGGCCCTTCTCCCACACCAGCCGTCCGGCCGAGACGATCAGGTGCGAGCCGTCGGCAGCCACGTCGGCGGTGCGCGCGGCGGCGAAGCGCTCCAGCGCGATCCCAGGCGGACACACGATCGTGCGCTGCGCCGGGGCACCCTCGAGCAGCAGCGCGTCGCGGGCACGTTCGGTCGTCGCCAGGAAGCGATCGCCAGCAGCCAGCACGGCGCGCGCGTATGGGCGCGTGCGCAGATTGCGGTAGCTGTCGCGCAGCGGCAGCGTCTCCCAGGCCGTCACCACCAGCGCGAACCCGAGCCGCTGCTTCAGGCGCGCGGCCTGCGCGCTGTACCAGTTGCCGAGCTCGGCGACGTGCACCACGTCGGCGCCGCGCAGGCGACTCTCGAGCCCAAGGAAGCGCTCGCCGACCAGACGCGTGCCGAGCGTACGCACCGCGCCCGGCGGCAGCAGGCCGCTGACGGTCCGCACGGGGCTGCGCTCGAGCGCCAGCGTGTCGGTCGAATAGAGATTGTCGCGGGCGACGAGCACGCTGACCGCGAAGCCGGGACCGAGACGCTCGTGCGGTCGCAGGTCCCAGGGCGCAGCGCTGAGCCCGCGCAGCAGCACGATGCGCTTGAGATCGCTCACGAGCGGCGGACCGTAGCAGCGGATAGGCCATCGCCCGCGCTCGGTCCGATCACGGCGGGCGGGTCGTCGCCGCTGGCCCGCGAGCGGGCCGGCGGAGAGGCGTTCGAGGCGCTTTAGCATGGGCGCCGATGCCCGCGCCCCGCAACGTGCTGCTCAGCGCGCCGTATCTCGCGCCGGGGGTATCGGGGGGTCCGGAGACCTATCTGCGGGGGCTCGCGCCGGCGCTCGCCCGCGAGCTTCCGGATCTGAGCCTGACGATCGCGACGACCGGCTCCGGTGCGCAGGCGCTGCGCGCGGAGGGCTGGGAGTCGTTCTGCCGCGTGCGCGCGCTGCCGTGCGAGGAGGGAAGCCGCACGCGCCGCCTGTGGGCCGAACAGGCGCTGCTGCGGCGGCTGGCCAGAGCCGAGCGGGCGGAGCTCGTCCACAGCCTGGCCAACTTCTCTCCGTTGCTGGCGGGCACGCCCACGGTGCTGACGCTGCACGATCTCACGTTCATGCGCAGGCGCACGTTCAGCTGGACCACGTCGCTCGGCATGAGCGCGCTCGCCTGGCTGTCCGCGCATCGCGCTGACGCAGTGATCGCTCCGACAGCGGCGGCGCGCGCGGAAATCCTCGCGCTCACGCGCGTCGCGGCGGGGCGCGTGAGCGTGGTTCACAACGGCTGTGATCGCCGCGCCGTAGCCGCGACACCCGCCGCCGAGCTGCGCGCCCGCTATCGCCTGGACCAAGCGCGAGTCGTGCTGTGCGTCGCGGCCAAGCGGCCGCACAAGAACCAGGAGCTGCTGCTGCGAGCGCTGCCGATGCTGCCGGCGGACGTCACGGTCATGCTCGCCGGCCATCCCGAGCCATACGACCTGCGCCTGCGCGAGCTGGCACGCGAGCTCGCGCTCGAGGACCGCGTTCGCTTCGTCGGCTATGTCCCGGACGCCGACCTCGAGGGCCTGTGGGCGCTCGCCGCTTGCGCGGCGATGCCGACGCTGGCGGAGGGCTTCGGCCTGCCGCTGGTCGAGGCGCTGGCGCACGGCGTCCCGATCGCGGCGTCCGACATCCCGGTGTTGCACGAGACCGGCGGAGAGCTGCCGCGCTGGTTCGACCCGCGCGACCCGACGGCATGCGCCCGCGCGATCGGCCAGGCGCTGTGCGACGGGGAGCGCGTGCGCGCCGCGGGACCTGCGCACGCGGCCCGTTTCAGCTGGAGCGCCGCGGCGCATGCCACGTACGCCGTCTACGAGCAGGCGCTGGCGCGCGCGCGTCGATGAGCGCCGAGCCTCCGCACCAGCCGCCCGCGAGCGCCGATCTTGGCGCCTCGGCCGGGCCGTCGGAAGGCGCCGGTACCGGCGGAGCGCCGCGCCCGAGGGCGCTCGCGGGTCTCGACCGACTGCCCCAACCGCCGGCCGGCACGCACATCGGCCTGAACCTGCTGTTCCTCGTCCCGGGCGAGACGGGCGGCATGGAGGTGTATGCGCGCGAGCTGATTCCGCAGCTGCTGGCGGCGGCTCCCGGGCTGCGGTTCACGGCGTTCATCAATCGCGAGGCCGCGCAGGCGCGGGGCGGCCCGTGGGGAAAGCTGCTGCCGGCGATCACATTGCCCGTGTCCTCGCGCCGCCGCGTGCAATGGGTGCTCGGCGAGCAGACCGTGTTGCCGGCGCTGGCGGCGCGAGCGCGCGTCGGGCTGGTGCACAGCCTGGCTTCGACCGCTCCGCTGTGGGGTCCGTTTCGCCGGATCGCGACCGTGCACGACCTCATCTACGCGCGCTTCCCCGAGGCTCATCCGGGCCTGCGCGACCGTGGCATGCGAGTCCTCGTGCCCGCGGCGGCGCGGCGCTCGGATCGAGTGATCGCGATCTCGCGCAGCACCCGCGATGACCTGGTCACGCTGCTCGGGCTGGCGCCCGCGAAGATCGACGTGATCGCGCAGGCGCCCGGCACAGGGGGCGCGGTACCCGCGCTGGACGAGCGCCAGACGCGCGAGCGCTTCGGTCTGGACGCTCGGGATGTCGTGCTGAGCCTGTCGGCCAAGCGCCCGCACAAGAACCTCGCGCGCCTGATCGGCGCGCTGGCTCGCATCGACGTTCACCGCCGGCCGCTGCTGGTGCTGCCCGGATATCAGACCTGGCACGAGACCGAGCTGCGCCGGCGCGCGGCGGCGCTCGGCGTGAGCGACGACGTGCGCTTCCTCGGCTGGATCTCCGAGCAGGAGCTCGAGGGCCTGTGGGCGCTCGCGCGCGCATTCGTGTTCCCGTCGCTGTACGAGGGCTTCGGGCTGCCCGTGCTGGAGGCGCTGGCGCGCGGCGTGCCGGTGGCGTGCTCGAACACCTCGTCGCTGCCCGAGGTCGCCGGCGACGCGGCGTTGCTGTTCGACCCGTACGACGAGGCCGCGATCGCGCGAGCGGTCGAAGCGTTGCTCGTGCAGGACGGACCCACGCGCGCGCGCACGCGCGCGCGTGGGCTGGCGCAGGCGCAACAGTTCAGCTGGCGGCGGACCGCGCTCGAGACGCTCGCGAGCTATGCGCGGGTGCTGGGCTCGCCTGCGTGGTCTGCGCCGGACCGCGCTTGAGACGCGTACGAGCTATGCGCGGGTGCTGGGCTCGCCTGCGTGGTCTGCGGCGGACCGTGCTCGAGACGGTTACGAGCTATGCGCGGGGGCTGGGCTCGCCTGCTGCCCCGTAGCTCGCCAGCACCGTCTGCAAGGAGCTCTCGAGCGACAGCCGCTGCGCATTCGCCGCGAACCAGCCGGCCGTGCTCTCGCGCAGCTCCATACCGGCGCGGTGGACGCGCTCGATCGCCTCGGCGATCGCCACGGGATCGGCGCTCGCGCACACGAATCCGTTGACGCCCTCCTCGATCAGCTCGGTGGCCGCGTTGTCTTCGGCGGCCACGAGCACGCTCGGGGTGGCGCGCGCGGCGGCCTCGACGACGATCAACCCGTAGCCCTCGCGGCTCGAGGTCGACAGCATGCAGAGCGCCTGCGCGAGCGCCTGCTCGACGCGCTCGGCCGCGACGAAGCCGGGCGCGAGCACCCGCTCCTGCAGGCCGAGCCGCCCGATCTCGGCGCGCACGGCCGCGCGTTCGGGCCCGTCTCCGAACAGCTCGCCGCACAGGCCCTCGATGCGCCCGGCGGCCTCGGCGAGCGCGGCGACCGCCAGCACGGCGCGCTTCTCGGGGATCAGCCGGCCGGCGAACACCACGTTCAGCTGTGCCGGACGTGCCTGCGGGGGCGTCAGCGAGCCGGCGTACTCGCCCTCGAGCACGGTCACCTCGCCGCGCAGGCCCAGGCCGCGCAGACGCCGGGCATGCAGCCGCGAGAAGCAGAAGGCGCGCTGAGGCACGGCCGCGCACAGGCGCTGTACGAGGGCGCCGATCGGGCCGCCGAGCGGACCGAGATAGCTGCGCCAGTACGCGCGGCTCCAGACCTCGTGCCAGTCGACGACAAGTGCATAGCGGGCAGGCACGCGCGCCAGGCCGGCGGCGAGCAGCGAGAAGTAGGGAAACGAGGCCATGTGGACGGCGTCGTAGCGGCGGCCGCGCAGCGCCAGATGAGCAAGCACGCCGGCGCCGAACACCAGCGGCGGCAGGATTCGCCGGCGGGCGGCCCCGCCCGCCTCCGTGTACAGGCCCATGCGCGGACCGGCGCTCACCACGCGCACGCCCGGCACGTCCGGATGCTCGTCTCGGTCCCACTGGCGCAGCGTCAGGTAGGTGACCTCGTGGCCGTCGCCGGCGAGGCGCTCGGCGAGGTTGCGGTACCAGCGCTCGGCGCCGCCGACGGTATACGGGAACAGGCAGTCGTAGACCACGCAGATGCGCACGCGCGCAAGCATGCCCGATCGAGGGGCGGGTGATCGGCGAGCGTGCCGGCGCTCACGCGCGAGCACGCTGATGAAGCCTTTTCGGCGTCGGGGAGCACCGGGCGCTGGGGCATGGCTCTGTCCAAGGTCTGGCGGTCCTCGCGCCATCGCCGCCCCGTGGCGTCGTCCGCTAGCATCGATCCCCGCTTGCGCCGCCACTTTCCGCCTTGACGGGCGTTATAAGGAGCAAGCTCGCCGTCGCCGTGTGGGAGGGGGGCGGCGATCGCGTCAGCCGATGAGCACACTCACGCAGACAGGGCCGCCGCCGGCGGCAGACTCCGCAGAGTCCGAGCGGCCGCTGGTGTCGGTCGTGATCCCGTGCCTGAACGAGGCCGAGAACATCGAGCACTGCGTGCTGGCGGCACGGGCGGCGCTCGAGCGGATGGACGTGCCCGGCGAGGTCGTGGTGGCCGACAACGACTCCGAAGACGACTCCGCGGTGCTGGCCGAGCGCGCGGGGGCGCGCGTGGTGCTCGAGCGCAGGCGCGGATACGGCAGCGCCTACCTGGCGGGCTTCGCCGCCTCGCGGGGCGAGTACATCGTGATGGCCGACGCCGATCTGACCTATGACTTCGACGACATCCCGCGCTTCGTCGCGGCGCTCCAGGACGGCGCCGAGATGGCGATCGGCGATCGCATGGACAACATCCAGCCGGGCGCGATGCCGTGGCTGCACCGCTACATCGGCAACCCGATCCTGACGGGGCTGCTCAACGTGCTGTTCCGCACGGGCGTCGCCGACGCGCACTGCGGCATGCGCGCGGTGCGCCGTGAAGTGCTGCCGCGCCTGGACCTGCGCACGACCGGCATGGAGTTCGCCTCGGAGATGGTGATCAGGGCCTCGAAGGAGAAGCTCCAGATCGCCGAGTTCCCGATCGAGTACCACCCGCGCGGGGGCGAGTCGAAACTGTCGAGCTTCCGCGACGGCTGGCGGCACCTGCGCTTCCTGCTGGTGCACTCGCCGACGCACCTGTTCATCGTCCCGGGCGCGATCCTGTCGGGGCTCGGATTGCTGCTGACGGTTCTGATCGCGTCGGGTCTCAGCCTATTTGGGCGCGAGTGGGGCGTACATGCGCTGATCGGCGGTGTGCTGCTCACGATCATCGGCACGCAGGTGCTCGCGCTGGGCCTGTGCGCGCACGCGTACGGCACCTACTTCATGGGCGAGCGCGACCCCTGGTTCGACCGCATGCGGGCGCGCTTTCGCCTCGAGCACGGCCTGCTGCTGGGCGGGCTGTTCATGCTGGCCGGCATCGCCACCGGCACCGTCGTACTCGTCACCTGGATCTCCAACGGCTTCGGCTCGCTCGCCTACGAGCAGGCCGCACTGATCGCGGCGATGCTCCTGATCGTCGGGATCCAGATCTTCTTCTCCTCATTCCTGCTCTCGATTCTCGGTCTGCGCCGCCACTAGTGGCGCCACTGCGCAGGATCGCGGCGGCGGTGTTCGCCGGCGACGCTCGCGTGTGGAAGACGGCCGGAATCGTGGCGATCCCGCTGGTGGCGTTCTTCGCCTACCACTGGCTGAATCCCCGTCCCTACTTCACCGGGACGGACTCGGTCAACGAAACCACGTTCATCGGGCCCACCACGGCAGGCACGCCGGTGTGCACGCCCTCGGTGCTGGAACTGCCGGCCAACACGGCGTTCGTGCGCCTACGTGTGCGCTCGCCCACGCGCCTGCGCCCGGCGATGCACCTGGAACTGCACGTCGGCAACAGCACCATCTCCTCGTCGCTCGCCCCCGCCCGCGTGAACGCCACCCGGATCAGCAATGCGAACTTCGCGATCCCGCAGACCCCGGCCCGTCCGCAGGCGCGGCTTGCCTCGCTGTGCGCGACGGCGTCCGAAGGCAAGATGGAATGGATCGGCGCCGGCGTGCCGGCGGTCGATGCCCAGTCGGTCTCGCTCGCCGGCGCTCCCGAGGCCGCGGAGCTCGGGGTGTGGTTTCTGCCTCCGGCGGGTTCGGAACGCAGCTACCTGCAGGAGGCCGGCGGGATCTTCTGGCGGGCCGCGCTGTTTCGCCCGCGCGTGATCGGGGCGTGGGTCTACGGAGTCCTGATGTTCGCGCTGCTCCCGGCGCTCGCGCTGCTGGCGGTGCGCTCGCTGGCGGTGGCGCTGGCGCGCGGCGGACGCACGCGCCACGCAGCGGCGTGGGTGTTCGCGATCGCCGCCCTGAACTTCGCCTGCTGGGCGCTGATCACGCCGCCGTTCCAAGCCCCCGACGAGGTCGATCACTTCGCCTACGTGCAGTCGCTGGTCGAACGCGGCGAGACCCCCACCAACAACCCGGCCGTGCCGCGCTACCGCTGGGCCAACGCCGAGAGCCTGGCGCTCGAAGTGACCGCGTTCATGACCGACCACGAAGTCAACGACACGCGCATGCCGGGAACGACGCTCGCACTGCAGCGCTACCACCAGCTCTTCGAACGCGAGCACCCCCCGGCCAACGACGGCGGCGGCTATTCGACCTCGGCGGCGCACGGCCCGCTCTACTACCTGGCGCTCTCGCCGGGATACCTCGTCGCGCAGCACGACTCGGCGTTCGCGCAGATCACCTGGATGCGCCTGACCTCGGCGCTGCTCGGCGCGCTCGCGGCGCTGTTCGCGTTCCTGCTCGCGCGCGAGCTGGCGCCCACGCGACCGTGGCTGGGGGTGCTGGCGGCGATGATCGTCGTGTACGAGCCGATGTACGGCTTCATCTCGGGAGCCGTCAACAACGACGTCGGCGTCAACGCAGCCGCCGCCGCGGTCGCCTATCTGCTCGTGCGCCTGCTGCGCCGCGGCCTGACGATCCCCTGGGGGCTCGCGACCGGGCTCGTGTTGGTGGCGCTGCCGCTGATCAAGGAGACGGGGCTGTCGATCTACCCGGTCGCGGCGCTCGCGCTGATCGCGGGCCTGTACCTGCACCACTCCCGCGCCCAGCTGAAGGGCTGGGCGGCGCTGGCGGTGGGCGCGATCGTGATGAACGAGATCTCGGCCCGCGTGCTCAGCACGCTGCAGCCGGCCGAAGCCAAAAGCGGGTTCTCGGCGATCGGCTCGAATACCTCGGCCGCGCATGTCGCGCTCACGCACATCCCCGAATACCTCTCCTACCTGTGGCAGATCTTCCTGCCGCGCCTGCCCGGCATGTCACAGCACTTCGCCGTCGGCGGGCTCCCGGCCTACACGATCTTCATCAAGCGCGGCTGGGGCGCGTTCGGCTGGTTTGACATCTTCTTTCCAGAGTGGGTCTATCGCGGGATCGCGCTCGCGATCATCGTGGCGATCCCGCTCGGGTTATGGGCGGCGCGGCGCGAGTGGACCTGGATCCGGCGCAACTGGATGGAGGTGCTGACCGTGCTCTTGATCCCGGTGGCGGTGATCGCCGGCTTCGAGGCCGCCTACTTCAGCGGCGGTGTGCAGACACTCATTCCCACCTACGGGCGCTACGCCTTCCCGGCGATCGCGCCGCTGGCGGTGATCGCCGTCGGCGTTCTGCACGGCTTCGGGCGGCGAAACATGGTGTACGTCGGCGTCGCGCTGATGGTCGCGATGATCGGTCTGAGCTACGGCGCTCAGATGCTGACCCTGACCTCTTTCTATGGGTGAGATGCGGGCACTGTGATCGACTACCTGTTTGCCCTGATCGTCCCGATTGCGCTGATGTGGGTCACCGGCCTCGGCTGCGGGCTGGCGCTCGAGCGGCTGCTCGCGGTCGAGCTGTCAAATGCGCTGCTGCTGCCGCTGGGGATGTGCGTGTCGATCGCGCTGATCTATCCCGGGTACGCCGCCGGCGCCGGCGACGGGCTCGCCGTTGGGCTGCTCGTGGCGGTCACGCTGGCCGGGCTCGTGTTCGCCCGCGACGGCCTGCGCGCGCGGCTGAACCCCGGCTGGCCCGGGGTCGCCGGCCTGGCCGCCTACATCCTGTACATGCTGCCCGTGATCGCCTACGGGCATTGGACCTGGTCGGGGTATGACTTCGTCAACGACTCCGGCTTCGAGATCGTGCTGGCCGAACACATCAAGGGGTTCGGCACGACCCTCGGCAGCATTCCGCAGAGCACCGCGCGCGAATTCGTCAAATCGTATTTGAACACCGGCTATCCGCTGGGCTCGCAGGCGCTGCTCGGCACGTTCAGCGGTCTCACCTCGATCCAGGTGCCGATCCTCTACCAGGGCTTCATCTCGGGGCTCGCGGCGATCGGCGCGGTCGCACTTGCGACGATCACCGGGCGCATCCTCAGCGCGCGCCGCGCCGCATTCGTCGCGTTCGTCGCGATCGCGGCCAACCTCACCTACCAGTACGCGCTGCAGGGAGGCCTCAAGGAGATCGCGCTGCTCGCGACCGTGTGCGCCGGCGTGGCGCTCGCGCGCACCGCGATCGGCCTCGGGCGCCCCTACGCGGGCGCGGTGCTCGTCGCCGTGCCGACCGCCGCGGCGCTCGCGACCTACAATGCCGCCGCCGTGCCCTACATGGGCGCGCTCGTGCTGGCGACGATGCTCGGCGCGCTGCTGCTGCAGCGCCAATGGAGCCCGCGGCGCTGGATCGAGCGCTGGGCCGGTCCGCTGGCGGCCGGAGTCGGCGTGGCCGCGCTGCTGGCGATCCCCTCGCTGATCACGTTCGGCACCTTCTTCAACCTCGCCCAGAGCAGCCAGGGCTCCACCGGCGTCGGCGCCACCCAGTTCGGGCAGCTGCTGCGCGCGCTGCCGCTCAGCCAGATCAGCGGCGTCTGGCTGGCCGGCGAATACCGCCTGCCGATCTCCGCCGAACCGGCCGGCACGCTGACGGCGATCGCGACCGTCGCGCTGTTCGTGCTGTTGATACCGGGCGTGCTCTGGGCGCTGCGCCGCCGCGAGGTCGGCCCGCTGCTGCTGCTCGCCACGATGGGCCTGGTCGTGCTGATCGTGTTTCCGCGGGTCAGCCCCTACGCCCAGGGCAAGGTGCTGGCGATCGCCAGCCCGGCGGTCGTGCTGGTGGCGCTCGCGGCGCTCGGCAGCGTGCGCGGGCGCGCGGGACTGCTCGCGCTCGCGGCCGGGGGCGCGCTGTCGCTGGGGGTGCTCGCGTCCGACCTGCTCGCCTACAGCTACGACCGCGTCGCGCCCACCGGCCAGATGGCGGCGATCGAACAGACGGCCGCTCGCTTCCGCGGGAAAGGGCCGGTGCTGTGGAACGAGTTCGAGGAGTACGCCAAGGTGTTCGGGCGCGTCGCGCGGATCTACTCGCCGTTTGAGACGCTCACGCCGCAGCAGGTGCTGCTGCGCCAGCCGACCTACTTCTACGGGCACGCCTTCGACCTCGACCAGGAGCTGCTGTCGTTCGTCGAGGGCTACGCCAACATCGTCACGCGCCGCTCCCCGGCCGCCAGCCGCCCGCCCGCCAACTACCGGCTCGTCTACCAGAACAGCTACTACCTGGGCTGGCGCAAGCAGCCCCGCCCGATCGTGCTGCGCCACCTGCCCGAGCAGCAGCAGTACTCGGCCACGGACACGGTCACCTGCAAGGCGATGCGCGGTTTCGTGGCGGGCGCGCCAAGCGGCACCGAGCTGGTCGTGGCCGAAATGCCGGCCCTGCACTGGTTCGAACCGCTCTACTCGCCCGAACGCTCGTACGGCTGGGGCATCGTGCCGAGCCAGCCCGGCGCGATCATCGCCAACACGCCCGGCCACGCCAGCGGCATCGTCAAGATCCCCACAAGCGGCCTGTACAACGTGTGGGTGCAAGGCGACTTCCCGCGCCCCGTCGGGGTGGAAATCGATCACCGCAAGGTGGGATCCGTGTCGGGCTCGAACACGGTCAACCAGTGGCTGCAAGCCGCGACCGTGTACGTACATGCGGGCTCGCACTTCGTCCGGGTCGTCAAGGCCGCCGGCCACCGCCACTTCGGACCCGGCGAATGGGGGCAGGGCATCATCGGGGCGGTCGCGCTGCAGGTCGACCCGTCGGTCGAGCGCCTGCGCAACGTGGCGCTCGCCGACTGGCGCAGCCTGTGCGGCCGGGAAGCCGACTGGGTCGAGCTGGTGCGCCCGTGAGGATCGAGCTCGATCCGCGACCCCGCCGATCGATCCGCACCGGGACGCGGCGGGTCGCGGTGGCGGCCGCCGCCGTCCGGGGAGCCGGCGCGATGCGGGAAGCGGAAGCCCGCGCGATGCGGTGGACCGCATGAGCGAGGTCACCGTGGCGATCCCGGTGCGCGACGGTGGCCCGGCGCTTGCCGGCGTACTGCAGGCGCTTGCCGCGCAGTCGGTCGAGCACGAGCTGCTGGTGTGCGACTCGGGCTCGCGCGACGGCTCCCCCGAGCTGGCCCGCTCCAGCGGGGCGCGCGTGCTTCAGATCGCCCCCGCGCAGTACAGCCATGGCGGCACCCGCAACCTGCTGATGCGCGAGGCCACGGGCGCGCACGTGGCGCTGCTCAGCCAGGACGCCGAGCCCGCCGACGCCCAGTGGCTGGGGCGGATGCTGGCGGGCTTTCAACTCGCGGACGATGTCGCGCTCGTGTACGGCCCCTACCGACCGCGGCCCGGGGCCTGCGCGGCGGTCGGCATCGAGCTCGAGCGCTGGTTCACCTCGCTCGCACCCAACGGATCTCCGCGGATCGACCGGCTCGTGGCAGGCGAGCGCGTGGCACCGCGGGCGCTGATGGGCGCGCGCGGCTTCTTCACCGACGCCAACGCCTGCATCGCCCGCGCCGCCTGGGAGCGCGTGCCCTTCCGCGAGGTCCCCTACGCCGAGGACCGGCTGCTGGCGCTCGACATGCTGCGCTGCGGCTACGCCAAGGCCTACCTTCCTGACGCCGCGGTGCTGCACTCGCACGACTACGGCGCCCGCCAGGAGCTGCAGCGCGGCTTCGACGAGTGGCGCGCCCTGCGTGAGGTCTACGGCTGGCGCGAGCCCTGCTCCCCGGTGGGGCTGGCGCGACGGTTGCGCGGCGAATTGGGCTTTGCGCGCGCATGGCTCGCGCGGCGAGCCGCCGGCCCGGCCGAGCGCCGCGCTACGCTCGCGGCGGTCGCGCGTCACCAGCTCATGCGCCGCGCGGGCGCGCTGCTCGGCTCGCGGGCCGACCGGCTGCCCGCCGGCGTCAGGCGGCGGCTCTCGCTCGAGGGCCGCGGCTCGTTCGAAACGCTCGACCTCGGCGAGATCCAGCTCGCGCGGCCCGGCGAAACCGTTCCATGAATCCTCCACAAATGCATCGCCGCACCAAAACCAAAACCACCCACTCATCAGGACATGACTAGCGGCGATCCGATCCAGGGCGCTCCGGGCGGCCCGCTGCGCAACCTGCGTCGGCGCATCTCCCTGACCTATCGGTACCTCGGCTGGCGCACGCTGCTGTTTCGCGTGCTCACCTTCCCGCTGCGCCTGACCCCGCTCAAACGGCGCCTGCAGCTGCGCTCGCACACCCGCAACGACGCCTACCAGCAGGCCCTGGCGTGGTATCGCGTGCACTGCCGCCCGGTCGACATCGTGATCCCGTCCTACCGCGACGCCGACGTCGTGCGCCGCGCGGTCAGCTCGATCCAGCGCACCGTCCCGCGCGAGCTCGCGCGCATCATCGTCGCCGACGACGCCAGCGGCCCCGAGCACGTCGCGGCTCTGCGCGCGATCGAGGGCATCGAGGTGGTCGAGAGTGCACAGAACAGCGGCTTCGCCGCCAACGTCAATCGCGGCATCCGCGCGAGCGATCCCGCGCGCGACCTCGTGGTCCTGAACTCCGACGTCGTCGCTCGTCCCGGCTGGCTCGCCTGCCTGCAGTACGCAGCCTCGCAGGACGACGACGTCGGGATCGTCGGCGCTCGTCTGATGTACCCCGACGAGGGCATCCAGTTCGCCGGCACCGTGCGCAACCTCGGCGCCCCCGAATGGTTCGACCACCGCTACCGCTTCAAGCCCGAGAACTGGGGGCCCGCCAGCGTCGCCGGCCCGGTGCTCGCCGTCACCGGTGCCTGCATGTACATCCGGCGCCCCGTACTCGAGCGGGTCGGCTCCTTCGACGAGCGCTACCCGATGGCCTACGAGGACGTCGACCTGTGCCTGCGCGCCTGGCAGGCCGGCTTTCGCGTGCTCTACTTCCCGGCCGCCGGACTGTTTCACCACGAGTCCGTCACGCGCGGCATCGACGTCGGCGAGCGCGAGCGTCTCTCCCAGCGGCTCTTCTGGGAGCGCTGGGGGGACTTCTTCGACGCCCGCCCCGTCCGCACACCCGCGGGCAAGCTGCGCGTCGTCTACGTCACCGAGGACACCGGCGTCGGCGGCGGCCACCGCGACATCTTCGAGCACCTCAACGGCCTGCTCGACCGCGGCCACGAGGTCGCGCTCTACACGCTCGGCGATCAGCCCGACTGGTTTGAGCTGCGCGCCCCGGTACACAGCTTCGAGTACTACGAGGACCTCGTCGCCGCGCTCGCCCCGCTCGACGCCATCAAGGTCGCGACCTGGTGGAACACCGCCGTCCCGGTCTGGCTCGCGAGCGTCCTGCGCGGGATCCCGGCCTACTTCGTCCAGGACATCGAGACCTCCTACTACCCCGACGACGAAGCCGTCCGCCACGCCGTGCTCGACTCCTACCGCCCCGAGTTTCACTACATGACGATCTCCTCGTGGAACCGCGACCGCCTGCGCGAGTTCGGCCTCGACGCCGAACTGATACCGCCCGGCATCGACCTCGACAACTTCCGCCCGCTGCCGGGGCAGGCCCGTCGCGACGACATGGTGCTGGCGATCGGCCGCACCAACCCGCTCAAGAACCTGCCGCTCACGATCGACTCCTGGCGGGCACTGGCCGGTCGCCGGTGGCACGCGCAGCGTGCCCAGGCCGGCGACGGCTCGGGGGCTGGCGACGGCTCGGCAACGAGCGACCCCGCGCACGCGCACGACCGCCCCGAGCTGTGCATGTTTGGGATCGAGCCCGAGGTGCTCGCCGCGGCGGGCCTGGCCGAGGACCCGCGCGTGCGCTACGTGCGCTCCCCCAGCGACGCCCAGGTCAACGAGCTGTTCAACCAGGCCACCGTGTTCGTGCAGACCTCCACCCACGAGGGCTTCTGCCTGCCCGCGCTCGAGGCGATGGCCACCGGCGCCGCCGTCGTCTGCACCGACGCCCACGGCAACCGCGACTTCTGCGCCGACGGCCAGAACTGCCTGATGCCCGACCCCGACCGCGACTCCGTCAGCGCCGCGCTCGCGCGCGTCCTCGATGATCGCCAGTTGCGCGAGCGGCTCGGCCGCGCCGGTCTGGCGACCGCGCAGGACTACTCGTGGGAGCGACGCATCGACGCATTGGAGCAGTTCATGCAGCGCGTCGCCACTCCACAGCGGCTGCAGCTCGACGGCGACGGCGCGGTGCCGCAGCCCCGCGGTGGTAAGACTAGTCTGGTGGACTAGTAATCGATAGTCAGCCAGACTAGTCCTGATGGCCTGGTATTGGATCACCGGTTCGGTGAGCGCCTCGCGTCGAGGTCGCCAGGCGAGCACGAAAGCTAGCGTAAGGGACTATTAAAAGCTATATGAGCAAGCTAGTCCATCTAGTCTCATTCGCTATTCTTGGGGCATGGCTCTCAATCCTTTCGTGTGGGATCGCCCGCTCGAGGACCCGGCCAAGATCGTCGGCATGGACGACTTCGCGCGCGACGTCGCCCTGATGCTCAAGGCGCACACGAACGTCGCGATCTTCGGGCCGCGCGACACCGGCAAGTCGACGTTCTTGACCGTTCTGGACCGCGAGCTGGCGATCGAGCACGAGTCGGACGCACCGCCCTGGACGATGGTGCGCATCAACCTCAAGCGGGCGCTCAGCATCCCGGCGTTCATCTCGTGTGTCAACGACGCGCTCGAAGACCATCCCGAGCCGGCCGTCAGGCGCGCCGCCGCACGTGAGCTGGAGGTGCTCGAACACGAGATCGGCTTTGACCTGAAGGTCATCAAAGGCGCGGTCCGCCGCGGCTCGCGCCCGGCCGAGCAGGCCGCCGAGATGCTGCACGCCCAGCTGCGCATGCTGCCACGATTGGCGACTCGCGTCGTGGTCTGCTTCGACGAGTTCCAGCGTCTGAACCGCTGTCCGGGCGAGCCCCTGGCGATCGTCGGCTCCGCGCTCGTCAGCCCGGGCGCGGCCGGCGTCTCGCTGCTGCTCACGGGCTCGATCAGGGAGTACCTGGAGATGATGCTCAACAACAGCCGCGAGCCGCTGTTCAACCAGGCATTCAAGGCGCGCCTGCCGTCGATCGCGCGGGCCGACTTCCACGAGTTCCTGGCCTTCCAGTACGAGACCACGGGACGCTCGATCGACGATCGCGCGCTCGACCATCTGCTGGCGCTCAGCGAAAGCCACCCGAAGCGCACGCAGCAGCTCGCATGGGCCGCCTGGCGTCAGGCGGCGCGCCGGCCGCTCGCGGTCGAGGACGTGCAGAATGCCTTTGAACTGCTCATGGACGACCAGCAGGCGGATTTCGCGGTGATCGAGGAGACGCTCGCAAACGGGGAGGAGGCCGAGGCCACCGAGCGCAAGGCCCTGTACCTGCTCGCCGACCACCCCGATCAGGGTCTGACCAGCACGTCGCTGGCCACGCGCTACGGCCTGGGCGCCCACACCACCGCGAAGGCCGCGATGCCCCGCCTGGCAAGGCGCGGGCTGGTCGAAGGAACCGGGGCCGGGCCCGGAGCCTGGAGGATCATCGACCCGTTCCTGGCCGAGTGGCTGCGCCGCAACTCGCCGTTCGCAGGGTCGTGAAGGCTGAGCTCGTCGAGCAACTGCGCTGCCCCGCGTGCGGATCCGACCACGCGCTGCGCCTGTGCGTACAGGAGCTCGACGCCCGCGAGGTGCGCGAGGGGCTGTTGCGGTGCAGCGCCTGCGCCCGCGAATTCGCCGTGCGTCGCGGCGTCCCCGAGCTGCTCCACGACCCGCAGGCCCACATCCTCACCGAGGCCGCCGGGCTCGAGCGCTTCGCCGAGCACATGCGCCTCGGCGGCTGGGATCGCGAGCTCGTCCGGCGGCTGCCCGACGTCGAGCACGGCTACTGGTACGTCCAGGCCCGCTCGATGCACCAGCTGCTCACGACCGTCCCGTTCCGTCCCGGTCAGACCGTCCTCGACGTCGGCTCGAACACCTGCTGGGCATCCAACCACTTCGCCGAGCGCGGCCTGCGCGCGATCGCGCTCGACATCGCCACCACCGAGCTCCAGGGCCTGTACACGGCCGAGTACTTCCTCGAAAACGGCCACGTCTTCTTCGAGCGCATCCTCGGCTCGATGGACGCCATCCCGCTCGGCAGCTCGAGCATCGACTACGTCTACTGCTGCGAGGTCCTGCACCACAACGACCCCGCCGGACTGCGCCGCACCCTGCAGGAGATCTTTCGCGTCCTGCGCCCCGGCGGGCGCCTCTTGATGGTCAACGAGACGCTACGCACGCTCCGCGACCCCAGCGGCATGCACCTCGAGGGCGTCGAGCAGTACGAGGGCTACGAGCACGCCAACCCGGCCTACCGCTATCGCTGGGAGGCCACGCGCGCGGGCTTCTTCACCGAAGTCACCGAGCCGCACTACCGCTCGTTCTTCGGCGACGCCGAGCTCGCTCTGCCGCCGAACACGCCGGCTCTGCGCGCCGCGGCCGCGCGCGCGGGCTTTGCGCTGCGGCCCCTGGGCCTCGCCCGGCGCGTCTACCTGTGGTGGCTCAACAACATCTGGGGAGGCGTCTCGATGAACATGATCGCCACCAAGCCCACGCGCTACGTCGGCCGCCACGAGCCGATGCCCGCCGGTGAGCGGCTGGCGCGCACCGCGCTCGCGGGCGCCCGTCTGAAGGTCGCGCGCCTGCGCCGCTCGCCGAGCGCCCCGCAGAAGCTCCCGCGCACTCCCGAGCAGGCTGCGGCGGCTGCGCACCCGACGCGGCGATGACATTCCGCCGAGAGCGCCGCTGCCGCGACGTTCCGGGCCGGACGCCGAACGACGTCGGTGCCCCGGCGCCACACTCAGGGGGTGCGGCTGGCCGTGCGGGCCTGAGCACCTGGCTCATTCACTGCCGAGATTTCCGGCAATGTCGTGGTCGTAAACATAGATCGAAAAGCCTTCTCCAAGTTCGGTGTGACTCAGAGCTGATCCGAGGCTCGCGGGAGGACCCCCGATCGCGCCGGGTATGTTCGGCCGACTGTCCGTCAGGAGAAAACTGCGGATCCCCGGTCGCGCCGCGTACCACGTGCTGATGTTGTTGTTGAAATACGGACAGAGACCGGCCGGGACGTTGCACGCTGCGACCGGCCGCACCTTCACCCTCAGGCTCGTCTCCCAGGTCACCGGCGCCGCGTCCCAGTAGCCGCTGTACCCGACGCTCGCGCCGTGCGCGAGCGCGTAGTGCTCGATCTCGCCCGCCATGCGCTGGTTCGGACCGACCCCCGCCGGCGTCACGCCGGTGGCCAGCTCGGCGTGGACGTTCAGCAGGCCGAACAGCCCGACCGCCAGCAGCAGCGCGGTGCGCGCCGGGGGGCTGGTCGCCAGGATGCCGAGCAATGCCGCCACCGCCACCCACGCGGCGATCAGATAGCGCCCGTTGTTCGTGGCCCCCGACACGGACGTGAGCGCAAACACCGCCACCACCAACACCAGCGTCAGCCCCCAATAGGCGACGAACAGCTCGCGCAAGCCGGCCTGAGATGATCGCGGCTCGGCCGATGTTCCTGTTTCGCGACGCCGGTATGGGCGACTCCAGCGCCACAGCGCACGCCCGACCGCGGCGAACGCCAGCAACGTGAGCGCGCCGGCGATGAACGTCAGCAGGTTCGAGCCGCTTGCCGGCGCACCGAAGAAGCCACCGCCGCCCAGGCCCGCGACCGTCGCCAGCAGGTTTCCCAAATTCACCAGGATCGCTTCCGAGCTGACGAAATCGATCGGGAAAGGCGCGTGCACCACGCCGTTGTCCTGCATGATGTGCGTCAACAGCAACCCCAGCAGCCCTGAGAGGCCGCCCGTCACGAGTGCAAACGCGCTGACACTCCGCCACGCCGCTGATCTGAAGCGCCACCAGCACACCAGCGGGGCCAGCACGAACGGACCCAGGCCGCCGATCAGCAGCAACTGATCGGTCAGCCCCGCCCCGGTGAAGATCACGAGCGGCACGCCCACCCCCAGCAGCACGGCCGGCCCCAGACGGTCCGCGCGCGCGGACCGATATACGCCCAGCAGGGCCGCGCACAGCACACCGACGTGCAGCACGATCGCCCCATGGCTCTCGGGTATGTAGAGGATCTCGCGCAGCGTTTCACTCGCCGCCACCAGCGCCACCGCGCACAGCAGTCCGGCCAATCTCCCCAGTGCCCACCAGGCGCAGAGGCTGACCACGGCGAAGCCGAGCAGCACGAACACGAACGGCGCCGCCTCCCACAGCCGGCGGTAGTCCGCCAGCCCGACACTCGCGCGCATGAACCACCAGGGCTCATACCACGCGTGGTTGCCGAGGTTGACAACCGACCCCGCCGGCGCATGGCTTGCCAGGGCGGGAAGCACCAGCGCCGACGCGTTGTCCGCGTTCAGATACAGGCTGCGTACCAGCGCGGGCGCCTGCGCCGCCAGCACCACGAGGTTCGTCAGACCGACGAGCCCTACCGCCCCGGGCAATAGCCAGGGCGGTAGGCGCCGGCGCGCCTCAGGTGGTGTGACAGGGGTCTCGTCGTTGCGGATCGCGGTCTGCACCGGCGGCCAACTCTATCCGCCGTCTTGCGGCCCGAGCCGAAGCATCGACGGGCACGGGCTGAGCGTGGGTCCGGTCAGGGCGAGGAAGACCTCAAGTCGCTGCTACGACGTGTAGATCGCCGGGCGGTAGCGGGGCTCGGGGATCGGGCGGCCCTCGTCGCGCGCGGCGCTCAACCACGCCTCCTTTGCAAACTCGACCTCAGCGAGCGCTTTCTCAGGCGTGGCACCGAATGCGGAGCAGGCCGCGAGGTCGGGGATGTCGGCTATATAGCCGCCGTCCACGTCGCTGTAGAAGACGTTGATGTGGTAGTCGCTCATCGTGCGCTCGTCAATTTCAGATCGTAGCGCTCGATCAGACGCAGAAGTTGGCGAACCTGATAGGGCTTTGCCTGGCCGTCGACCTCTTGGAGGTTGATCAGCTCGGGAACGTCGGGGTGGACAAGGATGTGATGACTGCCGCTCACTCGACCTAGCGCGAAGCCGAGATCTTTCGCGAGCTTGAGCAGATCGCCGAACGCGACATTCGTCACGGCGCCACGAGCAATACGGTCGAGAAGCTTGTCAGGCTTCATGGGTGCCACCGTAGCCGGCGCTTGGGATGTCTTATTCTCGCCAGGGTCCCATCGTCCAAGCTCCTCGCGTACGATTCGATCCGCGTCGCGCGCGGTCGCGGCTCCGGTGCCGTGCCCGATTCCCGCGGTGCGGAGCCGGCGCAAAATATGGACTCCCTCAGAGGTTCTCGGCGACGTACGGCGCCGAGCGGTTGAAGTACCAGAAGCCGACCGCGAAGGCCCCGGCCGTGACACCGATCGGCAGCGCGAGCGCGCCCCAGCTGCCGAGCAGTTCGCCGGCGCTCAGCACGTTGTGGTTGATCATCGCGTGGCGGAACTGCTGGAGGATCGCCACCATCGGGTTGAGCGTGTAGATGTGAAACAACAGCTGGTGGTCCGGTATGTGCAGCGGCGTCGGTTTCTGCGCCGGTCTGTTGATCAGCTTTTCGCTCACCACTTCGCCGGCGATGATCACCGGCGAGGCGTAGAACAGCATCTGGCTGAACACTTCCCAGATCGGCTGGATGTCGCGGAACTTCACGAACAGCGCCGACAGCAGCATCGCCACGCCGGTCGACAGAACGGCGAGCATCACCAGAATCAGCGGCAGCTCGAGCCAGCTGAACATCGGCCGGATGCCGGCGGCGAGGGCGAAGATCAGCACGACCAGCAGGTTCAGCATCAAATTGAAGAACGACAGCAGCGTGATCGACAGCGGGATCACGAGCCTGGGGAACTGGATCTTGCGCACCAGGTTCTCGCGGTCGACCACGCTGCGCACCGCGCCGGTGGTCGCTTCCTGGAAGAACCCGAACAGCACGATCGACCCGAGCAGCTGCACGCCGTAGTTGACTTCGCCCGGCTTGCCGCCTTTGCCGACGTGGCCGATCACGACGAAGAACGTGTACAGCACGAGGAACAGCAGCAATGGGCGCATCACCTGCCAGACGTACCCCAGCATCGAGCCGAAGAACTTGAGCTTGAATTCGTTGCGCGCGATGTTGTAGGTGAGATGCCAGAACCGCGTCCAGTCGTCGGTCAGCGCGCGCGGACCCTTGATCGGAGCGCCGAAGCTCTCCGGCGCGACCGGCACGTACGGATAGGGCTCGCTGCTCACACCTTCACCTCGGGGCTACCGTGGCGGAGGGCGAGACCGCGGCGTCGCGCGAGACGCCGGCAGCGGGTGTTGCTGCGGCGCCGCGAGCGACATCGACCTCGACGGGCAGGTCGATCAGGCCGCCGAGCGGTTCGCGACCGGTGACCACGAACGAGAAGGCGCCCTCGAGGCGGTCCATCAGGTCCAGGCCCGAGCCCCTGTGGGCAAGGGTCAGCAGCGGGTTGTAGCGCCCGGGCGCGAGCACGTTCTGAAACGCGAACGAAAACAGCACCTCCTCGCCCATCTCGAAGCGCCCGCTGCGCGGGTGATCGCGCTCGGTCGTGGCGACCAGCATCGCGACGTGGTCTTCGTT
Organism: Solirubrobacteraceae bacterium; assembly: GCA_035507415.1. Lineage (GTDB taxonomy): Bacteria > Actinomycetota > Thermoleophilia > Solirubrobacterales > Solirubrobacteraceae > Palsa-744. Next base: position 196,717 of record DATJOF010000034.1, read on the forward strand.
GAGGATGTACACGGCGGCGATCGGGTCCTCGACGTCGACCGCGAAGGTCACGAGCGCCTTCAGGACCACGCGCTGACCCTGGGGCACCGAGCTCAGCCGCTCGCCGTGCTCGTCCTGGACCCAGGCTTCGACGATCCGCGCCTCGCCGTCGCCGCCGCGGCCGTCTGCGTCGGCGCCCGACGCCTTCGGGTCGCGGCCGAAGTTGATCTCCAGATAACGGTCGGCGACCTCGTGCGGCTCGCCGAGATGGACCATCGCGCCGCGCTCGAGCAGCAGCGCGCGATGGCAGAAGCGGTTCAGCGAGGCCATGTCGTGGGTTACGAACACGATCGTGCGGCCCTCGTCGCGCATGCGGTTGAACACGTCGAAGCACTTCTGCGCGAACGCCGCATCGCCGACCGCGAGCACCTCGTCGACCAGCAGCACGTCGGCGTCGACCTGGATCGCGACCGAGAACGCCAGGCGCACGTGCATGCCGGAGGAGTAGTTCTTCAGCTTGAGCTCCTCGAACTCGCGCAGTTCGGCGAAGTCGAGCACCTCGTCCACGCGCCGGCGCGCCTCGCGCGGGGACAGTCCGAGCATGATCCCGTTGAGCACGATGTTGTCGCGCGCCGCCAGGTCCTGGTTGAAGCCCACGCCGAGCTCGATGAACGTCGACAGCCGCCCGTCCATCCAGATCTTGCCCTGGTCCACGCCGTAGATGCCCGCCATGCACTTCAGCAGCGTGCTCTTGCCGCTGCCGTTGCGCCCGGCGATCCCGAAGAACTCGCCGCGGCGCACCTCGAAGGAGATGTCCTTGAGCGCCGGAAAGCTCTGGTGGCGGATCCGCCGCAGCGGGTGCAGCGCGCGCTCCTTGAGCGTGTGCGTGCGCTCCTCGGGCACGCGGAAGGTCTTGTGCACGCCGCGCACCACGATCGGCGGCACGGCGCTGTCGCTCACGGGCGGCATGGGCAAAAGGGTATCGGCGGGCCCAGCGTGGGCGCCCGGTTCAGGGCGTCCGAAGGACGATGCCATCCGATCCTGGGACACGCCCGAAGTGGCGAGAGTTGCGGTCGTGACGTTCCCCAATCAACCAGCTACAGCCAGTCCTCTGCGTTCGCAAGGTCGCTTTCGCCCGGGTAGGCGAGCAGCTTGCGCTCGAGCGCGGCGACGATCTGGCCGGTATGGGCGCGCGTGCGGGGGCGTCCTGTGGGAATGAAGATCATTCCGCTGTCACCAGGGCCGCCGGGCGAGATCGCCTCGTAGTGCAGCGGTCTCATGTCCGCGAGATTGTCGGTTACGAGCGCACGTCGCTCCGTTCGCGCGAGCTCGCAAACCTGGCGATCCTCATACGAGCGCCACTCCGCGTGCTCCTGGATCGCCTCGACGTCGTGCCCGCGGGCCCGCAGCTCTCGGGCGATCGCCGCGGAGAGCATCTCGTCGAGCAGCAGCTTCAACGACCTACAGCGTCCCGGGCGCCGAGAAACGCGGAGTGCGCCTCCTCGGCCGCACGGCGGTTGCGCTCGATCTGGGCGTCGATCTCGTCCGTGTACGCCGCGTAGTAGCCGGCGGCGGCCTGAACTAGCCCGAGCGGCAGCTCGAGGTACGCGGCGGTCTCGGCGAGGTCGCCCGCGTTGTCCTTCGCCACAGCGACAAGCTCCCAAACGTCGGGCCCGCCGATCAGGCGAGCGCGACGGCCAGCGGGTCCGTCGGCGAATCGGACCAGCGGATGTTCGTCCATCCGCAGGCCCTCCTCGACGTAACGCTGCGCGAGCGTCCTGGCTGGCATCTGCGATCGATCCGCGCGATCGGCGAGGCGTCCCAGAGTCTGCTCCGGGAGGCGAATGCTGAGCGGCACGCTTGGCATGTATCGCAGTGTAGCGCCGTGCGCTACCGATCTCTTTCGGCGTCCCGTCACCTTGCTCTAAGGTCCCCGCATGGACCAGGTCTGCAGGACGCTGCGGGACGCACTCGGCCGTTGGACGTAGCCGTGAAAGCGGCCGTCCTGCACGAGTACGGGGTTCCGCGCTTCGACGAGTTCGAGGAGCCCGCGGTCGCGCCCGGGCTCGCCTCCGAGCAGGCGGTCGTGGAGGTGCTGGCGGCGGGTCTGAACCCGGTCGACGTGGCGATCAGCGCCGGGCGCTTCTATGCGGGCAGGCCGCCGCTGCCGTCGGTCGCGGGCCGCGAGGGCGTGGGGCGCCTGGCGGGTGGCGACGGCGGGCGCGTGTACTTCGACGCGCCGATCCTGCCGTTCGGCTCGATGGCCGAGCGCGCGCTGATCGACCCGCGCTCGACCTATGCGGTGCCCGACGGCCTCGACGATGGCGTGGCGGTATCGCTCGGGATCTCCGGGCTGGCGGCGTGGCTGGCGCTCGCCTGGCGCGCACGCGTGCGCGAGGGCGAGCACGTGCTCGTGCTCGGCGCCAGCGGCGTGCTCGGCCAGATCGCGGTGCAGGGGGCCAAGCTGCTCGGCGCCGCGCGCGTGGTCGCGGCGGCGCGCTCGCGCGAGGGCCTCGAGCGCTGCCTGGCGCTCGGCGCCGATGCCGCCGTGCCCCTGGACGAGCCCGAGGATCTGGCGGCGGCCTTCGGCGAGGCCGCCGAGGGGCGGATCGACGTGGTGCTCGATCCCCTGTTCGGCGCTCCGTTCGCGGCAGCGCTCGGCGCCGCCAGCTTCGGGGCGCGCATCGTGCAGATCGGGGCGAGCGCAGGGGCCGAGGCGACGGTGCCGTCCGCGCCGATCCGGGGCAAGATGCTCGTGATCATGGGCCACACGAACTTCGCCGCCCCTCCTGAGGTCAAGCGCGAGGCGTATGAGCGCATGGCGGCGGAGGCTGTGGCGGGGCGGCTGCGCGTCGAGACCGAGCCGTTGGCCCTCGAGCGGGTGGGGGAGGCCTGGGCGCGGCTGGCGGCGGGGTCGCATCGGAAGATCGTGCTTGTGCCGTGAGTGTGAGGCTGTGCCCGTCAGAGGCCTCGCAAGCAACGGCTCAGCGAGGCGATGATCGACGGGCTGATCGAGGAGGACTCCGGCAGCCGCGTGGAGCCGCGGCGAGCGTCCGCTAGAGCCAGTCCTCGCCGTTTGCAAGCTCGCTCTCGCCCGGGTAGACGGTCAGCTTGCGCTCGAGCGCGACGATCTGCCCGGTGTGGGCGCGGGTGCGAGGGCGGCCGGCCGGAATCAAGATCATTCCGTAGTCGCTAGGACCGCCGGGCGAGATCGCCTCGTAGTGGAGTGGTCTCATGTCAGCGAGATTCTCGGTGACGATCGCGCGTCGCTCGGCTCGCGCCAGCTCGCAGACCTGGCGATCCTCGTAGGCGCGCCAGCCCGGGTGCTCCTCGATGGCCTCGACGTCGTGTCCGCGGTCGCGCAGGTCGCGGGCGATCGCCGCCGAAAGCATCTCGTCGAGCAGGAGCTTCAAGGAGCGAGGGCTTGGCGGGCGGCGAGAAACGCAGAGTGGGCCTCGTCGGTCTCGCGACGGCTGCGCTCGATGTGCGCATCTGTCTCAACGCGGTAAGCCGCGTAGTAATCGGCCCCGCCGATTAGGCTGGCCGGTCTCCGAGCGCTCCCGACAGTTGGGGCCGTGGGCTTGGATCTGGACGACCGGCCCGCGGCGCTCGCCGCGGCCGGTGAGGGCCGCATCGACGTGGTGCTCGATCCGCTGTTCGGCGAGCCGTTCGTGGCGGCGCTGGGCGCCGCGAGCTTTGGTGCGCGCGTTGTACAGGTCGGGCGAGCGCGGGCGCCGAGGCGACGCTGCCCGCTCTGATCCGGGGCAAGATGCTCGCTACGGACCGGCCGAAAGTCAGGGGTCTCAGGGCACGGTCATTTCGGCAGGGTATGATGTCGCGGTTCATCAGGCGGTCCTTGTGCTGCCCGGCCGTGCCCGGCATGCATGCGAGCTTGACCGTCGAGACTTCCTGGATCGATAGCAACCTGACGACTTGACACAATGGCGAAGTGTTTGGTTACAGGTGGCGCAGGCTTTATGGGCGCCCACGTGGCACGTTGCTTGCTCGATCGTGGGCATGCCGTTGTCGTACTCGATGATCTGAGCGGCGGCTTTCTCGAGAACGTGCCGCCAGAAGCGAACTTTGTCGAGGGGTCAGTCACCGACGATGTGCTCATCTCTCGCCTATTCGCCCGTGAGAGGTTCGACTATGTCTACCATCTCGCAGCTTACGCCGCTGAGGGCCTCTCCCATTTTATCAAGCGATACAACTACGCTAATAACGTGATCGGTAGTGTGACACTTATCAACGCTGCCGTGAACCACAATGTTGATTGCCTAGCCTTTACATCCTCTATTGCTGTCTACGGAGCGGGACAGGTGCCTATGCTCGAGTCGCTGCGACCCGAGCCCGAGGATTCTTATGGGATCGCCAAGCTCACGGTCGAGCAGGAGCTAGCCGTCTCAAAGGAGATGTTCGGCCTGGACTATGTCATCTTTCGTCCGCACAACGTCTACGGCGAGCTCCAGAACGTCGGTGATCGGTACCGGAACGTGCTCGGCATTTTCATGAACCAGATCTTGAACGAGCAGCCGCTGACGATCTTTGGCGACGGCGAGCAGACTCGCGCATTCTCATATATAGATGATGTCGCACCTGTCATCGCCGACGCTCCAACTATTGCGGATGCGAGGTGCGAAATTTTCAACGTTGGTGCCGACGTACCGTACAGCGTCAATGACCTTGCGGACGCTGTGAAGAAAGCGATGGGTGTACCGGAACACCCCGTTCGCTACGTAGAGGCCCGCAACGAGGTTATACACGCCTTCTCAGATCACTCCAAGGTGGAGCGCGTGTTCCGGGTGCGCGCCTCGACGTCGCTGGACGAGGGCGTAAAGCGGATGGCCGAGTGGGTAAAGAAGCATGGACCTCGCTCAACTAGCCCTTTCTCCAACATAGAGATCGAGCGGAATCTTCCCGCCACGTGGCGCCAAGACGCCTAATCTGCATACCGGGATTATGGACATCGGGTATCTCACGACGAATCTGGATACACAAGCGGAGCGTCTGAGGGCCGCGCGGTCGCACATCGGGGATGGCTTCCCTTGGTATCCATACGACATTCTTGGCAACGTCTTTCATTTGAACAGAATGCTCACTGGTGATAACCGCGACTTGGACAGACTTGCGCGAGGACTGCCGGTGGCAGATATCGGAGCAGCCGATGGCGATCTTGCGTTTGCACTTGAGGATGTCGGAGGCTGGGAAGTAGATATAATAGACACGGCGGAAACAAATATGAATCGACTTCAAGGAGCCCGTTCACTGCGTGATGAGCTCGGTTCGGCTGTCCGGGTCTATGACATTGACCTCGACCGGCATTTTCAACTTCCACGTGAGCGCTATGGGCTGGTCTTCTTGCTTGGAACTCTCTATCACCTACAGAACCCCTACTACGCGATGAAGGAGCTTGCGTCACACTCATCTCATTGTCTACTTAGCACCAGGGTCGCACGATTCGCCGGCGCGAAGCGCACCCCCATTGGTGAGCTCCCGGTAGGCTATCTCGTGGGGCCCGATGAGACGAACAACGATGCTACGAACTACTGGATCTTCTCTCCCACTGGCGTCGAACGGCTCGTGCAGCGCGCTGGCTGGAGGATTGCCGAGAAGCTGAATTCGGGGAACATTGTGTCATCGGATCCTAGCAGCCTCGAGAATGACGAGCGCATGTTTCTGCTGCTTGTAAGTACGCTGGTATGAGCTAGCTACCCGTGTTGGCTCATATTTCCACGAGCGTTCCTCGATACCACAAGTCGTACAGACCTGTGAACAGTAGGTCCTACAAGTCGGGAATGCTCTCTACCATCTTGCACTGCGAGTGCATTTAAGGATAAGTCGAGGTAAACGCCATGTCAAGCGAGGATGCCATTAGCGAGCCTACTCTACTGTGCTGGCCGCTGGATCACTATTATAGTCCGGTCGCTGACACTCGTGTACTGAGTCGCGAGCCCGCTCGCTCGCGCCTGTGGCCAGCGACACCGCCGGCCACGCCGGGCATTAACTGGCGAGCTGAACAACAGATATCACTTGTACGGGACCAGCTCGCGTGCCAAAGTGATTTCGTGATCCCCGATGGTCCCACGGGTGACCCGCATGATTATCACGCGTCGAACGAGATGTTCTCGAGGCTCGACGCGTGGATGCTTCAGGCGATGTTGCGTCATTTCCGTCCACGACGAATGATTGAGGTGGGTTGCGGCTGGTCTTCGCTCATGACAGCGCGCGTTAACCGCGAGCAGCTCGGCGGTTCACTCGATTTTACGTGCATCGAGCCCTACCCGCCCGACTTCCTGGGCGATGGCATCGACGGAATCTCTCGCTTGATTGTCTCGCCGGTCGAGCAGGTGCCGGTGGATAGATTTCTTGAGCTTCGCGCGGGCGACTTTCTCTTCATCGATACATCTCACACGGTCAAGACAGGCGGTGATGTCGTTTTCCTTCTGCAAGAGGTGCTTCCCCGACTGGCTGATGGAGTAGTGGTCCACATTCACGACATTTTTCTGCCCTGGGACTATCCTCAAGAGTGGGTCTTGGTCGGCCGCGCGTGGAACGAGCAGTATGCGGTGAGATCGTTTCTTGCCTTCAACTCAGCGTTCGAGATCCTGGTTGGGGTCGCGTGGATGAGCCAGTTCCGACCCGACATCCTCGCCCAGGTGCTACCGGACTATCCTGCGCGCTATCCCGACGGTGGTGGTTCGTTTTGGATTCGGCGCAGGGTATCTGATTGACCGCTGCTGTTCTGTCAGCGGACTAGCCGGTCTGGCTCCCGCGAGATGGACGGGCGGCTGATCGAACCGAGGAGTTCACCAATCCGACGCGAGACGATCTCGGTCGAGCAATGCTGGGCGACAAATTGCTGGCCGCCGACGGAGAGGCGCTCCCACAGGTCATCATCCTCCTGGAGGCGGACAACTTCTCGTGCGAGCTCGGAAGGATGGTCCGCAGTGAGAAGATAAGGAGGTTGGTGGCTGTACTCGCCATTGTCTCCCGCTGGGTGCGGCTTTATGAGGCCCTCGGCGCCGATCGAAGTGGTGACGACCGGTAGTCCGGCTGCCAAACACTGAGTGATTTTACCCTTCATTCCCGCTCCGTACCGCAGCGGAGCCACTAGCATACGCGACTGCCCTAGCAATGCTCGTAGGTCCCTGACCCATCCGGTGACGTCAACCCTCGACGAAGCCAGCGCCTGGACCTCGGGGGGCGGATCGGAGCCAACGATGGTAACGCGGAGGTTGCCCAGGCTTTCCCACACGACGGGCATTACGTGCTTCACAAGCTGCACCGCGGCGTCGACGTTCGGGAGGTGCTCGAAACTTCCGATGAACAGTATCCCCGACCGATCCTGAGCCGGCGCGACCTCTGGTTCTATGTCATGGATATTCGGGACGACGAAGACATTCGCGTTGGGTACGTCACGTTGAATTTGGGCCCGCTCATCGTCGGTCACAACAAGCGTCGCATCCGTGTTACGGATCAACGCGAGTTCAAGGTCGCGCAGGATCTTCGCCTTCGGTGGGATCGAGTGGGTATCTAGGCTGCCATTGGTGTCCACGAGTGTGCCCGACATGTGCGCCGGGCCGAATCTGCGGGCTTCGCGCAGCCAGTGGAGATCCACAGTGTCATACAAGATCGTAGCCTGCGGAGCGAACTCCCGTACCGTGTCTAGCCAGTGGCTCGATGTGTGAGGCCGGCAGAGAATGGCTGCGGTCAATCGCGGGCCGATCATGGCGAGCTCCGTGCGAACGTCTACGCCACCGTAGAGCACCTCGATACCCATGCGCTGAAGCGTGCGCGTGTAAGGTTTTATTTGGGCGAGATTCTCGGGTATGAACGTAATGTGCACGCCTAGCCTGATGAGCGATCGCATGATGCTCAACATGCGCAACGATCCTGAGTCCCGGTCTGCCATGGGCACCCGATGATCCATCACGAGCACCTGCTGGCCCCGGAATCGGTTTGCCGCGAGGCGCACATTCATAGGCGATGACTGCCACTGTTCGGCGAGCCGCGCGGTCCACTTGTCAACAAACTTCTCGCGATTGAGCTCCTGATATCGCTTAGCGCCTGAGGTCGGGTTGGTTCCCGACGTTGCCCCCTCGACGTGTACCACGACCGCCTCTGGCTCGTACAGCACGCGCAAGCCTCGCTCACGGGCCTGAAAGCAAAGGTCTGTGTCCTCGTAGTAGATCGGCACGTAGCGCTCGTCGAAACCGCCCACGTCCTTCCAGAGTTTCGCGCTTACCATCAGCGCGGCCGCCGAGCCGTAGTCGGTCTCTCGCCTGTATTCGTACTGAAAGTGGCTAGGAAGATCGCAACGGCCGAAGTTCATCGCCGTGCCGTCGCGCCACACGATCCCGCCCGCCTCGTTGAGGGTGCCGTCGGGATAGATGAACTTAGGTGTGACCACTCCGACGTCCGGGGCGGAGGTCGCGCATTCCAACATTGCGGAGAGCCAGCCTCGTGTGACCTCGGTGTCGTTGTTGAAGAGAACCAGCCAATCTCCGCGTGCGACGCTCGCGCCGCGGTTCATGCTGCGCAAGAAGCCCAAGTTGCTCTCGTTGCGCAGGATGGTCGCGCCCGCCACGCCCGCGAGCATGCGTTTGGTGTCGGCATCGGCGGTGTCATCGACCAGGATGACCTCGTAACGGGCATGCGTGGTGTGATCCGCGATCGAGTACAGGCAGGCTTCTGTCAGCGCAGCATGGGAGTGGACCGGGATGATGAGCGAAACCTGTGGATCGGAATATTCGGGCAGCTCAATCGAGGGTACGCCCGGGCCGGGGCTCGAAGGGGGCTCGGCTGGACTGCGCTCACGCAGGTATCGCCCCACGAGGCGGAGCGATCGCGCTAGCGCTCGAGCCCCGAGCGAGCGCTCGCCGCCGACGGCACGATAGAGCCTCGCCCGCACCTTCTGGAAGAGCTGCCAGGTGACCGATTCTTCGGTCCTGCGCGCGGCTTGCCGTGCGAGGGCCAGATCTCCCTCGAGTGCAGCAATGCGCTGTCGCAGTTCCTCGAGAGCGTGCTCGCGACGGACAATCGCTCGCTGCATCTGCGCGAGGTCATGGTCTCGCTGCTCCAGTTCTTCCCGCTCTTGACTGCTCATGTATCGAGGCCGGTTATCGAGGTCGGCACGCGGGCATGGCGGCGATCGAAGGCATCCGGGCCGAATCATAATGGTCCGGTCCGCGTACAGGAATCACCGCGGAGCGCTCGGCTCATGCCCGCGCCACCCGTCGGCTGGGCTACCCTGCCGCACCTAGATGCACTTCTGCTTCGTAAGTACCCGCCTGGGCAGCTACTTCATGACCGAGCTGCTCGAAGCGATCTCCGCGGCGACCGCAGCGGCCGGCCACGCCGTCGAGATCGTCTTCGACAAGTTCCCTCCCATACAAGAGGAGCGCGTCTATGTCGTGATCCCGCACGAGTTCCAGGCTCATGGCGATCCAGCCGGATTTCCCGACTGTCGACAGCGGGCCCGCACTATCGCCCTATGCACCGAGAATCCAGGGACCGAGTGGTTCGAGCAGACTTGCCAGCTGGTTCCCCGGTTCGCCGCTGCGGTCTCCATCAATCGTTCCAGCGCAGAAGAGCTCCGGCGCCGCGGGCTGCGCTGCGATCACATCCAGCTGGGCTACGCCCCGGCATGGGACACTTGGCGCGGTGACAAATGTATCGACCGTCCGATCGACGTGCTCTATCTCGGGGCGGCAGACGCCCGCCGTGACCTGCTGCTGGCGGGCCTCGGCAAGAAGCTGTGGGCACGCGAGTGCGAGCTTCTGATTCCGCCGCTGGAGCGTAGGACCGGGCCTAGGCCGGACTTCCTGAAGGGGATCGACAAGTACCATCGCCTGCGTAGCTCGCAAATCCTGCTCAACCTGCACCGCGCTGCTTCGTCGGCACTCGAGTGGATGCGCTTCCTCGAGGCTATCTGCAACGGTTGCGTGGTGGTCTCCGAGCCCTGTCTCGATAGCGAGCCGCTCGTTCCGGGCGAGCACTTCCTGGTGGCGAGCGCCGATGGCATCGCCGACGCCGTCAATGACCTACTCGATGACGATGAGCGGCTGCAACGGGTGCAGGGGCAGGCGTACGACTTTGTGCGGCAAGAGCTCTCGATGCACGCGGCCGTCGGCCGGCTGACCGCGCTCGGGTCCGAGCTGCCGGGACCATGCTGAGGAGACGACGTCGTCGCGCGAGAGTGCTTGCGCAGACTCCCGCCTACGCTCGGTACACCCCGCGCGTGACTGTCATAAGCGTGCTCGCGCAGGGTCGCGCGCCCGAGGGCGTCCAGGCGCTCGCTAGCGTCGTCGCCTCTCGCTACCGCCAGTTCGAGTTGCTCGTCCTCGCGGATGGCTCGAGCGACGGCGCGCACCTGGCGATTAGCTTCTTACTGGAGGAACATCCGACGCTGCCTGCGTTGCTGTTGCACCAGTCGGTCGAGCGTGGCGTGGCCCGCTCGCGAAATGTGCTTGTGGCGAAGGCCCGGGGCGAGTACGTGTTCGTTCTCGATGCTCAGGGCGGGATCTATCCGTCTACGCTGGAGCGCCTCGTAAGAGCTCTTGATGCGGACCCGCGCGCCACCTTCGCCTATCCGATGGTCGCGGCCTACGAGGGTGACCGAGTGGTTCAGCTACTGAGCTCGCTTCCATGGGAGCCCGAGCGGCTGGGCAGGGAAGACTGGATCGACGGCATGGCTCTCATCCGGCGACAGCGTCTGCTCGAGTTGGGTGGCTACTCGACAGATCCTCGGCTTGCCGGCTACGACGACTTCTATCTGTGGTGCAAGTGCGCGGCGGTGGGGGCTCACGGCGTGCACGTACCCCAGGTTCTCGCGTGGACCACGAAGTCCAGCGATATGCAGACGTCGCAAACCCGGGCGCTGATGCGCGAGCTCTTCCCGCGACTATCCGCCTCAGACGCGCCAGCTGCGCCCGGCCATACAGCGCCTACGATCGCTTGAATGAGAGCGACGAGAGAATGAAGCCCAACGCGCGATCCTCGGCGCCAAACGCATCGTCCTTGCCGCCGGGGTTGGACCAAGTCCTCTCTGTGTCGAAAGTCACGATGTAATCGCTGGGGTTCAAGTTCACTTGGAAAATAGCATCGTGCCAGGCTTGGTCCCGCCAGCTGATCCGAGTCGACCAGACAACCGTCTCTGAGTCGCTTCTCCGTACCGAGATACGCAACACACCTATTGAGCCCGGGGGAAGACGGTAGCTCATCCGGAGACCGTGTATCGCCTCTGCGACACGCACGATCACGGCCGAGTGACCGGTGGCCCACCTGTAGCTACGTCCGTCCTGGTGCTCGTGCTGAAACCAGCCTGTCAACAGTTGATCCTCCACCGCCGTCGCTGCCATGTCCAAGCCGTCAGTGGCTATGTCAAGAGTCTCCTCAAAGGCGATGCGCGTGAGCGCGAAGCCGAGTAGGCGTGTTTCGAGCGGCGTCTCACGCCAGCCGTTCTCCGTGCTGAACGCGACCTCATAGTCGCCCGGGGCCAGCGCGAGTAGATGATTCTCGACCGATCGCGGGACGTACTGCCACGACAGGTACGTCGTCCAGACGGGAGTGAGAGGATCAGCGGAGCCCAAGCGTCGAATCTTGAGCTCGACCCCACCTGTGTCGACCGGTACATGCGCGTAGTCGAGTCGAACCAGCCTGGTGGGTGCGTCTAGTCGGACTAACGCTGCCGCCTCGACGCCAGCCCACCGATAGCTGCGACCGTTGATGTCCCGCTCCACCGGGAACCATCCGTAGATCAACTGCGTCTCGCTAGCGGGATCGGCCATATCGAGGCCGCTGGCTGCAAATTCGGGACGAGGTGTCCGTCGTGGCGGAACGCCGGCCGGGAAACCGTCTCCCCATGACCGATGGATCAGGCGCTCGGGAGCGCGAGGCACTTGGCGTAGTCGTCGACGGGTACTCAGCGTACTAGGCAGGTGAAACAGATTCCAAGCCATCGCTCTCAGCTTTAGCGCCCGGCGGGCTGGGGTGGCGTCTTTCGCGGCGCGCCACTCGTGCGCCGCCCAACGTGGAAGAATCGACGCAGGTGCATGCTTGAGCACCACGCGAACGCGGTGGCGCTCGCATAGTAGTTGCTTGCGCGCTTGATCGGTCGCACTCTGGCCGAAGCCGTGGTCGATCCAGGCGTCGGGTGCTATGACCACCTTGTAGCCCGCGCGCCACAGGCGCACGCCATAGTCGACGTCGTCGTAGTAATTGAGCATGCGATCGTCGAATGGCCCGACTCGTTCCGTCGCCGAGCGTCGAATCGCCATGCCGCAACCCATCGCGTAGAGCGCTTCCGGCGCGATCTGCGCGTGCTCGTAAGACTCGTTCATAGAAAGGTCGGCCGCCCATCCCTGGCGGTTAACAGTTCCGCCGGCGCCGTTGAGCACGAGGGGGTTGTCGGCGAAGAACACGGTTGACGCGACGCCGCCGATCGCCTCGTCAGTCCTGAACATCGCCACGATGTGCCGTAGCCAGCCCGGGGCGGCGAAGCCGTCCGCATCGATGAACACTATAATTTCGCCGCGGGCATGCCGCAGGCCGAGGTTGCGTGCGTGTGGGCAGCCGCGATTGCGGAGACTGCGCACGATCGTCAGCTTGCCGTCGGCGGGGGCGCGCTCTGCGATCTCAATAGTGTCGTCTTGCGAGCCGTCATCGACTACGATCAGCTCGTAGGGAAAGTAGTCTTGGGCGAGAAGCTGATTGAGACAGCGACCGAGAACATCAGCCGAGTTCCAGCACACCACGATGACCGACGCCAACGGCGAGGGTGTGCTCGGCGCTTCCTCTGGCGGCGCAGGTTCGCGTGAGCGCCGCAGGAGTTCCACGCTCTTACGCGCGTTTCGCTGCTCTGTCCTCCACTGATCGGCGTTCACTGTCGGCCGCCATCGTCGGGGTAACAGTAGCGGTTTTGCCCCAGGCTATTTGAGGTACTCACAGGCCCAGGCTAAGCCGGAGAGTCCGGCACGTGGAAGAGCAGAACCCCGCCCACCGATTGTGCTCGGAATCCGAGCTGCTGAAGCGCTCTGGGCCACGGTCCGGCCTGGGTAGGGTCGACCACGACGTCGCTGACTGAATGCGCCCGGATGAACGACCCCAAGACTGGGGCGGCGGGCGCAACATTGTTGAACAGTTCGGTGACACCGGGCTCTGCTTCGAACGGGGCTGGGATCTGGCTCGATACATAGCCCTCAGGCATATAGAAATAGAAGCCAGTCTCGGCCTGCCAGAGCGTTGAGTTATCGTTATGTCCGAAGGGCAGCATAAGCACTGTCTCGTTGCGGCTCAAATAGTGACGGTACAAGCTTGTCGAAAAAAAACGGGGATTGAAAGGCGGAACTCCATAAAGTGAAGAAGTAAGGTTGGGCACTAACAATAGTATACCCAGCAGAACGAGCGACCATCGCGCTAACATGTGAGTCCCTCGGGCGGCCAGCCACGCCGCAACTCCGATTGCGATCGCTAGCCCGGAGAAAACGACGATTCGCGCCGGGATGATATTGTCAAAAATTGGCAACGTTTTTACCCAGCTATATGGCAGGGTGATCGTTTGATTGCCGGCCACGTGCAGATGTGAGCCCATTGCCAGGATGATGCTCACGAGCGTTCCGACAGCCAACAGCTTGCCGAGCACGGACCGCCAGCCAGACGTCAAAAGCCACGCGCCGAACGCGATCAAGATCGGGAGGCTGAAGTAGCCGTTGGCCTCAGACACGTCTCCTTTGTCATAAGTCGCCCACAGGGATTGAAAGTCATGATGTCCCAACCATGTTGTGAAACTAGGAAATATGAGATTTGCGAAATCGAGTGGGTAAGCGTCGGAGAGGGCTGGGTTGCTTTGTGGGAGACCTCCGCTGAAGAGCGCGTAATACAGGAAGGGCGCGCTGACGACGGCTGCCAGCAGCCCCGCGAGGATTGTCTCCAAAATCAAACCGAAGACTCGTTCGCGTTGCGGCGGGACTGCTATCAGCCGCGCGGCAACAAGAACGACAAGCCCTATGGCGACGCTCTCGGCGAGAAGTTCAGTTGACAGACCGATCTGAAGAAAAATCAGCACAGCCATACCAAGCACATATTTCACCCGTGATACCTCCCGATCGACGCGCATTAGTGACATATGCACCATCACGGGGAGCAGGAACGTCATCACAAGATTAAGGTGCCCAAGAAGCTGTGCGAACTCATATGAGCTAAAGCCGTAGAGTAGGCCTCCCACGACAGCAGCCAGCTCCTTTCGAATCAGGCGGCGGCACAGGAGATAGGCGGTAAACGCGGCCAGGGCCGGACTCAGAATTGCCAACGCGTTATACGAGAAAAGCGGTCCGAATAGCGCTGTGATCGGAGTAGCGATGATTGCGGCTGTGGGGATCATCGCCGCTTGCGCCAAATTCGTGCCGGTTGGGGACCATTGGTAATGGGTTACGAATGGATTCAAACCACTGAGAATTGCGTGTGGCCACCAGCTCAACGCCCACATGTACGCGGCGGGATCAGCGGTACCGACGCATGCGCACACCGTTTGCGGATGCGTGACAGCGTGCCACCCGATCGAAAGGATGGCGAGAACGATGTAGAAGGCCAGTGCGCGAATCCAGCTCGGAATGCGCGTGATGGCGCGGCTCAAAGAGACTACGCGAGGCACAGACGCGCCAGCGTGGACTGTGCCGTTTCTGCCCTGCTGTCCCGGCTCCGAAACCGCTCGGACCATCGTCGCGATTACGCCAGGGCGTCCGAGCGTAGTTCGGTCGCGTTAGGCGGTTGAGCCGAGAGTGTGTTCGCCACGGCCGCGGAGCCTATCTAGGGGCCCGGTCGAGAGAGTTCAGTGCGTGGGAGCGAGTAGGTCTCGCGGCGAGTGCATCGAGCTTTTCAAGTCGCTCACGCATGGCTGCTCCCGTGACCTTCGTGGAGAGGGCGCGAGCGATGTCCGCGCTTGCACGCACGCCCAAAGCGGCGGCCTCGTCGGGCCGCTCGATGACACGACGCATCAATTCGGCTGCATGCTCGATGCTGGGATCAGCCCACCGTCCGTCGGGAGGGTAGATCTCGCAGTCGGGACCAACGCGTCCCAGCTCGTACTCCACTAGGTAACTGTTCTGCGCGGTCATGAAGTCAAGGTTGCCCGAGTAGCCGGTGCCGATCACGGGCTTGCCGATCGCCATCGCCTCGGCCATCGTCAGCCCGAAGCCCTCGGAGCGGTGCAGGGATACGTAGCAATCGCACATCGCCACTAGCCCGTTGAGCTCGTCTTCAGTGAGGGAGCGATCTATCACATGGATGTCGGCGCGACCACGAGCCGCCCACAGCACCTCCTCCTCGGCGAGCGGTCGCAACGGGGCGTTGATCGTCTTCAGCAGAAGACGGGGGCCCTCACCGGGCGAGAAGGCCCGCTTGAACGCCTCGATCAATCCGACCGGATTCTTCCGTTGAATCGTGCTCATGTAGTCGAACACGAACAGGAACAAGAAACCGTCATCCGCTACATCGAGGCGGGTCGGGACGGCCGGGCTGACGGGCGGCTCCACAGGCGGCGGCAGCGCGACCACGGGTACCGGCGCGGCTGCCCCAATATTCTCCGCCATGAACCGGGAGTAAACCCAAATCTCCTGTACGAGCGCGAATGCGCTCTGCCAGCGCCGAGGAATGCTGTCGGTCTCCCAGCCCCAGATACCGATGCGGGGACCGTGAAAATAGTCCTCGCCCAGACGCTCGACGAAGTCGGGGAGCTCGTCGGCGTTCACGGCCACAATCTCGAAGCCGTTTCGGACGCTCATGTCGTCACCGACATGTTGGTGGAGACCGTCCTCGAAGCTGTGGTGTCCGTATCCCGCTTGCAACTCGAGCGGCAACTTCACATGGTGCAGCGGGACGCTTACGGTGCTCACCGGCACACCTGTTGCGCGAAGCGCCTGCGCATAGCCGCGAGCTGCGGCGCCCAGCCCAAGTGTGTGACCCAGGTATCCGGTTACCCGTACGACTGGCGTGGAGCCGTTCTCTGTGTTGTGTGGTCCGGGCATCGGCGGAGTTTCGACCATCTCTCGAGCGCGAGGGCCCGAGACGGCGGGCTCGCTGCCGGCCGGCTGACGCTCGCCCGTTGCCGGCACAGTCGTTGCTGCCTTCTCCTTGCCGGCAAGCGGCGGCATAAACCGGTCTGGTATCGCCATCTCCTCGCGTCCAAACGCCCAGCACCAGGCGACGTACTCAGCGCCGTCCGATCCGTCGAGTTCGGGATAGGCGCGCATAACGTCCGGGCGCTCGCGCACCACGCGGTAGAACACGTAGCGATTGATGCCATAGCGGGCCCCTGCTGGAGCTGGTCCCTTGAGCCAGTCCGTGAACGCGCGCGCGTCCTTGCTCGTGGCGCTGAACAGGTCATCGAAGCGCTCGCCAAGAGCTTCGGCTCGCACGCGCAGCGCGTCTAACGCCTCGTCATACACGAGCCCGTCGGCCATGTGGACGCCGATCTCGTAGCAGCGCTTGGACAGAGACCAACCGGCGTTGCGCAGCTCGAGCGCATACTGCTCGCACAAATCGCGTAGGACGGGCGAGCGGCTGAGGCGCACTCGGCTTGCAGCCCGGTTGAGCTCGTGGGGGCGGTCCGGGCGGAATCCCGGCAGATTCAGCAGACGCAGTTGATCCCGGCTATCTACGCAAACGCCCTCGAATGTCGATTCAAGGATGTGCTCGTGCAGGTTCCAGTAGCTCAGGTTGAAGGTTGCATCGTCGAGCACCGCCGCGCCAAAGCGGGCCGGGGCTAGTTCCAACGTGCGTGCCAGCCAGGGCCGGTCCTCGGGTCGCGCGCCGCTCGTGCTTCCATCGAGCGATCCGAACGCGGCCTCGACATGCCTCCTCCACCATCCCAAGAACTCGCCCGCGCGCGGGGAACAGTCGACGGCCGCGAAAGTGCCGCAAATCCGTCCAGCCCGCTCCGACTGCTCGCGGCTCGGCTGCAGACCGTCGTCGGGTATGTCGCCCACGAATCGGGAGGCCAACACGACGCTCCTTTCGGCGAGAGCAGCCGTTACTGGCTCGAGATCGCCGAGCACCCACGCGCTCGAAGGCAGGTGCAGCACAGGCGTGTCGATCCGGTGGGCGTAGCTCTGCATCACGCTTGGCACGAGCAGCGTCAGCAGGTCGTCCATGTCATGCCAGGCGATGAGGGTCTCGAGATCGATGTTCAGCTCATCGGCCACTGATCGCGGTCGTGGCGAAGTCTCGCCGGGGCCTTCGGTCGTCGCGTTTCCGATCAGGAGAATGTCCACCGGCCAGTCAGGCTCGTGACGCCTGAGCGAGGCCGCGAGGGCGTGCGCCTGCGACAGGGTCGTCGAGGTCGCGAGCGTGATTACCTGCATTCGCGACATCGTTCCACAACCTGTTCCGTCGCCGAGACGGCTTCTAGCCTAGACCCTCGCGCCGGGCGGTCGAAGTTGCCGCTCGCCCTCCGCACCCGAGAGCTGGGCGGAATTCGGCGGCGGATCTTCCGCTGTCCGGGCGGCGACGCTCGCTCGCCTCAGCGATTCGGCCGTGCGAATGAGCTCGCGCGTCAGATCCTCGAGCCGCTCGATCTGCTCCGTATGGCGTTCGCGCAAATGGTCAAGCTCCGCTCGCAACCGGTCGAGCTCTGCCTGCTGCCGTCGGAGGGCCACAACGATCTCGACATCGAGCTCGCGCTGGTAATGGGTGAAGGGCCCCATCGCACGCAGCACGCCCCTGCGCACTGCGCCCCGCAGGCCCCGCCCGTGCGGCCCGGACGAAGCGTTCGGTCCACGTTCGAGCCGCGCGGCCGCACGCTCGACTGCCTCGACCTGGTCGTCTGCTGGCATCGTGCCGCCATTATCGCCTACGTTCAACCGCCCATGGGACTGCTCTAGGCTGCCCGACGAGGATGACGTGCGACTAATCGATCACCGAGACGAGTTCGCGCTCGAGCGCGGCTCGGTGCTCGTGTCCATTCCCGCGTTGGGAGCCGACGCTCGGCCGCTCGTGAGCCTGCGCGCCGTCCAAGAGCACACCGACGCGTCGATCCCGGTCATCGTTGTGGGCACGCAAGTGCTGCTCGGGCAGATGTCGGACGGACTTCCTCCCAGGCTCGAGACGTGGATCGGAATGACATCGGACTCTGATCTGCCGACCCACGCGATCAACGCCGCGATCCGCTCCAGCTTTCCCGCCGATCTGGTCCTGCTCATCCCGGGCATCAGCGTCAGCCCGGGCTGGCTGGAGCGGCTGCGCGCAGCTGCGCTAAGCGACTCCACCGTCGCCAGCGCCACTCCGCTGTGCCTCGGGTCGGGTGGAGTGGACCTCGAGCTTGGCGGTCATGCCAGCGGGCCCTCGTTTGACGAGCTCGCGCAGCGAGTCGCCACGCGATCTCCCCGCCTTCGCCCGAAGATCGCGACGATGGGCCCAGGCTGTGTGTACATACGCCGCTCCGCGCTCGAGCTGGCGGGTCCTTTGGACGAGTCGCGCACGCCGGACGACGCTTTGGCGGACTTGGCCCTGCGCGTGTCAGCCCTCGGGATGGTGCACGTCCTCGCTGATGACGTGCTGGTCGCGGGCGATCTCAATGGTTTACCGCCGGACCGAGAGGCGGTATCGGCTCGCCAGGGTATCGCTCGGATCGAGGAGACCGTGAGTCGCGATGAGCAGGGCCCGCTGCGCCAGGCCGTGAGTTGCGCGCGCGCGGCGGTCCGCGGGCTCTCGGTGACGATCGACGCACGCGCACTCACGGCAAGCACGGGTGGGACGCAGACCTACATCATCGGGCTGATCCAGGCCCTGGCGCTTGCAGGCGAGGCGAAGGTGAGAGTGCTCGTGCCGCACGACCTCTCCGAGCGTGCTTCGAATGCGCTTGAGAGCGTTCCCGGCGTCGAGCTGCTCCCCTACGAACAGGCCACACGCAACCCGCCCCGCACGGACGTGGTCCACCGTCCCCAGCAGGTGTTCACGCCGGCCGACCTCGCGCTCTTGAGGCTTGTCGGCGAGCGCATCGTCATCGGCCAGCAAGACCTGATCGCTTACCACAACCGCGCCTACCACCCCGACATAGACGCCTGGCGCATGTACCGGCGCACCACTCGCTTGGCGTTGGGCGCGGCCGACCAGACGATCTTCTTCTCCGAGCATGCTCGTCGCGACGCGCTAGCCGAGGACCTCTTGCCGCAGGCGCGGGCGCACGTCGTTGGGGTGGGCACCGAGGCGAGCGTGCCCACCGATCTGCCGCAGAGCCCTCCCGAGGGCCTCGAGGCCTCTACGCCATTTCTGCTCTGTTTGGGTGCCGACTACGCCCACAAGAACCGTCCGTTCGCGATCGAGCTGCTGCGGGCCCTGCGCGAGCTGGGGTGGCCGGGACGGCTGGTGCTGGCCGGCGCACACGTCCCGCATGGCTCGTCTCGGGAGGATGAGCAGCGGCTGCTCGCGCGGGATCCCGAGCTCGCGGACCTGATCGTCGAGCTGGGCTCGGTCGAGGAGCCGGCGAAGAACTGGCTGTACGCCCATGCCCGGGCTCTCGTCTACCCGACTCTTTACGAGGGCTTTGGGCTGATCCCGCTCGAGGCCGCCTGCGCGAACCTGCCGTGCCTGTTCGCTGCGCAGGCCTCGCTGTCTGAGCTGGCCGGCCCGGCGGCCACGCTCGTCCCGTGGGATCCGCACGCCAGCGCAGCCGCCGTCCTGCCACTGCTTGGTCCGGGGCCAGCGCGCGACACGCATCTCGAGACATTGTGCGCGCTTCCGGTGCCCACGTGGGGCGAGATCGCAGACCGGCTCGTTGCGGTCTACGAGCAGGCCTTGAGCGGTCCTCGTCCCGAGGCCGCGCCGCGGGTCTGGCAGGAGCTCGACCGCGAGCGCTACATCGTCGAGCTCGACGAAGATGTCGCTCGGCACAAACGCATCGCCCAGGAGTACCAGGACGCCTATCACTCGCTGGACGAGCGCGTCAGCACGGGGCTGCCGTTGATCGATCAGGGTGGTCTGCTCAGCCCCGAGCAACAGCGCGGCCTGATGCGCGTCGCCGGTCGCGGGCGGCTCGGCTCGCTTGCGCTGAAGCCGCTCGGGCTTTTGGGCGGCGCCGGCAGCCGCCCTGCTGGCGGACCTTCGGACCCGACCGGACGCGAGGCGGACTCGTCAACTCCGGAAGCGGACTCGTGACGCGGGGTTCGCTGAACCTGGAGACCGACGCGATCGCAGAGGCGATTGCCTGAGCGGCGGCCAGCGCTCTGGGAGATATCGCGTCGATCAGGCCGCCCGCCAACCCGCTCGTTCCGCCGGAGAAGCTCTCTCCCGACGTACCCGCTGCGTTCGGCGCTCTGCTCGTCGTCGTCGCCGAAAGCTCGCCCTACACACCCCCGACGGCGTCCTGGTCACCTCAATCGCCGCGACTTCCCTGCTCCGTCCCCGCAAAGCGACTGCGCTCAACCGCGTCGGCATATCGAGGGAGTACGCGCTGAGAACCATCCCAAGCGATCGACATCATCGTGATCGTGTCTCCACACGTACTTCGCCGGGCACGCAGAGTCCGCTCGACTTATGTCTGACAGAAGTGCTAACCTGTCCGATAGGCAGGTCCGGTTTGCACGCTC